>CAIKZO010000077.1 GCA_903832005.1 Enhydrobacter aerosaccus | reverse complement strand
GAGCGGACCTGGAGGTCCGCGGTCCCAGCGGTTTGAAGACGAGGACGCACCGCCAAATAGACGGCAGCGAGGTGCGTGATCATCAGCAGCGGCACGTAAATAATCGGAATGGCGTAGGTCGCTGCCAATTGCCCGGCCTGCGCGGGAAGGCCGGCCTCGATGGCATGGGTGTAGTCGAGCACGAGATCGATCATCCCGAAGAGATTGAAGGCGGCGACGAAGAGCCAGAACAGCGCGCGCACGCGGAAGGTGAGAAGCGCCAGGAGCGCCAGCACCCCGGTCGTGAAATCGCCGTAGGCGGCATAGGTCGCGAAACTGGGCGGCAGGTCGGGGCCAACGACTCCCGGCAGGATGAACACCAGTCCGAAGAAGCGAAAGCCATGCAGCGTGGCGATAGCACGCATCGCATCGGCCGGCGCCATCGACTAGAGCCGGGACCAGATGTACGCGCCGAAGCAAAGCGCCCAGGCGACGTAGCCGAGTACGAGATGGATCGGAAAGATGAGGGCCGTTGGCATGGGTGCTCCTGCTTTGCCTGAAGCTAGGGCGCCTTCCGTCGTTCGATAATCCGGCATAATCTCCATGAACCATGAAGCATAACTACATAGTGGCGCGCGGGGCGCTGGAGGGTGTCGAGGCCTTCCTCCGCGTGGCCGCGCGCCGCAGTTTCCGCCAAGCCGCCGACGATCTCGGGATCACGCCGTCGGCGATCAGCCAGGCGATTCGCGCTCTCGAGGCGCGCGTCGGCATCGCGCTGTTCACGCGCACGACGCGCAGCGTCGGCCTGACCGAGGCGGGCGAGCGCTTTCTTGAGCATGCGAGGCCCGCGTTCGAAGGAATCGTCGCCGCCGGCGACGCCGCCCGAGGGCTGGCCGACCGACCGTCCGGCCTGCTGCGCCTCGCCGTCCCCCGGGCCGTGGTGCCCCTGCTGCTCGAGCCCATCCTCGCCTCCTTCGCGGAGGCCTATCCCGACGTGGTGGTGGAGATCGTCGCCAGCGCCGAGCTCGCCGATCTCGCCAGGGACGGTTTCGATGCCGGCATCCGGATGGGCGAGTTCATTGCGGCAGACATGGTCGCGGTGCGCCTCACGCCGCCGTTCCGCTTCGTCATCGTCGGCAGTCCCGCCTACCTGGACCGCCGCGGGCGCCCCAACACACTCGACGACCTGCGCAATCATTCGTGCGTGAGGATGCGGCGATCGAGCGGCGCGGTCGCGCCATGGCGGGCGGAGGACGGTGGGCGATCGATCGACGTCGGGGTGAGAGGACCGCTCGTGGTCAACGACTTCCCGACCATGCTCGGGGCGGCGCGAAGTGGTGTGGGACTGGCCCAGGTGCCTGAACCGGTCGCCGCGCGGGACGTGCGCGACGGACGGCTCGAGGAAGTGCTAACCGCCTACGCGGCCAAAACGCCCGGCATCTTCCTCTATCACTCAGGCGTCCGTCAGGTGTTGCCCAAGCTCCGCGCCTTCATCGATCACGTTCGGGCACGTCCACCGAAGGTCTGACGAAAGATGCTTACTTTCAATCTCCTCTCCCCCTAGCGGGGGAGAGGAATATGATGGCGATGCAGTCGAGGTGCTTGGAGAACAAGATGGCGACAAGGCACGACTTCAACGACCTAGAACGCAGCGCCACTCACTTGATGGTAGAAGGCCGTCCAGCCGATGCGATCAAGATCTATCTGTTCATGGCAGACGACGACCCCTCCCTGGATGGGGGATGGCTCGGCGAGAAACTAGGCGAATGCTACGAGCTGCTCGGTGACCTTCATGCTGCAAGATATTGGTATGGCCGGGCAGTCGAAGAAAATCCGACTGTCCGCTCCAAAAGCGTGGCTGCTGTACAGCGCCTAACCGACCTGAAGATCGACGATCTTTTGCACTAAGGCCTAAATGCTCCCTTAGCGTGCGGGAGGAGCGCGAAAAGTATCAGCTCGCGCTGGCGCTCTCGATGGTGATCGCCTTGCCGGCGTCCATGTCGAACTTCAGGCGCTGCACGAAGTCGAGATCCCGGCCGGTGACGCGCACGAAGCGGCTGCCGTCGGGATAGTCGATGGCGTGGATCGCCTTCACGTCGTAGACGCCGGCGTGGCCGGGCTCGAGTCGGTAGCTCTTGGTCTTCTCGAGCTTGGCGTCGCCCGCGCTGTCGCTGGCATCGATGCGCTTGAACTCGCTCATGTCGGTGTAGCGCACCGCCTGGCCGTAGACCGCCCACGAGCTGCCGTGATCGTGCGGCGGGCTCTTGTGCGCCTTGGCGTTGCAGTGCGCGAGCACGACGAAGCCCAGGTCCTTGTCCTCGTAGAGCTTGCGCGTGCCCATGGGCGCGGCGGGACCGACCGCCTCATCGACGAACGTCTTGTTGCCGAGCAATTTCTCGAGCAGCACGCGCACCTTCTCGCGTCCTTCCGGGCCGTCGTGGGCCTTGAGCGAGGCCTGTGCGTCTTTCACGAAAGCGTCGAGCGTATAGGTCATGACAACCCTCCTGATTTTTAGCGACCGCCCCTAGCGTCCCCCAAGGATGCGGCGGGCGATGACCATACGGTGCACCTCGGACGGGCCTTCGTAAACCCGCATGGTGCGCACTTTCTGTGCAAGCCAGCTGAGCGGCAGTTCCTGGGTCACGCCCATGGCGCCGAACGACTGCTGGGCATGGTCGATGATCTCGGTCGCCATCTCGGTGGCGAAGACCTTGATCATCGAGGCCTCCATGCGCACGTCGCGGCCATCGTCCTGCTTCACCGCGGCATCCATCACCATCAGGCGGCAGGCGTGCAGCTTGGTGGCGGCGTCGGCCACCCACCACTGGATCGCCTGCCGGTCGGCCAGCTTCTGGCCGAAGGTGACGCGCTGGTTCACATGCTCGACCATCATGTCGAGCGCGCGCTGGGCCATGCCGATGCACCACGCGCCCATCTGCAGTCGGCGGATGGTGAGGCGCAGCTGCATCGGTGCGAAGCCGGCGCCGATCTTGCCCAGCACCTGGCTCTCATGGACGCGGCAATCCTCGAACACGACTTCGTAGGTGCGCTGGCCGGCCAGCATCGGGATGGCGCGCGCCACCACGAGACCGGGCGTGCCCTTGTCGACCAGGAAGGCGGTGATGCCGCCGCGCGAGCCCTTCTCCGGGTCCGTGACCGCCATGGCGATGGTGAAGTCGGCCTTGGCGATGCGGCTGATCCAGATCTTGCGGCCGTTGATCACCCAGTGATCGCCGTCCTTCACCGCGCGTGTCTTCATGCCGGCGGGATCGCCGCCCGCGCCCGGCTCGGAGATCGCGATCGCGGAGGTCGTCTCGCCCGCCGCGTAGGGCTCGAGGTATTTCTTGCGCTGCTCGGGCGTCACCGTCTGCAGCATCATGTGCAGGTTGGGAGAATCCGGCGGGAAGGTGAAGGGCACGGCCGCATAGGCCAGCTCCTCGTTGACGCCGACCAGCGCCACGGCCGGCAGGTTGGCGCCGCCAGCTTCCTCAGGCACGTCGAGTGCCCACAGGCCCAGTTCCTTGCACTGCTTGAAGAGCTTCTGGTTCTCCTCGTCGTTGAGCGACGCGGGCTGGCCCGACGCAAAGCGGTCGAGGATGTTCTTCTCGAGCGGCATCAGTTCGTTGCGCACGAACTTCTTCACGAGATCGCGCAGCATCTGATGTTCTTCGTTAACCTGATACATTCTGCTCTCCTAAAAATCGTCACCCCGAGCGTAGCCGAGGGGCCTCTTTTCTGTCCGATGAAAAAAGAGATCCCTCCGCTCCGCGCTTCGCGCTGCGGTCGGGACGACGGGTTGATTACCTGCCGATACCCTTGTTCACGAATTCCAGCGTATAGGCCTTGGTGGGGTCGAGCCCCCTGGGCACGACCTCGACGTCCACCATCGACTCGTAGAACGCCTTCCAGCGCGCATCGCTCATCGCGCCGATGCCGCCGGTGAGCGCATCGCCCGAGCGCACGATGCCGCTCTCGTTCAGCATCTTGACCGCATAAGCGATACGGTCGTCGGTCTGCTCCGGATTGTCGTGCTTGATCAGCGCATTGGCCGCCGCCGTTTCGGGGCCGCCCTTGAGATACTGCGCCCAGCCTTCGAGCGTCGCGTCGACGAAGCGCTGGATCAACTCCTTCTTCTCGCCCGCGAGCCTGCGCGAGATGGCGATGGTCGTCTGGTAGGCCGAGAAGCCCGCGTCGGCGATCAACAGCGTCTCGGGCTGCTTGCCGAGCGCCTGCGCGATCGAATAGGCCTCCGACGTGACGAAGCCCTGCTGGATCGCCTTCGGATCGGCCAGGAACGGCGCCATGTTGAAATTGTAGGGCCGCAGTTGCGCGTCGGAGAGGCCGTACTTCTTGCGCAGGTACGGCCAGAAGGTCGAGCGGCTGCCGTTGGAGATCAGCAGCGGCCGGCCCTTCATCTTCTCGAAGCTGTCGAAACCCGAGCCCGGGTGCGCGATCAGCACCTGCGGATCCTTCTGGAAGATCGAGGCAATGGTGAAGAACGGCGCGTCCTCGCGCACGTAGGTGAAGGCCTCGAAGCTGTTCGACATGATCATGTCGACCCGGCCTGCCAGCAGCATCTGGCCGATGTTGAGGCTCGGCCCGCCCGGCCGCAGCTCGCACTCGATGCCGGCCTTCCTGTAGAGACCAGCGGCGATCGCCTGGTAGAAGCCGCCATGCTCGGCCTGGGCGCGCCAGTCGGTGTGGAAGCTGAGCTTGTCGAGCGTCTGGGCCCGTGCCCGGCGCGCGAGCGGCACCAGCAGCGCGCCGCTGACACAGAGGCCCAGCGCCTTGCGCCGGTCGAGACGGAAGGCGCCGCTCCCGGAATCGCTCATCGCGCTATCTCCCCGCCACGCCAATCGAGCCAGAGGCCAACGATCTCCTGCAGGCCGATGATCGTCTCGCCCAGGCCTTCGATGGTCGGCAGCCAGTTCTCCCACGGCGGCCGCGTCGAGCGCAGCGCATTGTAGTTCACGGGAAAGGCCGAGACATTGAGCTTCGCCGCCGCCGCGATGCGCATGGCGCGCGGCATGTGATAGGCCGACGTCACCAGCGCCACGGGATGGTCTCCGACCATCTTCTGCACGTTGTAGATATTCTCGATCGTGTTGTTGGAGCTCCCCTCGCTCACGATCGCGGAGTCCGGCACGCCCAGCTCGACGAGGAAACGCCGCATCGCCTCGGCCTCGGTCGTCGCCGGCCCGTTGTTGGCGGACAGGAAGCCGCCGCCGCTCACGATGATGCGCGGCGCGATGCCCTGCTTGTAGAGGCGCGCGGCGATCCAGATGCGGTCGGCCGATTCGGTCAGGCTGGGAAAGTCGCGCTCCGGCGGCACGGCCGGCGCAATCCCGCCGCCCAGCACGACGATGGCGTCGAAGCAGCAGCGCGGTGTCGTGCGCTCGGCCAGACGCGCCTTGTCCTCGACGTAGCCCATCAGCGTGTCTCCCACGACCGGCCAGCACATGATCGAGGTGACGACCGCCGCGGTCAGGATCGCGGCCCACCCGAGCCGCCGCCAGCCCAAGGCGATCAGCGCCAGGCCGAGCAGCGTCCCGACGGCCAGCGAGGCCGGCGGCATCAACAGGACTTTCAGGTATTTCAGGAAGGCGAAGCTATTCATGGTCCCGGGTGCTGTGCCCGCTATACTAGCCCCATTACCTGCTTTCCACCGCCCACCGTAAAAGAGTTCATGCCCATGCTTTCCAATTCGCTTCCCAAGGATGCCGCTCTGCGGACACGCGCCCTGCAGGTCATTCCCGGCGGCATGTACGGCCATCTGAACGTGGCCCGCCTTCCGGCCGGCTACCCGCAATTCTTCGCCCGTGCCGAGGGCGCGACCCTGTGGGATGTCGACGGCAACGCCTATGTCGACTTCATGTGCGCCTATGGCCCGATGATCCTGGGCTACGGCAACCGCGAGGTCGAGGAAGCCGCCGCCGCGCAACGCGCGCTGGGCGACGTGCTGACGGGCCCGTCTGAGCGGCTGGTCGAACTGGCCGAGAAGCTGGTGGGCATGGTGGCTCATGCCGACTGGGCGTTGTTCCAAAGGAACGGCACCGATGCCACGACGCTCTGCGTGGTGATCGCGCGCGCCGCGACCAAGAAGCGCAAGATCTTGGTGGCGAGCGGCGCCTATCACGGCTCCGCCCCTTGGTGCTCGCCCAATCCGATCGGCTCGACCGCCGAGGACCGCGCCCATCTCGTGCACTACGACTACAACGACGTCGAAAGCCTGCTGGCCGCCGCCAAGTCGGTCGAGGGTGATGTCGCGGGCGTGATCGCCTCGGCCTTCAAGCACGATTACGGCAAGGACCAGGAGATGCCGACCAAAGCGTTTGCCCAGGCCGTCCGCAAGCTGTGTGACGACACCGGCGCGGCGCTGATCCTCGACGACGTGCGCGCAGGCTTCCGCCTCGATCTCGGCGGCAGCTGGCAGACTGTCGGCGTGAAGCCCGACCTCGCCGCCTACTCCAAGGCAATCGCCAACGGCTATACGCTGGGCGCTGTTACCGGCTGCGACAAGTTCCGCGAAGCAGCGACCACGGTCTTCATGACCGGCTCGTTCTGGTGCGGCGCCGCGTCGATGGCGGCAGCGCTGAAGACGCTCGAAATCTTCCAGCGGGACAACACGATCGCCCGCATCGAGACGCTGGGCAATCGCCTGCGCAACGGTCTTGCGGCTCAAGCCAAGTCGCACGGCATGGTGCTGAAGCAGACCGGCCCGGCGCAGATGCCGACCGTGCTGTTCGCCGACGACCCCGAGGTCGAGAAGGGCCGCCTCTTCACCCAGGAAGCACTGCGCGGCGGCGCGTGGCTGCATCCGCAGCACAACATGTTCCTGTCGTCGGCCCACACCGAAGCCGACATCGACAAGGCGCTGCAGGCGACCGATGCCGCGATGGCAGTTGTGAAGAAGAGTTTTGGCCGGGATTAAGCGCGTTCACACGCGCTGGCGGGCGGCAGCGCATTCATATGCGCGAGAGCCCGCACGGTGCAGAAAAGGCATGAAGCGCCACTGGAGTGGCGCGCTCCCAGCACAAAGAAAAAGGCGGGCCGATCTGCATCGGGCCCGCCCTGATCTTCCGTAGAAAGCGAGTTAGATCGCTTCCTTCAGATCCTTGGCGACGCGGAAGGCAACCTTCTTCGACGCCTTGATCTTGATGGCTTCGCCCGTCGCCGGGTTACGGCCCATGCGCGCCGGACGGGCACGCACCTGAAGGATGCCGAGGCCCGTGATGCGGACCTTGTTGCCCTTCTTGAGGTGCTTGACGATCAGGCCGACGAAATCGTCGAGGGCGCCAGTGGCGTCCTTCTTCGTCATGCCGGTCTTCTCGGCCAACTCGGCGGCGACCTTCGAAAGCGGAATGGTCGGAACGGTCGGCTTCTTCGCAGCAGTAGTTGATGTAGCCATTGTGAGGGGTCCCTTACATTTTTTCGTTTCGCCGGCTTCTTCTGACGCCCCAGTCGATGCCGACAAAAGCTAGGTTTATCCACGTTTTCGCGGCCCGCAAGGGCCCAACCTCCAAAAAATGTCGATTTCTGTGGCTTTTTCGGCCATTTGGGGCGTCCCGAACCTGTTTTGCACAGAGCGTAGCCCACCCCAATGACCGATTTGATCCAGACCTACGCCACTGCCGTGAACACCTGGCAGTGCGACGAGAACGACCATTTGAACGTCCAGTTCTATACCGAGTTCGGCCACGAGGCCTCGCAGCACCTGATGACAGCGCTCGGTCTCGGACGCCGTGCGCAGGCCGCCGCCGGCCTGTCGGTGCGCGCGCATTCCGATCACATTCGCTACCTGCGCGAGTTCCGCGTCATCGATCCGGTCGCAGTCCGCTCCGCGCCGGTCGAGGTCGGCGAGGATTACCTTGTCGTCTATCACGAGGTTCGCAATTCGGGCGACGATGCGATCGCCTCGACCATCCGCCGCCGCCTCGAGAGCAACCGGCCGTGGCCTCCTTCCTTCCGGAAGGCCGCGGAAGGAGCCTGCGTCGAGCTGCCGGCGGCGGCCAAGCCGCGCGGCATCGGCAGCGAGGCGCTGCCGGACCTTTCGCTGGCCGATGCGCATCGTGTCGGCCTCGTCGAAGTCGGGCGCTGCACGATCAAGCCGTTCGAATGCGACGAGAGAGGCGAGATGCTGCCGCGACATCAGACCGGACGCTATTCCGACGGGGCGCCGATCCTGTGGAATCACATGGGCTTCGACCGCGCCGGCATGCAGCAGCGCCAGGAAGGCTCCGTTGTCGTCGAGATGATGCAGTATTACCGCCGTCCGCTATCGCCTGGCGACGCGGTCATCGTGATGAGCGGACTTGCGGGCCATTCCGACAAGATCGTGAGGCTCGCGCACTTCCTGTTCGAGGCCGAGACCGGCATGCTTGCTGCTTGTGCCGAGGCGGTGGGCGTGAAGTTCGACCAGAAGGTCCGCAAGGTGATGACCTTCTCGGAGGAAGAACGTGCCCGCCTCGTGGCGCGCAAGCTCGCGTGGTGAGGAGAGCGTGATGGATGACAAGACCAAGACCGCGGCCGGCATCGCCGCCGGCCTGCAGGGCATGAAGTACGACGACAAGCGGCTGGCTGAAATAGCGGCCGAGGTCGAGATCCTGAACGACGCCGTGCGCAAGGCCGCCGCCGCCCGCCTCACCTTCGACGACGATCCCGCCGCCTTCGCGAGCGTGATGGCGAAAGAGGGCAAGTGATGCGCAACGAAGATCTCGCCCTCGAAGACCTCAGCGCCATCGCCGACGCGATCGCCGACGGCCGCATCACTTCCGTCGAGGCGACCGAAGCCTGTCTCGCGCGCATCGAAATCTGGCAGCCGCGCACCAACGCCTTCCTGCGCGTCTATAAAGAGAAGGCGCTGGCCCAGGCGCGCGCGATGGATGCGGAGCTCAAGGCCGGCAAGCGGCGCGGGCCGCTGCACGGCGTGCCCATGGCGCACAAGGACATGTACTACCGCAAGGGCGAGCTCTCGACCGGCGGCAGCAAGATCCGTCACGACTGGAAGCCCGACGTCACCGCGACGGTGCTTGGCAAGCTCGATGCGGCGGGCGTGGTCGAACTGGGCTTCCTCAACATGGCGGAGTTCGCTGCGGGCCCGACCGGACACAACGTCCACCATGGCCATTGCAAGAACCCGTGGGACGAGACGAGGGTCACCGGCGGCTCGTCGAGCGGCTCGGGCGCCTCGGTCGCGGCGCGCATGGTGTTCGGCGCACTCGGCTCAGACACCGGCGGTTCGATCCGTTTGCCCGCCGCGGCCTGCGGCGTGGTCGGCATGAAGGCGACCTACGGCCGCGTGAGCCGCGCCGGCGCCGTTGCGCGCTCGTGGAGTCTCGACCATGTCGGGCCGCTCACCCGCACCGTACGCGACAACGCCCGCTTGCTGGGCGCAATCGCCGGCTACGATCCCGACGATTCGACGACCAGCGAGAAGCCTGTGCCGGACTACGAGGCGCTACTCGAGGGCGGCGTCGCGGGCATGAAGATCGGCCTCGCGTTGCCGAACGGCGGACCCGCGCCACTCGACCCGAAGATCGGCGCCGCGATCCAGGCCGCGGCCGACGCGCTAGGCAAGCTCGGGGCGAAGATCACGGTGTCGAAGCTGCCGGACTTTACCGCGCTCTATCGCTGCGCCGAGGTCATGGTGAAGTGCGAGGCGGCGGCCATGCACCGGCCATGGATGGAAAAGACGCCCGAGCTCTACGCCAACCAGGTGCGCACGCGCATGGAGGCGGGCTTCTTCATTCCCGCGACGCAGTACATCGACGCCCTGCGCCTGCGCGCGCATTTCGTGGCGGAGTTCCTGTCGATGGCGATGGACGGCGTCGACGCCGTACTGCTGCCGGCGATCCCCTTCCCGATCCCGACGATCGAGGAGACCGACACCGAGACCAAGGGCGGCCCCGCGGTGCTCAAGATGGTGGCGGGGTTCACCGGCCTCACCCGGCCGTTCAACACGCTCGGCATTCCCGCGCTGTCGTTGCCCTGCGGCTTCGACGTGAACGGCGCGCCGATCGGCCTGCAGCTGGTGGGCCGCCCGTTCGACGAGGCGATGCTCTACCGCATCGGCCACGCCTACCAGGGCGCCACCGATCATCACAAGAAGGTACCGGTCTAGCAGCCGCTACTCGATCACATCGTCGGCGACGGCAACTGCCGTCGCCGACAACTCGATGCCGAGCGCTCGAGCCGTCTTGAGGTTGAGCGACAGGTCGAACTTGTCGGGCTGCTGGACCGGCAGGTCACCGGCGCGCGCGCCCTTCAACAGGCGGTCGAGATAGGTCGCCGCGCGGCGGAACTGCTCGGCATAGTCGACGCCGTAGGACATCAGGCCGCCGGCCGCCGTGAAGGTGCGATTGAAGTAGATCACCGGCACTCTGTGCCGTGCCGCCGCGGCAACGATGGCCTGGCGATGCACGAGGTTGAACAGGTCCGGCAGCGCCACGGCGCCATCGGTCGCGCTCAGCGCCGCCTCGATCGCGGCATCGTCCCGGCATTGCATCGATGTCGGCACGATGCCGAAGGACGGTGCGGCCTGCTCGATCGCCTTCAGCATCGGGCCGGCAAACGGCGCGGTCTCGGGATTGAACAGCGCCACCACACGCGCGACCTTCGGCTTGATCTGGCTCAGCAGCTCCATCCACTTGCCGGCCATCGCCGGATCGAAGTCGGTGAAGCCGGTCATCGTGCCGCCGGGATGGGCGAGGCTGCCCACCATGCCCTGTCCCACCGGATCGGTGACGATGGTGAACACGATCGGGATCGTAGCGGCCTTCGGCTTCAACGCCTTCACCGCCGGCGTGCCGTGCGCCACCAGCGCATCGGACTTCAGGGCCACCAGTTCGGCCGCGTAACGCTCGAACAGCGCGGGCTTTCCTTCCGCCCAACGCCAGACGATTTCGACGTTGGCGCCGAGCTTCCAGCCGAGCATCGCTAATCCCTGGGTCAGGGCCGTGATGTAGTCGGCGGCGCCGGTGTCTTTTTCGCTATAGCCCATCAGCACGCCGATGCGGCGCGCCTTGCCTTGGGCAAAGGCAGGCGCCGACGCCAGTACCGCCACAGGGGCCGCCGCTAGACCTGCGAGGACCGGACGCCGGCGCATCACCTCAGACGCCGAGGTTGACCGTCACGCTCTTGCGCTGCGTGAAGCTGTCGAGCATGCCCTCGAGCGAGAACTCGCGGCCGAGGCCCGACTGCTTGTAGCCGCCGTAGGACATGCCGGGAGTCTGGCCGCCGCCCTGGTTGACCTGGACCCAGCCCGATTCGATGGCGTGCGCGGCACGCAGGCCCTTGCCGATATTGTGCGTCCAGACATAGGCCGCGAGGCCGTAGTGGCTCTCGTTGGCCATGCGGATCGCCTCGGCCTCGTCGCTCCAGCGGATCGCCACCAGCACCGGTCCGAAGATCTCCTCACGCGCCAGGCGCCAGTCGTTCGAGCGGTCGGCGAACACCGTCGGCATGGTGAAGTAGCCTTCCGATAGCGGACCGGTCTTGGGCGGCAGGCCGCCGAACACCAGCTTGGCGTCGGAGCGGTCGAGACCGTCCTGCACGTACTTGCAAACCTTGGTGTACTGCTTGTTGTTGATGATCGAGCCGATGTCCGACGCCTCGTCGAGCGGATCGCCGATCTTCAGCGCGGTGACCTTCTTCTCGAGCTTCTTCAGGAAGCTGTCGAAAATGTCTTCGTGCAGGAACATGCGCGAGCCCGCCGTGCAGCTCTGGCTCTGGCGGGTGAAGCGCATGGCGTTGATGATACCGTCGACCGCCCAATCCTCGTCGGCGTCGGGATAGACGATCGAGGGGCTCTTGCCGCCCAGTTCCAGCGACACCGGCACGATGCGCTCGGCCGCGGCGCGCATGATCACCTTGCCGACCTCGGTCGAGCCGGTGAAGGAGAGCTTGCGCACCTTCGGATGGTTGGCGAGCGCGCCGCCGCAGTCCTGACCATAGCCCGTGATGACGTTCAGCACGCCGGGCGGCACGAACTCGTTGCAGATGTCGGCCATCATCAGCACCGCGAGCGGGGCGTCTTCGGCGGCCTTCATCACCAGCACGTTGCCGGCGCAGAGCGCGGGCGCGATCTTGAGCGCGCCCAGCATCACCGGCGCATTCCATGGAATGATGGCGCCCACGATGCCGATCGGCTCGCGACGGGTGTAGGACAGCACGCCTTCACCCAGCGGCACGGTCTCGCCCTTCAGCTCGGACGCGAGGCCACCGAAGTAACGGAAGATGTCGGCCGCCAGCTTGGCCTCGCCGCGCGCCTGCGTGCGCAGCGCATTGCCGGTCTCCATCGCGATGGTGCGTGCCATTTCCTCGACGCGGGCTTCCATCGCCTCGGCGATCTTGAGCAGCAGCTTGCCACGCTCGCGCGGCACCACGTTCTTCCACGCCGGGAAGGCCTTCTCGGCCGCGGTCACCGCCGCGTCGACGTCGGCGGCATCCGCGCGCGGCACTTCCGCGACGGTGATGCGCTTGCCGGGATTCTCAATGGCGATGATCTGGCCCGAGGCGCTGCCGCCCCACTTGCCACCGATCAATTGGCCCTTGGGCTGATAGGTGCCGGGGGCCGGGGCGAGCTTGGGCGTGATCGTATCCATAGATGTATCCTCCGAATAATGCGGGCCGGAGTTTGGCCCGCACGGCGGTTCGGAACAAGACGGTGCTGGGGCACCCTTTCGCGCCGTTCAGCGCCGCGACAGACGCTCAAAATCCGCCAGGACGGCGGCCAGCAACTCGCGTTTGCGCGTGTCCTGCACGGACAGCGTCGCGGCATAAAGACCAAGGAGGTAGCGGGCCTTCTCGGCCGCGTCGGCCCAGTTCTTGGCAGGGGACGCGACGAGTTGGGTCTCGAGTGCTTCCTGGCGCAGGCGCAGGGATTTCTCGTTGGCTTCCACGTCCGACAGCAGGCGCCGGAGGGAAGTGGCCTTCTGGGCCGCCATCCCCCGGCGCTTGTCGAGATCGACCGTGCGGTCGACCATCAGGTCTTGGGCGTGGCCAGAATTTCCGCGCAGGCGCGCGCAACATCCGAATCGGCGCCCTTGCCGCCGGGCATCGTGGCGAAACCGCTCTTCTCGACAAGGCCGCTGCGTTCCCACGTGCTCGCCTTGGCAAGCTCGGCCTGCTTGGTGACGGCATCGCCCTGGGCGCGGAAGCGATCGACGCAGATCGGCGCGAGGGCCGCCACCGCGGCGTCGTGCGCGGCCGTGGCCGACTGCTTGTCGGACGTGCCGCCGGTCACCCAGCCGCCCCAGGAGAAACCGATGATCATTGCGGCGACGGCGCCGACGAACGCGCCCTGAATCCAGGGCTTGGTGTAGATGGGCATTTTCATGGGGAGAGTCCTTTGTGGTCGCACGACGGCGGGAGCACACGGCTCTCTCAGCCATCGCAGCCGGAGGAACTCCTTGCCGATGCTGACGTAGGCCTACTCTCTTATCGGGGAGGCGTCGAATCGGCAACGGAGGAAGAAGCCTCGACGACCGAGACGTCGACCGACATGCCCAGGAAGGCGTCGGTCATGCCGACGAAGCTGCCGGACACCGGCACGGCCTGGTGGATGTTGCAGGCGACCGCGACCGGAATGAGGTTGAAGCCGCCGACGCTGCGGTTGGTCGGATCGAAGGTGATCCAGCCGGCGCCGGGAATGAAGATCTCCGCCCACGCGTGCGTCGTCGCGGGCTCGCGTTCGCGTTCCGGATTGTAGAGATAGCCCGAGACGATGCGGGCGCCGAAGCCCAGGCTGCGCGCGCCCTCAGCGAACAGCACGGCGAAGTCGCGGCACGAACCCCAGCCGCGCTCCAGAGTTTCGAGCGGCGACTGCGTGCCTTCGTCCTCGCGGCTCTGGTACCGGATCGTCTCGGCGACGCCGACGCTCAGGTCCTTGAGTAGCGACAGCGTGTCGGTTGGATCGCTGCGCACGAACGCCCGCGCCCAGTCGCGCAAACCGCCGGACGGATCGGCATACTGCTGCAGCCGGAGCGCGCCGAGATCGAGCCGGTCGTCGGGCAGATAGTCGAATGGATAGGACGCGGCGGCTGCCGCGATGTCGAACACCGGCCAGGCCGGCGCGTCGAGCTCGAGTTCGGCGACACTCTCGATCACCAGATGATCGGTCGGCTCCTGGAAAGTCGCGGTCGCGACCGCGTTGCCTGAAACATCGTGTGCCCAGTTGACGATCGCGGCGGGCGTCACAGTCACTGTGCTCGAGATCAAACGGAGGTCGCGACTCTCGCGCGGCCGCAGCATCAGGCGATGCGGCCCCAGCCACACGGGCAGTCGATAGCGGTAGATGGTCTTGTGTTGAATCCTGAGCGCGATCAACGAGGCTCCCGACGGACGGGCTCTTTCCCGCCCGTCGTCGTTACGCTGCTTTGTCCCGCACCGCCAGAGCAGGCCAGAGCAGGCCAGAGCAGCATTGACCGCTGCACGTCGGCTGCGCATCGTGCCGCCATGATCCGTTTCGTACTCTCGGCCCTCGCCGCTCTCTACCTCTTTGCCGGCAACGCTTCGGCGCAAACCTGGCCCAGCCAGCCGCTTCACCTCATCGTGCCGTTTCCGCCCGGCGGTGTGACCGACGTGATGGCGCGCACCGTGGCGCAGCGCCTCTCGGAAGAACTCGGCCAGTCCGTTGTCGTCGATAATCGTGCGGGCGCCAGCGGCATCGTGGGCGCCGAGGCTGCGGCTCACGCCGCCCCCGATGGCTACACGCTGATGATGGGCAACATCTCCACGCTCGCGATCAACTCCGCGACCTTCGCCAAGATGCCCTACGATCCGGTGAAGAGTTTTGCGCCGATCTCGATGGTGGCGATCCAGCCGCTGCTGGTCGTGGTGCACCCGGCATTGCCGGTGAAGACGCTGCAAGAGCTGGTGGCGCTGGCCAAGGCCAAGCCCGAAACCCTGGCCTACGGCACCGCCGGCAGCTCGATCCATCTCGCGGTCGAGCAGTTCTCGACCGTCGCGGGCATCAAGATGAACCACATCCCCTACAAGGGCAGCGCGCCCGCGATCAACGACCTGGTCGGCGGCCAGATCCAGGTGCTGTTCGATCCCTTCTCCTCGGTCTATCCGCAGGTCGCCGCAGGCAAGGCGCGCGCGCTCGCGGTCACCACCGAGCATCGCTCGTCGGTGGCGCCCGACGTGCCGACCCTGGCGGAGTCCGGCTATCCCGGCTTCGATGTCAGTTCGTGGCAGGGCATCGTCGTGCCGGCGGGCACGCCGCAGCCGATCGTCGACAAGCTCCACGCGACGCTGGTCAAGATTCTGGGCGAGCCAGGCGTGAAGGCCCAGTTCGCCCAGCAAGGCGCCGAAGCGGCCCCCGGCCCGCCCGAGAAGTTCGGCAGCTACATCGCCGCCGAACTCTCGCGCTGGAAGAAGGTCGCCCAGGACGCCGGCGTCAAACCCGAATAGGGCTACGCCGCTTTCGCCAGCGACGGCGTGAGGGCTTCCTCCGCCGCCAGGGTCCGCGCCACGGCGTGGACCGTGGCGGCGATGCGCACGCCGGCCTGGATCTGCTCGGCCGAAAGTCCGTGTTCGCGGAGGACCTTCTCATGACTTTCCAGGCACATGCCGCAGCCGTTCACCGCTGAGACAACGAGCGACCACAGTTCGAAGTCGACCTTGTCGACACCGGGCTTGGCCATCGCCGTCATCCGTAGCTTGGCCGGCAGGGTCGCGTAATCACCGCCATGCTCGCCATCGTGCATCAGATGCACGAAGCGATAGTAGATGTTGTTCATCGCCATCAACGACGCCGCGATCTTGGCGCCGTTCAGCGCTTCCGGCGACAGTTCGCCGCCGAAGGCGTCGACCACGGCCTGCGTGGTTGACGTGTGTCCCGCCGCGAGCGCGGCAGCGATGAAGCTGCCGGCCCTCTGCTGCGGCGTCAGGAGCTGCTCGGACGCCAGGCTCGAGAGGTTGAGCTTGAGGTCGCGGGCATAGTCCGGCAGCCGGTCCTTCAGGATATCGAGAGACATGGAACCCTCCTTACGCAGCCTTCAGGACCTCTTCGCCCTTCTGCCAGTTGCAGGGGCAAAGCTCGTCGGTCTGCAGCGCATCGAGCACGCGCAGCACTTCCTGCGGGTTGCGGCCGACCGAGAGGTCGTTCACCGAGACGAAGCGGATGATGCCTTCCGGATCGACGATGAAGGTGGCGCGCAGGCAAACGCCTTCGCTCTTGTCGAGGATGCCGAGCGACGCTGACAGCTCGCGCTTGATGTCGGCCAGCATGGCGAACGGGAGTGCCTTCAGGTCGGCATGGTTCTGGCGCCACGCCAGATGCACGAACTCACTGTCGGTCGACACGCCGTAGACGACGGCGTCGCGCTCGTTGAAGTCCTTGTTGAGCTTGCCGAAGGCCGCGATCTCGGTCGGACAGACGAAGGTGAAGTCCTTCGGCCAGAAGAACACGATCTTCCACTTGCCCGCGTCCGATTGGTCGGTGACCTGCGAGAAGGCGGTCTTGGGGTCGAGGCTCTTCACCGCCTTGAGGTCGAACGAGGGAAACTTGTCACCGATGGTCAGCATGAAACGCTCCGGAGTTAATATTAGAACGCTTCTAATATGCAACTCGGACGTTCAATTGCAAGCTATTCGCAGAAAGATTCTAAAGGGCTATTTCCCCTTCTTCTTGAGGGCTTTGGCGCGCTTTTTCCTGGCGGCCAGCTCGCCGTACTTCATGCCCTCGAGCTTGATCCCATCGGGATCGAGGAAGAACACGGCGTAATAGTCCTCGTAGTACTCGGCCGCCGGATCGACGATCCGCACGCCGTGTCCTTCGAGGAAGCCCTGCAGCGCATCGACGTCGCGCCGGCTGCGCAGCTGGAAGGCATAATGGTGCAGGCCGACGTCGCCGATCCGGTATTTCCGGCGGCCCTCGGCGGGTGCGATCCAATAGCGCGTCTTGCCATTGGTCCAGCCGATCGTGTTCGTGTACTCGTCCGAAATCTCGAAGCCGAGATGCTCGAACAGTCTGCCGTAGAACTCCTTGGACTTCTTGTAGTCACTGACCCTGATCGAAATGTGGTCAATGCCGACTACCTTGGATGTGGGCATGGCGTCCTCCCGTCCCTACATTAACGCCTACATGCGTCTTTCAGTTCTCGACCAATCGGTCGCCATCTCCGGCCGCCCCCACGGGCAGTCCATCCGCGACACCGTCGCTCTCGCCCAACATTGCGAAGCGCTCGGCTACGACCGGTTCTGGGTCTCCGAGCACCACAATCACCCCACGATCGTGGGCACCGCGCCCGAGATCGTGATGGCCGCGATCGCGGCCACGACCGAGCGCATCCGGATCGGCAGTGCGGGAATCATGCTGCCGCACTACTCCGCATTCAAAGTGGCCGAAGTCTTCCGCGTGCTCGACGCGCTGGCGCCCGGCCGCATCGACATGGGGCTGGGCCGCGCGCCGGGCTCCGACGGCCGCACGGCATTCGCACTCAATCCGAAGGCCAACGAACGGCCGGAATATTTTCCGTCCGACGTGCGCGACCTGATGGCCTGGACGCAGAACGCGCCCTTGGTGCAGGGCCATCCTTTCGCCGCCTTGAAAGCCTTCCCCCAGGGCGAGACCTCGCCCGAAACCTGGATCCTGGGCAGCTCCGACTACGGCGCGCAGGTCGCGGCGATGTTCGGCCTGCCCTATTGCTACGCCTGGTTCTTCTCCGACGGCGCGGGCGGCCAGCGCGCCATCGATCTCTACAAGCGCACCTATCAGCCGAGCGAACGCCACCCCAAGCCGCATTCGGCGCTCTGCGTGCTGGCGCTGGCCGCGCCCACGATGGAAGAGGCGCAGTATCATTTCACGCCGCGCGCGCTGTCACGCATCAACCGCGACAAGAACATCCTGGGCCCGCTGGTCTCGCCCGACGAGGCCGCGAAGGCTTTCCTTGCGCCACACGAGCAGGCGCGCATGGCCGAGTTCCGCAAGGACTCCTTCGTCGGTACCGGTCCTGAAGTGATGGCGCGCATCGAGGGACTGCGCGATCAGGTCGGCGTCGACGAAATGGCGGTCGTCACCTGGGCCTATGACGAGGAAGTGCGTCGCCGCAGCTACACCGAGCTCGCCAAGGCCGGCGGCTTCGGCGGTTAGCTGAGCGTAAACTCGGTCGCGGCGACGCGATGGAGCATGGCCCGCAGTGCCGCGGCCTCCTTCGCGCCGATCTTGTTCTCGAAAGTCTCCTGCGCCTGCTGCCAGAGCGCGTCGGCCTTGGCCAGCGCGCGGCGGCCGGCCGGGGTGATCGATACCTCGCGGCTGCGCCGATCCTCGCCGACAACGAGTTTTAGCAGGCCGCGCTGCTCGAGCGGACGGACGTTATGGCCGAGGGTTGCGCGGCCCATCACCATGATCTCTGCCAGCGGGTTGAGCGCGATCGGTCCGCGCCGTTCGACCTGGCGCAGCAACGAATACTGCGTCGCGCGCAGGTCGAGCGGCGCGAAGGCCTCGTCATAGAGCTGCGTCACGCGCCTGGTCGCCTGGCGCAGCGAAAAACAATTGCAGACCGGATCCATGAGCATTCCTGCACGATGGCCAAGCAAAGCTTGCTTGGCGATACGCTTATATGAGCATAATTTCTAACCCGACACCACCAGCCGTGAGGACGCGCGCATGAGCGAAGCCAAGGTCATCGACCATTACGGCCACAACGACCTGCGGGAGAAGTTTGCCGCGGCCCTCGCCGCCGCCGGCCTCGCCGACAAGCGCCTGACTCCGGCCGATCTGGCACCGCTCGACCAGTTCCACACGCGCGGGATGGCAGCGACCATCGAGCTGGGCGAGGCGCTGGCGATCACGCCCGGCGCCTCGGTGATCGACATCGGCTCGGGCCTCGGCGGTCCGTCGCGCTATCTCGCCACCAAGTTCGACTGCACGGTGAAGGGCATCGACCTCAGCCCGACCTTCGTGAACGCCGCCACCTACTTGGCCGAACGCGCCGGATTGGCGAGCAAGGTCTCCTACGACTGCGCCAGCGCGCTCTCGCTGCCCTATCCCGACCAGAGCTTCGACATCGCCTGGACGCAGCATGTGGCGATGAACATCGCCGACCGTGCCGGCCTCTATGGCGAGGTCCATCGCGTTCTGAAGCCGGGCGGGCGCTTCGCCATCTATGACGTTGTCCAGGGCACCGGTGGCCCGCTGCACTTCCCCTGCCCGTGGTCGCGCACGCCGGAGACCAGCTTTGTCGTGACGCCAGAGGCCATGCGTTCGGCGCTCGAAGCGGCGGGCTTCAAGGTCACGCTATGGAATGACAACACGCAGGTCGCCGTCGCCTGGTTCGCCGAGCAGCAGAAGGCCCGCGCGGCCGCCCCTGCCGGTCCGCCACCGGTACTCGGCCTGCATGTCGCGATGGGCGCCGACTTCGGCACCTTCAGCGGCAACCTCGGGCGCAACCTCAAGGAAGGCCGCGCCGGAATCATCCAGGCCATCGTCGAGCGTTCATAAGTTCAGCGTTCAAGGAGTACCCACCATGACATCCACCACGGCAGCGGCCGGCGTCGGCGCGCGCGCGCATCGCTCGCGCAACACCAGACCCGCCCACGTTCTCGCCATCGTCTGCGCCGGCATGGTGCTGGCCAACCTCGACCTGTTCATCGTGAACGTGGCGCTGCCCAGCATGGCGCACGACTTCGGCAATGCCTCGCTGGAAGATCTGTCCTGGGTGCTGAACGGCTACGCCATCGTCTATGCCGCCCTTCTGGTGTTCCTCGGTCGCTTCGCCGAACGCTACAAGCGCAACATCAGCTTCCTGGTCGGCATCGCGGTCTTCACGGCCGCGTCGGCCGCCTGCGCCGCCGCCAACAGTGTCGAGATGCTGGTCGCCTTCCGGCTGGTGCAGGCCGCGGGCGCCGCGCTGATGACGCCCACGTCACTGGCGCTGCTGCTGGCCTCCTATCCGCCCGACGGTCGCGCCGGCGCGGTGCGCACCTGGACGGCGATCGGTGGACTCGCCTCCGCCTTGGGTCCCGTTGTCGGCGGCGTGCTGCTGATCGCAAGCTGGCGCTGGATCTTCCTGGTGAACGTGCCGATTGGCTTGGCCGGTCTGCTGATCGGCTGGTGGAAGTTGCCTGAGGTACCCGGCCACCACGTGCCGCGTCCCGACGCGCTGGGCGCCGTGCTCGTGACCGTCGGCGTCGGCGCGCTCACTTTCGGCCTGGTGAAGACCGGCGACTGGGGCTGGCATTCGATGGGCGTGCTCGCGAGCATCGCCATCGCGGCGGTCCTGCTGATCTCGTTCGTGATCCATTGCCGCCACGCCAAGAACCCGTTGGTCGAGCCCAAGCTGTTCAAGGTGCGGACCTTCACCGGCGGCGCGCTGGTGATGGCGCCGTTCGCCATGGCCTTCGGCGCGATGCTGCTGTCGATCGTGCTGTGGGAACAGGGCACCTGGGGCTGGTCGGCGCTCAAGACCGGACTCGCCATCGCGCCCGGCCCGCTGCTGGTGCCGCTCACCTCGCTCACTGTTGGTGGCCGGCTGATCAAGCGCTTTGGTGCCGCGAACGTCACCGCCGCCGGCATCGCCTGCTTCACCGCAGGCGGAGTCTGGTGGGCGCTGGCCGCTTCGCTGGAGCCCAGCTACCTCACCGTGGTCGGCGGCATGATGCTGATCGGCGTCGGTGTCGGCCTCACGCTGCCGACCGTGATGGGTGCCGCGTCGGGTTCGCTGCCGCCTTCGTCGTTCGCGACCGGCGGCGGCGTGATCAACATGATCCGCCAGACCGGCATGGCGATTGGCGTCGCCGTGCTCGTTGCCATCGTCGGCGCGCCCGGCTCAATGGCCGAGCGCGTCGTGGCGTTCCAGAACGCCTGGTGGGCGATGGCGGCGATCACCGCCACCGGCCTGATCCCGGCCTTCCTGCTGCTGCGAGCAAAGAAGTCCTAGCGCGCCTCGGTCCAGCTTTCGGAGAAGGCCAGCGCGCAGGTGCTGAAGGGCTGGCCTTCCCGCTCCCGCTTCCACGGCTGGCCCTTCGCCTCCACACCGTCGACGGTGAGACGGGCCGACAGCGCCGGCACCAGCACGGTGCAGACGCCGTAAGGCCGCGGGTTCGGCTGGGCGTTGGGCTGGGTATGGATCAGCAGCGGCTCGCCGATGTCGTACCAGGTGAGCGCGATCTCCGCGTCGAGCGCCGAGACGTGCTCGGTCCAGAAGTCGCGCGCATCGCCGGACTTGCGGAAGTCGGCGTCGATCACCGGGATGGTGAGGTCCTTGAGATCGGGATTGAGCATCCCCTGCACTGTCTTCTGCAGCCAGCGCGCCATGGCGATGTTGTCGGAGTAGATGCGCCAGCGGCCTTCGGTCAGTTCGCTCTTGAGATAGAGCACGTGCCCCGGTCCGGCCGGGCAGAACAGGATTCGCCAGAAGCTGGCGTCGGTTGTGTTGGGATCGCCATCCTTTAGCGACAGGCGGATGAAGGGATTCTCTCCCGTCAGGATGGTGCGGTTGGGATCTGCAACGCTCATTTCAATCTCCTGTTCCGGGATCGGAGCAGAATAATAACAGGGGAAGCCCCCGGGGAACTACTGCAGGGACGCTGCGTAACACCAGTTGCGGAAACAGACCGCACAGGTGAGGCACACAATGAATAACGTCTTCCGTCGCAGCATTCCCGTCCTGATGGCCACCGTCTTCGGCACCGGCGTCATCGCCGTATCAGGCACCGCTATGGCCCAAAACCAGGCCGATCCGCCGGCCCGCGTCGGCCGCCTGGCCTATGCCCAGGGCACTGTCTCTTTCCATGACGCCCAGGACACCAATTGGACGGCTGCGGCGGTCAACGACGCGCTGACCACGGGCGATTCGGTCTGGACCGAGCCCAATGCCCGCAGCGAGATCTCGGTGGCCGGCACCCGCGTGCGCCTCGACCAGTCGACCCAGCTCGACATGCTGAGGATCGACGACAGCGCCACCCGCCTGCAGCTCGACCAGGGCCGCCTCGACATCAAGACCTTCACGATGGACACCAGCCAGCCCTACGAGATCGTGACGCCGCGCGGCGTCGTGAAGCTCGAGGCGCAGGGCGACTATTACGTCGAGTCCGGCTCGACCCAGGATCCGACCCGCCTCGGCGTGCGCACCGGCGCGGCCCAGATCACAGGCGCGAACGGCCAGGTGCTGGCGGTCCGCGCCGGCGAAGTGGGCGAGATCACGGGCGACGCAGCCACACCGCAGCTCCGCACCATCCAAAGCGCGCCGCCGCCGATGCCGCAGGCTTGGGCGCAGCGTGACCAGCAGGTTTCCTACGCCGACCCGCAGTACCTGTCGGCCGACGTCGTCGGTTACGAGGACATGCAGGCCTATGGCGGCTGGTCCAACGATCCCGATTACGGCCAAGTCTGGTCGCCCAACAGCGTGCCCGATGGCTGGCAGCCGTACAGCACCGGCTCCTGGGCCTACTCCCAGCCGTATGGCTGGACTTGGGTCGACGAACAGCCGTGGGGCTTCGCGCCGTATCACTACGGCCGCTGGGCCAACCGCAACAACCGCTGGTACTGGGTCCCGCCAGAGCGTCGCGAGCATGCGACGTACGCGCCGGCGCTGGTCGCCTTCGTGGGCGGCGCGGCGCTCGGTGCCGCCATCGGCAACACCAACGGTCATGTCGGCTGGTTCCCCCTCGGACCGCGCGAGCCCTACGTGCCGCCCTACACGCGTGACCGCGCCTACTACGATCGCATCAACACCAACGCCCGTGTCGACCGGGCGGTGATGGATGACCGCTGGAACCACGCCGAGAAGAACGAGGCGATCCAGTCCAACCAGCAGAACGAGCACATGGCCAACCGCCGCTTCACCACCGTGGTGCCGGCGCAGGCCTTCGTGAGCTCGCAGAGGGTCGAACGCTCGGCCATCAAGGTCTCGGCCGACAAGCTCGCGTCCGCGCCGATCTCCGCCGTCTCCGCACCGCCCGCGACGGCTCAGGCTAACGAGCCGCGCGCCAACACCCGCTTCAACGGCGTGCAGGAACTCGCCCGTCCGCCGCAGGCCCAGCGCCAGGAGCAGGGCCACGCAGCGCCCGGTCCGAAGTTCGCCGAACACGCTGCCCCACCGGCGGCGGGCGCTAAGCCCAACACGCCGCCGCTCGAACCGCGCAACGGCGCCGCGCCGCCCGCGATCCAGGGCGAGCATCCGCAGGCGCAGCAGCCGAACCGTCCGGGTGAAGCCAATCGGCCGGGTGAACCCAACCGTCCGGCGGAAGCCAATCGGCCGGGCGAACCGAATCGCCCCGAGGCCAATCGCGCCGAACCGCCCAAGCCTGGGCAGCCCGCCGCACCGCAAGCCAATCGTCCTGGCGAACCGAATCGTCCTGAGGCCAACCGTGCCGAGCCGCCGAAGCCCGGCCAGCCCGCTACGCCGCAGGCCAATCGTCCGGCCGAGCCGAACCGCCCGGCTGAGGCCAATCGCGCCGAGCCGCCGAAGGCTGCCGAACCGGCACGTCCGGCTACGCCGCCGCAGGCACAGCATGTCGAGCCGCAGCATGAAGCGCCGCGCGCCGCCGAGACCCATGCCACTCCGCCAGTAGTGCATCCGCAGTCCGAGCCGCCCCATCCGCCGGCTCAGCACCCTGCCGCCGAGATCGCGCGTCCCGCCGCGCCGCCTCAGCCGCAGCATGTGCAAGCGCCTCCGCCGCCTGTGCAACACGCGGCCCCGCCGCAGCAGGCTCAGGCGCCCGCTCCGCATCCGCAGGCACCGCCGCCACAGGCTCCGCATCCGCAGGCGGCCCCCGCTCCGGCACCGCATCCGGCCGCGCCGGCTCCCCATCAGGAAGAGAAGAAGTAGCTCTTCCTAGCTAAAGAACCTGATTGCGCAGAACCTGGTCGCCTTTCCAAAGGCGCTCCAGGTTCTCGATCAGGATGTCGATCACATTGTCTTCGTAGGCCCGTGTCTCGCCCGCCGTGTGCGGTGTGATGAAGACGTTGGGCATCTCCCACAGCGGCGAGTCCTGGGCGAGCGGCTCCTCCGCCGTGACGTCGAGCGCGGCAGCAGCGATCTTGCCCGCCTTCATCGTGGCGATCAGCACAGCCTCGTCGGCTACCTTGCCGCGCGCCACGTTCACGAACATCGCCGAGGGCTTCATCGCAGCAAACGCCGCCTGGCCCATCAACCCGGTTGTCTCGGGCGTGAGCGAGCACGCCAGCACCACGATGTCGGCCTGCGGGACGAGCTTCACCAGATCGCCCATGCCATGGATCGAATCGGCGCCATTGGTGCCCTTCTTCGGATCCTGGCGGATGCCCACCACCTTCATGCCGAACGCCTTGCCGAGCTTGGCGAGGTGATTGCCGATGCGGCCCATGCCGACCACCAGCATGGTCTTGCCCATGATCTCGTCTTCGCGGGTCGTGAGATCGCCGATCATGCCGCGCCAGAACTTCTTGTGCTGATTGTCGCGCGCCTCGGGCAGGCGACGCGCCACGGCGAGGATCAACGCGATCGCATGCTCGGCCACCGCCACGGCATTGACGCCGCCGCCGCTGCACAGCCGCACACCGGCCTTGCCGATCAGCTCTTCGGAATACTGGTTCATGCCGGCGCTGATCGACTGGATGTATTTCAGCTTCTTGGCGTGCGGCAGCAGGTCATTCTTCCACATGCCGGACGACACCACGACGTCGGCCTCGCCGATCCGCTTCAGCAGCTCGTCCGCATTCCACGCCTGGAAGCTCTTGACGCCGGTCTTCCGCAGATCGAAGCGGGCCTGCATCTGATACGCGGCATGCGCAAAGCAAATGGTCAGATTTTCTTTCGCCGGAAACATGGTACTCCCCCTACACAAGATGCGAGACTAGCGCGAACAGTGCTCAAAGGGGAACCGCCATGCGTCGCAACCAGCTCCGCGAATGCCTCAACGCCGGCAAGCCGACCGTCGGCACGCATATTCTGTCGGTATGGCCCACCCTGGTCGAATTGATCGGGCACTCCAAGCAATACGACTATGTCGAGTTCACCGCCGAGTATGCGCCCTTCGACATGCACGACCTCGACAATCTCGGCCGCGCCTTCGAGGTCGCGGGCGTGGGCGGAATGATCAAGATCGAGCAGACGCAGTACACCCACCAGGCCATGCGCGCGATCGGCGCGGGCTTCCAGAGCGTGCTGTTCGCCGATATCCGCTCGGTCGAGGACGCGAAGGCCGCGGTCGACGCCGTGCGGGCCGAGACCACCATGGCGGCGGGCGCCCGCGGCCGCGGACGGCTGGGCGTCGGCATGCGGCGTGACGTCGGCATGGTGCGGGAGGGCGGACAACCAGTGTACGTCGACGCGCTGAACGACGTGGTGATCGCCATCATGGTCGAGAAGAAGTCGTGCGTGGACGATCTCGACAACATCCTCTCGGTGCCGGGCCTCGACATGGTGCAGTTCGGCGGCTCGGACTTCTCGATGAGCATCGGCAAGCCCGCCCAGCACAACGACCCCGAAGTGGTTGCGGCCGAAAAGAAGACCATCGAGATGGCTCTGAAGAAGGGCCTGCATCCGAGGGTCGAGCTGCGCGATCCCGGCCAGGCGAAGAAGTACCTCGATATGGGCGTGAAGCACTTCTGCATCGGGTGGGACGTCCGCATCCTTGCCGACTGGTGGGACACCAAGGGTGCCGAGATGCGCGGCATGCTGGGCAGCGAGACGGCGCCCGCGCCCAAGGTGGCTGCGAAGACCGGCAACTACTAAGCGGCCGTGAGCAAGCCGCCCCTGAAGCCACCCGCCGCCGACAAACGCCCCGCCCCCTTCACGCGCCACGGCATCACGGTCGTGGACGATTATGCGTGGCTGAAGGACGCCAAGTGGCAGGAGGTGCTGCGCGATCCGTCGGTGCTCTCGCCCGACATTCGCGCCTACCTCGAGGCGGAGAACGCCTACACCGAGTCGTTGCTCGGCCCGACCGCGGCGCTGCAGAAGATGCTGGTCGCCGAGATGCGCGGGCGCATCAAGGAGGACGATTCCGGCGTGCCGATGCCGGACGGGCCTTACGCCTACACCTGGAAATACCTGCAGGGCGGCCAGCACGAGCATGTCGGCCGCCTGCCCAGAGACGGTTCTCTCGACGGCGGCGACTTCCAGACGATCCTCGACGGCGATGCGCTGGCCAAGGCGTCGGAGTATTTCAAGTTCGGCGGCACGCGGCACTCTCCCGACCACAAGCTCATGGCGTGGAGCGCCGACCTGCGCGGCTCCGAGTACTTCACGATCAAGCTGCGCGACTGGGCGACCGGCCAGGACTTGCCCGACACCGTCGAGCGCGCCAGCGGGGGCGTTGTGTGGGGCGCCGATTCGTCCTTCTTCCTCTACGTCGAAAAGGACGACAACCACCGTCCGCTGAAAGTCTTCCGCCACCGCCTTGGCACCAGGCAGTCCGACGACGTACTGGTCTACGAGGAGAAGGACTCGGGCTGGTTCACGTCGATCGGCGAGAGCGCCAGTGGTCGCTTCTGCGTGATCGGCGGCGGCGACCACGACACGTCCGAGCAATCGCTCCTCGATCTCTCCGACCCGAACGCCACACCGCGCCTGATCGCGCCACGCGAGAACGGCGTGCGCTACTCGGTCGACGATCGCGGCGATGAACTCTTCATCCTGACCAACGAAGGCGGCGCGATCGACTTCCGCATCGCCACCGCGCCGCTTGCCACGCCGGACCGGCCGCACTGGCGCGAACTGATCGCGCATCGGCCGGGCGTCTACGTGCTCACCCTGCAGCTCTACGCCAATCACCTGGTGCGGCTGGAACGCGCCAATGCGCTTCCGTCGATCGTGATCCGCGACCTGCGCACCGGCGAGGAGCACAAGATCGCCTTCGACGAGACGGCCTATTCGCTCGACTCGATCGGCGGCTACGAATTCGACACCACGACCACGCGCTTTGCCTATTCGTCGATGACGACGCCGACCGAGGTCTACGACTACGACATGGAGAGCCGGCAGCGCAGCTTGCGCAAGCGCCAGCAGATCCCGTCGGGCCACGATCCCGCCAACTATGTCACCACCCGCATCATCGCCAAGGCGCACGACGGCGCCGAAGTGCCGGTGTCGATCCTGCATCGCCGCGACCTGGTGCAGGACGGCACGGCGCCGCTGCTGCTCTACGGCTACGGCTCCTACGGCATGTCGATGCCGGCGTCGTTCGCCGCCAACCGCCTGTCGCTGGTCGATCGCGGCTTCGTCTATGCCATCGCCCATATCAGGGGCGGTGCCGACAAGGGCTGGAACTGGTATCTCGACGGCAAGCGGGAGAAGAAGACCAACACGTTCGACGACTTCGCCGCCGCCGGCCGCGCGCTGATCGAGCGCAAGTACACGACGGCCAAGCGCATCGTCGGCCACGGCGGCAGCGCCGGCGGCATGCTGATGGGCGCCGTCGCCAACCGCGCAGGCGAGTTGTTTGCCGGCATCGTGGCCGAAGTGCCGTTCGTCGACGTGCTGAACACGATGCTCGACGAGACCCTGCCGCTCACCCCGCCGGAATGGCCCGAGTGGGGCAACCCGATCACCGACACCGAGGCGTTCAAGTACATCCTCTCCTACTCGCCCTACGACCAGGTCGCGGCCAAGGACTATCCGAAGATCCTGGCGATGGGCGGCCTCACCGATCCGCGAGTGACCTACTGGGAGCCCGCAAAGTGGATCGCCCGCCTGCGCGCCACCATGACCTCCGGCGGCCCGGTCCTGCTGCGCACCAACATGGGCGCCGGCCACGGCGGCTCCTCCGGCCGCTTCAACCGCCTCGACGAAGTCGCGATCGCCTACGCCTTCGCGCTGTGGGCGGTCGGGCTGGCTTAGAGCCGCGGTTTGTGCGGTTTTCACGGTTTAAAAGCCGTGGTCAGAAACCGCGGAATCCCTTTCCTCCCCATTCTTATGGGGAGGGGTAGTTACCGCGCGGTACTCGTTTAATTGACGGGAGTTAAACGGGGCGCTTCGACGATGGATCGACATGCGCGCATTATAAGCGCGCTCCTGGAAACCCCGACTTATGGTCGTTACTAGCCCTTCAACCCGAACAGTTCCGTCTCCTCGCGCACGCCGCGCAAGCGATGGCGGCCGAGCGATACCAAGTGCGGGCGGCTGGCGGTCGCCGAGTCCGCGAAGGCGGCGCTCATCAGCAGCGGCTGGTCGAGGTCCTTGCACAGGACCTCGATGCGCGCGGCCTCGTTCACGGCGGGGCCGATCACGGTGAAGTCGAGGCGCTGATCGGTGCCGACGTTGCCGTACTGCACCGTGCCGACATGCAGCGCAATGTCGAGGCCGGGTGTGGGCTTGCCCTGTTCCTTTCGCGCGCCGGCCAGCAGGTCCATCAGGTCGAGCGCTTCGGTTGCCGCCGCCAGTGCCGAGGTGCAGATCTCGGCGCGTCGGCGTTCGTCGACGCGGAAGATCGCGAGCAGCCCGTCGCCCAGGAACTTCAGCACTTCGCCGCCGTGCCGGCTCACCGGCCGCACCATGCAGTCGAAGCAGCCGTCGAGTAGCGCCATGAGTTCGGTGCCGGGCAGCGTGTCGGCTAGCGGCGTGAAGGAGCGCAGGTCGGCGTAGAGCAGCACGGCCTCCACGCCCTGCACTTCGCCGCGCCGCACCGCGCCTGCCATCACCCTGCGTGCCGGATCGGCGCCGAGATAGGCTGCCAACAGCCCGTGGCCCAAGGCGCCGATGGTCGAGGCCTTTATCGCCAGCGCAAACAGCGGCAGCACGGCGCGCGCCGTCGCAAGATGCGCGTCCGAAAAGCCACCGGGGTGATCCGTCGTGAGCGACATCACGACACCGAGTTGGCTCGCGCGTTCGGTGGAGTCGGAGCCGCCGATCTGGAAGGTAAGTTCTCCGAAGGGAAAGGCGCGGCCCAGCCAGTCGGTCATGCCCTCCGCCCGCAGCTCCTCGAACACCGGGACCTCGTTCGCGGCGGCGGTTGCATCGAGCCGGATCCGTTGCTCGCTGATGCGGTCGCGCAGCATCACCATGAACGGGCTCTGCCGCACGCTCGGCGACTCGATCTCGCCATGCTGGAACTCGAAGCGCGTGCTGGGGCCGGTGGCGCGGTCCCAGATCAGGCTGCGCGCGCGGATCTGCGGATGCAGCGTGTTCATGCCCACGAACACGCGCGCGACCGGAACGCCCGACTCGTTCAGCCGCCGTGAGAAGCCGTCGACCAATTCCTCGAAGGGCAGATTTCGCAGACCGGAGTCGGTCAGCCAGTGAGCAAGTGCAACAGGAAACATGACTGTGACTTTAGCGGCCCTTTGCTCGGAGGGTCAGTGCCGGTAAGGTCGTATACATACAATTTCAAGAAGACATCCGGGAGGCGGGGTATGGCTTACAAGATCATGATCATGGGTGCGTCCTACGGGTCGCTGCTCGCGTCCAAGCTGATGTTCGGCGGCCATTCGGTGCATCTGATTTGCCTGCCGGCCGAGGCCGACCTGATCAATGCCGAGGGCTTCCGCGTGCGCATGCCGATCCGCGGCCGCAAGGATCCGGTGGTGATCGACTCGCGCGCCCTGCCCGGCAAGGTGACCGCGGGCGGCGTCGACAGCGCCAATCCCGCCGACTTCGACCTGGTGGGCCTCGCCATGCAGGAGCCGCAGTACCGCTCGCCCGGCGTGCGCGAACTGCTCGACAAGGTCGCCAAGTCCCGCGTGCCGTGCATGTCGATCATGAACATGCCGCCGCTGCCCTACGTGCGCCGCATCCCCGGCCTCAACCACGACCTGCTGAAGCCCGCCTACACCGACCCGACGGTCTGGGACAATTTCGATCCCGAGACGCTGACCTTGTGCAGCCCCGACCCGCAGGCGATCCGCCCGCCCGACGAGAAGGTCAACGTGCTGCAGGTCACCCTGCCGACCAACTTCAAGGTCGCGCGCCTGAAGGACGAGAAGTCGACCAACATCCTGCGCCAGCTCGAGAAGGACATCGACGCCGTGCGCTTCGACACGCCGGAAGGCAAGATCGAGTTGCCGGTCAAGCTGCGCGTCTATGACGGCATCTTCGTGCCGCTGGCCAAGTGGTCGATGCTGCTGGCCGGCAATTACCGCTGCGTCACCGCCGACGGCATGCGCACGGCGCAGGAAGCGGTGCACAGCGACCTCGAGACCTCGCGCTCGGTCTACAATTTCGTCTTCGATCTCTGCGTGAAGATCGGCGCCGACCCGAAGGATCTCGTGCCCTTCGAGAAGTACGCCGCCGCCGCCGAGAGCCTGACGCGTCCGGCATCGGCCGCGCGCGCGCTTCAGAACGGCATGCCGTACATCGAGCGCGCCGACAAGCTGGTGCAGCTGATCGCCAAGCAGAAGGGTCTCAGCCACCCCGAGATCGACCGCGGCGTCGCCCTGGTCGACGCCCGCCTCGAGGCCAACCGCAAGAAGGCGGCGGCCTAGAGCGCCGCCTAGAGGTCTTCGACGAGCATCGGCTTGCTGCCGTCCGAACCCTCGTAATACTCGGCCTGGGCCGTACCGTCGGCGGCCAGGCGCACGATCGTGAAGCCGTGCATGTAGACGTGATCGTCGGTGTCGAGTTCGACGTTCATGAACTGCGGCGGATCAAGAAGACGGTTCAGCACCGTATAGGGCGCGTCGGTCGAGAAGACCGGGACGGCGCCATGGCCGATGCAGCGACCCTTCTGCAAGGTCTTGTACGGCTGATAGACGGTGAGATTGTGCTCGTGTCCCCAGAACCAGGCGGCGATCCGCCCGGGCGCCGCGGCCTGGAATTTCGTGAAGCTCGCGGCGAGGTAGCCGTTGTAGGCGTTCAGCGAGCCGTCCGCGTTCTTGGGCCCGATCTGCGCGAAGGCCGAGAATAGCTGGTGATGCGACAACAGTATCGTCTTGCCGGCGAACTCGCCGATTCGGTCGATGATCCACTGCTCCTCGTCGTCTTCGAGCTTGGTCAGCACCTCGGTGACATCGAACGGATTGTAGTCGTGCTTGCCGGTATCCATGCCGATGAACTGCCAGCGGTTGTCGCCGCTGCGCAGGCAGAAGAAGCTGGCCGGCTGCTGGAGAGCGCCGGTGTTGAGCGTCTTCAGGAGATTGTAGTAACCGGCGCCGCCCGAATACATGTCGTGATTGCCGGCGAGCGTATAGACCGGCAACTGGGTCTTGGCGCGGTCGAGAACCGTGTCGAGGACCTGCTTGAAATTGATGTCGCACTCGGTGGGCGTGCCGGAATAATAGATGTCGCCCAGATGGATGATGACGTCGGGATTCTGCTTGGCCACTTCGGCCAGCAGGTCCCGGGCGACGGAGGTCCCTGTCCCCCAGTCGCCGATCAGTGCCACCGTCGCGCCGGCCTTCAGCGGAATGGTCTTCGCCCCGACGGTCGCCGCCCGGATATAGGGAATTTCGGCCCGTTTGCCGTCGGGACCGAAATAATCGACGTAACTCGCGATGGTCTTGGCCCAGTTGACGTCGCAGACGTTGAAACTGAGTTCACCCTCGAGCTTGCTGGCCGTCGCATCATCGCCCTTGGAACGCGCCTCCATTAGTTCGAAGGCGAGCTTGGCGCACGTCCATACCCCCTGGGAGACATTTGCCGGAGCCGCCGCCGGGATGGTCTCGGCGCCGCCGGCTTTCAGCGCGCCGATCTGCGCCGCCGCCCGCACCAACCCATTCTCCAGACCCGACCGGCCGGCTGCGCCCCCCGACTTCTGGCGGACGACTTCATCGACCGCGGATTGATAAACCGAGACGAGGCTATTGCGAAAAGCCGGTGCATCGATCGCCATGTCGTGTCCCCCTGGGTAGCCGGGGACAGAGTGACACCTCCCTAGGGTTGTGTCACCCGGGCTCCACCATCGTGCCCTTCGGCAGCGCGGCGCAGTGATCGTAGATATCGCTCGGCCGCGTGAACCACACCTTGTCCTTCTGCGGATGGTTCACGATGTGCTGCAGCGCCTCGCGCAAGGCACGCAGGCGATAGGGCTGGCCCACGATCATCGTGTGCAGTGCCAGGCCGCAGACCAGCGGCTGCTTGGCCGACTGGCGCAGCAACTCTTCGAACTGGGCGATGATGAAGTCGCGGAAATCGTCGCCGGTATGGTGGCGCACCAGGATCTGCGGGCTGTCGTTGATCTCGATCGGATAAGGCACGCTCATCAGCGGGCCGGCGCGCGTCTTCATCCAGATCGGCTGGTCGTCGTTCGGCCAATCCATCAGGAAGTCGTAGCCCGTCTCCTTCAGGAGGTCCGGCGTGACGCGAGTCGATGCCATCCACGGCGCCATCCAGCCGCGCGGCCGCTTGCCCGAGGCCTTCTCGATCGAATCACGGATCTCTTCGAGGAAGCGCTTCTCGTCGGCCTCCCACATGCCGCCATGACGCTCGGCGTTGGTGCGGCCGTGGCCGACGAATTCGTCGCCGCGCGCCTTCAGCGCATCGACGATCTGCGGCGCGTAGTCGAACACGGTGGTGTTGATCAGGTGCGAGGCCGGCAGGTTCAGCTCGTCGAACATCTCGAGCAGGCGCCATACGCCGACGCGATTGCCGTAATCCCTCCAGGCAAAGGTGCGCGGATCGGGCGGCGGGTTGGCGACAGTGAGCAGATGCCCCTCGCCCGCGCCGAACGCGAAATGCTCGATGTTGAGGCCGAGATAGACCGCGAGCCGCTTGCCGCCCGGCCAGGAGTAATCCTTGCGCTCGGTGATCGGCGAATAGGGATAGCGGTCGTGATACGGCAGCTTGATCGTGTGCATTTTAACCCTTCGTGGAAAGCGCGGCGTTCATGTTGCGGAAGCGGGCGACTGCTTCGGTGTGGTAGGCACGTTCTTCGGCGCCCGCTTCGGCTTGCGGCCGGCGTTCGTCGTCGAAGTGCCCGTATTTGTCCTGGCCGCGCACCAGCATCGCGGTGACCCTCGACGGCGCGGTGCAGCGCGCGTGGGTCGGGATGTAGCTGATGCCGAGGCCGATGCGCCGGTCGGTCGATCGGTTGGGTCGCGAATTGTGGACAAGGTGCGTGTGGTGCAGCGAGAACTGCCCAGCCTTCACCGGCATGAACGCGGTCCGGGTGCGATCGACATCGACCGCCAGCTCCTGGCCGCGCGATAGAAGGTTCTCCGGATCCTGCATCTCGGCATGGCGCAATTGGCCAAGCTTGTGCGAGCCCGGCACCACCTCCATGCAGCCCGCCTCGACCGGCGCATCGCTCAGCGCCACCCAGGCGGTGACGTGGCAGATCGGATCGAGCGCAAAGTAAGTGGCGTCCTGATGCCAGCTCACGTAAGCGCCGGAGCCCGCATCCTTGGGCCAGACGGTGAGATGGAACAGGCGGATGTCCGGTCCGATCAGATCCTCGACCGCGTCGAGGACCTCGGGCGCATGCACGATCTCGTCGACCCAGGGGAACAGCAGGTGCGGCTTGAAATTATGGCCGCGCGTCATCTTCTGGTCCTGCGCGCGCTCGAAGCTCTCGAGCTGCTCGCGCCAGAGGCGGGTGCGCTCGGTCGAGAAGGCATCGACTGGGCAAACGAAGCCGTCACGCTCGTACTGCGCGATCTGCTCGGCGGTGAGTTTCTTGCCCATCAGTGCGCCGTCCAGCCGCCGTCGACGAACAGCAACGTGCCGGTGACGAAGGACGAGTCGTCGCTCGCCAGGAAGAGTGCCGCCTTGGCCACTTCCTCGGGCTGGCCGATGCGGCCCATCGGATGGCGTTTCTTCCAGAAGGCCCGCGCGGCGTCGGGATCGGTCTGGCGCTGCAGCGAGCGCGCCGGCATCGGCGTATCGATCACCCCCGGCATCAGCGCGTTGACCCGGATACCCTGCGGCGCGTGATCGACGGCGATGGTCTTGGTGAACGACGCGATCGCGCCCTTCGAGGAAACGTAGGCCGCGTTGTTGCCGAGGCTCGACTGCGCAAGCTGCGATCCCACGGTGACGATGGTGCCCGACTTGGCCGCGATCATGGGCTTGATGGCGTGATGCACCCAGAGAAAGGTGCCCTTCACGTTCACGGCATAGGTCTTGTCCCAGGTCGCCTCGTCGATCTTGTCGACGGTGCCGCCCAACGAGATGCCGGCCGCTGTCATCAGCACGTCGATGCGGCCCCACTGTTTCATCACCAATGCCACGCCGTCATGCGCCTGCGCGTTGCTGCTGACGTCGGCTTCGATGGCAAGCGATCCCGCGATTTCGCCGGCCACCTTGTGCAGCCCCTCGGCGTCGCGATCGACCAGCGCCACCTTGGCGCCCTCCGCCGCGAACAGACGGGCGGTGGCGGCGCCGATGCCCGAGCCCGCGCCAGTGACGATGGCGACCTTGTCCATGAGTTTCATGGCGGAAGCTTAGCGCGACTGACGGGAACGTCGAGTGCTGCCCTGCGTTGAGGTTTCCGCCATGCGACGTTCAAAGCTCATCACAGCACTCTCGGCCGAACAGGGTCTCGTCGTCGTTGGCCCCGAAGCGCTGACCGTGCGGCGGGTGCGCTGCGGTAAGGGCTTCGGCTTTCGCACCTCGACGGGAGCGGCCGTGCGCAACGCTTCGGACATCGCCCGCATGCGCTCGCTCGCCGTGCCGCCCGCCTATGTCGATGTTCGATATGCGACAGATCCCAACGCGCACCTGCAGGCCGTCGGCACCGACGCGGCCGGCCGGCTGCAGTATCGCTATCACCCGAAATGGACCGAGGTGCGCGAGGCGCTGAAGGCACGCCGCCTCGGCGGCATCGCGCGGTCGTTGCCCGCGATCAAGCGTGCGGTCGGCAAGGCGCTGGCCGGCGAGAGCGCAGATGCCGCGCATGCGATCGCCGCCGTCGTTCATCTCGTGCACCTCACGGCGATCCGTGCCGGCAGCGAGAGCTACGCGCGCGACAACGGCACACGCGGCGCCACCACCCTGCTCAAGTCCAACATCAAGCTCGATGGCAGCAATGTCGTGCTGGCCTTCAAGGCCAAGGGCGGCAAGGCTGTGTCGAAGGAAGTGCGCGATGCACGCCTCGCGCGCGCCCTCGCCCGCCTGCTCTCTTTGCCGGGCCGCCGCCTTTTCCAATATCGCGACGCCGCGGGCGGCGTGCACCAGGTGCGGGCGCAGGAGGTCAATGCCTTCCTCTGTACCGTTGCCGGCCGCCGCATCTCGCTGAAGGACTTCCGCACCCTGGTGGCCTCGTCGGGCGCGCTCGAGGCGCTGTCCAACCTGGCGCCGGCCACCAGCGAACGCGGACGGCGCTCGCAGCTCAAGGTCGCGATGACCGCCGTCTCCGAGGAACTCGCCAACACGCCGGCCATCGCGCGCAAGAGCTACGTCCACAACGCCATCGTCGAGGCCTTCGAGGACGGCCGCCTCGCCCGGCTGCGCAAGCCGCCGCGCTCGGGCCAGCGCAAGGCCGATATGCTGGCAAAGCTGGTCGCCCGGCACGCGGTTTAGTGGCTTCCCGGGCGGCGCTGGGCTAAGTCCAACGGCAATGTCCGTTTCCACCGCCGGTTCGCGGTCCGCTCCTGCCTTCGCCATCGCCCTGTTGTCGGTGGCGGCCTTCGCTTCCGCCGCCAACATGCGCGTGCTCGACCCGCTGCTCGTGCAGCTGGGCGCCGAATTCCATGTCTCGGTCGGCCAAGCCTCGATCGCCTCCACCGTGTTCCTGTTCGCCAACGGTGTGTTCGTGCTGGTGCACGGCCCGTTCGGCGACCGCTACGGCAAGATGCCGGTGGTCGCGATCGCCTGCGTGGCCGCCGCCGTCTGCTGCCTGATGAGCGCGCTGTCGTTTTCGCTCGGCATGCTGGCCGGCGCCCGCTTCCTGACCGGCGTCACCTCGTCGGCGATCATTCCGCTGGCCATCGCGTGGCTGGGCGACAATGTGAGCTACGAGCGGCGGCAGGCAACGCTCGCGCGCTTCCTCACCGGCCAGACGCTGGGCCTGATGACGGGCGCCGCGATGGGCGGCGCGCTCGGTGACTGGATGGGCTGGCGCTCGGTCTTCTGGGTACTGACCACGATCTATTTGGTGGCGGGCGGCGCGCTGTTCGCCGTGATGCGCGCGCGGCCCGACATCGCCCGGCCCGGCGAGCGCGCCACCGGCTCGATGGTGAGCCAGATGGTGGGCGTGCTGCGCCGGCCGTGGGCGCGCACCATCATCATCGTGGTGGCGCTGGAAGGCGGCGTGTTCTGGGGCTGCTTCACCTTCGTCGGCACCGACCTGCACCTGCGCTTTGGCCTGGGCTTCGCCGCCGTCGGCCTCGCGGTGGCGGCATTCGGCGCGGGCGGCTTCATCTACGTCACGACCGCGTCCTATCTGGTGCGCCTGCTGGGCGAGCGCGGGCTGGTGCTGTGGGGCGGCACGGGACTGGGCCTTTCCTTTGCGCTGCTCGCCGTGGCGCCCAACGCGATCGTGGCCTTCGGCTCGATCGTGCTGTGCGGCATCACCTTCTACATGCTGCACAACACCTTGCAGACCAACGGCACGCAAATGGCGCCGGAAGCGCGCGGCTCGGCGCTGGCATTGTTCGCGCTTTGCCTGTTCGTCGGCCAGGCGGTGGGCGTTCCGGTCGCGGCCCCGATCGTCGATCACTACGGCGCCGTGCCGATCTTCTGGTTCGCCGCGATCTTTCTGCCGCTGTTGTCCTGGTATTTCGCCGGTGCGCTGCGCCGGCGACGAATGGTCCCCGCCTAATCCTCCTTCATCGAAAGCCCCGCCCATGCTGCCGTCGCACAATCGCTTCAAATATTCCGCCATCAAGCAGCGGCCGCAGTTTACCTGGCCCGGCGACAAGCGGCTGGCGGTCTACATCGCCGTCAACATCGAGCATTTTCCCTACGGCGTGCAGTGTGGCGTCGACCTCGACCGCCAGACCCAGCCGTGGAGCCAGCGCAGCTGGCTGTGGCGCGAGTACGGCAACCGCATCGGCGAGTGGCGCCTGATCGACCTGTTCGACGAGCTGAAGCTGAACGTCGGCGTCATCGTCAACACCGAGAACTACGGCCACTGCCCCGAGCTGATTGCTGCGCATCGCGCGCGCGGTGACGAGATGATCGGCCACGGCCGCTCCAACGCCGAACGCCAGATCGAGATGACCGAAGACGCCGAGCGCACCATGATCGACGAGGTCACGGCGCTGATGACCAAGGCCGACGGCGTGCGCCCGCAGGGCTGGCTCAGCCCCTATCTCACGCCGAGCGACGTCACTTCCGACCTGCTGGCCGAAGCGGGTTACTCCTACGTGCTGGATTGGGGCATCTGCGACGAGCAGCCGTTCTGGGTCGACACGCGCAGCCGCCCGATCCTGTCGGTGCCCTACCCGATCGAATTGAACGACCAGCCGGCCATCGCCTACCGGCACAACTCGGCGTCGGAATATTGCGACATGATCGTGGAGAATTTCGATGAGATGCTGCGCCGCTCCGCGGATGCACCGATCGTCTGCACGATCTCGCTGCACTCCTTCATCATGGGCCAGCCCTTCCGCACCGCCCGCCTGCGCAAGGCGCTGCAGCACATCCTGTCCCACAAGGACCAGGTCTGGATGACCCTGCCGGGCGAGGTCGCCCGCCACTACACGAGCCTGCCGGCCGACCGTCAGCTCGCGGCCAGATAGCCTAGACGCGTTCGTCCTCGTGCAGCGCTTCGCGCAGCTTGCGCAGCAGCGCCAGGTGAACACCCGTCAGCTCGTCCGAGGTCGCCTCCTGACCATCGCGCGGCGGCACCAGCGTATCCGCAGTGATCCTGCCGCCGCTGAGCACCGTCACGCGGTCGGCCATCAGGACCGCCTCATCGAGATCGTGAGTGACGAACACGACGGTGCGAGGCGGGCCGCTCTGGAGAAGCGCCCGGAACCTGGCTCGCACGCTCTGGCGCGTGTCGGCATCCAGCGCCGCAAACGGCTCGTCCATCAGCAGCAGTTCGGGCTCGACGGCCCACGCGCGAACCAGCGCGACTCGCTGGCGCATACCCTGCGACAGCTGCCAGGGCCACCGATCGGCCGCATCCTTGAGGCCGACGAGCGATAGATAATGGCGGGCGATGGTCGAGCGTTGCGCGCGGGGCACGCCGCGCAGTTCCAGGCTGTACTCGACATTGCGCAACGCGGTCCGCCAGGGCAGCAAAGCATCGCGCGCCGGGACGAAGCCGATGCGGGAGCGGGCCTCCTCGGGGCGGACACCGAGAACGCCGACCCGGCCCGACGTCGGCGCCACGAGGCCGGTCAACACATTGAGGATCGTGGTCTTGCCACCGCCGGAACGGCCGACCAGGGCGATGAACTGACCGCGCGGCACGTCGAGATCCAGGTCGCGGAGCACCCGGTGCTCCGTGCCATCTGATTGCGTGAAAGTCACCGACAGTCCGCTCAATGAAACGGCTGATTGCGCGTCGATGCTGTTCATGGATCGACCGGTCGCCAGCGCAACAGCCATCGCTCCGCCGCCGCCGTGAGCATGTTCAGGATGCTGGCGATGACCGCCAGCACGATGAGGATTCCGTACACCGCCTCCATCCGGAATTCGCCCGAATAGAGCGAGATCAGCTGCCCCAGGCCTTCTTGCGATGCGATGATCTCGGATCCGATGACACCCAGCAGCGCATAGACGAGGCCGAGCCGCAGACCTGAAAAGATCGACGGAATGGAGACCGGAAGCAGGACTTTATAGAATAGCTGCGGCTTGGTGATGCCGAACACGGCCGACATCCGCAGGATCTCCGGGTCGGCGCTGCGCACGCCGGCCTGCGCCGCAGAAACAACGATAAAGACCACGACACTGAACGCGAGAGCGATCTTGGCCGCGATACCGATGCCCAGCGCCACGATGAATACCGGGGCGAGCGCAATCCGGGGCATCGCGTTGGCCGCGTCGAAGAAAGGCGTCAACACCCGCTCGACACTCCGCAGCAGGCCAAGCGTGATCCCGATCAAGACGCCGACGATCGATGCCAGCACGAAAGCGATGAAGACCGCCTCCATCGTCGCCACGGTATTGCGCCACAGTTCGCCGGAGACCCACGAGCCATACAGGAAGGAGAAAACCTGCTCGGGTGATTTCGCGATGATGGGGTCGACCCACTGCTGCGAGACCACCAGTTGCCAGAATGCCAGAAAGGCCAGGAGGACCAGCAGCTGCCAGCACCGCAGGACCAACTGCGGGCGTGCCGTGCGCCTTGGCCGATCAGCTTTGGGCCGGTCAGCGGCCACAGGAGGCATGCACGGTGTCGTGGTAGGTTGGAACATTACCGCCGCCGGTGACCCACTTCGGCTGCGCGTTCCACACCGCCTCCGGCAGCGTGTTGGTGTAGGAGACCAGGTCGTGCTTCAGTTCCTCTGCCGCCAGTGCGGGGGGAATGTTGAGCTGCTTCGCCACGAGCTGCGATACCGCATCGTAGTTGGCCGGATCCTGCGCCCACGCCACGGTCGCGATCATCGCCTTGCAGTATTTGTTGAGGGTCGCGGGATCCTTCTCCATGAAAGCGCGCGACGTCGTATCGAGGATGCCCAGCGCACCCGTACCCACGGGTCCGGCGTTGTCCTTGATGCCCGCATCCACCACTGTCACCGCCGCGATGCCCTGGTGCTGGAGATCCTGCAGCGACACCACCGCCGCAAGACCATCGACCCGGCCGTTCTTCAACGCCGGGATCGCCGTGTTGGATGCGCCGGTGGCGATCAGGGTGACGTCGCCCGGCGCCACCCCGGCCGATTCGAACAGGGCGAGCACGAACTTGTTCACGACGCCGCCCAGGGCCGTGACGCCGATCTTCAGGCCCTTCAACGACTTCACGTTCGCCGGAAAGCCCGCGGCGACCGAACTGGTGGCCTTGTCCTTGGCCACGATGATGTTCCAGTTCATGTATTCCGCAAAATCACCGAGCACGACCAGCTTTGACGACTGTTTGGCCAGATCGAAGCTGACCGAGGAGGCGCCGTAGGCAACGTCGACACTTCCCGACACCACGGCCGCGGCGAGTGCGGGGCCGTTCGAGAAGTTGACGAACTGGGCCTTCAGGCCCTCGCGCGCATAGAAGCCCTGCTGGTCGGCGATCACCCAGATGCTGCTGCTCGTGTTACCGGGGAAGATACCGATCTTGATGGGCGTGAGCGGAGCGGTGCCCTGCGCCCCTGCGGGAACGGCCAGCGCCCACAGCACGGCGCCCAGGATCCAGAGCCTCGAATGTTTGGGCTTCACGTTTTCTCCCGCTCCGATTTTCTTTGTGCGGAGCGTACGCAGGATTGACGAAATGTCAATGTGGCTTCTCACGCCGGCGCGACGCGGGACCACGCGGCATACACGCGGTGGTCCCATTGCTTCTGGGGAATTCCCATCTCGCTCGAGAACGGCTGCCGGTACAAGGCATGGCCCAGCGCAAGACAGGCTCCGGCCATCTGCCGCAGGGTCGGTTTCTCGCGATCGACGATCTTGCCGAACGGCTCGTAGGAATCGTCGCCATCGAGCGCGAGCAAAGCCATGAGCCGCACCGGCCTGTTGTCACGTATGCCGGCGGCATACAGCCGGTCGCCGGGAACGCCGCCGACGCTGGTGACGGGGTTCGCATCGGGAAGATACATCCGCAGCGCCGCCAGCAGCAGCTCTCGGCGGGAGCCGAAGTAATGATATACGAGGCCGCGATGCACATCCGCCCGCTCGGCGAGCTTGCGGAGATTGACGCCTGCAAGAATGCCCTGCTCGTCGAGCAAGTCGACCACGGCGGTGACCAGCGCGCCCCGTACGCCGGCCTCGGCAATTGTCTTGCGGCGCGGCGGCGGCGATGGCGAACTCGGGGACGGCGTCGACCAATCGGCGATTGCCGCGCGCCGGCCGATCGAGGGAACCAGTCGTCGAAATCGCGCATCGAGCACGTCGCGCTCCACGCCCATCTGCCGCGCCAACCCGTCCCGGAACAGTATGTACCCATAGACGAGAGAGTTCTGGACGCCCAACAGCGCCTCGAAATCGGCATCCGCCGGCAGACGGCCCTGCCGGACGTCACGCTCGAAGTCCTGCATCATCAGCCCGCGCAAGGGCATAGGACGAAGCCGAGGGTCCCGGTCGATGAGAAGGAGCGTCATCAATTGAACAGCGGCCGGATAGACCAGGGCCGCCTTGGCAAACGCGCCGACGCGCCGGTCGTAGCTCGCGTCCGGAATGGCCCGGATGGTGTCCTGCAGTTCTACCGCCCCGTTCCGCAACGCCGACCGCAGAAGCGCCCGCCGATCCCCGAAGTAGTGATAGACGAGCCCTTTGGCCACGCCGACCTCGTCTCCGACTTGCTGCAACGTCAACCCTGCGAGCAATCCACCCCCGGTCAACAGTCGCAGGGCAGCACGCTCGAGGGCCCTGTCCGTCCTCTCGCGTCCCTTCGAAGCCTTCGTCAGTTCAGACGAACGTTGAGCGGGCACACGCACTTCCTCCATTGCCGACGGTCGCCGCTACACAGGATGAAGTCAGCAATACGAACGGACAAGCGGCCTAGTTCGCGGGCGACACCCGGAACTGGTACGGCTCCTCGAGCGTCTTGACCTCTTCGGCCGTCAGCGTGACTTCCGTCGCCTGTGCCGCCGAGGTGAGCTGGTCGAGGCTGGTGGCGCCAATGATCGGCGCGGCCATGTACGGCTTGCTCAGCATCCAGGCGAGGGCCGCCTGGGCCGGCGAGCAATTCTTGCCGGCGGCGATCTTCTTCAGGCGTTCGGCGATTTCCCAATCGCAGTCGCGATAGGCACCGGCCTGGACCTGCGCGTCGTTCTTGGCGCGTTCGGTGGCGCCACCGCCGTCCTTGCTGCGGTTGGCGGCGAGGAAGCCGCGGGCCAGCGGCGAATAGGGGATCAGGCCCACGCCCTGCTCGTCGCACAGGCGGTTCATCTCGCGCTCTTCCTCGCGCGCGATCAGATTGTAGAGATTCTGCATCGCAATCGGCCGCGCATAGCCGCGGTGGTCGGCGATCATGATCATCTGCGCGAACTTGTAGGCCGGCATCGTCGAGCCGCCGATGTAGCGCACCTTGCCCGACTTAACGATCTGGTCGAGCGTGTACATCGTCTCTTCCATCGGCGTGTGCGGATCGAGGCGATGGAGCTGGTAGACGTCGATGTAGTCGGTCTGCAGGCGCTTCAGCTGCTCGTCGATCGAGACCATCAGATGCTTGCGGCCGGTGCCGACGTCGTTCTGCGACGGGCTCTGGCGAATGCCGACCTTGGTCGAGATCACGAGGTCCTCGCGCTTGGCCATCTTCAGCAGCGTGGCGCCCATGATCTCTTCCGAGCGGCCGGCGTTGTAGTTGTCGGCGGTGTCGAAGAAGGTGATGCCGACATCGAGCGCGCGCTTGAAGTAGGCTGGCGCCTCCGTCTCGTCGAACTTGCCCCAGCCGCGCCGGCCCTTGGCGCCCCAGGAATTGCCGCCCAGGCAGATGCGGCTGACGATCAGGCCCGAGCGGCCCAGCGGTCCGTACTTCATCGGTAAAGAACTCCCCTGCTGGCGACACCTTAGGCCGCCAGCTCGGTATGGTGAAAGTGCCGTTAGCGTCTCTTAGGAAAGCACTTCCTTGTTCACACAATTTGCAGCGTTGGGGTGTCCATCGAACACCGAAAGAATGTTCTCGACCGCTGTAACGGCCATGCGGTCGCTGGCTTCCTTGGTGACGCCGGCCATATGCGGGCTGAAGATCACGTTCTCCAGGCCGAACAGCTTGTTGTCGGGTTCGGGCGGCTCCTTGTCGAGCACGTCGAGACCCGCTCCGCGCAGCTTGCCCGACTTGAGCGCATTGTAGAGCGCCTCCTCGTTCACGATGCCGCCGCGCGCGGTGTTCACCAGGAAGGCGTCGGGCTTCATCAGGCCCAGCGTCTCGGTGTTGAACATGTCGATCGTCTCGGGCGACTTGGGGCAGTGCACCGACACGAAGTCGACCTTGGGCAGGATCGCCTTGAGGTCGGTGACCTTGGTGGCGCCGGCCTTCTTGATCTCGGCCTCCGGCACGTTCGGATCGAGCACGTAGGTGTCCATGTCGAAGGCGACGCAGCGCTTGACCGTGCGCGAGCCGATGCGGCCGATGCCGACCACCAGGATCGACTTGCCCGACAGATCGGCCGGCAGGTCGTGCAGGCGATGGCCCCAGTTGCCCTCGCGCACGATGCGGTCGTACTTCTTCACCAGGCGCGCCGAGGCCAGCAGCATGTACATCGCGTGCTCGGCCACCGAGACCGAGTTGGCGATGCCGGTGGTCATCAGCGGAATGCCGCGCTGGTTGAGCGCACGCACGTCGACGGCATCGAAGCCCACGCCGAGGCGGGCCACCACCATCATGCCGGGCGCGGCGTCGAGTTCGGGCTGGCGGAACGGCGTGCCGCCCAGGGTCACCGCGTTGGCGTCCTTCAGCTTGGGATGCAGCGAGGCCGGCTTGTCGTCGGTCAGGATCTCGAAATCGACATCGTCGCGCTTCTTCAGGACGTCGATGCCAGCTTGCGGCAGGCGGCCGACGATCAGAACTTTCTTGCGGTTTTTGCCCGTGGTCATCGTTTCCCCTGACTTGGAATTTGGCCGATCCTAGAGGCCCCAATCCGCCGACGCTAGGGCAGGTAATTGAGCGGGAGCCGCGTGGTGGACTTGATCTCCTCCATGGCGAACATCGAGGTGACATCGCTCAGCTCGATCTTGGCGATCAACCGCTTGTAGAAGGCGTCGTAGGCTTCGATGTCGGGCAGCGCGAGGCGGATCAGGTAGTCGATCTCGCCGCTCATGCGGTAGCAGTCCATCACCTCGGGAAACGTCGCCACCGCCTTGGCGAAACGGGTGAGCCACTGGGCGCTGTGCTGGGCGGTGCGCACCGCGACGAAGACCGTGACACCCGCATTCACCGCCTTGCGGTTAAGGAGCGCCACTCGCGCGCGGATGATCCCCGCCTCCTGCAGCCGGTTGATGCGGCGCCAGCACGGCGTCGTCGACAGGCCGACCTTCTTCGCGATCTCCGCCAAAGGCATGTCGGAATCGTTTTGCAGGCAATCCAGTATTTGCTTGTCGAACGAATCGAGCGATATTTTTGCGGCCATGGGCCCTCTTTGAGAATGTATTTCTCAAGGATGCCGCAGATGGCGCAAAACTCGCAACCTGATTCCTGCGGCGGCCGGTAGACTTCCCTGCATGTCCAATCGCTTCACCAACCATCCCGCGGCCGTCAACGAGACCTATTTCGAGCATATGGGTGTCGCGTTCAGCTTCGGTAGCCGCATGCTGCTGGGAAGCCTAGGCTGCTTCGTGCATGGTCTCTTCCCCTGGATGTGCCTGACGAAGGGCAGCGATACGGTGCGCTCCCTGCACCACCGCATGGTGACCCATCGCGTCACCAAGCCCGCCCCGTCGCCGGAAATCATCGCGGCCGAATAGGCCTTGCAACCCTCCCGTCACATCCCACGTTCAAAGGGACAGTGAAACAAAAGGGAGGGCACGATGGAAACGCCACTTAAGATCAGTTTCCAGGGCGGTGACGCCAGCGACGCACTCAGCCAGACGATCGGCGAACACGTCGAGGCCCTTGAAAAACTCTACGGCCGGATGACCGCCTGCCAGGTCGCCGTCCACATTCCCGACAAGCACCATCGCAGCCACCAGTTCAGCGTCGGCATCCATATCGCGCTGCCCGGCGGCATCGACATCAACGTCGACCATGCGCCGCAAGCGGACAATCATTTCGCCGATGCGCCGGCGGCCGTCCACGACGCCTTCCGCCGCGCCAAGCGTTTGCTGAAGGATCGCGCGCAGAAGCAGCGCGGTCATGTGAAGACGTTGCACGAGCGCATCGAGCGCGAAATCGATCAGCCGCCCGAAGCGCCGGACGCCTAGAGGCGTTCAGACGCCTTAGCGCCTCTTCACGCCCTTCTCGTCGAGCCGCTCACGCAGCAGCCCAACCCGGTCGCCGCCCCAGAACAACTCGCCGTCGAAGGCGTAGGTTGGCACGCCGAACACGCCCGAGGCTTCGGCCTCGGTGCGCAGACGGTCGTGCTCCACTCCGCCCTCGCCCGCCAGGAACGCCGCATAGCCTGCGGGCGCGCCGGCTTCGATCAGCAACGCCTCGACAGCCTCTACGCTTTCCGCATCGAGCTCTCGCTTCCAGAATCGCTCGAAGGCGCTGTCGTTATATTTCCGGAAGACGCCGTGCCGCTGGGCATAAAGCATCCCCGCATTGACCGGCCGCGCGAAATAGATTTTCTTCGGCCCCTTGAGTGTGAGCCCCTGCTTGTTGGCGAAGCGCCGCGCATCCATGTAGGCATAACGCACCCGCCGCCAGTGGTGCGAATCGCGCGCCTCAACCGATTGCTGGAACGAGGCGATGTCCAGCGTGTAGGGCCGCCACTCGAGCGCGATATCGTAGTCCCGCTCGAGCTCGTAAGCCCCCGCCTTCCCGACGAAGGCGTAGGGGCTTACATAGTCGGTCCAAAGGGTGACTTTAGCGGGCATCCTTGGCGAGCTTCGTCTCGACCACGCGCGACCACAGTGTGGCGCCCAGCGTGATGATGTCGTCGTTGAAGTCGTAGCTCGGATTGTGGACCTCGCAGCCACCTTCGCCGCCGCCGTTGCCGATGTTGATGAAGGCGCCCGGCACCTGCTCCAGCATGTAGGAGAAATCCTCCGAGGCCATCACGTATGGGCCCTCGCGGTTCATGTTGTCGGGGCCCACGATCTCGGCCGCGACGTCGGCGATGAACTTCACCGCGTCCTTGTCGTTGACCAGCGGCGGGAAGACCACGCGCACGTCGGGCTTGGCGGTGCCGCCCAACGTCTTGGCGATGCCGATCGAGATCGTCTCGATGCGCTCCTTCACCAGCTCCATCGTTTCCTTCTTGAAGGCGCGGATGGTGCCGCGCAGGACGGCCTCGTTCGGGATCACGTTATAGGCGTCACCGGCATGCATCTGGGTGACCGAGATCACCGCGGAATCGAGGGCGGCGATGCTGCGCGACACAACGGTCTGCAGGGCCGAGATGATCTGCGTGGCGATGATCACGGGATCGACGCCCGACTCCGGCCGTGCGCCGTGTGCGCCCTTGCCGGTGATGTGGATGTCGAACAGGCCGCCACCCGCCATCTGCGGGCCCGAGCGGATCGCGAACTTGCCGACGTCGAGCTTGGGGCGATTGTGCATGCCGAAGATCTGCTCGCACGGGAACTTCTGGAACAGCCCGTCCTTGACCATCGCCTCGGCGCCGCCGCGGCCTTCCTCGGCCGGCTGGAAGATGAAGTGCACCGTGCCGTCGAAGTTGCGCGTGGCCGACAGGTATTGGGCGGCTCCCAGCAGCATCGTGGTGTGACCGTCGTGGCCGCAGGCGTGCATGCGGCCCTTGTGCGTGCTGCGATGATCGAAGGTGTTGTATTCGTCCATCGGCAGCGCATCCATGTCGGCGCGCAGCCCGATTGCCGTGGGATTGTTGCCGACGCGGATCGTGCCCACGACGCCGGTCTTGCCGATGCCGGTGGTGACCTCGCAGCCCCATTCCTTCAGCTTCTTCGCCACGATCTGGGACGTCCGCTCTTCCTCGAAGCCTAGCTCCGGATGGGCGTGGATGTCGCGCCGGATGGCGGTCAGTTCGGCGGCGGCAGCGGCGATCTTGGGCTCGATTTTCATGGTCAGAACTCCAACAGGAAGGACGTCATTACACGCCGAAACTCGCCGGCATGCACGTTCGGAAAGAAGTGGCCGCCGTCGGGCAGGACATAGGACCTTGCGTCCGGGATCAGGCGCACCAGCTCCTCGGTGAAATAAAGCGGTGTCACCATGTCGTCGCGTGCGCAGATCGCCAGGGTGCGTGCCTTCACCTTTTGCAGCTGATCGCGCCGATCGTGGGCGATGATCGCTTCGATGCGCGACAGCAGGATCTCAGGTTCCGGGATTATCTCGTGAGCCCTGGCCTCGACGGCGGCCATGTCGGCATCGTGGTCGCGCACCCACCAGGGCGAATTGAGGGCGAGCGCGCTCGCCTTCATGTAGGCGGCGGGTCCCATCTGCTTCAGCGTCGCCGCGCGCACTTCGAAGGAACGGCGGAAGAAGACATCGGTCTTGGCCCAGGTGGCGCTCAGCACCAGTCGGTCGATGCGTGCGGGATGATCGACGGCCAGCACCTGGCCCATCGCGCCGCCGGTCGAATGGCCGCACCAATGGACCTTGGCGAAGCCCAGCGCGTCGATCAGCTGCAGCGCATCGTCGGCCATCTGTTCGACTGTGTACTTTATCTTGGACAGCGTGCTGCGGCCGGTGCCGCGATGATCGTGCACGACCACGGTGAATTTCTGCGCGAGTTCCGCCACGTTGGGCGTCCACCAGCGGCCGTCGCCGCCCAGGCCCGGCACCAGGAACAGCGGCGGGCCGCTGCCTTGTTTGTCGTAGTAAAGTTCCGCGCCATCGCGCAGTTTCAAATGCGGCATTAGACCGATTTTGCCCCTTCGCGCGAGCAGGCTAAGCTCGCGTCCCCGAAATCGAGAGTGAGAGGTAAGCGCAGGATGCGTCGATTGTCGATTGCCGTCATCACCATGGCCCTCCCGCTCGGCGCCTGCGTGCCTCAGGGCAAGGGCACGGTTGCCTGGACTCCGATCCCGCGGCCGTCGCCCGACGAGGCTACGCCGACCGGCATCGCCTATGTCTGCGAGAACCACAAGGAAGTTACGGTCGTCTACGCCAAGAACCGCGCCTCGGTGACGGTCGACAACAAGACCTGGCGCATGGAGTACCAGGACGCGGGCGACGGCTTCCGCTACGCCGACTCCCAGGCGCAATGGGTGGGTCGCGACGACCTTGCCGCACTGCGCGAGAGCGCCAATACCGCGCGGCCGATCGCCTACAACTGCCGGCCCACGAGGCGCACAACCTAGGCGCACGACCTAAGTGTGCGGGACTTCGAACAGCTGGCGGATGCGGGCGACGAGCCGCGTCACCGAACTCTCCGTGACGACATTGACCTTGGCCGACGCCGAGCCGGTCTTCGCGCGGCGCGACAAGGTCAGGCTGATCTCGTCGGCGATGCTCGGCCGTTCCTGCATGAGTTTTCCGAGGGCTGCCTGGCAGACCTCATAGACGACCACGCCGGTCAGGGCCCGCACCGTCCCGGTTTCATGCGCGCCGGTGAATAGCCCGTCCTCGCCGAAATAGTCGCCGGGCGCCAGCCGGCCGAGTTCGACGTCTTCTTCATCGTCTCCGCGCGAGATGACGATCACGCCGTTGCGGATCACGAACAGCGAAGTGAGCTTGTCGCCCTGCTTGGCCAGCACGTCGCCGGCGCGATAATTCTTGCGCGTCATGGTCGCCGCCAGCGAGGTCTTCTCCTCGTCCGTGAGCGTGGCGAACACCGGGAGCGCATCCAGCAGCCGCTGGGCTGTACTGGCTGGCGTGGACGGTGCCGCCGCCGGCGGCGCGACGGCAGCGGCTTCCTTGGGTTGGGCGAGCGCCATGCCGGCCGCCCGGGCGTGACGATAGATCAGGTCGTAGACTTCGTGCCGTGCCGCGGCGGCCGAGGCGAAATCGCGCACCCGGAACGTCAACTCGAACTCGATCGCCTGCGCATCGAGCGACTTGATCTCCACGCCGGGCGTGGGCGCGGGCATGATGATGTTGCTGCTGAGCATCGCCGTGCGCATCAGGTCCGAGATCGCCATCGGCGCCTGCGTCGGCGCCATCCGGATGCGGAGCTTCACCCCGTGCGAGCGGTTGGGGCTGCTGAGGTTGGTCAGCTGCGCCTTGGCGAGGCCGCTGTTGGGCAGTACGACGAGATCGTTCGAGCCGTTGAGGAGATGCGTGGCCCGCCAGTTGGTCTCGACGACGCGGCCCTCGAAGCCGTCGGCCAGCACGATCCAGTCGCCCACTTCGTAGGGCTTGCTGAGGTTGAGCGCGATCCCGGAGAAGACGTCGGCCAGCGTGCTCTGCAGCGCAAGGCCGAGGATAATGGCGAAGATGCCGGAGGTGGCGATCAAGGTGCCGACCGGGGCGCCGAAGACATAGGCCACGACCGAGAGTGCCGCGCTGAGATAGATGATGCCGACGATCAGGTCCTGGATCAGGCGACGCTCGCGCGGCCGCTGCTCGACGATCAGGAAGACCTGGACGAAGCCGGTCAGCACCCAGGCGCCATTGATCCACCAGAGGATCTTCGCCAGGGCGACGAACAGGCGCTCGAAGGTCGGCGTGGTGTCGGCGGCAAGCTCGTAGGGGACGATCTGGTGGCGATACAGAAGCGCCGTCAGCGCCAGGAAGAAGACGCACTGGAAGGCCAGGCGCTGGGCGGGATAGTGGCGCAGCAGAACGTGCGTGATCACCGCACCGACCAGGGCGAGCAGGCCGGTCTGCACGAACGGATCGGCGGCGATCTGGGCCAGGGTGAGTTCGCTCATCCCCTGTGGCTACTTAAGCCACAGCCTCAGCGCAAGACTCATGACCAAAACGGCGCCGACGCCACCCGCCCAGAGGGCGACAAACCATGCCCACTGACGCGGCGCCGGCATCAGTGATAGCCCTCCGCGCCGGTCTTGCCGCGGAAGATCCAGTAGGCATAGCCGGTGTAGGCCAGGATGATCGGCACCATGATCACTGCCCCCACCAGCATGAACTCGAGACTGGCCGGAGGTGCGGCGGCATCCCAGATCGTGATCGCGCGCGGCACGACGTAGGGATAGAGGCTGACGCCCAGCCCGATCAGGCCGAGCGCAAACAGGCCCAGCGCAATCAGGAACGGCAGGTACGTGGCCTTGCGGCGCAGGCTCACGAAAAACACCACCGAGGCAATGGCGACCAGCAACGGCACCTGCGCGGTGAACAGCACCTGCGGCCAGGCGAACCAGCGATGATAATAGTCGTAGCTGAGGAACGGTGTGGCCGCACTCACCGCCGCCATGCCGACGATGGTGGCGATGCCGAGACGCAGCGCCAGCCGGTGGCAATGCGCCTGCAGCGGCCCCTCGCTCTTCATGATCAGCCACGTCGCCCCCAGCAGCGCGTAGCCGCAGAGCAGCGCCACGCCGACCAGCACGCTGAACGGCGACAGCCAGTCCCACCAGCCGCCACCATAGGAGCGGCCGTGCACCACGATGCCCTGCAACAGGCCGCCCAGGGTGATGCCCTGCGCCAGGGTCGCGACGACGGACCCGAACGTGAAGGCCGCGTCCCAGTACTTGCGATGCGCGGCATCGCGCCAGCGGAACTCGAAGGCGACGCCGCGGAAGATCAGTGCCAGCAGCATCGCCACGATCGGCGTGTAGAGCGCCGACATCACGACGCCGTAGGCCATCGGGAACGCCGCCATCAGGCCACCGCCGCCCAGCACCAGCCAGGTCTCGTTGCCGTCCCACACCGGCGCGATCGAGTTCATCGCGCTGTTGCGCTCCTGCCCTTCCTTGAAGGTCGGGAACAGGATGCCGATGCCGAGATCGAAACCATCCATCACGACATAGGCGAAGATCGCGAAGGCGATGATGAGCGCCCAGATGGTGGGCAGGTCGAAGGTGATCGGCATGGTCACAGCTCCCCGATCGCGTGCGGCACGACGGGCGCCGGCGTGATGCCCGCGGCCCGCGCCGGAACGGCCTCGCTCGGGCCCGGCTCGTCGTGATGCGGCGGTTGGTTCATCAGTCTCAGGATGTAGAAGATGCCCGCGCCGAACACGACGAAGTAGACGCAGATGAAGGCCAGCAGCGACGTGGCGACGGCGGGCGCCTGCAACGGCGAAGATGAGTCGGCCGTGCGCAGCAGGCCGAAGACGGTGAAGGGCTGACGTCCGACCTCGGTCGTCACCCAGCCCGCGGTCGTCGCCACGAAGCCCGCCGGGCCCATGCACAGCGCCAACCGGTGCATCCAGGTCCAGTCGTAAAGCTGGTGCCGCACGCGCGCGAGCACGCTCCAGCCCGCGAGCAGCAGCATCAGCAGGCCGAGCCCGACCATGATCCGGAACGACCAGAAGACGATCGGCACCGGCGCCCAATCGGCGCGCGGCACCGTGTCGAGACCCTTCATCGGCGCATTGAGATCGTGCTTCAGGACCAGCGAGCCGAGCTTCGGCACATAGACTCCGTAGTCGACCCGGCGCTTTTCCATGTCCGGCCAGCCGAACAAAAAGAGCGGCGCACCGTCGGGATGGCTGTCGAAGTGGCCTTCCATCGCCATGACCTTGGCCGGCTGGTGCTCCAGCGTGTTGAGCCCGTGCTGATCACCGGCCACGAGCTGGATCGGCACGACCACCGTCAGCATGCCCATCGCCATCGAGAACATCACCCTGGCGCCGCCGGTCTTGTGGCCACGCAACAGGTGCCAGGCGCCGACGCCGCCCACCGCCAGCGCGGTGGTCAGGAAGGCCGCCAGCACGGTGTGCACCAGGCGATAGGGAAACGACGGATTGAAGATGATGGTGAGCCAGGACCCGGGCTGGAACTGCCCGTTGGCGGCAACGATGTGGCCGACCGGCGTCTGCATCCAGCTGTTGGCCGCCAGGATCCAGAAGGCCGAGAGCAGCGTGCCGATGGCAACGGCAACCGTCGCCGTGAAATGCAGCGACTTGCCGACCCGGTTCATGCCGAACAGCATGACGCCCAGGAATCCCGCCTCGAGGAAGAAGGCCGTCAGCACCTCGTAGGCCATCAGGGGTCCCACGATCGAGCCGGCCTTGTCGGAGAACACCGACCAGTTGGTGCCGAACTGGTAGGACATGACGACGCCCGAGACGACGCCCATGCCGAAGACCAGCGAGAAGATCTTCAGCCAGTATTTGAACAGGTCGATGTAGACGGCGCGGCCGGTCCACAGCCACAGGCCTTCGAGGACGGCGAGATAGCTCGCCAACCCGATCGTGAAGGACGGGAAGATGAAATGGAACGAGACCGTGAAGGCGAACTGCATCCGCGCCAACACGGTGGCATCGAAACCCTCGAACATGCCGTCACCTCACTCGAACGACACCTGAAGTAGGGCCACCCCAACGGACTTCAACCAAGCCCTTTGGGTAATTGACTCTAGGCTTCCTAGCCGAACGGGTCGAACACTTCCGTGACAGCCGACCGCGACAGACCCGCGCGCAGGCAGGTTTCCAGCAGGATACGTGCTTTCAGCGGATGCAATCTTCCGCCCCAGATCAGCCCGTTCTTGCGCAATTCTATTTCAGAACTCGGACCGCCATAGGTCGCGCGCAACAGCGGACCGCCGCCGGCGCGCGGCGCGACGACTGTGGGAATCGCCGCTGCAATTTTGTGCACGCCGGCGATCGCGCGTTCGGGTGTGTGGCCGCCGCCCATCGCGCCGATCACCGCGCCCTTGTAGCCAAGATGATCCGGTGCCGAGGCAACGGCTTCCATCACGCGACCGGTCTCGTCGAGCGACATCCAGAACACCGCGACGGGCGCGGCCTTGCCGTCCTTCGCGCCGGCGAGATGCTTGCGCGCGGCGGTGATCGCGTCGCGCACCGGCAGGCTCATCGGCACGACCCTGTCTTCGACGAGTGCCGCCAGCGGACCCGTCTGCGTCGAGGCGAAGGCGTTGATGCGGGTCGGGTGGACCTTCAGCACGTCGGCCGCGGCATAGACCTCGTCCAACATCACGACCATCACGCCGAGCGCCTTGGCATGCGCGCGCACCCACGGATCGCAGGCCACCCTCACCGCCGCCAGGAGATTGCCTGGACCGTCCGGCGAAGTGAGCGACGGATTGCGCATGGCCGCGGTCACGATCACCGGCTTGTCGAGGTCGAGCAGCAGATCGAGCAGGAAGCTGGTCTCTTCGGTCGTGTCGGTGCCCTGCGTCACCACGATGCCGTCGGCTTTCAGGCCACGGATCTTGGCCGCAAGCGCATTGATCTGGTCGAAGCCCAGCGAATGGCTGCCGACCCGGCTCACCGTCTCCGCCTCGATCTCGGCGACGGACGCGAGCAGCGGCACGGCGCGAACGAGATCGTCGGCGCCCAAGCCCATCTGCATCGCGCCGGTGGCGTCGGGACTGGTGGCGATGGTGCCGCCCAGCGCCAGGATATGAATACGTGGTTTTTGCATCAGTCGCCCAATCGCACGGAATTGAAGAACTTGTCGATTTCGGGCCGCCCCTCAGGGGCGACGCCGGTGATGTAGAAAATGCGTCGCTCTTTGGTGATCGATAGGAGTCGAGTAATGCGACCGTCGAGCCGATGACCGACAGCCGAGAACCCCTTTCCGCCCTGGAAGTCGGCCCACAGGAGTTTGTCCCATTTCCCATCGACCAGACGCACGGTAGCGGCATCTACCATTTGCTGAGCGACTGCTCTTGCGAGACCGGGATCGGCGTCGATCGAATCCTCGGGGAAAAGACCGGTTTGCATCGTCGTGATCACGTCGTCCTGCTCGGACTCGCAGAGCCGCCAGAAAACCTCCCCGTAAGTCGACGGGCTGGAAAACGTCGAGCATGAAAAATCGTAGGGAAAGACTATCTCCAGCGACCGCTTCATATCCTGAGAAGGCGTCTGGCCCCAGACGGCCGAGCCGGCGACAGCGGACAACAGGACGCAGCCAAGCAGCGCGCGATAGACCTCGCGAATTCGGATGCGAGGCTTTCTCATCGTGCCTATCTCTACGCCAACTTCAGCGACTTGAAGAACCGCTCGGCCTCGACGCCCGTCGCACCGGCGGCGTTACCAAGGAAGGCCAGCGACACGAAGCGCCGCTCCTTCAACAGGATGAGTTGGCGCAGCGCATTGCCGCCGGCCAGTGCGCCCACGGACTCGACGGCGAAGGCGCCGTCGATCTCGCGCCAGTCGACCTTGCTCCATTTGCGTCCGACCAGCTGCTGGACGCGGCCGTTGAGCGCCGCCTGCAGGATGACGCGCGGATCGGTGATATCGACATCGAACGGATAGAGCGCGGTCTGGGCCACGTAGGAATAGCCGCCGGTCTCGAGGCTGTAGGAATGGAGCTGAAAGGCGGTACCGCGCGCAGACCTGTCGTCGACGATGCGATGGTCGGGTACGCCCGGCATCTCGACGGTGAAGACATTGTCCTCGACCCGTACGCCGTACCAGGCGAGCGGCACGACCAGCTTCTTTTGCGCGTGCGCCATGCCGGCAAGCGCCAGCAACGGCAAAGCAAAGAGTTCGCGACGCAGCATGGTTATTTGCTCGCGCTGACTTTGGCGCCGAACTTCGCGGATGCCTGCTCGGCCGTGTAATAGCCGCGCGCGATATCGCGGGCGATCGACTCTGGCTTGCGCTTGGCGGGATCGCCGAAGCCGCCGCCGCCCGGCGTCGACACGCGCACCACGTCACCGACACCGATCTCGATATCCTGGTCCTTGCTGAGATGGGGCGGATGATAGGTCTTGCCCTTCTGGCTGACCGCGACGGTGTTCACGCCGCCTGCCTCGCCACCCAGCGCGCCCTGCGGGCCGGTGCGGCCATGATCCATCACCATAGACACCCTCGCCTCGCCGCGCCGCAGCTTGATCGCGTAGTTGATGCCGAAGCCGCCGCGATACTCGCCGGCGCCACCCGAGCCCTCGCGCAAGGAGAACTCCTCGAACAGGATCGGATAGAACTGCTCCAGCACCTCGACCGGCGGCATCTTGGAGATGCCGATGGTCGAGCAACCGTTGCTCAAGCCGTCGCCGCCCTGGAAGCCGCCATACCCGCCGCCGGTGAAGAGATACATGATGTAGGAGCGGTTGCGCTCGGGATCGTAGCCGCCGACGCCCAGGTTGCCCGACGTGCCGGCAGGGGCGGCGAACAGCAGGTCCGGGATCGCCTTGGTGAGCGCCGCGAACACCGCCTCGGCGATGCGCTGGCTCACCTCGGCCGCGCAGCCCGAGACAGGCCGCGGATACGTGGCATACAGGAACGTGTCGTGCGGCTCGATGATCTTGAGCGGCTCGAAGGTGCCGGCATTGATCGGCACCTCGGGGAAGATGTGCTTGATCGCGAGATAGATCGCCGACTTGGTCGTGGCGATGACGCTGTTCATCGGCCCGCGGCACGGCGGGCTCGAGCCGGTCATGTCGAAGAGCAGCTCGTCGCCCTTCTTGGTGATCTTCATCTTGATGGTGAGCGGCTGGTCGACCACGCCGTCGCTGTCGACCTGGCTGGTGCCCTCGTAGACGCCATCGGGAATATCGGAAATCTTGGCGCGCATCTGGCGCTCGGCGCGATGACGCATCTCGGCGATCGCCTGCTTCACCACGCCGGCGCCGTAGCGATCGATCAGCGCGGTCAGCCGCACCTCACCGGTCGTGAGCGCGGCGGCCTGGGCCTTGATGTCGCCGATGCGCTGGTCGGCGATACGGATGTTGGACAGGATGATCGAGAGGATCTCCTGGTCCATCTCGCCCTTCTTCCAGAACTTCACCGGCGGCAGGCGCAGACCTTCCTGCTCGACCTCGGTGGCGCTGGCGGAGAAGCCACCCGGCACCATGCCGCCGACATCGGGCCAGTGGCCGGTGTTGGCCAGCCAGGCGAACAGCTCGCCCTTGTAGAAGAACGGCTTCACGAAGCGCACGTCCATCAGATGGGTGCCGCCGAGATAGGGATCGTTGACGATGAAGACGTCGCCCGGATCGACCTTGCCGGCATAGTGGGATTTCACACGGTCGATGACCGCGCGGGTCGAGAACTGCATGGTGCCGACAAATACCGGCAGTCCCAGCTCGCCCTGCGCAATTAAGGAGCCGTCGGTTGCATCGTAAATCCCGTCCGAACGGTCCATTCCCTCGGAAATGACCGGCGAAAAGGCAGATCGCACGAAGGCGAGGTCCATTTCGTTGCAGACCTGGATCAGGCCGTTCTGGAGGACGGTCAGGGTGACGGGATCGAGATTCGACATGCAGAAAACCTAGCACAGGGTGCGCCTTCCTGCGCTATGATCGAAATCGAATTCCCCACCCCCTTTCCGATGGACGGCCCATGAACGCGCCTCTCGATGCGAACAATCTCGACATGATGAAATTCGCGATCGGCCAGCCGGTCCCCCGCCAGGAGGATCCGACCCTGTTGCAGGGCCAGGGCCGCTACAGCGACGACATCAGCCACGCCAACCAGGCCTACTGCGTGATGGTGCGCAGCCAGGTGGCGCACGGGCTGATCCGGGGCATCGAGATCGACGAGGCAAAGGCGATGCCGGGTGTGCTCGGCGTCTGGACCGGCAAGGACCTGAATGCGGCCGGTTACGGCGCACTCAAGACCGTGATGATGGTGCCCAACCGCGACGGCTCGCAGATGAAGACGCCGACGCGCTATTCGCTCGCCACCGAGAAGGTGAACTTCGTGGGCGATCCGGTGGCCTTCGTCGTCGCCGAGACCCTGGCGCAGGCGCGTGACGCGGCCGAAGCCGTCGTGCTCGACATCGAGGCGCTGCCCGCCGTCACCGAGGCTCGCGCCGCCGCCCAGCCGGGTGCCCCGATCGTGTTCGACGACGTGCCGGGCAATGTCTGCGCCGACTATTATTACGGCGACACCGCAAAAATTAAGGAAGCCTTCGCCAAGGCCGCGCACGTCACGAAGCTGCGCCTGGTGAGCAACCGTATCGTCGTCTGCGCGATGGAGCCGCGCTCGGCGATCGCGACCTACGACAAGGAAACCGACCGCTACATCTTCCAGGCCGGCAACCAGGGCGCGTTCGGCCTCAAGAACCAGATGGCAGCGTTGCTCAATGTGAAGCCGGAGCAGGTCCGCATCCTGACCGGCAATGTCGGCGGTTCGTTCGGCATGAAGGGTTCGCCCTATCCGGAATACGCCGGTCTCTTCCATGCCTCGAAGATCCTCGGCCGGCCGGTCAAGTGGACCGACGACCGCTCGGGTTCGTTCCTCAGCGACCAGCACGGCCGCGACCATGATTTCGACGGCGAGCTCGCGCTCGACAAGGACGGCCGCTTCCTCGCCGTCAGCCTCAAGGGCTACGCCAACATCGGCGGCTATCTCTCCAACGTCGGCGCGGCCATGGGCGCGCTGGGCGTCACTCGCAATCTCGCCGCGATCTACCGCACGCCGCTGATCGAGGTCGAGACCAAGGTCTGCTTCACGCACACCACGCCGATCGGCGCCTATCGCGGCGCCGGCCGTCCCGAAGCCAACTACTTCATGGAGCGGCTGATCGCGGCCGCGGCGCGCGAGATGGGCATCGACCAGGTCGAGATGCGCAAGCTGAACCACATCAAGCCGGAAGAGATGCCGTACAAGACCGCCTCCGGCACGACCTACGACAGCGGCGAGTTCACGGCATTGCTCGACAAGGCGCTCGACCTCGCCGACGTGAAGGGCTTCGCCGCCCGCAAGGAAGAGAGCAAGAAGAAGGGCCTGCTGCGCGGCCTCGGCATCGGCGACTATCTCGAAGTCACGGCGCCGCCGATGAACGAGATGGGCGGTCTCCGCTTCGAGGAGAACGGCGACGTTTCGATCATCACCGGCACCCTGGACTACGGCCAGGGGCACTGGTCCGCCTTCGGCCAGGTGCTGACCACCAAGCTCGGCATCCCGTTCCACAAGATCAAGCTGATCCAGGGCGACAGCGACCTGCTGATCGCGGGCGGCGGCACCGGCGGCTCGAAGTCGATCATGGCCTCGGGCGCGGCGATCATGGAAGCCTCCGACAAGGTGATCGAAAAGGGCAAGGAGATCGCAGGCGTGGCGCTCGAGGCGGCGGCTGCCGACATCGAGTTCCAGCGCGGCCGCTTCAACATCGTCGGCACCGACCGCGGCATCGGCATCATGGAACTGGCGGAGAAGCTGCGCGGCGGCATGAAGCTGCCCGAGGGCATTCCCGACACGTTGAACGTCAGCCACGTGCACAAGGAAGCGCCGTCGGCCTTCCCCAACGGCACGCATGTGGCCGAAGTCGAGGTCGATCCCGACACCGGCACCGTGCAGGTCGTGAAGTACACGATGGTCGGCGACTTCGGCACGGTCATCAATCCGATGCTGGTCGAGGGCCAGAGCCACGGCGGCGTGGTCCAGGGCATCGGCCAGGCGATGTTCGAGCATGTCGTCTACAGCGAAGACGGCCAGCCGCTGACCGGCAGCTTCACCGACTACGCCCTGCCGCGCGCGGCCGACACGCCGTTCTTCGCGATGGGCTATCACTCGGTGCCGGCGAAGACCAACGTGCTGGGCGCCAAGGGCTGCGGCGAGGCCGGCTGCGCAGGATCGCTCCCGTCGGTGATGAACGCCATCGTCGACGCGATCGGTGGCAAACCGCTCGACATGCCGGCGACGCCGGAGCGTGTCTGGGAAGCGCTGAACTCCTAAACGGAGCTGACCATGGACCGGCTCCGCCGCGCGTTGCTGCTTTGGCCGTTGCCGCTCGCCCTCGGCGTGCGACTGAGCCAGGCGGAGACCTACCCTGCCAAGCCGATCCGCTTCGTCGTGCCGTGGCCGGCCGGCGGCGTCGCCGACACGGTGGCGCGCGTCGTGGCCGACAAGCTCTCGGAGCGGCTCGGCCAGCGGGTGATCGTGGAGAACAAGCCCGGCGCCGCGGGCAATATCGGCATGGCGACGGTCGCTGCCGCGCCGGCCGACGGCTACACGCTGGTGCTGACGCCGACCGGCAACCTCACGGTCAACCAGAGCCTCTTCAAGAACCTGCAATTCGACACGGTGCGGGATTTCCTGCCGCTCACCCTGCTGGCGACGGTGCCGAACGTGCTGGTAGTCGGCAAATCGCTGCCGGTGAAGAACGTCACGGAACTCGTGGCCTACGCCAAGGCGAACCCCGGCAAGCTTACCTTCGCCTCGCCCGGCGCCGGCAGTGGCGCCCATCTCGCGGGCGAGTTGCTGAAGGCCGACGCCGGCATCGACATGCTGCACGTGCCGTACACCGGCATCGCGCCTGCCATGAACGACGTCGTGGGCGAGCGCGTGTCGATGATGTTCCTCGGCATTTCCTCGGCGCTGCCGCAGATCCATGCCGGCGAACTGCGGCCGCTCGCGATCGCGGCCCTGCAGCGCTCGCCGCAACTGCCCGACGTTCCTCTCGTGGCCGACGCGGGCTTTCCGGGCTTCGACGTGACCTCGTGGTACGGCGTTGCCGTACACAGTGGCACGCCGCCCGAGATCGTCGACCGGCTCTATCGCGAGACCGTCGAGGTGCTGAAGCTTCCCGACGTGAAGGAACGCTTCGTCGGCATGGGCGTCGAACCCGGCGCATTGTCGCCTGCCGCCTTCGGCGACCTTGTGCGCAACGAGAGCAAGAAGTGGGGCGACATCATCGTGCGCGCCAACATCAAGATCGAATAGGCGCGGCGCGATGAAGACAGCGGACGTCGTCCTCCTGGGCTGTGGCCCGGTGGGCGCGTTGCTGGCCAATCTGCTGGGACAGGCCGGCCTGCGGGTCGAGGTGTTCGAACGCGACCGCGAGATCTACGCTTTGCCGCGCGCCGTACATTTCGACGGCGAGGTGATGCGCATCTTCCAGGCGATTGGCCTCGCCGAGCGCATCGCCCAAGCCGCGCGTCCCTCCTCGCAAGGCATGCGCTTCGTCAACGCCACGGGACAGACCCTGATGGTCCGGCGCGGCATCGACGGGCCCGGGCCGCACGGCTGGGCCGGTAACTGGTATTTCCACCAGCCCGAGCTCGAGGCGATCCTGCGCGACGGCCTGGCGCGCTTCCCCAACGTGACGGTCCATCTCGGCCATGAGATTGCCGACGTCGATGCGATCGATGCTCACTTCGTTGTGGGCTGCGACGGCGCGCGCTCGACGGTGCGCCGCGCGATCGGCAGCCAGCAGCGCGACCTCGGCCTGCACCAGCCGTGGCTGGTGGTCGATCTCCTGTGCGATCCCGACTCTGCCCGGGTGCGCGCCCTGCCCGACTACACGATCCAGCTCTGCGATCCCGCGCGGCCGATGACGGTCGTGCATGTCGGCGGCCGGCGGCGGCGCTGGGAGATCATGCTGATGCCGGGCGATGACACGGCCCGCCTCACCGAGCCCGAGATCTTCTGGCCGATGATGGCGCGCTGGCTCGGCCCGCACGACGCCGTGCTGGAGCGCGCGGCGGTCTACACCTTTCATTCCGTCGTCCAGGAAGGCTGGCGCCGCGGCCGGCTGCTGCTGGCGGGCGACGCCTGCCACCAGACGCCGCCGTTCCTGGGCCAGGGCATGTGCGCCGGCATGCGCGATGCCAGCAACCTCGCCTGGAAGCTGGCGGCGGTCGTGCGCGGCGAGTCGCCCGATACGCTGCTCGACACCTACGAGAGCGAGCGCCTGCCGCATGTGCGGACCTTCATCGACCTCGCGGTGAAGCTGGGCGCCGTACTGCAGGAGACCGATCCAACAGCCGCGGCCGAACGGGACAGGCGCTTTGCCGCCGGCGCGACCTTGTTCGATTTCCCGCAGCCGCAACTGGGCCCCGGCGACCGCATCGACGCGCCGCCGCCCGTCGGCATGATCTTCCCGCAACCGCGTCTCGTGGACGGACGGCTGATGGACGAGGCAATCGGCCAGCGCTTCGCGATTGTCGGGGATCCGGCGCTACTGGCGGCGGAGCGTCCCGATGCCGTGAGACTACCGGGCGTCGGCGCGGATTGGCTTGCCGCGCACGGTCTGCGTGCGGCCCTGCTGCGGCCCGACCGCTATATTGCCGATATCGCTTGACATAACATGCGATAATCGCCATATTCGGTTGTGAGAAAGCAAATCAGGACCGATCCGGGACCAGTCCCATTATTTTTCCATTTCTTTAATGGAGCGGCCCTTCCCTCAGACCGGCGTGAACATCGGCAGCGGCGGGCCACCCTCGGTCGGCTTGAACACGACCTTCACCGCCTGCTCGCATTTCAACTTGTCGAGGTCGCAGTCGACAATGTTGGTCAGCATGCGCGGGCCCTCGGCCAAAGTGACGTAGCCGATCGCGTAGGGCACCGGCGCGCGGCGCATCACGCTGTAGGAATAGATCGTGCCCGTCCCCTTGGACTCGACCCACTCGGTCTTGTCGCTGAAGCAAAAGGGGCAGATCTCGCGCGGATAGTGATGCGCCTGGCCGCAGGCGGTGCACTTCTTCACCAGCAGCTTGCCCTTCGACGCAGCGTCCCAATAGGCCTCGGTCTCGGGAGAGATCGCCGGCGCCGGCAGCTTGCGTTCCTTGGACGTGTTGGTTTCTTGGGCCATGGCTTACTCCCTTCCCAGAATGACGGTCGCGCTGCCGTGGCGCAGGCCGAGCGATCCGCCCGTGCCGTGCGCGACGGCGAGATCGCAGTTTTTCACTTGGACTTTCGGATGTGCCTCGCCGCGCAACTGGCGCACGGCCTCCAGCACCTTGGTGAGGCCGCCGCGGTTGGCCGGATGGTTGCTGCACAGGCCGCCGCCGTCGGTGTTGAACGGGAGCTTGCCGGTGCCCGAGATCAGGTTGCCGTCGGCCACGAAGGCGCCGCCCTTGCCCTTCTCGCAGAAGCCGAGATCCTCGATCTGCATCAGCACGGTAATGGTGAAGCTGTCGTAGATCGAGGCGTACTTGATGTCGGCGGGCTTCACGCCCGCCTCGGCGAAGGCCGCAGCACCAGTGAAGCGCGCGCCCGAGTAGGTAAGATCGACCTTGCCGCCCATCTGCGTCTTGATGAACTCCGACGCGCCGAGCAACTTGACCTTGGGGCGCTTCAGCTTGGCCGCGATCTCCGGCGCCACGACCACGATGGCCCCGCCGCCGTCGGTGATGACGCAGCAGTCGAGCCGATGCAGCGGATCGGAGATCATCGGCGAGTTCACGACTTCCTCGACCGTGACCACGTCCTTCAGCAGCGCATGCGGATTGTATTGCGCGTGGTGCGAGGCCGCGACCTTGATCCAGGCGAGCTGCTCGGAGGTCGTGCCGAACTCGTACATGTGGCGCATGGCGCAATTGGCGTACATGTTCACGACCGTCGGCCCGTAGGGGAACTCGAACGGCTCGTCGGGCGTCGGCGTGCCGCCACGGCTGCGCGGCACCGTGCCGGTCGCCATGCCCTCGGCGCGCGGCCGGCCGGCGAGCGTGATCAGCGCCACCTTGCACTTGCCCGACGCGATCGCCTCGGCCGCGTGACCGACATGCAGCACGTAGGACGAGCCGCCGGTGTCGGTCGAGTCCACGTGGCGCACCTTGAGGCCCATGTATTCGACCATCGACATCGGCCCGAGGCCGGGCGCATCGCCGGCGCAGAAGTAGCCGTCGACGTCGTCCTTGGTGAGACCCGCATCCTCGAGCGCGCCCTTGGCGCTCTGCGCGTGGAGCTGGGCCAGCGAGATGTCCTTGGCGAGCCGCGTCGGGTGCTCGTAGATGCCGGCGATATAGGCCTTGCCCTTGATGCTCATCGGCCGCCTGTCCTTTGGTTCATGTTGCCCGCATCGTGGGCGATAAGACGCTCACGGAAAAGCGACATCTTTCGCCACGAAGAACCTGTTAGGGTCTTCGCGTAATTCCAGGGAGCTATCGAATGATTTTGAGATTTCTCGGCGCCGTCGCCGCGGCCTGCCTGCTGTTCGCGACCGGTGCCAATGCGCAGGGCAAGGTCGAGCTGCAATGGTTCGCCCAGTCCGCCTTCAAGCTCACCACGCCCGAGGGCAAGGTGGTGATGATCGATCCGTGGCTGACGGGCAATCCCAAGACGCCGCCGGAGATGAAGGACCTGAGCAAGCTCGGGAAGATCGACTACATCATCGTCACCCACGCACACGGCGATCATCTCGGCGATTCGATCGAGCTCGCCAAGCGCGACAACGCGCCCGTGCTCGGCCCGGCCGGCATGGACCAGAAGCTCGCGAGCCTCGGCCTCCTGCCCGCGAACCTGGCGCCGCGCATGAACAAGGGCGGCACCTACGAGCCGATCCCCGGCCTCAAGATCACCCAGGTCCACGCCGATCACTCGTCCGAGATGATCGTGAAGAACGCCGAGGGCAAGGACGAGAGCTTCGAGGCGGGCGAGCCGGTCGGCGTGATCATCACGCTCTCCAACGGCTTCAAGATCTACCACATGGGCGACACCGGCCTGTTCACCGACATGAAGTTCATCGGCGAGAAGTACAAGCCCGACCTGCTGCTGATCCCGATCGGCGGCCACTTCGTGATGGATCCTGCCGATGCCGCCTTCGCCACCAAGGAATGGATCAAGCCCAAGATGGTGCTGCCGATGCACTACGGCACCAACCCGTTCCTGAAGGGCACGCCCGCCGAGTTCAAGGCGGCGCTGGGCACCACGGACATCCAGGTGCTCGACATGCAACCGGGCGACAAGAAGACGTTCTAGGCTGGATTAGTCGCTCGCCACATCCCGCGCTCCCGGCGTGCGGGCGCGGAATTCTTCCGGCGCCACGCGGCCGGCGTCGGTGAAGGCCTTCTGCACCGCCGCGACGTTCGGACCGAAGATGCCCTTGCGGTTCGACATCGCCCATTGCTGCGACGACACGACGGTGTCGAGCGAGCCCTGGAAGCGCGGCATCACATAGCGCGCGAACAGCTCGTACGAACGCAGGATCTGCTCGCGCGTCGCCCATTCGTTGGCGCGGAACAGCACGCCGCCGAAGCCGCCGTTGGAGAAGCCGAGCAGGCGCTCGATGCCCTTGGCAACCGTGTCAGGCGAGCCGACCAGGGTCGTGCCCATCTTCACGCCCTCGCGCAGCGGATCGTCGGCGCGGCCCGGCGGACGGCCGAGCGTGTCCTCGAAGTAGGTGATGGTCTCGTGGCGCTCGCCCTTGTTGACCTGGCGCAGCGCCTCTTCGTCGTCGTCGGCGACGTGGCAGTTCACGACCACGCGCCACTTGCCGCGATCGGCGACCTTGCCGTGCTTGGCCGCGGTCTCCTCGTAGATGCCCCACTGCTTGCCCAGCATCTCCGGGCCGCCCGGGATGCCGGCACCGATCGACAGCACGCCGACGCCATGCTTGCCGGCCGCGATCATGCCGGAGGGCGTGATCGTGCTGGCGCAGGCGATCGGGAAATGTGGGAAGGAGTAAGGCGCCAAGTGCAGCCGCGCCTCCTTCAGCTCGAACCAGTCGGTCTTCATCGTGACCGGCTCCTTGCATTCGAGCAGGCGCATGATCGCCTCGAGCGCCTGCTCCATGCGCGGGCGCTGGGTCGAGGGATCGATGCCCATCATGTAGGCGTCCGACGGCAGCGCGCCCGGGCCGCAGCCCAGCATCGTGCGGCCGCGCGACATGTGGTCGAGCTGCACGAAGCGGTTCGCGACCATCAGCGGATGGTGATACGGCAGACTTGTGACACCCGAGCCGAGGCGGATGTAGCGCGTGCGTTCAATCGCGGCGCCGATGAAAACTTCAGGCGAGGCGATCGTCTCCCAGCCGGCCGAATGATGCTCGCCGATCCAGGCCTCGTCGTAGCCCAGCCCGTCGATCCACTCGATGAGTTCCATGTCGCGCGCCATGGAGAGCGTCGGATTCTCACCCACCCGATGGAAAGGCGCGAGAAAGATTCCGAACGTCAGCCCCTTGTGGTTGCCGGTCTGTGCCATGTGAAACCTCCGTTGCTGGCAACGCTAGCACGGTCGCCGACATTGACCGAAGCTTTCTGCCGCGATACGCGGATGGGCCTGCCATGACCGCCTCCGATACCTTGCCGCTGCAGCGTTTCACGATCGTCGAAGTGAACGACAGGAACGTGCCGCTCTGCCTGCGCCTGGCGACGTCGCTCGCCGGCAAGATCGCGGCCGACCTCGGCGCCACGGTGCTCAAGATCGAGCCGCCGGGCGGCGATCCGGTACGCCGCGCGGCGCCGCTCCTACCGCAGGGCGAGAGCGCCCTGTTCCAGTTCCTCAACACCTCCAAGCGCTCGCTGGTGCTGGACCTCGCCGGCAGCGCCGGACGCGAGGCCTTGGCCAAGCTGCTCGACACGGCGGATGCAGCCCTGTTCGAAGAGCCGGCCTCGGTGGCCGAGCTGGTGCGCGGCGGCAAGGCGACGCCGATCGAGATCGCGGCCTTCCCCGTCGAGATGAACGCGGCACATCGCCCGGTGAGCGAGTTCACGATCCTCGCACTTGGCGGCCTGCTCCACATGGTGGGTGAGCCCGAGCGCAAGCCTCTGCGGTTGGGCGGCCATCAGGCGTCGTACGCGGCGGGCCTCACCGCCTTCACCGGCCTCACCGCGGCGCTGGCCGCGCGCGACGGCGGCCACAAGGCGCCGGCGGTGCGCGTGTCGCTGGCGGAAGTGATGCAGTGGGTGAACTGGAAGGCGGCATCCGGCGCCGACGCGTCCGGCACGTCGCCCGGCCGCGAAGGCAAGGCGTCGGAGTTCCAGATCGTGGCCTGCAAGGATGGTCACGTGGCCGTCGTCTACACCGCCACGCAGTGGCCGCAGACGCGCGACCTGATCGCCGATCCGCGCCTCAAGGACCCGAAATTCAACACGCGCGCCGGCCGCCGCCAGCATGTGGCCGAGATCTACGCGATCCTGACGCCGTGGTTCGCCGACAAGACGCGCGACGAGATCGGCAAGACGGCGCAGGCCAAGGGCGTGCCGTTCGGCCCGATCTTCTCGCCGGCAGAACTGCTCGACACGGAACAGTATGTGACGCGCGGCTTCCTCGCCAAGCTCGGCGACTACCGGCTGCCCCAACTACCCGTGCAGTGGAACGGCCGCTCGTTCGCGCCACGTCCTGCGCCGGAGCTCGGCGCATGAGCGGCAACCGTCCTTTGTCGGGCGTGCGCGTCCTCGACTTCGGCCTGCTGACGGCAGGCGCCAACACCTCGGCGATGCTGGCCGACCTCGGCGCCGATGTGATCAAGATCGAGTCGGGCGCGTACCTCGATCCGTTCCGCGTCGTCGGCAAGCCCGACGACAACGACAACTGGTGGAACCGCTCGCCGCAGTTCCGCTTCACCAACCGCAACAAGCGCGGCCTTGCGCTGAACCTCAAGGACAAGGACGGCCAGAGGGTCATCCGCGAGCTGGCGCAGCGGTGCGACGTCGTGGTCGAGAACTTCCGCCGCGGCGTGCTCGATCGCGCGGGCCTGGGCTACAACGACCTGAAGGCGATCAACCCGCGCATCGTCTTCGCCGCCATCTCGAGCCAGGGCGACACCGGGCCGGAGCGCATGAACGTCTCGTTCGGATCGACGCTCGACGCCACCTCGGGCATCGCCGCCCTCACCGGCTACGAGGGCGAGGAGCCGCGCATCTCCGGCATGGACGTGAACTATCCCGACCAGATCGTCTCGCTGTTCGCGACCGGCATGGTGATCACCGCCGTGATGGAAGCCCGCCGCACGGGACAGGGCTGCTTCCTCGACTTCTCGCAGCGCGAGGTTGCGTCCTTCACCTTGGGCGAAGAGATCCTCGCCGCGTCGGCCGATCCGGCCTACCGCCCCGCCCGCCGCGGCAATCGGCAGGACGGGGTGGCGCAGCAGGATACATATAAGTGTCAGGACGGACGCTGGATCGCCGTCACCCTCGCGGCCGCCGATCCAGCGCTGGAGAGTTTCTGCGCGAGCCACGACAGCGAGGCCGCCGTCGCCACCCTCCTCGCCAAGGGCATTGCCGCAGCGCGCTGCAACGACGGCGTCGACCTGCTGCGCGATCCTACGCTCGCGGGCGTGACCCTGGTGCGCGACGACAAGGGTGGCCTGGTGAAGGGACTGCCCTATCGCCTCGACGGCCAAGGCATCTCGATCGAACACGCGGCGCCCGACCTCGGGCAACATACCGAGCAGGTCCTGCGCGAGCTCCTGAACTACGACGACGCGGCGCTGAAGCGCCTGGCGGATGCCGGCGTCACATCGACGACACCCAACGTGGGAGAGGTTTGAGCATGGCGCGCGCCGAAGTACAGAAACTGATCGACCGCATGGCGATTCCCGTGATCGCCGCACCGATGTTCCTGGTGTCCAATCCCGCGCTGACGCTCGCCTGCTGCGGCGAGGGCATCATGGGCAGCTTCCCCGCACACGGCACGCGCAGCCGCGAAGAGTTCCAGGCCTGGCTCGACGAGATGGACGTCGGCATCAAGCGCCTCGAGGACGCCGGCAAGAAGCCCGCGCCGTGGGCCGTGAACCTGGTCGTGCATGCGTCCAACCCGCGCTACCAGGGCGACCTCGAGCTGGTCGAGAAGTACAAGGTGCCCGTCGTGCTGACCTCCAAAGGCGCGCCCGGCGACGCCATCAAGCGCATCCACGGCTGGGGCGCGGTGGCGCTGCACGACATCGCCAACCGCCGCCATGCCGAGAAGGCGCTGGAAGCCGAGGTCGACGGCGTGATCGCGGTGGCCGGCGGCGCCGGCGGTCATACCGGCACGCTCAATCCCTTCGCCCTGATGAACGAGGTGCGCCAGTTGGGCGACAGCTTCGCCGTCGTGCTGGCGGGCGGCATGTCGACGGGACGCGATGTGGTCGCGGCACAAGCGATGGGCGCGGATGCGGCCTATATCGGCACACGCTTCATCGCCACGCGCGAGGCGATGGCGGTCGATGCGCACAAGAAGATGATTCTCGACACGCGCGCGACCGATGTGTTCCTGACGTCATCGATCGACGGCGCACCAGCCAATTGGCTGACGCCCAGCCTGCTCGCCGCCGGCGTCGACCTCGACGTGCTGCGCACGACCTTGCCCAGCAAGATCGTGGCGGCGGCGGAGAACAAGAAGAAGTGGAAGGACATCTATACGGCAGGCCACGGCGTCGGGAACATCGACGACATCCCGACCGCGGCGGAGCTCTGCCGCCGGCTGATCGAGCAATACAAGAGTGCGAGCGCGGGACGGCCGAAGGTCGCTGCGTGAGTTCACCGCCGAAGATCGTTATCGACCGGTTGGGCAAGTCGTTCGGCGAGGACGGCAAGCGCACGGTCGCGCTGCAGGATTTCACTTTGTCGGTCGACGACGGCGAGTTCGTCTGCATCGTGGGCCCCAGCGGCTGCGGCAAGACCACAGTGCTGCGCATCGCCGCCGGCCTCGAGACGCCGAGCGCGGGCAGCGTCGCCATTGCGCCGGGCGCCGACCGCGGACGACCGCAGAACGCCATGGTCTTCCAGGAGCACGGGCTCTTCCCCTGGATGACCGTCGTCGACAACGTGGCCTACAGCCTCGAGATGCGCGGCGTGGCCAAGCGCGAGCGCCGCGAGCGCGTGATGCCCTTCCTCGACAAGATCGGCCTGGCGCGCTTCCACAAGCATTATCCGCGGCAGCTCTCCGGTGGCATGCGCCAGAGGGTGAGTCTTGCGCGCGCCTTCGTGGCCGATCCCGAGATCCTGCTGATGGACGAGCCCTTCGCGGCCCTCGATGCGCAGAACAAGCTGATCCTGCAGGAGGAGCTGCTGCGTATCTGGGAAGGCTCGGCCAAGACGGTGCTGTTCATCACCCACGGCATCGACGAGGCGATTGCGCTGAGCGACCGCATCGTGGTGATGACGGCGCAGCCCGGCCGCATCAAGGAGATCGTGCCGATCGACTTCCCACGCCCGCGCTCGGTGGCCGAGCTGCGCGCCGATCCGCGCTTCGGCGCGATGGAACTGTCGATCTGGCGCATGCTGGAAGACGAGGTGCGCACCGCGCGCCGGCAGGCCGAGGCATGAAGATCAAACGCGCCAACAAGGAACGGGCCCTCACCATCCTGTCGCCGGCGGTGGCGCTGGTGCTGTGGCAACTCGTGTCCGATGCCGGCTACATCGACCAGCGCTACGTGCCCTCGCCGGTCTCGATCGCGCAGGCGGGCTACGACCTCGCGGTGTCGGGCGAGCTGGCCCTGCACATCGGCGCCAGCCTGCGCCGGCTGGTGATCGGCTTCGTGCTGGGCGCCGTGCCCGGCGTCTTCATCGGCATGGTGATGGGCCTCAATCGCTGGGTGCGCGCGGTGCTCGATCCGCTGGTCGCCGCCCTCTATCCGATCCCCAAGATCGCCCTCCTGCCGCTGCTGATGCTGGTCTTCGGCCTCGGTGACGGCTCGAAAGTCGTGGTGGTGGCCATGTCGGTTCTCTTCCTGACCATCATCAACACCACGGTAGGTGTGGTTCAGCTCGACAAGATCTACTTCGACGTCGCCCGGAACTACGGCACGCCCTGGCCCAAGCTCTTCCTGCGGGTGATCCTGCCCGGCGCCCTGCCGACCATCCTGGCGGGTCTGCGCATCAGCCTCGGCGTCTCGCTGGTGGTGTTGGTGGGGGCCGAGTTCGTTGCCGCACAATCGGGCATTGGCTACCTGATCTGGTCGTCCTGGCAGACGCTGATGGTCGAACGGATGTTCGTCGGTATCATTGTGATCACCATCCTGGGTGTGCTTTCGACGCTTTTCCTCCACGAATGCGAGCGTCTTCTGATACCGTGGCGCCGTGACTAGAGGGTGCCCCATGCGGAATTGGATGATCGCCGCGCTATGCGGCCTCTGGAGCGTGACCGCCACCGCCGCTGAACCCGTGAAGATCGGCGACCTCGGCATCCTGGCCGACGCGCCCTTCTATATCGCGATCGAGAAAGGCTACTTCGCGGCCGAAGGCGTCGAGGTGAAGCTCGAGCGCTTCCAGTCGGCGGCGCAAGCCACCGCGCCCCTGTCGCAGAACCAGGTCCAGGTCGTGGGCGGCGGCGTCAGCGCCGGGCTCTACAACGCCTTCGCGCGCGGCTGGCCGGTGCGCATCACCATGGCGCGCACCCGCGACATGCCGGGCTTCTCCAGCGACACGCTGGTGCTGCGCAACGACCTCAAGGACAAGATCAAGTCCGCCCGCGACCTCAAGGGCCGCATGATCGCCATCAACGCGCCCGCGTCAGTGCTGCACTACATGCTGGGCAAGCTGATGGAGTCCGAGGGCATGACGATCGACGACGTCCAGACCCTCAGCATGCCATGGCCCAGCATGGGGCCGGGCATGGAGTCCAGGGTGATCGACGGCGGCACCGTGGTCGAGCCGTTCGCACAATTGTTCAGCGAGAAGAATTATTCCTTCCCGTTCCGTCGCGCCGCCGACTTCATGAAGCCGCCGCTCGAAGTCTCGGTCATGCTCTACAGCAAGGAATGGATGGACAAGAGCCCCGACCAGGCCAAGGCCTTCACCGTGGCCTTCCTGAAAGGCGTGCGTGATTACTACGACGCGATGAAGGGCGGGCCCAAGCGCGCCGAGGTCATCCAGATCTGCATCAAGTACACCAGCCTCAAGGACAAGGCGCTCTACGACAAGATGCAATGGAGCTACATGGATCCCAACGGCGAGATCTCGCAGGAGGGCTTGCGCGACCAGCAGGACTGGTATGCCAAGCAGGGCGTCGTGGCCAAGAAAGCTGACTTGAAAGGCATGATCGATACGCGTTTCCTCGACTATGCCCTGCAGAAGCTGGGCAAGGTCGACGTCAAGTAGGAGAGCCCGATGGCCGAACAATCTACTGTCGTTCGTCTTTCCGCACGTGCCGAGGATTGCCTGCGTACCGGACCGGGCACGCCCGCCGGCCGCTATCTGCGCCAGTTCTGGCAGCCGATCTATCATTCGGTGGACCTGAAAGCCGGAAGCGCCGTCACCCTCCGCATCATGAGCGAGGACTTCACGCTCTATCGCGGCGAGACAGGCACCCCGCACCTGGTCGACGCCAAGTGCCCTCATCGCGGCACGCGCCTGTCGTCGGGCTGGATCGAGGGCGACGCGTTGCGCTGCTTCTATCACGGCTGGAAGTTCGACGGCGCCGGCGCCTGCGTCGAGCAGCCGGCGGAAGAAGATGCCTTCTGTCACAAGGTCTCGCTCGCCTCGTATCCGCTGCGCGAGTATCTCGGCCTGGTCTTTGCCTTCCTCGGCACCGGTGCGCCCCCGGAGTTTCCGCTGCAGCCCGAGTTCGAGCATTTCCACGGCATGGTCGAGATCGATTCCTACAGCCGCGATTGCAACTACTTCCAGAACCTCGAGAACGCGCTCGACATGAGCCACATCGGCTTCGTGCACGGCGACAACGTGGCGATCTTCAAGGGCATCGGCCTCGGCCGCGCTCTCGACGCCGAGGAATCGGCTTGGGGCGTGACCTACGGCTTCACCCGGCCCGACGGGCAGAAGCGCGTGCAGCAGTTCGGCATGCCCAACATCTTCTACCTGACGGCACTGCCGACCGATCCCGAGGTGGGCTGGCAGGAGTCGATGTTCTGGTGGGTGCCGATCGACGACGTGAGCCACATGCAGTTCAGTGTCCATCGCGTGCCCGCACAGGGCGATGTGGCCGCCCGCATCCACGCCCGGCGTCAGGCGCGCCGCACCGACATCACCATCCGTCATCAGGATCTGGCGCGCGACGTGCTCGAAGGTCGGGCCTCGATGCGCCACATCGACAAGAGCAAAGTCGATCTCGTGCGCCTGCAGGACGACGTGGCGCAGGTCGGCCAGGGCTTGATCACCGATCGCGAGAGCGAGCGGCTGGGTCGCGCCGACGTGGGTGTGATCGCGATCCGCCGCCTGTGGGAGCGTGAACTCAACGCCTTCGCCGAAGGACGCCCGCTCAAACAGTGGAAGCGCGATGCTTCGCTGGTGCCGCGCGCCTGGGGCCTCGCCGGCAATCCCGCGCAGATCGGCGGCAGCGGTACCGGCGGCAGCAAGGTCGCCGAAGTGATCGACGTGCGCCCGCATGTCGAGATCGCGGTCCAGCTCAAGGCGCTGCACGCACCCCTCGATAAATGAGAGCCGGAGAAAAGACACCGGAGGCGGGTCCGCAGCTGACCCTGGCCGAGCGCGACCGCCGTTATGCGGGCTTGCGCGCGCTCATGGAGACGCAGGGCTTCGACGCGATCGTCGTCGGCAGCTTCCAAGGGCGCGAGCGCCTCGAGTCCTACCTGATCGACGACTTCCTCGACTCCGTTGTCGTCCTGCCGCTGAAGAGCGCGCCGGTGCTGCTGGCCTTCGGCGGCTCGCGCATCAGCCGCATCTTCGAGAGCCAGCGCCGCGGTCACGATGTCTGGGTGCCGGACGTTCGCCTGAGCGCGGGCGGCGCCAAGGTGGCGGAGGTGCTGAAGGAGCGCGGCCTCGCACGCGGCCGTATCGGCCTGGTGGGCTTCGGCCCGACCGCGCCGGGCGAGGCCGAGGGGCTCCTGCCGCTGGGCTTTCATACCAACTTCTTGAAGGCGCTGCCCGAGGCCACGATCGGCGACTTCACCTTGGCCTTCACCGATTTCATGCTGGTGAAGAGCGAACAGGAGATCGCCCTGCTGCGCTTCGCCGCCCGAGTAAGCGAAGAAGCCTGCAAGGTAATGATGGAAGTCTCGCGGCCCGGCGTCAGCGAGGCGTCGGTCTATGCCGAGACCGTGCGCGAGATCCATCGCTGGGGCTGCGACCTGCGCTATCCGTTCTTCAGCCTGCAATCCGGCAAGGACAATATCGGCTGGGGCGTGCCGCGCTGGAGCCTGCGCGCCGAACCACCGCGTATCCTCGAGGTCGGCGACCTCGTGCAAGCCGAGATCCACACGATCTACGGCGGTGTCGAAGGCCAGGTGAACATGTCGGTCTGTCTCGATCCCGCGGACGATGTGGTGCATCGCCTCGAAGCGGTCGCGCGCCAGTCCTACGAGGCGGGCCTCGCCGCCGTGAAGCCCGGCGTCACCTTCGCGTCGGTCGTCCAGGCGATGGAAAAGCCACTGGCCAAGGCCGGATGCTGGAGCAAGACACCGCTGCTCCACACGCTCACCTTCGGCTCGACCGGTTTCACGCCGGTCAACCGCGAGCAGTTGGCAGGCACGCGCGACGAGGCGGTCGAAGGCGACGCAAGGCCGGGCATCCGTCGTGGCGAGCTGGTGCTGAAGGAAGGCATGAGCCTGGAACTCGAGCCCAACGCCTGCCTCGGCATGGTGCGGGTCAACATCGGCGGCGGCGTCCTGGTGACGTCGCGCGGTGCGGAAGAGCTCAATTCGCTCGCGACTCGGGTCCAGCACGTGAGATAGGCTCCCACCATCAGGGAGACGCACACCGTGAAGACAAAGGCAGCGATCTGTTTCGAAGCCGGCCAGAACCTCGAGATCGAAATGGTCGATCTCGAAGGGCCGAAGTTCGGCGAGGTGCTGGTCGAGATCAAGGCCTCCGGCGTCTGCCACACCGACGAGTTCACGCGCTCGGGCGGCGATCCCGAAGGTCTCTTCCCGGTGATCTTCGGCCATGAGGGCGCGGGTGTCGTGGTCGACGTCGGCCCCGGCATCGTGTCGCTCAAGAAGGGCGACCACGTGATCCCGCTCTACACGCCGGAATGCCGCCAGTGTAAATCGTGCCTCTCGGGCAAGACCAACCTCTGCACGGCGATCCGCTCGACCCAAGGCCAGGGCGTGATGCCCGACGGCACCTCGCGCTTCTCGCTGAAGGGCAAGAAGGTCCATCACTACATGGGCTGCTCGACCTTCTCGAACTACACGGTGCTGCCGGAGATCGCGCTGGCGAAAATTCGCCCCGACGCGCCGTTCGACAAGGTCTGCTACATCGGCTGCGGCGTCACGACCGGCATCGGCGCGGTGATCAACACCGCCAAGGTCCAGGCGGGCGACAATGTCGTGGTGTTCGGGCTGGGCGGCATCGGTCTCAACGTGCTGCAGGGCGCGCGCATGGTCGGCGCCAACATGATCGTGGGTGTCGATCTCAATCCCGACCGCGAGGCGCTCGGCCGCCAATTCGGCATGACGCACTTCGTCAATCCCAAGACCTTGGGCGACAAGGACCTCGTGGCGCATCTGGTCGAGCTGACCGACGGTGGCGCGGACTATTCCTTCGAATGTGTCGGCAATACCAAGCTGATGCGCCAGGCACTCGAGTGCTGCCACCGCGGCTGGGGCAAGTCGATCATCATCGGCGTCGCGGGTGCAGGCCAGGAGATCTCGACGCGTCCGTTCCAGCTCGTGACCGGCCGCTCTTGGATGGGCACGGCCTTCGGCGGCGCCAAGGGCCGGCGCGACGTGCCGAAGATCGTCGACTGGTACATGGACAAGAAGATCGACATCGATTCGCTGATCACCCACGTGATGCCGATCGAGAAGATCAACGATGCGTTCCACCTGATGCACGAGGGCAAGTCGATCCGTTCTGTCGTCACTTTCTAACCGGAGGGAAGAATGGCCGTCAGAGCCGTCGGCAACGCCACCATCGAGAAGGTCGAGGAGATCTGCGGCGCGGGCTTCAAGCCCGGGCGCATGTTCCCCAAGTTCAACCAGGAAGCCTTCGACGCGCAGAAGTACTGGATGGTGCCCGAGCATGTCGAGGCCGGCAGCGACCGGCTGGTTGGGTCCGTCCACACTTGGATCGTCAAGACGGGTCGCCACACGATCCTGATCGACACCTGCCTCGGCAATCACAAGGACCGGCACAATCCCGGCTGGAACAAGCTCAACACGCCCTTCATGGAGCGTCTCAGTGCGTGCGGCTGCAAGCCGGAGTCGGTCGACTTCGTGATGTGCACGCATCTGCATGTCGATCACGTGGGCTGGAACACCAAGCTCGAGAACGGCCGCTGGGTGCCGACCTTTCCCAACGCCAAGTATCTCTTCGCCAAGCGCGAGTACGCGCACTGGGAGACCGAGCACAAGACACAGGGCGCGGCGACAAACGGCGGCTCGTTCGACGATTCGGTGTTGCCCGTCGTCGAGGCCGGCAAGGCGGTGATGATCGACACCGACTACCAAGCCGATCCGATGCTCACGATCAAGGATTACCCCGGCCATACGCCGGGCTCGATCGCGATCAACCTGAAGGACGGCGGCAAGCAGGCCTGCTTCTCGGGCGACATCATGCATCACCCGATCCAGGTCTATCACCCCGACTGGTCGAGCCAGTTCTGCTCGGATCAGGACCTGTCGGCCCGGTCGCGCCGCAAGCTTCTTGAAGACTGCGTCGAGAGCAACGCCCTCCTCTGTCCAGCGCATTTTCCCGGCGCCAATGCGGGCTACATCAAGCCCGTGGGCAACGCCTTCGAGATCGACTGGGACGCACAGCCATGATGCGCCCTGTCGCCCCGAGCGTAGCCGAGGGGCCTCGCCTGCAACGGGCAAGGTCTCTCCACTCCGCGCTACGCGCTCCGGTCGAGACGACGGAGGGCTCATGAAGCTCGAACCCTTCGTCGACGGCCTCTCCTTCGGCGAGGGTCCGCGCTGGCACCAGGGCAAGCTCTGGTACTCGGACTTCTACGTGCATCAGGTTCGCACCGCCGACGAGAGCGGCAAGACCGAGACGATCGTCGAGGTGCCGGGCCGTCCCTCCGGCCTCGGCTGGCGACCCGACGGCACGATGCTGATCGTGAGCATGACCGACAAGCGCCTGATGCGCTTCGCCGGCGGCAAGCTCACGGTCGAGGCGGAGCTGAGTTCGATCGCCACCGGGCTCTGCAACGACATGATCGTCGACGGCAAGGGCCGCGCCTATGTCGGCAACTTCGGCTTCGACCGGCATGCCGGCGAGAAGCAGAAGCCCGCGGTGCTGGCGCGCGTCGATCCCGACGGCTCGGTGCACCGTGCGGCCGACGATCTCGCCTTTCCCAACGGCACCGTGATAACGCCCGACGGCAAGACCATGATCATCGGCGAGACCATGGCCAAACGCCTCACGGCCTTCGACATCGCGGCCGACGGCACTCTTTCCAATCGGCGGGTCTGGGCCGAGACGCCCACCTGCAATCCCGACGGCATCTGCCTCGATGCCGAAGGTGGCATCTGGGTCACCGGCGCCTTCACGCATCACATGGTCCGCGTGCTGGAAGGCGGACAGGTCACGCACGACCTCGACCTCGGCGAGCGCTCGGCCTACGCCTGCATGCTGGGCGGCCAGGATCGCCGCACGCTCTACGTCATCACCAATACCGGCAGCGGGCCGGACATAGCCAAGAAGCGCGATGGCCGCATCGAGACGATGCGGGTGGACGTGCCGGGGGCCGGACTGCCGTAAAGGGAGAAACGAGATGAAGGGACCTGAGGACGATCTCGGACTGGCGGGCAAGGTGGCGATCGTGTCGGGCGGCGGCGCCAAGGACGATGGCATCGGCAACGGCCGCGCCGCGGCGATCCTGCTGGCCCGCGCGGGAACCAAGGTGGTGGTCTCCGATATCGACAAGAAGCTGGCCGAGCGCACGGCCGAAATGATCGTGGCGGAAGGCGGCAGCGCCATCGCGGAGGCCTGCGACGCCACCAGGGAAAGTGATTGCAAGCGGCTGATCGATGCCGCGGTCGATCACTGGGGACGGCTCGACTTCCTCGACAACAACGTCGGCATCGGCAGCCGCGGCAGCGTGGTCGACGAGAAGCCCGAAGAATATCGCCGTGTGATGCAGGTCAACGTCGAGACGATGTTCCTTCTGTCCAAGCATGCGATCCCGGCCATGATCAAGACGGCCAAGGGCGGCGCGATCGTGAACATCTCCTCGATCTCGGCGCTGCGTCCGCGCGGCCTCACCACCTACACCGTCTCGAAGGCGGCCGTGATCGGCCTGACGCAAGCGATGGCGGTCGACCACGGCAAGGACAGGATCAGGGTCAACTGCATCTGCCCCGGGCCGATGTACACGCCGATGGTCAATCGCGGCAACGGCATGAGCGAAGCCAACCGCGCCCAGCGCGCCAAGGCTTCGGTGCTGAAGATCGAGGGCACCGGCTGGGACATCGGCCACGGCGTGCGCTTCCTGCTCAGCAATCACGCCCGCTACATCACCGGCCAGGTGCTGGTGATCGACGGTGGCGTGACCCTGCAGGGACCCGAACGCGATTCGGCAGCTCAGTAACAAGAACACCTGGAGAGGAACACCCATGGCACGCCTGCCCTATCTCGACGCCGACGATCTGCCGCCCGAACAGCGTGATTTGCTGAAGCGGCCGATCAACCTCACGCGCCTGCTGGTCAATTCTCCCGGCATGGCGAAGGCCTTCCATGGCATCGGCGGATACATCCGCAACAAGAGCTCGCTCAATCCCCGCCTGCGCGAACTGGCCATCCTGCAAGTCGGCTGGATGGAGAAGTCGGAATACGAGTTCACCCACCATGTGAAGATCGGCAAGGAATTCGGCGTCACCGACGAGGATATCCAGAACCTCTTCCTCGAAACCGAGGGCAAGCCCTCCAAGCTCGAGCCGCTCGCCAAGGCCGTCCTGAAGGGCGCGCGCGAGATGGTGCGCGAGCTCGCCATGTCAGACGCCACCTTTGCCGAGATCAAGAAGGAGCTGTCCAACGAGCACATGACCGACCTGGTCCTCACCATCGCCTTCTATTGCGCCGTGGTGCGGGTGCTCGCCACCATGAAGATGGACAACGAGCCCCAGTACAAGGAAGTGCTGAAGCAGTATCCGATCCCGGGAGTGAGCTGACATGCGCCTCAAGGACAAAGTCGCCATCGTCGTCGGCGCCGGCCAGAGCCCGGGCGAAGGCATGGGCAACGGCCGCGCCACCGCTCTCACCTTTGCGCGCGAAGGCGCCAAGGTGGTCTGCGTCGATCACAACCTCAAATCGGCCGAAGAGACGGTCGAGATGATCGGCGCCAACCAGGGCACCGCCGTCGCGCTCAAGGCCGACGTCACCAAGAACGCCGACCTCCAGGCCATGGTGGCCGACACCCACGCCCGCTGGGGCCGCATCGACATCCTGCACAACAACGTGGGTGTCTCGCTGTCGGGCGGTGATGCCGAGCTGCTCGACATCACCGAGGAGGCCTTCGACCGCTGCGTGGCGATCAACCTCAAGAGCTGCATCCTGGCCGCCAAGCACGTGATCCCGATCATGCGCGCGCAGAAGAGCGGCGTGATCATCAACATCTCCTCGATGGCCGTGATCACGACCTATCCCTATGTGGCCTACAAGGCGACCAAGGCGGCGATGATCTCCTTCACCGAGCAACTCGCCTACCAGAACGCCCAGCACGGCATCCGCGCCAACGTGATCCTGCCCGGCCTGATGAACACGCCGATGGCGGTCGACACGCGCGCGCGGACCTTCAAGAAGACCCGCGCCGAGGTCGAGGCCGAGCGCGATTCGCACGTGCCGCTGCGCAAGAAGATGGGAACCGGCTGGGACGTGGCGAACGCCGCCCTGTTCCTGGCTTCCGACGAGGCCAACTTCATCACCGGCGTCACTCTGCCGGTCGACGGCGGGGCGAGCGTTCGGCGGGGCTAAGGCACGGTCTTTGCGTAAGAGAGCCCGTTCACATTGGGGATTTATATGCTTTCGAGACTTCTGATTTCCGCTGTGGCGGCCCTCTCCTTCTCTGCCGCCGCTTTCGCCCAGGACGCCGACCATCCCAAGGACAAGCCACTGGTCGTGGGCTCCGACTTCGGCGTGGCGCCGTGGATGGTGCGCGGCACCAATGGACCCGAGGGCTTCGGCGCCGACATGATCAAGGAAGTCGCCAAGCGCATCGGCCGGCCGAGCGTCGAGATCGTCGACATCAACTTCTCCGGCCTGTTCGCCGCGCTCTTCTCCAAGCGCATCGAGTTCACCGTCAACCCGCTCAACATCACCGCCGAGCGCGCCGAGAAGATGCTCTACACCGAGCCATTCTTCGCCACCGGCAACGGCTTCCTCGTGCGCCAGGCCGACACGATGAAGGGCTTCGAGGACCTGAAGGGCAAGCAGCTCGCGGTGAACCGCGGCACGATCTCCGACACCTGGGCCACGCAGAACGCCGAGAAGTACGGCTTCGAGGTCCAGCGCTACGACACCTTCCCCGACTCGGTGCAGGCCGTGATCACCCGCCGCGCTTTCACGGCGCTGAACGAGATCCCGACCACCGTGTTCGCCGCGACTCAGAACAAGGCGATCAAGGTCGGCTTCAAGGACTTCAACGGCCGCAACTTCGGCTACGCCTTCCGGCTCGAAGACACGGGCTATCGCAACACGGTCGAGATGGCGATCGAGTGCATGAAGAAGGACGGCACGCTCGTGACGATGTACGAGAAGTGGTACGGCTCCAAGCCCGACGCCGCCTCGACGATCAACACGATCTTCCCCGGCTACGGCGCGCCCGATTTCAAGAACTATGACCCGACGCCGCACGAACTCGCTTGCAAATAGCCTTCGGGCCCTGAGCAATGGGCCCTCTGGCCGATAATTTCTTCAACCGGCAGATCTTCGCCCAGTATGGCCCGTCCATCCTGGGCGGGTTCTGGATCACGGTCGAAGTGGCCCTACTCACCATCGTGGTGGGCATCGCCACCGGCCTGGCGCTCGCGGTCGTACGCGCCATGCGCATCCGCGCGGCCGACATCGCCATCACGATCTTCGTCGATATCTTCCGCACGCTGCCGCAGCTCGTGGTGGTGGTGTTCATCTATTTCGGCCTGCCCTATGCCGACATCCAGCTCAGCCCGTTTGCCGCCACCGTCGTGGCGCTGGGCGCGGTGCTGGCGGCCTTCGCCACCGAGATTTTCTGGTCCGCCATCCAGGCCGTTCCGACCGGCCAATGGGATGCCGCGCGCTCGCTGGGGCTGGGCTTCTTCATGATCCTGTTCAGGGTGATCCTGCCGCAGGCGATCCGCATCGCCGTGCCGCTGCTCACCAACCGGGCCATCGCCATCACCAAGGGCACCGCGCTCGGCACCGCCGTCTCCTTGCCCGAGCTGCTGGGCCGCGCCGAGAGCGCCATGGCGATCGCGGCCAACCCCTCGCCGCTTACCCTGGCAGCGGCCCTTTACCTGCTGTTCTTCCTGCCGCTGGTGATCGCCAGCCGCTGGCTCGAAGGCCTGGGACCGAGAAGACACTGATGGAAGCGCTGCAGCTTTTCCTCGACAATTTCGCCGACTGGGACTCGGCGGTGAAGGTATGGCCGCTGCTGTGGCAGGGCCTGCAGCTCACGGCGCTGCTGTCCGTCGTGACCCTGCCGATCGCCGTGGTCGTCGGGCTGCTGATCGCGGTGCTCTACAGTTTCCACAAGAAGCCGCTGAACGTGGCGCTGCTGATCTGGATCGATCTGTTCCGCTCCTTTCCGGTTCTGGTGTTGCTGATCCTGATCTTCTACGGCCTGCCCTTCCTCGGCCTGAAGCTTCCGTCGTTCGCGGCCTGCGTGCTGGCGATCGTGCTCAACAATTCGGGCTACTACGGCGAGATCTTCCGTGCCGGCATCGAATCCCTGCCACCCGGCCAGCGCGAGGCCGCCCGCGCGCTCGGCCTGCATCCGCTGCAGATCATCTTCCTGGTGATCCTACCGCAGGCGATCCAGCGGGTGCTGGCGCCGCTGGCTTCCAACTCGCTCGAGCTGGTCAAGACCACCTCCATCGCCTCCCTCGTGGCCCTGCCCGAGTTGCTGCGCTCGGCCCGCGTCGCCCAGGAGCAGACCTACAATCCGACCCCGCTCACGGTCGCGGCGGTCCTTTTCTTCGTGCTGCTCTGGCCCTTCGCGCGCTGGGTAGCCAAGCTCGAACGCGACATGCTGATGAGGCAGAGATGAAGCGACTTGCAGGCAAAACGGCCCTGATCACCGGCGCCTCCTCCGGCATCGGCCGCGCCATCGCCCAGCGCTTCCATGCCGAGGGGGCAAAGCTCTTGTTGATGGACATCACCGAGCAGGTGGTCGAAGGCGGCGAGCCCACGCACAAGCTCCTCGACGTGCCGTTCTTCCAGGGCGACGTCTCGAAGGAAGCGGACGTCGAGGAAGCCGTGCGCCGCGCCGCCGAACCGACGGGACGGCTCGATATCGTGGTCAACGACGCGGTGATCCGCATCGGCAAGACGCTGACCGAGACCAGTCTCGACGACTGGAACCGCGTCATGGCGGTCAACCTCACCGGCGTGTTCCTGATGTGCCGCGCCGCCGTGCGCCGCATGCTGACACAGGAGATCCGCAACGAGGCGCGCGGGCGCATCGTCAACATCTCCTCGCAGCACGGCATGATCGCTTCGCCCGAGGACTGTTCCTACGGTGTCTCCAAGTCGGCGATCGTCTATCTCACGCGCCAGATCGCGTCGGACTACGGCAAGGACTCGATCATCTGCAATGCCGTGGCGCCGGGGAAGATCCTGACCGGCAAGTCCGGCCGCGCCGTCGAGCCGCGCTGGATCGACTACAGTCACGCCCGCACGCCACTGCCGCGCCTCGGCCGCTCGGACGACGTGGCCAATGCCGCGCTGTTCCTGGCGTCCGACGAAGCGACCTTCATCACGGGCGAGAACCTGATGGTCGACGGCGGCTGGATGGCGCGATAACGCCGACAGGCGATGAACTCGTCTTCACGAATAGTTTTTGCCGCGTGATCGGCAAAGCGCGATAGTCCTGACCGGAGATACGGCCAATCCGCCGTCGGGGAGTCACATGAACGCCTTCGTCACCGTCTTCTACGACTGGTCGCGCCTCGTTGCGAGTTACTTCACCTGGGCTGCACCGCTGGCCGTGCGCATCACCGTCGGCTGGGTCTTCATGGGCACCGGCTGGACCAAGCTGCACAACCTGCCCGCGATCACCAAGAACTTCATAGCACTCGGTATCCCGGCACCCGAGGTCCTCACACCCTTCGTCTCGGGCGTGGAGTATTTCGGCGGCATGCTTCTGTTCGTCGGCCTGCTGACCCGCTTTGCCGCCGTGCCGCTGATGGTCGTGATGGCCGTGGCGATCGTCTCGGCGAAGCTGGGCGACATCGATTCGATCGAGACTTTCCTGGGCTTCGAGGAAGTCTCCTACTTCGTCATGTTCGCCTGGCTGGCCATCGCCGGTCCTGGCCCGGTATCGGTCGACCATTTCGTCCTGAAGGCGTCCGGCCGCGATCCCGCGGCACACGGCGCCTGATCACTCGGCCGGCACCACCGTCGCGGCGCCCGGCCGCTTCTTCACCGTGAGCACCGCGATTGCGGCCACGAGGCAGGCCGCGCCCGCGAAGGCGAACGCCGGCAGGTAGCTCAGCAGCATGTCGCGCGTCGCACCGGCCGCGAAAGCCGCCGTCGCGGCGCCCAGCTGGTGGGCGGTGAAGACCCAGCCGAAGACCAGCGGGCCCTGCTCGCGACCGAACGTCTGGCCGGACAGCTTGACCGTGGGCGGCACGGTGGCGATCCAGTCGAGACCGTAGAACACCGCGAACAGGCTGAGGCCAAAGAACGAGAACTGCGAGTACGGCAGCACCAGCAGGCTGAGCCCGCGCAGGCCGTAGTACCACGACAGCAGCCAGCGATTGTCGTAGCGGTCCGACAGCCAGCCCGAGATGATCGTGCCCACGAAATCGCAGGCGCCCATCAGCGCCAGCACGCCCGAGGCCTCGACCGCATCCATGCCGAAGTCGTGGCAGAGCGGGATGAAGTGGTTCTGCACCAGCCCGTTGGTCGACAGGCCGCAGACGAAGAAGGTGCCGGCCAGGATCCAGAAGGTGCGGTTGCGCGAAGCCATGGCGAGCGCCGAGAAGCTGAGCAACAGCGCGTTGCTGCCGGCGCGGCGCACCGGCGGCGCCACGACCTCGTCCTCGCCATAAGAGGCCAGATCGACGTCGCCCGGATGGTCGCGCATGAACAGCACGACCAGCACCAGGCACAGAAGGCACATCGCCGCCGCGGGCATCATCGCCTGACGCCAGCCCAGATGCTCCGACAGCCACGCGGCCACCGGCAGGAACAGCAGCTGTCCCGTGGCGCTGCTCGCGCTCAGCAGGCCGACCACGAGGCCGCGCCGCTTGGTGAACCAGCGGCTGGCGACAGTGGCGCCCAGCACGTTGGCGGTGACGCCGGTCGAAAGGCCCAGCATCAGGCCCCAGGTGAGCCAGAGCTGCCACACCGCCGTCATCTGTGTGGCCAGGATCAGGCCGAGCACGATCAGGCACAGCGCCGTGCTGACGACGATGCGGATGCCGTAGCGCAGCATCAACGCCGCCGCGAACGGCGCCACCAGTCCGAACAGCACGAGCCGCAGGGCCAGGGCGCCGGAGATCATGCCGAGATCCCAGCCGAACTCGTTTTTGAGCGGCAGCAGCAGTACGCCCGGCATGCCCATCGCGGCGGCGGTCGCCAGCATCGTCAGGAAGGCGACGGCAACGACGACCCAGCCGTAGTGCACGCCGCGACGCGCCATTGCTGGCGCCAGTATCGGAGAAAGCATGATGTGATCCTTCAGTCAGCCGCGCGCTTGGCGAGGGCAGCCGCGGCCTTGAGGGCGGCGGCGGAACGTTTCGGGTTGGCGGCCAGCAGGCGCGCGAGCGTGAGGCCACCGTTCATCGCGGCGAGGGCTGCGAGGGCGGCATCGGCATGCACTGCGGGACCGGCCTTGGGACGGCGCTCGGCGACCAGCTCCTGCAGCACGGTCAGAAGCGCCTCGACGCCGCTGCCCATGGCGGGACCGACTTCGGCGTCGCGGCTGGCTTCGTGGCCGAGCGTGGTGATGGCGCAACTGCGGTCGTGCTGGTCGCGCTTGGTGGGCGTGAGGTAGTCGTCGATGATCGCGGCCAGCGGGTCCACCCCGTCGCGGCGCGCCTGCGCGATCTCCTTGCGCCAGTACGCCGCCGAGCGCTCGAGCGACTCCCGGCACGCTTCGGCCGCCAGCGCCGCCTTGCTGGGGAAATGGCCGTAGAAGGCGCCATGCGTCAGCCCGGCCGCGCCGGTGATGTCGGCCACCGCCACGCCATCGATCCCGCGCTTGCGGAACAAGCGTCCGGCCTGCTTCAGGATCGCGGCGCGATGGGCCGCCATGGTCTGCTGGTCGACTTTCATTTATTCATGATAACTATCATGAATAAGGAAAAGCACCACTAGGGTCCGCATGACAAATTTTCAGGCTCGGGCCGCTATTTCTCGTGCGCGCCGCGCTTCGTACGCCTTGAGATGGGCGTAGGCGACGGTGAGCATCGGATACTCGCCGCCCTTGGCACGCTTCAGCAGGTCGCCGATCACATGATCGGCCTCGACCCGGAAGCCGCCCTCGACATCGCGCGCCATCGAGGAATTGAACGGCGAACCCGCCGCCGTGAGTGTCGTCTTCGCCCGCTCGACCGCCGGCGCGCGCAGCGCGTGGCCGTTGGCGGCGGCGATCAGCGCGATCTCGTCGTACAGCGCAGTGACCAACGGCGCGCCGCCGCCCGCCACGATGTCGCCCACGGTGCCGCGCATCAACGAGGTGATGCCGCCCGCGGTCGCAATGAAGGCCCACTTCTCCCACATGTCCTGCAGCATCGTCGTGCTCTGGCCCGCCTGGATTCCGGCCGCCGCGAACTCGGCCGCCAGCGCCGCCACGCGGGGCGATGCCGTGCCGTCGAGTTCACCGAAGCTGATGTTCAACTGATCGCTGAGATGAAGGATTCGTCCCTCGGCATCGAGCGTCAGGGGGAGTGCCGCCTGTCCGCCCAGCACGTTCTTCTTCGAGAAGCGCCAGGACAGCGTGCCAATATGAGCGAGCCCGTTCAGCAGCGGCAGGATCGCCGTGTCGGGACCGACGGCGGGCGCGAAGGCCTCCATCGCGCCCTCGAGGTCGAACGCCTTGCAGGCCAGCAGCACCACATCGTACGGGCCCTTCAGCGTCTCCGCTGAGACCAGCGGCGGCGACGTCAGCGAAACGTCGCCCAGCTTGCTCTTTATGACGAGGCCGGTCTTGGCGAGTTGTGCCGCCCGTCCCGGCCGCACCAGGAAGGTGACGTCACGTTTTGCCGCCAGCAGGCGGCCGCCGAAGAAACCGCCGATCGCGCCGGCGCCGACCACGAGGATTTTCATGGCCAGACCTTAGCGGATCGCCGGACCGGGTCGCGCAAACATTCCTTGGCCATGCCGTAGCTTTCGTTACCCATTGGCGGCACGGGAATCCTTCGGCGCCTCGGAACGCTCCTTCATGCCGTAGTCGCGCAGGACACTGGCCACGCGCAGCCGGTAATCGCGCAGCACGCCGCCGCGGCCGGCCGCCTGCGCCTGGCGATGGTGCTCGAGATTGCGCCACGCCTGCACGGCGGCCTCGTCGCGCCAGAAGGAGAGCGAGAGCAGCTTGGTCTCGTCGACCAGGCTCTGGAAGCGCTCGATCGAGATGAAGCCGTCGATCTTTTCCAGCTCCGGCTTCAGCGAAGCGGCGATGTCGAGATAGGTCTGCTTGCGGCCGTCAGCGGGCCACACTTCGAAGATCACGGCGATCATGACGTCTCTCCCTTCAGGGCTTGGCCGACCGCTTCGTAGAGAGCGTGCCGGCCGGTTTCGAGATGCATCAGGTGGGTGCCCGCGTCCAGCTTGCGGTCGTGACGTGACGGCGCGGCGATGGCCGCGTCGAGGATGGCGGCGGCATCCTTGTCGAGGCAGAGCGAGTCCCAGGCACCGCGCACGATCGTGAGCGGCTGGCTGATCCTGGCCGGATCCCAGGCGATGCGCCCCGCCCGCGCCTCGATATTGTCGGCCGCCGGCCCATAGGGCACGCGCACAGCGGGCGGCGAACGCCGGGCCGCACCAGGATCGCTCGCGAGATAGGCCGGTGCCCAGCGATCGAAGCCTTCCAGCACCGGCGCGTGACCCTGGGGCACGTCCTCGACGAAGCGCTTGTACTGCGCCTCGGTGGTGACATCGGCCCAGGCGGGAAGCGCCGTCGGTACCGTCCCACCAGTGCGCGGCGCGATCGGCGCGAACAGCACGAGCCTGTCCACGATATCGGGTGCGGAAATGGCGGAAAGGGCCGCGGGCGCCCCGCCCCAGGAATGCGCCACCAGCGAGATCCTCGACCGGCCGGTCTCGCGCCGGATCAGGTCGAGCACCGAAAGGACCTGCCGTGCCGCCTCGGGCGCGCGGCACAGCGGCGGGTGCCCGTCCGCCGGCCCGGCCATCGCGGCGTGGCGGCCGCTGCCGCCAAAGCCCGCGAAGTCGAAGGCCCAGGCGTCGAAGCCACGTGCGTTCCAGTCATCGAGCCAAGATTTCGACCGAGGGCCATTACCGAAGTCGAAGCCGACGGACAGCGCCGACGGGAACGTCGCGCCGTGCACATAAAGCACCGCCGGCGCGCCGAGGCGCGGCTGGCGGCGGACGAAAAGCGACGGGCAATCGACCGTCGCGTCGATACGGAAGGTCTGCTGGGTCATCCCGTAGAGATAAGTACTTTCCGCCGCCCGACACTTCGGGCCGGACCGAAGCGTCTTCACTCCAATCCGTTGCCGCCGTAGATCCAATCGAGCGTCGCGTACCATTCGGCCTGGCTCTTGGCGCTCATGATCGCGTTGCGCAGCGCCGCGTGCGGGCCGGCCGGGTGATAGACGTGGTCGCCCATCGCCCGTGAAGTGAGCTGCACCCGCGCGGTGCGCAGCACACGGCGCGCACGATAGTTCTCCAGGCCGGCGGCGATCGTGTCGTGCGTGGCAAGTGCGTCGGCCAGGCACACACCATCCTCCATCGCCATGCAAGCGCCTTGCGCCATGTACTGCAGCATCGGGTGCGCGGCATCGCCCAGCAGCGCCACGTTGCCGTCGATCCATTTGTCGACAGGATCGCGGTCGCACAGCACCCACATCTTCCAGTCGATGCCGTGGCGGATGATCGTCTGGGCGCGCTCGCAGACATGGGCGAAGCCGCGCCGCACTTCCTCCACGCCGACTGGCTTGCCGGCCACGGGCTCGGGCGCATCGTTGTGATAGGTGACGACGAGGTTGAACACTTTCCAGCCCGACAGCGGGTAGTGGACGATGTGGCACTTCGGACCGGCCCACAGGGTCGCTGCGTTCCAGCGCAAATCCTCCGGCATCTGTTCGGTCGGGATCACCGAGCGATAGGTCGTGTGGCCTGAGACGCGGGGCGCGCCGTCGCCCACGAGCTGTCGGCGCACATTCGACCACAGGCCGTCGGCGCCGATCAGCGCCGCGCCGCGCATCCGCCGGCCATCGGCCAGAATCGCGGTGACCGCCTCGTTACTTACTTGGCCGTCCTGCAGATAGCCCGTGACCTCGCTGCTGACTTCGAGTTCTATCGACGGATGCTCGCGGCAGGCTTTCAGCAACACACCATGCAGATCGCCGCGATGCACGACGGCATAGGGATTGCCGTAGCGCGCGCGGAACGCCTCGCCGAGGTCGATGTGGCAGATCTCGCCGTCTGCCATCGCATCCATCAGGCGCAGGTGGTCGATATAGACGGCCATGCCGCGCGCCGCCTCGCCGACGCCCAGCCGGTCGAAGCAATGGAAGGCATTCGGCCCGAGCTGGATACCGGCGCCGATCTCGCCCAACTGCGAGGCCTTCTCCAGCACCAGCGAGGCGATGCCCTTCTGCGCCAGCGCCAGTGCCGTCGCCAGCCCGCCGATGCCGCCGCCCGCGATCAGGATTTTACCGGCCGCCAACGACCTTCTCGTCGTGCAACTTGCCGATCTCGGCACCGGACAGGCCGAGGATACCGGACAGGATCTCGTCGGTGTGCTGGCCGAGCGTTGGCGCTGCCACCGGCTTCTCCCGTGCAACCGCCGCGAACTGGACCGGCGAGGCGGCGACGGGATAGCGGCCGATGCCGGGCTGGTCGAGTACGGTGAACATCGGATTCTCCAACACCGCATCCTTGTCGGCGGCAAGCTCGCGGAAGGTCTGGTACGGCGCCCAGAGCGCGCCCGCCTTCTTCAACGCCGCCGCCACGTCCACCGCCGAGAGGCTCGCGACCCACGGCTCGATCACGGCGACCAGCTCGGCACGCGCGTTCCAGCGGTCTGCTTCGAGCTTGAGGTCGACACCCTTCTTTTTCTCGATGGCAGCGAACGCTTCGGCGAAGCCACCGGCCTTGGCGAGCGCGTCGAGATGACGGTCGGAGAAGATGCAGACCATCACGTACTTGCGGTCCCTGGTCCGGAAGTCGCGACCGAAGGTGCCGAAGATCTCGTTGCCGAAGCGCGGCCGGTCGACATTGTTGACGACGGCTTCGCCGATGTAGCCGGTGGCCGACACGGCCGCGAGCGCCATGTCCTGCAGTGGCAGCACGATCTGCTGGCCCTTGCCGGTCAGGCGGCGATGCCGTTCCGCCGCCAGGATCGCCATGGCCGCGGCATAGGCAGTGGCGATGTCCCACGCCGGCAGCACGTTGTTGACCGGCCCCTGATGGCCCACCGGACCGGAGACCAGCGGAAACCCGGTGATCGAGTTCACCGTATAGTCGACGTTCGCCGCGCCATGACGGTCGCCGACGATGTTGAGCGCGATCAGGTCGGCACGCTTCTTTGCCAGCTCTTCGTAGGAGAGCCAGCCGCGCGCCGGCATGTTGGTCGAGAAGATGCCCGCGTTCTCGCCCGGCGCGGTGATCAATGCCGAGAGCAGTTCGCGTCCCTTCAGGCTGCGCAGGTCGACCGCGATCGAGCGCTTGCCCTTGTTGAGGCCCGCCCAATAGATCGAGGCGCCGTCCTTGGTGACCGGCCAACGGTCGCTGTCGAGTCCGCCTTTCAGATCGTCGAAGCGGATCACGTCGGCGCCGAGCTGTGCCAGCGTCATGCCTGCCATCGGCGCGGCAATGAAGGCCGAGCCCTCGATCACGCGCAGGCCTGCGAGGATACCGCTCATTTCACGTGTCCTGTCGCCGCCCGCTCCGGCGGCAGGTTGTTCTTGCGCTTGTCGAGCCACCAACCGTACTCGGGATTCCACATCTCGAACTTGGTGTCGTGGCCCAGCTCCTGCGCGGCATGCACCGGCCAGAACGGATTGTAGAGCGCCTGACGGCCGATCGCGATCAGGTCGGCATCGCCCGCCTGCAGGATCGCTTCCGCCTGCGGCCCGTCGAGGATCAGGCCCACCGCCATGGTCGGGATGTCCGCGCCGCGCTTCACCGCGGCCGCGAACGGCACCTGGAAGCCCAGCGAGCGCTTGATCGGCGCCGCCGTCGACAGCCCCGCGAGTCCGCCCGACGAGGTGTCGATCACATCGATGCCCAGCGCGCGCAGTTCCTGCGCATAGGCTACGGTGTCGTCGACATCCCAGCCGCCGCCACCGTCGACCGCCGAGACGCGGATGAACATCGGCTTGTGCTCCGGCCAGTTCTCACGCACGGCCTTGGCGGCCGCGAGCGGAAACTTCATGCGGCCGGCGCGGTCGCCACCGAACTGGTCGTTGCGCTTGTTGCTGAGCGGCGAGAGGAACTGCGCCAGCAGGTAGCCGTGCGCACCATGGATCTCGACGATGTCGTAGCCCGCGGCATCGGCACGGCGCGCCGCCTCGCCGAACTTCTTCACGATCGTGTCCATTTGCGCCACATCGAGCGCCAACGGCGACGTCGAGTAACGCTCGCCGGCGGGGAGCGCAGACGGTCCATAGACCTGCCACGGCTGCCAGCCTGCTTCTTTGGGCCCGAACTCGTCGGGTCTGTCGAACTGGCGCGGTGACGACGCTTTGCGGCCGGCATGGGTGATCTGGGTGGCGGCAAGGGCGCCTTCCTGCTGCAGGAAGCGCGTCAGGCGCTTGTGGCCCTCGATCTGGCTGTCATCCCACAGGCCGAGATCGCCTTGCGTGACACGGCCTTCCGGCACGACGGCACAGTTTTCCGTGAAAACGATGCCGAACTTGCCCAGCGCGAACTTGCCGAGATGGACGATGTGATAGTCGTTCACCAGCCCGTCCGTAGCCCGGTACTGGACCATCGGCGAGACGACTGTACGGTTCGCGGCGACGACGCCGCGCATCTTGAAGGGCGTGAAGAGCAGTGGCTTTTGCAAGGGTCAGTTCCCCAAAAGGATGATGATTTCTGGCCCGCAACATAGACCGGCAACCGGTCTGAAGCCTATCCTTCGCCCATGTTTGACCTCGTTATCCGAAATGGCACCGTGATCGATGGCTCCGGCCAGCCCCGCAAAGTGGCCGACGTGGCCGTCCAGGAGGGCAGGATCGCGGAGGTCGGCCCGAGACTCGGACCGGCCAAACGCGAGATCGAGGCCGGCGGGCTTATCGTCGCCCCGGGCTTCGTCGACATCCATACCCACTACGACGGCCAGGCGACCTGGGACCCGTTCATCACGCCCTCCTCCTGGCATGGCGTCACCACGACGGTGTTCGGCAATTGCGGCGTCGGCTTCGCACCGGTGCGGCCCGGCAAGTCGGCCTACCTGATCAACCTGATGGAAGGCGTCGAGGATATTCCCGGCACGGTCCTGAGCGAGGGCGTGAAGTTCAACTGGGAATCTTTCGGCGACTATCTCGACGCGCTGGGTTCGATGACCCGCACCGTCGACGTGGCCGCCCAACTGCCGCACGGCGCGCTGCGCTTCTACGTGATGGGCGAGCGCGGCGCGAACCACGCCGAGGTGCCCGACCAGGGCGAGCGCGAGGAGATGACGCGGCTGGTGGCCGAAGCGCTCGACGCGGGCGCGATGGGCGTGACGACCTCGCGCACCACCAAGCACAAGGCGCGCGACGGCAGCTTCACCCCGTCGCTCAGCGCCCGTGAAGCCGAACTGCTCGCACTGGCCGAAGGCATGAAGCGCGCGGGCAAGGGCGTCCTCCAGGTGAATTCCGACTTCGGTCCCGGCGAGTTCGAAGCGCTCGACGCCGCGGCTAAACTCGCGGGGCGCCCGCTCTCCGTGTTGCTGGTCCAGGTCGACGCCAGTCCGAACCTGTGGCGCCAGACGCTCGACCAGGTGAACGCCGTGCGCCGCAGCGGCCGTGTTGCCAACGCGCAGGTGGGCTCGCGCCCGATCGGCGTGATCCTGGGCCTCGAGACGACGGTGCATCCCTTTGCGGCGCATCCGGTGTGGCGCGAGATCCGCGATCTCTCGCCGGCCGCGCGCTATGCGCGTCTGCAGGCCGATGCCGACCTGCGCCGCCGCCTCACGGCGCCGCGTGCCGCCGACGCACCGGCCTACATGGGCGAGTCGTTCCACAAGATGTTCCCGATCGGCGCCCGGCCCGACTACGAGCCCGATAGCGCGAACTCGATTGCCGCCATCGCGCAACGCACCGGCCGCACGCCGCAGGAAGTCGCCCTCGACGCGATCATGGCCGACGGCGGCAAGGGCCTGCTGATGCTGCCGTTCGAGAACTATGCCTACGGCAATCTCGATGTGGTGCACGACATGATCACCGATCCGGGCAGCGTGCTGGGCGTGGCCGACGGTGGCGCGCATGTCGGCGTGATCTGCGACGCCTCTTCGCCCACCTCGCTCCTCACTCTGTGGGGTCGCGACCGCACGCGCGGGCCGAAGCTCGGTCTCGAATACCTGATCGCCAAGCAGACGCGCGGCACCGCCGAGGCCTACGGCCTGCTCGACCGCGGCCTGCTGGCGCCCGGCCACAAGGCCGACATCAACGTGATCGACTTCGACGCGCTCAGCCTGAAGCGCCCCGAAGTCGTCTACGATCTTCCCGCCGGCGGCCGCCGCCTGATCCAGCGCGCCACCGGCTATCGCCACACCTTCAACGCCGGCGTCGAGACCGTGCACAACGACGAACTGACCGGCGCGCTGCCCGGCAAGCTCGTCCGCGGAGCCCAGGCGCCGCACTAGGACGTTTTCCCGCCGTTTCCCGACCGATCGGGAAATGTCAGATGCCGATGGTATAAGGATTTTAGGGGATTCTTCCCGGTTCCCGCATGTGCCCCTCCGTCGGCGTAAGACGCCGCTGGCGGGGTCAGGCGCGGCAGTTACCTCGCGGTAACGCTTTAAATAAGCAAGATTTAAGGGAACGTTGCTTTGGCCCCCTGTCATCCCGAGCGCAGCGAGGGACCTTTGCGTGGAGGGAGATAAAGGTCCCTCGCTTCGCTCGGGATGACAGGGTGCGCGGATCGGCATCCCGCCATTTTAGGCCAGTCGGCGCGAATCCCGACTTACGGTCGTTACTGCCGCCCACGTCGAGAGGCCGCGGCAAAACCCGCAATACGATGCCCCTTAATAGTTGAATTACCGGCCGGGCCCCTTACCAATACTCCGATGCGCCAACCCTTAACTCTCCACCGAAGCTCAAGAGCGACAGGGCTGAAACGCCTGGCCAAGCTCGGACTTCTTGTGGCGCTCGCCTTGCTGCCGATCACTCCGCGACCTGTGCTGGCACAAGAAGCATGGACAGAATTCAAGCCTGATAACGGTGGATTTCGGATTGAGCTTCCCGGGTCACCAAAGCTCGAAGCTGTTCAACCATCGCCTGTCACGCCGAACGTTCGAAGCTATGCCGCGCGAGTCATCGTCAACGACCATGATCTCTATATGGTGAGGTTCGACAACATCATCAAAGGACACGCCGACGTAGCGGAAGCGCGATTTCGCAGGATGCGCGATTTTGCAGTCAAGATTGGCTCGATCGAGTCAGAGGAGAAGACCGCTGTCGATTCCGTGCCCGCGATGCATTTTGTCATCAAATCCGGCGTTCGTGTTGGACCGGAAATCTTCCTCACACTTGATGTGTTGCTGGTTCCAAGAGATACCCAGCTTCTCCAGATCCTGTGCCCTATTTCACCGGATCGGCAAAATACGAGCACCATAGAGCGCATTCACAAATCGCTCTCTCTTATTGGGGAATAGCTGCTCACACCGTCATGTGCTTGCGGACGGCATCGGCGTCGAAGGTCTCGCGGGTGCCGGACATCACGACCTCACCGCGGTCCATGACGGCGAAATCGTCGGCCAGCTCGTGGGCGAATTCGAGATACTGCTCGACCAGCAGGATCGCCATGTCGCCGCGGTTGCGCAGATAGGTGATGGCGCGGCCGATGTCCTTGATGACCGATGGCTGGATGCCTTCGGTCGGCTCGTCGAGCACGAGGAGCTTCGGCCGCATGGTCAGCGCGCGGCCGATCGCGAGCTGCTGCTGCTGGCCGCCCGACAGGTCGCCGCCGCGGCGGCGCAGCATTGTCTGCAGCACGGGGAAGAGCTCGAACACCTCGTCGGGGACCTTCTTGAACTCGCGCTTCACGGGAGCGAAGCCGGTCTCGAGGTTCTCCTTCACCGTGAGCAGCGAGAAGATCTCGCGGCCCTGCGGCACGAGCGCCACGCCAAGCCGCGCGCGCTCGTAGGCCGGCAATTTCGAGACGTCCTTGCCGTCGAGCGCGATCGAGCCCGAGGCGATCGGCTGCAGGCCGGAGATGGCGCGCAGCAGGCTGGTCTTGCCGACGCCGTTGCGGCCCAGCAGGCAGGTCACCCGGCCGATGGTGGCGGTGAGCGACACGCCGCGCAGCGCCTGGGCGGCACCGTAGAAGAGGTTGACGTTCTCGACCTTCAGCATGGTCATCGTCCCAGATAGACTTCGACGACGCGCGGATCGGCGCTCACCTGGTCGAGCGAGCCTTCGGCCAGCATCGATCCCTCGTGCAGCACCGTCACCTTGACGCCCAAAGCGCGCACGAAGCTCATGTCGTGCTCGACCACGACGACAGAGTGGGACTTGTTGACCTCGCGCAGCACCTGCGCGGTGGTCTCGGTCTCGACGTCGGTCATGCCCGCCACCGGCTCGTCGACCAGCATCAGCTTGGGATTCTGCGCCAGCAGCATGCCGATCTCGAGCCACTGCTTCTGGCCGTGGCTGAGGCGCGCGCCCAGCATGTGCTGCTGCGCTTCCATGCGGATGATCGACAGGATCTCGGCGAGGCGATTGTTCTCGGCCCGGGTCGGCGCCGCGCCCAGCAGCTTGTACCAGGAGCGCAGGCCTGCCAGGGCCAGCAGGAGGTTGTCGCGCACCGTGTGGTTCTCGAACACCGTGGGCTTCTGGAACTTGCGCCCGATGCCCAGGGTCGCGATATGCGCCTCGTCGAGCTTGGTGAGGTCGGCCTGGCCGTCGAACACGACCTCGCCCTCGTCCGGCCGCGTCTTGCCGGTGATGACGTCCATCATGGTGGTCTTGCCGGCGCCGTTGGGGCCGATGATGGCGCGCATCTCGCCCGGCTCGATCAGCAGCGAGAGGTTGTTCAACGCCTTGAAGCCGTCGAACGACACGGTGACGCCGCTGAGATACAGCAGGGCGGAAGTGCTGCGGGGAGCCGTCTTCATGCCGCGGTCGCCTTCCTCGCGAGGTTGCGGGCACGCAGCTGGGCCCACAGGCCGACGACACCCTTGGGCAGGAACAGGGTGACGACGATGAACAGGGCGCCGAGCGCAAACAGCCAGACTTCGGGCAGCGCGCCGGTGAGATAGGTCTTGGCGAAGTTGACGATGAAGGCGCCGATCACCGGCCCGATCAGGGTGCCGCGGCCGCCGACGGCGACCCACAGCACCGCCTCGATCGAGTTGCCGGGCGCGAATTCGCTGGGGTTGATGATGCCGATCTGCGGCACGTAGAGCGCGCCCGCGATGCCCGCCATCGCCGCCGACAGCACGAAGACGAAGAGCTTGTAGGTCTCGGCGCGGTAGCCCAGGAAGCGCATGCGGCTCTCGGCGTCGCGCACCGCGATCAGCGCCGTGCCGAAGCGCGAACCGATGATCGCGCCCGAGATCACCAGGAAGATTGCCAGCGCCAGCGCGGAGGCAAAGCACAGCGCGGCGCGCGTCGTGTCGGCCTGCACGGAGTAGCCCAGGATGTCCTTGAAGTCGGTCATGCCGTTGTTGCCGCCGAAGCCCATGTCGTTGCGGAAGAAGGCCAGCAACAGGGCGAAGGTCATCGCCTGGGTGATGATCGACAGATAAACGCCGGTGACGCGGCTGCGGAAGGCGAACCAGCCCAGCGCCAGCGCCAGCACGCTCGGCACGATGACGATCATGGCGGCGGCAAACCAGAAGTGGTTAAAGCCGTGCCAGAACCACGGCAGCTCCGGATAGTTCAGGAACACCATGAAGTCGGGCAGGATCGGATTGCCGTAGACGCCGCGCGCGCCGATCTGGCGCATCAGGTACATGCCCATGCAGTAACCGCCCAGTGCGAAGAAGGCGGCGTGGCCGAGCGTCAGGATCCCGCAGAAGCCCCACACGAGGTCGACTGCGAGCGCCAGCGAGGCGTAGCAGAGATACTTGCCGATCAGCTGCAGCGCATAGGCCGGCACGTAGAAGGCGCTCGTCTTGGGCATCAGCAGGTTGAGCGCCGGCACGACGATGCCGACCGCCAATACCAGCAGCACGAAGAGGCGCAGGTTGCGGCCCATGCCGGTCCAGAGGAAGCGCGTGATCATTCGCCCATACTCATTCGACAGACCGCCCCTTCAGGGCAAAGAGGCCGCGCGGACGGCGCTGGATGAACAGGATGATGAAGACCAGCACCAGGATCTTGCCCAGCACCGCGCCGGCATAGGGTTCGAGGAACTTGTTCACGATGCCCAATGCGGTGGCGCCCACGAGCGTGCCGAAGAGATTGCCGACGCCGCCGAACACAACGACCATGAAAGAGTCGATGATGTAGCCTTGGCCGAGGTTGGGGCTGACGTTGTCGATCTGGCTCAGCGCCACGCCCGCGAGGCCCGCGATGCCGGAGCCCAGGCCGAAGGTGAGCGCATCGACCCGAGGCGTGCGGATGCCGACGGCGGCCGCCATCGGACGGTTCTGCGTGACCGCGCGCATGTAGAGACCGAGCGGCGTCTTGCGTAGCAGCAACAGCAGGGCCGCGAACACCAGCAACGCGAAGACGATGATCCAGAGTCGGCCGTAGGTGACGTCGAGCTGGCCGACATGGAACGAGCCCGACATCCAGGACGGCGAGCTGACCTCGCGATTGGTCGGGCCGAAGATCGAGCGCACGGCCTGCTGCAGCACCAGTGACAGGCCCCAGGTCGCCAGCAGCGTGTCGAGCGAGCGGCCGTAGAGGAAGCGGATGATCGTGCGTTCGATCAGCACGCCGACCGCGCCAGAGACCAGGAAGGCAAGCGGCAGCGCGATGATGACCGAGATTTCATTGAGCCCAGGGGCGTAGCTGCGCAGCGCCTGCTGCACGACGAAGGTCGTGTAGGCGCCCAGCATCACCATCTCGCCGTGCGCCATGTTGATGACGCCCATGGTGCCGAAGGTGATGGCGAGCCCGATCGCGGCCAGCAGCAGCACCGAGCCGAGCGAGATGCCGTACCAGACGTTCTGCGCCTGGGTCCACGCCTGCAGCGTATTGCGGACCGATTCGGCTCCGGCCAGCGCCGCCGCCTTGACCTCGCCGTTCGTGGACTGGGCGGCGGCCTGGAGCACGGCCATGGCGTCGCGGTCGCCGCGATCGCGCACGACGGCAACCGCTGCCAGCTTCTGCGCCGGCGTCGTGTCCGGGGTCGTAAGCACGATCGCGGCCCGCGCCTCGATCATCGACCGCTTGATACTGTCGTCCTTCTCGGCGGCCAGCGCCGGCTCGAGCGCCGCGAGCGCCGAGGCGTCGCGCCGCGTGAACAGCGACTCGGCGGCCTGCCTGCGTACCTTCGGATCGGGGCTCATCAAGGTGAGCGAGCCCATCGCGGCATCGATGGTGCCACGCAAGCGGTTGTTGACCTTGACCTTGTCGAGGTCGTCCTCGGCCGCGGTGCCGGCATCCTTGCCGGTGACGGCGTCGGTCAGGGCGAGTTTGCCGCTGCCACCACTCGCGCTAACTTTCCCGATGACGACGAGCTTGTCGGAATTTCGAACGTAGAGATCGCCGGCGCTCAGCGCCTGCAAGATCGGCGCGGCGCGCGCCTCACCCGAGGTGGCAAGCGCCTTGATCGCGTCGTCGCGCTCGCTGTAGCCGCCGGTGACGAGGTTCGTCACCAGGGAGCCGAGATCGGCCGCAAACGCGGAGCCTGCCACCGCAACGATGGCAAGGAACGGCAAGAGCCACGCAAGAAGACGCTTTTGCGACATATCGATGAATTAGCCTTTAGAAAGAAACGGGGCGACTCGAAAGTCGCCCCGTCCCTGTGTGTACTCGATAGGCGAGTTGATCAGGTCGGGTTTACTTGCCCGAGCCGATGCACTTCTTCGCGACGTTGTCGTAGTTGCCGCAGTTCAACGCCGGCGACCAATCGGCGACCAGGTTCTTGGAGTCGTCGAGGATCGGCGACCACGCGGCGCCCGGGACCAGGCCCGGGGTCTTCCAGACGACATCGAACTGGCCATTGGCCTCGATCTCGCCGATCAGAACCGGCTTGGTGATGTGGTGGTTCGGGAGCATCTCGGAGACGCCGCCCGTCAGGTTCGGCGCCTTCACGCCGATCATCGCGGGGATCACCTTGCTCGGGTCCGTCGTGCCGGCCTTCGTCACCGCGGCGACCCACATGTTGAAGCCGATGTAGTGCGCTTCCATCGGATCGTTGGTCACGCGCTTGGGGTTCTTGGTGAACGCCTGCCAGTCCTTGATGAACTGCTCGTTCGCCGGGTTCTTCACCGACTCGAAGTAGTTCCAGGCGGCGAGATGGCCGACCAGCGGCTTGGTGTCGATACCGGCCAGCTCTTCTTCGCCGACCGAGAACGCCACGACCGGGATGTCCTTGGCCTTGATGCCCTGGTTGCCGAGCTCCTTGTAGAACGGAACGTTGGCGTCGCCGTTGATGGTCGAGACCACCGCCGTCTTCTTGCCAGCCGAACCGAACTTCTTGATGTCGGCCACGATCGACTGCCAGTCGGAATGACCGAACGGCGTGTAGTTGATCATGATGTCTTCCTTGGCGACGCCCTTCTGGAGAAGGTAGGCCTCGAGGATCTTGTTGGTCGTGCGCGGATAGACGTAGTCGGTGCCCGCGAGGACCCAACGCTTCACTTCGCCGCCATCCTTGCTCATCAGGTAGTCGACGGCCGGGATCGCCTGCTGGTTCGGAGCGGCGCCCGTGTAGAACACGTTCTTCTGGCTCTCCTGGCCCTCATACTGGACCGGGTAGAACAGGATGCCGTTCAGCTCCTCGAACACCGGCAGAACCGACTTGCGGCTCACCGAGGTCCAGCAGCCGAACACTGCGGCAACCTTGTCCTTCTGCAGCAGCTCGCGCGCCTTTTCGGCGAACAGCGGCCAGTTCGACGCCGGATCGACGACGACGGCTTCGAGCTTCTTGCCCAGGAGGCCGCCCTTCTTGTTCTGCTGATCGATCAACATCAGCATGACGTCCTTCAGGGTCGTCTCCGAGATCGCCATCGTGCCCGACAGCGAATGGAGGATGCCGACCTTGATCGTATCTCCGCTCTGGGCGAACGCGCCGGTCGTTGCGCTGGCCACCAGGCCGGCCGCGACGAGGCCCGTCCGAATCATTGCTCCCAACTTCATCACGCTCTCCTTTTTCCTTCGACGGAAACCCCCGCCAAAGCTTGGGGAAGCGAAAGCCGTGCCAAATGCCCCACGGGGCGACGTGATTTACCTTACTGGGTTACAAGGACAAACGCGCCGCCGGCCAAAATGAGGCCGCCGAGGGCGCGCAGACCCAGGTCGCCGACCAGCCGGCGTACAACCCAGCCGAGTCCCAGCCCGCCGGCCAACAGAAGGGTCGTGGCAGCCAGAAAACCCAACATGTATTCGCCAGTATCTGCAGTCGGAGCCTCGACTGCGTGCACGTAGCCGTGGAACAGCGCGAACACGGCCACGACACCCATGGCTGTGGGGGGAGGCACTCGCACTGCAATCAACACAAGGCCGCCCAGCAAAAACACCGAGGCAAGGATACCCGCCTCAGCAATGGGCAGTTTCATGCCCGCGAACCCGGCAGCTGCCCCGGCAGCCATCATCGCCATAAAAGACAGCGGCAATAGAAAAGCCGCCGACGGCTTGCGCCCCGCCAGCAGCGCAGCCCACAGGCCGACGCCGGTCATCGCCAGGATATGGTCGAGGCCGTTGAAAGGATGAAGGAAGCCGTCCTCGGTATGGCCCGGATGGGCGAGCACCGGCAGCGCCGCCAGTACCAGGATGGCCGAGAGCGTGAAAACGCGAGACGTCATGGGTTCCCCTCCCCAATTCCTCAACGCCGAACTCAACGCGCTTCTAGACCGCCTTGGCGAACGATGAAAGCGGCGACCTCGTCGACACCCTTGTTCTCCTTGAGATTGGAGAACAGGAACGGCCGCTGGCCGCGCATCTTGCGCGCATCACGGTCCATGACTTCAAGATTCGCGCCAACCATTGGCGCGAGATCGATCTTGTTGATCACCAGCAAGTCCGAGCGCGTGATGCCCGGACCGCCCTTGCGTGGGATCTTCTCGCCGGCCGCCACGTCGATCACATAGATGGTGAGATCGGCCAGCTCGGGCGAGAAGGTGGCCGCGAGATTGTCGCCACCCGACTCGACGAACACGATCTCGACCTTCGGCCACTTGCGTACGATATCCGACACAGCCGCAAGATTGATCGAAGCGTCCTCGCGAATGGCCGTATGCGGGCAACCGCCTGTCTCGACGCCCACGATGCGGTCGGGCTCGAGCGCCCCGGCGCGCGTGAGGAACTCGGCGTCTTCCTTGGTGTAGATGTCGTTGGTGACGACGCAGATGTCGTAGTCGTCGCGCATCTTCTTGCACAGGCGCTCGACCAGCGCCGTCTTGCCCGACCCGACCGGACCGCCGACACCGACGCGCAGGGGACCCCGCAACTCCATTACTGCATCTCCCGCGTCAGAAGCTTGATGAAGGCCACGCCCAGCGCCAGGCAGAGCGGCGAATAGAAATAGAAATCGCGGGTGCGGAACGGTTCGCTTCTGAACCTGCCCCGCCAGCGCGGGCTGTAGCCTGCGCTGCCCCGGATGAAGAAGATGGCGCCGATCACGATCGAGACGATCAGCACGAGCGGGCTGGCAGGCCACGCCAGGATCGCCCACGGCCAGGCGGCGACGCAGACCAGCGCGACGGCCACCGCAGCGCACTGCCAGGGCGGCGGCATGCGGATCCGGCCATCGCCGATCACGGCCCGCGCCAGGTCCGGTTCGCTGGCCGCCGGCCAGATTCCCCCGACCGCCCACCAGGCATGTGCCGCGGCCAGCAGGGCGACGATAACGGTCAGGGAAAGCGGAAGGATCATGAGCGGAACAGTCTCGTATACTGAATCTCGTGATGCAGCGAGCACCAGTCGAGCAGGGGCGTCGCGGTGCCCACGTCATCGAGATCGGTGACGGCAACGGCCGCCTGCACGGCCCTGCGGACAGCGTCTTCGAGCGCCGCCAGTGCCAACTGCCCGTCGGTCTGCCCGAGCGGCACCGTACGCACCGCCGCCGAGATGAGATTGGCCATAAAGGCGTGCAGGTAGGCTTCCAACGCCGTTTCCAGCGCGATGCCGTGCAGCGCGGTCGCCAGCGCCACGGCAACCGGCAGGGCAAGATCGGCCTCGACCTCATTGAAATCGGGATGCGGCCAGGCAGTGCGGGTGATCGACAGGAACGAGCCGCCTTGCTGGCGCGACTCCAGCGCCATCTCCGACGTGCCGCGCCACGCCGCGGCGCGCTCGGCGATCTCCCTGAAACCCGGCCAATCGCGCGCGTCCGCCGCGCGCCACGCCGTGGCGAACAACGCGCCATCGACCCGGCCCGTACCGTCGCCCAGCACCGTCTCGAGCCAGGTCACCAGCGAGACACGATCCTTGATGAAGCCTTCCTCGACCGCCGTCTCGACGCCATGGCTGTAGCTGAATGCGCCGATCGGATAGGCGGGCGACAGCCAGGCCAGCAGCCGATAAAGACTCCTATCCATGACGTTCGGCGTGCAGGGCGCCGTGGCGATGGTCGGGATCGTGATTGTGCTGGCCGTAGGCGCCGCCTTCGGGATCGAACGGCACGCGCACCTTCTTCACCTCGGCGCCCAGCCCCTTCAGCATGTCGATGATCACATGATCGTCGCGGATCAGGATGCGGTCGGCGTCGATCTGCGCTGGCAGATGGCGGTTGCCGAGATGCCAGGCGAGCCGCGCGAAGGACGCGGCATCGCGGCCGCGGATCTCGACCAGGTCTTCGAGGGCTGCCTTCACCTCGACGAAACCGCCCTCTTCCAGCCTGAGTCCATCGCCGCCGTGCAGCACCACCGGCTCCACCAGGTCGAGCAGGAAGTCGAGGCCGTTGTCGCCCAGCATGCGCAGGCGCCGGCGATAGCGGTCGTCGAACAGCAGGGTGACGCTGTCGGTCTTCTCCGCCACGGGCCAGCGGCCCGCGCGCACGACGTCGGTGGCCCGCTTCATATCAGAACAGGAAGTAGCGTTGCGCCATCGGCAGGGTCTTGGCGGGCTCGCAGGTCAGCAGCTCGCCATCGGCCCGCACCTCGTAGGTCTCCGAATCGACTTCGATCTTGGGACAGAGCGAATTGTGCACCATGTCCTTCTTGCCGATCTTGCGCGTGCCTTTCACGGCCAGCATCGGCCGTTGGATGCCCCATTTCTTGGCGATGTTCTTGTCGAGGCCGGCCTGCGAGACGAACAGCGCCGGGCTGATCACGAGGCTGCGGCCGAAAGCGCCGAACATCGGCCGATAGTGCACCGGTTGCGGCGTCGGGATTGAAGCATTGGGATCGCCCATGGGTGCTGCCGCAATCGAGCCGCCGATCAGGATCATGTCGGGCTTCACGCCAAAGAAGGCCGGCGACCACATCACCAGATCGGCACGCTTGCCAACCTCGACCGAGCCCACGTGCTTGGAGATGCCGTGGGTGATCGCGGGATTGATCGTGTACTTGGCGATATAGCGTTTGGCCCGCACGTTGTCGTTGTCGCCGGTCTCTTCCTTCAGCCGGCCACGCTGCTTCTTCATCTTGTCGGCAGTCTGCCAGGTGCGGATCACGACCTCGCCGACCCGGCCCATCGCCTGGCTGTCGGACGACATCATCGAGAAGGCGCCCATGTCGTGCAGGATGTCCTCGGCCGCGATCGTCTCGCGCCGGATGCGGCTCTCGGCGAAGGCCACGTCTTCCGGGATGCGCGCGTCGAGATGATGGCAGACCATCAGCATGTCGAGATGCTCGTCCACGGTGTTGACCGTGTAGGGCATCGTCGGATTGGTCGACGACGGCAGCACGTTCTTCTCGCCCGCGAGCCGGATGATGTCCGGCGCATGACCGCCGCCCGCACCCTCGGTGTGGAAGGTGGCGATGGCGCGGCCCTTGAAGGCGGCCCGCGTCGTCTCGACGAAACCCGATTCGTTCAGCGTGTCCGTGTGGATCGCGACCTGCACATCCATGCGGTCGGCGACCGTCAGGCAGTTGTCGATCGCAGCCGGAGTCGTGCCCCAGTCTTCGTGCAGCTTGAGGCCGCAGGCGCCGCCCTCGATCTGCTCCTTGATGCCGGCGGGCTTGCTGGTGTTGCCCTTGCCGAAGAAGCCGAGGTTCATCGGCAGGCCTTCTGCCGCCTGCAGCATGCGGCCCATGTGCCAGGGGCCCGGTGTCACCGTCGTCGCGAGCGTGCCGTGCGCAGGACCCGTGCCGCCACCCAACATCGTCGTCACGCCACTGTAGAGCGCGTCGTCGATCTGCTGCGGAGCGATGAAGTGGATGTGGCAGTCGATGCCGCCCGCGGTGATGATCTTGCCTTCGGCCGCGATCGCCTCGGTGCCTGGGCCGATAATGATATCGACCTTGGGCTGGATGTCGGGATTGCCGGCCTTGCCGATGGCGACGATGCGGCCGTCCTTGAGGCCGATGTCGGCCTTCACGATGCCCCAGTGGTCGAGGATCAGCGCGTTGGTGATCACGGTATCGACCGCGCCCTGCGCGCGCGTGCGCTGGCTCTGGCCCATGCCGTCGCGGATTACCTTGCCGCCGCCGAACTTCACCTCTTCGCCGTAGGTCGTGTGGTCCTTCTCGACCTCGATGAAGAGATCGGTGTCGGCCAGCCGCACCTTGTCGCCGGTTGTGGGACCGAACATGCCGGCATAGGCCGCGCGCGAGATTCGCGTCGGGCCTTCGTTCGACGGGCCGACCTTGGCGATAGGACCGAGCTTGCCTGAGACCTTGGCCTGGAAGCCGTGGCTTTCGCGCGCGCCGAGATAGGGCGTGAGCCGCACAGTGCGCGACTGGCCTGGCTCGAAACGCACGGCGGTGCCGGCGGCGATGTCGAGCCGCATGCCCTTCGCGCGCTTGCGATCGAACTTCAGCGCGTCGTTGGTCTCGAAGAAATGATAGTGGCTGCCGACCTGGATCGGCCGGTCGCCGGTGTTGGAGACCTCGATATGGATCGGGTTGCGGCCCTTGTTGAGCTCGAGCTCGCCCTTCGCGGGGAAGATCTCACCTGGCTTCATGGTGCGCTCCCTCAGCGGATCGGATTGTGGACGGTGACGAGCTTGGTGCCGTCGGGAAAGGTCGCCTCGACCTGGATGTCGTGGATCATGTCCGCCACGCCTTCCATCACCTGCTCGCGCTTGATGACGGTGCCGCCGTCGCGCATCAGCTCGGCCACCGAGCGGCCGTCGCGCGCGCCCTCGACCACGAAGTCGCTGATCAGCGCCACCGCTTCCGGATGATTGAGCTTCACGCCGCGTTCGAGCCGACGGCGCGCCACGTTGGCGGCCATGGCGACCAGCAACTTGTCTTTTTCCCGCGGCGTGAGATTCATGTTTCCCCCTGCTCCCTCAACTATAAGAGCGGAGCATCAAATATGCCAAACGCGCGGCAGCCGCTGCCCACGGAAGTCCGTCAGGAAGCGAATGGTCGCGCCTCTCACCTCGGTCGCCTCGCCCAGCAGGCGCGCCACCATCACGCCGTTCACCAAAGTGACACCGGCCCGCACTTTGTCCGCACTTTCGAGCAGGCCGCGCGCCTTCTCGAGCAGCGGCTGCGGCGCGTCCCAGACGCCGATCACGGTTGCCAGCGCACTGGCTGTGCCAAAGCCTGCGCCCAGCGGCGTCTCGCCCTCGACCCGCAGCGTGTCGGTCCAGACGAGCTTGCCGGCACGTTTCACCGACCAGGCGTCGAGCAGCAGCCCACCGGTGAAGCGCTCGCCCGAGGCGGCGCGGCCCAGCACGACCATCTCGCAGGCGAGCAGCGAGCCGCCCGCGCCGACGTCCGCCACCGTGCGGCGCTTCAGCTTCGAGCCCTGGAAGACGATGGTCTCCTGCGGCAGCCAATCCAGGATCGCCCCCTCGCCCACCTCGATCGCAATGTCGATGATGCAGGGATCGCTGTCGGTGGCGGCACGATAGATCTTCTCGGCCGCCTGCGTCGCCACCACGGCATGGCCGCCGGGCCCTATTTCGACCGCCATCTTGAGCGTATCGCCGCCCGCGATGCCGCCCGACGTCGTCACCAGGACGGCCTGCGGCGGCTCGCCGGGCTCCGGATCGGGGAACAAAATACGGCAGGGATCGCGTTGATAGAGGTCGGTAAGCCGTGTCTGCCCGTCCCGCACGGCAAAGGTCACGCGGCTTTCGCCGGACGCGCGCTGCATACGCGGAGTCATCACGCCGCTCACGTCCTGCGGACCAGCATCGGATAGACGATCTCGAGCCAGTCGTCGGGGCGCTTGTTCTGTCGCGTGGACATGCCCCTCACGAACTGCCCGATGAGCGCGTGATAGACAAGCCGCGACCGCGCCGAGGCCTCGGCCGGCGAAAAGCCCAACGCCTCGAAGAGCTGGTCGAGATAGGCGAGGCGCCGCCGGTCGACCTGTTCCAGCGCGGCGCGCGCCTTGGCGTCCTGCCGAGCCCAGATCCGGATCGCGATATCGAGACGACCGTCCTGCCGGGCCGCGATGGTGGAGAGCGTCTTCAGCCGCGTTGCGGCATCGCCCCCCTTGGCCTCGACCTCGACGATGATGTCGTTGACGGTGCGCGCCTTCCAGGTCTCGAGCAGCGCGTCCAGCAGGGCCGGACGGTCCTTGAAGTGCCAGTAAAAGCTGCCCTTGGTGACGCCCAGCGCCTCGGCCAGGCGCTCGACCCGCACCGCCTCGATGCCATGCGCCGCCATCGTGCGCAGGCCGGCGTCGATCCATTCCTGGCGGCCCAGTTTCCCGTCCATGCCCAACCATACGGTGGCGTATTGACAGCGGCAAGCGAGCCTCCTACTTCTCTCCATACGGAACCGTATGGAAAGGGAGGCCGGACATGACGACCGTTGCGTTGCTCGCCGTCGCACTGCTCGCCTGGGCGCTCGGCGCCGCCCACTCCTGGCTGGGCGAGACCCGCCTGATACGCCCCCTGCTCTCCCAACCGACCGGCATGCTGGCGCGCAGCCGGTTCGCGGGCTCGACTTTGCGCTGGGCATGGCATCTGACGACGCTCGCTTGGTGCGGCCTGGGCACGATCCTGGCGGCGCTGGCCCTGTCGCCTCCCGGTTTCCAGATCCGGGCGGCCCTGATGGCAATCGCTGCAACGTTCCTCGCGACAGCCGTCGTGATCGCGTTGTCGAGCCGCTGGAAGCACTTCGCCTGGCCGATTTTCGTGGCAATGGCCGCCCTCTCGCTGGCGCCGCTTGTTTGATAGGATGGAGGCCATGAGCAAGGCCTTCACCAAGGAAAGCGACGGCGACGAGGACGACGACCTTCCCGAAGACATGGGCGGGCTGCCGATCAGCGCCAAGAACTACATGACCCCGCCGGGCTTCGCACGCCTGCGCGGCGAGCTGGACACGCTCATGCGCAAGGAGCGGCCAGACGTGGTCAAGGTCGTGAGTTGGGCCGCCGGCAACGGCGACCGTTCCGAAAACGGCGACTATATCTATGGCAAGAAGCGCCTGCGCGAGATCGACCGGCGCGTGCGCTACCTCAGCAAGCGACTGGCCAATGCCGAAGTGGTCGACTCGACCAAGCGCGCCAAGACCGACCAGGTGTTCTTCGGCGCCACGGTGACCACCGCGAATGCCAAAAACGAGGAGCGCACGCTCAAGATCGTCGGCGTCGACGAGGTCGATCTCGACAAGGGTCACGTGAGCTGGATCTCGCCGATCGCCAAGGCTCTCCTCAAGGCCGAGGAAGGCGACGTGGTGAAGATGCGCACGCCCAACGGCGTGGAGGAACTCGAGATCGTAAAGGTCGAGTACCTCTGAGGCCTTAGCCCAGGATTCCCATTTCGGTCGTCGACTGCACCCAGGCAAAGCGGCCATCGCGCAGGATCAGGATCTGGTTCTGCGGGATCCTGAGCTTGGGCGTCTGTTCGACCGCAAAGCCTGCCGCAAGCGCCAGCACCGTCCGGCATATCCCGCCGTGGGAAACGATCACCGTGTCGCAGCGCACCGAAGCAAGACACTCGCCCACCCGTTCGGCGACTTGGGCGTAGCTCTCGCCGCCCGGCATGGGAAAGCCCCACGGATCGGCCTGACGCAGCGCAAAGTTCGCCGGATCGGTCTCGCGGATCTGGGGCCAGGTCAGCCCCTCCCATTTGCCGAAGTCGAGTTCCTTCAGGCGCGCGTCCTGGCGATAGGCCGCGGCGTCCAACCCGAGCGTCGTGCGCACGATCTCGGCGGTCTGGCGCGTCCGGAGCAGCGGCCCCGCGACGAAATCCAGTTCCCCGGCTTTCTTGTCCAGCCAGCCCAGCAGCGATCCCGCGCCGGCAGCTTGCTGCCGCCCCAGATCATTGAGCGGCAGATCAGTGAGACCGATCATGCGCTCCTGCGCATTCCAGTCGGTTTGGCCGTGCCGCACGTAATAGACCGTGCAGCCCTCAGGGATCGGGTTCTTCAGCAACATCGTGCGGTTCTACCGCACGATTGCGCCCAATGCGATGCGTCAGACGCCTACCAGTCCGATATCCTGGAACCAGCTCTGGGCCTGGGTATAGGACTTGATCTTGGCCGAGAGCGCGTGCGGCGTGGTGTCGTGATAGACCCAGATCATCGCGGCATCGTCGACCGCGAGCGCATGGGCCTTGGCCGCCAGCTCGTCCTGCTTGACCGGATCGAAGGTGTTCTTGAGCTCGAGCACAATCTTGTCGACCTCGGCGTTCTTGTAGCCGCTCCAGTTCACGCCGACCGGCGCCATCTGGTCGGACGCAAAGAAGCGGTTCACGGCATAGAACGGATCGGACGTGACGTGCGTGACGTTGGTCGCCTGCACGTCCCTGTTCATGTCGGCCTTGGCGCCGCTGCGCCATCCGGTCATCAGCGCCTCGAGGTCGAGCGGCACGATGCCGAGATCGATGTAGATCTCCTTGAACATCTCCTGGATCGCCTCGTTCACCGTCTGGAAGGTGCCGCCGGCCTGGATGGAGACCTTGGTCTTCATCGGCTTGTCCTTGCTGTAGCCCGCCTCGGTCATGAGCTTGCGCGCCTCGTCGGGCGCATACTTTAGGATGAAGGTGGGCTTGCCGAACCACGGGCTCGAGCGGTCGACCTCGCCGTAGGCGGGCTTCGCGAGACCCTTGAGCAGGCCCACGATCGCGTCACGGTCGATCGCGAGGTTGGCCGCCTTGCGCACCTTGATGTCGGCCCACGGCGAGCCCGGCTGCACCGAAGGATGGTACTGGAACACGTGTGGCGTGATGTTGCTGGCGATGCGCGCGCCGCTTTGCTTCAGGCGATCGATCGCGTCGGGCGCCGGCGCATCGATCATGTCGGCGGCGCCGGAGAGCAGCGCGGCGCTGCGCGTCGAATCCTCCGGCACGCAGAGCAGGATCATCTTGTCGGTCTTGGGAATGCGCTTGGGATTCCAATAGCCATCGTTCTTCACCAGCTCGGCACGCTCGCGCGGCACGAGGCGCGCCAGCTTGAACGGGCCGGTGCCGGACGGATCCGACGCAAACTTGTTCCAGTCCTTGCCGACCTTCTCCCACTGAGTCGGGCTCGATACGAGGAACCACAGGAACTGATAGGGGAAGAGCGAATCGACGTCCTTGGTCTTGACCTCGATCTCCATCGGACCGGTCTTCTTGTAGCTCCCGACGCCCGCCATGCCCGGAATGCGCGGACGCACCTGCGCGGCCTGACGTGTATCGAACTGCGGAGCATCCTTGTTGAAGATCTTCTCGAAGTTCCACATCACCGCGTCGGCATCGAAAGCCGAGCCGTCATGGAACTTCACGCCCTCGCGCAGCTTGAACGTCCACAGCGTCTTGTCGGCCTCGTTCACCTTCCACTCGGTCGCGAGGCCCGGAATCATCTTGCCCGGCCGGTCCTCGACATCGAGCTCCCAAGCGATCAGCGGGTCATAGATCGTGAGGCCGGTATATTGATAGCCGCCGGCACCGCGATCGGGCTGGCCGGTGGTGAGCGGGATATCGGCCATGGAGATGGCGTAGCGCACCACCTTTTCCTGCGCCCAGGCCGCCTGCGGCAGCGTGAGGGCAGCGGTTCCGGCGAGCACTGAGCGGCGTGAAAGCTTCATTATTTTCCCCTGGCCATTCGAGAATCGCACATTCCATGCGACTCTCGTGCCAAGAGCAGGCTCTTCACCTACGTTTGAGGTCCGCCAGCAGCCGATCCACGAACTTGGGTGAGTAGCCCAGCAGTGTCTTCTCGTCGGACAGCTCTTTCTTGAGCTGGCCCAGCGCCTCGATGAACGAGCCGCCACCCTTTGCCGATTCTGCGAGCGCGGCCTCGACCAGGGCATGCGCCTTTTCCTTGCCCATCTTCTCGGCGAGCAGGAAGGTCGCGCGCTCGGCGAACACGGCTGGTTCCGTCGCGTCCATGTTGGCTTGGATCGCGTCGGCATCAATCGCGAGGCCGGGTGCCACTTCAGCCATCGCCTCGACGGCAGAGCCCAGGGTCTCGCACAGCGCCGCGAGGGTCGGCCATTCCGACTGCCAGCCGCCCAATGCGCGCTCATGCTCCTGGACCATGCCCGATACGATCGTGGCCGCGAGATGCGGCGCGCGGTTCGCGGCGGCCAGGATAAGCGCCGCACCAACCGGGTTGCGCTTGTGCGGCATGGTCGAGGAACCACCGCGGCCGGGACCTGACGGCTCCGAGGCCTCACCCACTTCGATCTGCATCATCAACGAGATGTCGCGTGCAGCCTTGCCCAGCGCACCGCAGACCAGCGCGATGTCCTGCGCCAGAGCGGCCACGCGCACGCGCTGCGTGAACCACGGACCGGGCGGCAGCGTGAGTTCCAGTTGTCGGGCCAGCAGCTTCATCACCGGCTCGGCTTTGGCACCCAACGCCGAGAGCGAGCCCGAGGCGCCGCCGAACTGCACGATCTGCGTCTCGGCGAAACTCTCGGCCAGGCGCCGCTTGGCGCGGTCGATGTCCGACGCCCAGCCGGCGATCTTCTGGCCCAACGCCAGCGGCGTCGCGGGCTGGAGCAGCGTGCGTCCCAGCATCGTCGTCGTGCGATGTTTCTTCGCGAGCCTGGCCAGCGCATCGACGATCGTGCCGAGGTCCTTCAGCAACGGCGGCAGTGCCTCGCCCAGCTGCAGCACCATCGCGCAATCGAGCACGTCCTGGCTGGTGGCGCCCCAATGCACGTAGGCCGCCGCGGCCGCGTTGCGCTTCTTCACCTCGGCCGTCAGCGCCTTGACCACCGGCACGGTGAGCGTCGCCGTGCGGCGCGCGGCTTCGGCCAACGGCCCGAAATCGTAGAGCGTGGCGTCGCACGCCCGCTCGATCGCGGCGGCGGCCTTCTTCGGGATCAGGCCCGCGGCCGCCGTCGCATGCGCGAGAGCTGCTTCAAAGCGCAGCATGTGCCGCAACGTGGCGGAATCGGAGAAGGCTTCGGCCGTCCGCGACGCCGAGCCCAACGCATTCACCAGACGACCGGCCATGGGATCAGACGTCGAAGAAGACAGTTTCGCGCCCGCCGCCGATATGGATCGGCAGGCGCCAGACACCGCCGGCATCGCGCTTGGCGATCAAGGTCGGCCGCCGCTTGGCATCGACCAGCTTCAGCACGGGGTCCTCGGCAAGCGCCGGATCGCCGTCGAAATAGAGTCGTGTGGCGAGGCGGTTGAGCACGCCGCGCGCGAAGACGTTGATGTTGACGTGCGCGGCCTGCTCGCCGCCCGCCGGCCACGGCACGCGACCCGGACGCACCGTCGTGAAGTGCGCCTCGCCCTTCATGTCGGTGGAGGCGCGGCCGAAGCCCTCGAAGCCCGCATCGAGCGGCAGGTTGCGCCGGTCGTCGGGATGGTTGTAGCGGCCGTGGCTGTTGGCCTGCCAGATCTCGAACAGACCGTCGGGCACCAGCACGCCTTCAGTGTCGAACAGCGACAGCACCAGTTCGATACGCTCGCCCGCCACACCCGCAGGCGCGAGGTCGGCGCGATAGCCGTTCACCAGGGTGCCGAAATAGAACGGGCCGATCGTCTGCGACGGAGTCAAAACATGCGACACGGGTCTACTCCATCGGCGTGGCGTTGCGGCCACGCAGTACGATGTCGAACTTGTAGGCGAGCGCCCATTCCGGCCGCGTCGTCTCGATGTCGAACCGCGCCTGCAGGCGCTTGCGCGCGGCTTCGGGCACCGATTGGTAGATCGGGTCGTAGCCCAGCAGCGGATCGTCGGGGAAATACATCTGCGTGATCAGGCGCGTCGCGAATGCCGGCCCGAACAGCGAGAAGTGGATGTGCGCGGGGCGCCAGGCGTTGTGGTGGTTCTTCCACGGATAGGCGCCGGGCTTGATGGTGATGAACTCGTACTTGCCCTCTTCGTCGGCGCGGGCGCGGCCACCGCCGGTGAAGTTGGGATCGAGCGGCGCGTCGTGCTGGTCGCCCGGATGGTGATAGCGGCCGGCGGCGTTGCACTGCCAGATCTCCAGCATCGCCTTGGGCACCGGCTTGCCGTCCTCGTCGAGCACGCGACCATGAACCACGATGCGCTCGCCCAACGGCTCGCCCATGCGCTGCTTGGTAAGGTCGCTCTCCAGCGCATTCAGCCGCTCAGTGGCGAGCGACGGGCCGGTGATTTCCGACAGGCTCTGCGGCAGCACGATCGCCGGCTGCTTGGGCGACCGCGTCGGCGTCGACTTGTAGGCCGGCGACAGGTTGGCGGGATGCTGGCCGGCGGCTGGCCGGCGGTAGGTGTCTTTTTCCATGTCCCGACTTTACAGCCCGATCACGCCGCGCGCACCTCCAGCCCGCGGGGCGAGGAGCGGTAGCCGGTCAGCGAGCGCTCCGCGAAACCCAGGCGCCAGTTCAGCATCTTGGCGGCGTACTCGCCCATGCGAGCGGCATAGGCAGGATCGGTCGCGCGGTTCACGAACTGGCCGGGATCCGCCTTGAGGTCGAAGAACAGCGGCGGAAGAGCTGCGAAGTGGACGTACTTGTAGTTCTCGTCCTGCACGACAGCGAGACCGCATTTATCCATCGGCACGCCGAGCGACGATTCCGGCTGGCTATAGTGCAGATCGCGGAAATCGAATTCGTAGTGCACTTCCGTCCGCCAATCGGACGGCGCCCCGCTCGAGCAGAACGGCAGCAGCGAACGACCGTCGCACTGGCGCGGCACCGGGAGGTCGAGCCATTCGAGGATCGTCGGCATGGTGTCGATGGTCTCGGTGAACTTCTCCACGATCGTCCCGCGCGTGGCGTTCGCGTCGGCGCCCGGATCGCGGATGATCATCGGGATGCGGTAGGACTCGTCGAAGTAGCCAATCTTGCCCAGCAGGTGATGATCGCCCGATTGCTCGCCGTGATCGCAGGTGAAGACGATCAGCGTGTCGTCCCACTGGCCGGTCTCTTTCAAGTAGTCGAACACCCGGCCAAGATGATCGTCGATCTCGCTCATCAAGCCGCAATAGGTCGCGCGCATCTGGGCGATCTGTTCCTCGGTCATCTCCGAGCCCAGCGCCTTGCCGTCCTGGAAGAAGCTCGCCTGCTTGATGTTGTTCACATAGTAGGCCAGCAGCGCGTTCTGCTTGGCTTCCTCGGCGGCCGACGCAGCGCGCACAGGCTTCGGCATGTCTTCGGGCTTGTACATCGCGTTGTAGGGCGCCGAGGCGATGAACGGCGGATGCGGCCGGTAATAGCCCAGATGCAGGAACCACGGCTTGCCGGCGCGGCCCCGCAGATAGGCGAGCCCACGCTCGGTGAACCACGCGGTGTCGGAGAGTTCCTCCGGAATGACCGCCGGCTGCGCCGTCGCCCCCGCGCTCGCAGGGCCTTGCGGCAGCCAGACGTCGTCGCGGTTCTTGGGCAGCTTGAAGCCCTGCCCTTCGACCCAGCCGAAATAGGCGTCGCGGTTCTCGAAGGCGCCGACCGAATGGAAGCCCTCCATGATGTCGCCCAGGACGAAGAAGCGCGGATCGTTCGGCGACGTCGTGCGCGGATCTGGCGTCGTCGTGGTGTAGCCGACCAGCGCGGGATCGTAGCCGCCGCGCCGCAGTTCCTGTGCGAGGTTGGTGAACCGACTCGCCAGCGGAATCGTGTTCTGCACGGCGCGATGGTTCATCAGGTACTGGCCGGTCAGCAGGCTGGCCCGCGCCGGGCCGCAGGGCACGCACTGGGTGAAATGATTGCGGAAGGTCACGCCTTCGGCGCACAGCCGGTCGAGGTTGGGAAGCTTCAAGTAGTCCGCTCCCAACTTGGGCAGCATCAGGCCGCGCCACTGGTCAACCACGATCAACAGGACGTTCTTGGCTGGCATGCGTTTCCTCAAGGTTGGACCGGCACGATTATACGGTACAGTCGGACAAACAAGCGGAGGAGACTAGACGTGGCGAAATTCAAAATTGTGACGACCGGTCCCGGAAAGACCGACCATTCGTTCGAAATGGAGACCCTGGCCAATATCGGCGCGGAGATCGTCGAAGTTACCGGCACCGAGGACGACCTGATCAAGGCCGTGGCCGATGCCGATGCGATCTACGGCAAGGGCCGCCCCTCCATCTCCGCCAAGGTGATCCAGGCCGGCAAGAAGCTGAAGGTCGTGTCGCTGGGCAGCGTCGGCGTCGATTCGGTCGATGTCGCGACCGCCACGGAACTGGGCATCCCGGTCACCAACGTGCCCGACACGTTCATCGAGGAAGTGGCCGACCATGCCATGACCCTCATCCTCGCTTCGTGGCGCCGGCTGGTCGAGCAGGACCGCATGGTGCGCAAGGGCGAGTGGACCAAGGCGCGCCCCGCCCTCTACCAGTTCCCGCGCTTGATGGGCATGACCCTGGGCTTCATCTCCTTCGGCCATGTCGCCCGCGCCGTCGCCAAGCGTGCGGCACCGTTCGGCTTCCAGATGCTGGCCTACGATCCCTACATCGAGGAGCTGGTGATGAGCGACTACGGCGTGCAGCCGGTCGGCTATGACGAGCTGCTGCAGCGCTCCGACATCGTCTCGATGCACGCGCCCGGTACCAAGGACGCGCATCACCTGATGAAGGAAGCTCAGTTCAAGAAGATGAAGAAGACGGCGCTGTTCGTGAACACCGGCCGCGGCTCGACGGTGGACGAGCCGGCCATGATCAAGGCGCTGCAGGAAGGCTGGATCGCCGGCGCCGGCCTCGACGTGCTCGAGACCGAGCCGGTCGGCCACAACAATCCGCTGCTCGGCATGGACAACGTCATCTTGACCGCGCACGTGGCCTCGGCCTCCGACCGCTTCGACAAGGCGCGCAAGCGCCGCGTCGGCGCCGAACTGTCGCTGGTGCTCTCCGGAAAGTGGCCGCGCGCCTGCGTCAACCCGATGGTGCTTGAGAAGTCGAAGCTGCTGCGCTGGCAGCCCTACTCGATGGAACGCGGCCCCGGTAACTAAGAGCCCGGGCAGAGCGCACGATAGATCGGCAGCGGCTGCCGGATCGTGCGATCAGCTGAGAACTGATCGACCTTCTTGCCCGTCGCCAGGTTGACGATGTTGACCTTGGCGGCGGGATAGGTCGGATCGGTGTTCGGACTGACCTGATAACGATTGCCGTAATAATCGGTGAACACGCCCTTCACACAGTCGGCGGTCACCGTGTCCTTCGTCCGCTTGGCCAGTTCCGCACGGATGCAGGCCTCGGTCGGCTTCTGCACCGTCCCCGACTCCTGGCACGAATGCGTCGCGTCTTCGTGCGTGTGCTTGACGTGAATGACCGCGGCGGCCGTGTCGCGGCCCACCATGCTGACGACGGTAGCGTCCATATCGATCGGCGCGTGCGCCGGGCAGAGCGCGCGATGGACGCCCAGATTGATCAGGTATCGACTCCGCTCCGATCCGTCGGCCATCTCGTCCGCGTCGAGATCCTTGATGAGATATTTGTCGTCGGCGAAGTAGTCCGCCTTGGGATTGCGTCCCAGGAAGCGGTAGTGCGTGCCGTAGAAATCGGTGAACTCACCGCTGTCGCAATTGCCGGTGAGCGTGTCCTTGAGGGTCTCTTCCGCCAGCGTGTCGCGGATGCAGTCCTCGGTGACGTTGCGCACAAAGTCCCGGCAGAAGGCGATGGCATTATCGCGGGTATGTTTGATGCGGATAACGGCGTGCGCCGTGTCGCGCCCGTCCATGCCGAGGATCGAGACCACCATCCCCGCACGCCATCCGTAGTCCAGCGTCTGCGCTTGGGCGGACGAAACACCGACCAGCACCAGGATCGGCAGGACCAGCCGCAGCAATCTCACGGCTAGACCGGCGGCCTCGACCGCTCGCGGATCGCGCGCTCGCATTCTTCCAGGCTCACGAACGGCCCAAGGACGATCTTCTCGGCATCGTCGACGGCATACCACCCGGCGTCGGTGACGCTGTAATCCTCGAGCTCCGATTCGGCGACGTTCACGGGGAACAGGTCCTGCACGTTGGTCATCTGCGGAAGGTAATCCTCCGCCCCGCGGTATCAAGCCCGACGTGTCCACTCTTTGGGATTGGCCGCGCCCGGCGGCATCTCGCCTTTCATCAATGCCGCCACCTGGCGCACCGTATCGAAAGCCTGGCTCTCGCTGGCAGGCGGCGTCAGGCCGCCGATATGTGGCGTGGCGATGACATTGGGCAGGCGCGCCAGTTCGGGCGACGGCATCTGGTCCGCTGCGCGGCCGACGTCCATCGCGGCGCCGGCGATGCGGCCTTCGCTCAGCACCTTCGCCAATGCCGCCTCATCGATCAGGTTGCCGCGCGACATGTTGATGAAGAAGGCGTCGGGCTTCATGCGCGCGAAGGCCGCCGCGTCGAGCAGGTTCTCGGTCTCCTCGTTGGCGATGGCGAGGCAGACTACGTAGTCGGCCTGGGCCAGCAACTCGTCCATCGGCAGCTTCACGAAGCGGCGGTCGTCGACCTGCGCATAGGGATCGCTCACCGTCACTTTCATGCCCATCGCCGCCAGCACCGGCGCCAGCGCGCGCGAGATGCGGCCGTAGCCGATGATGCCGACGGTGCTGCCCGAGAGCTGGCGGCCCACTTTGATCTCGGGCTTTTGGCCGTCGCGATACTGCGTCGAGGCACGCGAGATGCCGCGCGAAAGATCGACCAGGAAGCCGACCGTGAGCTCGACCACCGACGGCACGAAGCCTGCCTCGGCATGGGTCACCAGCACGCCCGCCTTCGACGCGGCCGCCTGGTCGATGTTGCGGATGTCGATGGCGCTCCGCATCACGACCTTGAGCCTGGGCAAATTCTCGAAGACTTCCGCCGGCACCGGCGTGGTGCGGTCGGCGATGATGAAATCGACGTCGCGGGCGGCCGCGATCAGGCCCTTGGCGTCGAGCGGTACGGCGCCTTCGTGCTGCACGACCTCGATCAGCGACTTCAACTCGGCAAGGGCCGCCGCGCCATAATATTGGGTCCGCGCCTGCGGCACGTGGGTCAGCAACAGCTTCATATCAGTAGCCTAACGCATGCGGCAGCCAGGTACTGATCGCCGGCACGAAGGCGATCACCAACAGGCAGAGGAACAACAGACCGAGATAGCCCAGGATCGGCTTCACCGTCTCCTCGATCGGCACCTTGCCGATCAGGCAGGCGCCGTAGAGGCCGAGGCCGAGCGGTGGGGCAAACAATCCGATGCCCATGCCAAACACCAGCACGACGCCGAAATGCAGCGGATCGACACCGAGCTTCACCGCCACCGGCATCAAGAGCGGCCCGAAGATGATCAAGGCCGCCGCGCCCTCCAGCACCGATCCCATCACCACCAGGATGCCGATCGACAGCAGCAGGAAGAGCCACGTGCCGGTGCCCGAGAGCTGGATCAGCAGATCGGCCACGGCATGCGGCACCTGTTGCAAGGTGAGCACGAAGGCCAGCGACTGCGCCGCCGAGACGATGAACAGCACGAGGCCCGAGCGGGTCGCGGCATAAACGAAGCTCTGGGCGGCCGACTTCACGCCCAACTCGCGGAACACAATGCCGCCCACGACCAGCGCATAGACCACGGCAAAGGCCGAGATCTCGGTCGCGGTCGCGAAGCCGCTCTTGAAGCCGCCGAAGATCAGCGCGATCAGGCCGAACGACGCAAGGCCACCGCCCCACAGACTCGACGTCGTCATCTCGGGCGCCGCCTCGAGCTTGGCCGCCACGGCGCGCTTGCCGAAGACGATCGACACGACGATCAACGCCACCGCCATCAGCCCGGCCGGCAGCAGCCCCGCCATGAACAGGCCGCCGATCGAGATGTTGGCGACAAAGCCCAGGATGATGAGATTGATGCAGGGCGGGATGGTCTCAGCCATCACCGCCGAGGCCGCGAGCAAGGCCACCGCACTGCCGGGCTTCTGGCCCGAGCGGCGCGCGGCCGGGATCAGCACCGAGCCGACCGCGGCGACATCGGCCATCTTGGAGCCCGAGATGCCGGAGAACAGCACCATCGAGGCCACCATCACGACGTTCAGGCCGCCGCGCATGTTGCCGATCAGCCGCTGCAGGAGCGCGATCAGGCGCACCGACATGCCGTTGGCTTCCATCAGATAGCCGACCAGAATGAAGAACGGGATGGCGAGCAGCACGAAATTGTCGATCCCGCGCGCCATTTGCTGCGCGAAGATCACGCCGGGCAACGTACCCTCGACCCAGATGAAGATCAGCGCAGAGAGGGCCAGCGCAAAGCCGATCGGCAGGCCGCCCACCAGCACGACCACAAAGCCCAGCAGCATCAGACTCATCGACGACGGCACGGTGTTCGGCGAGAGCTGATCCCAGGCAACATAGAGAACCGCGATGGCCGCTGTCGCCGCGATGCCGGTGGCGATCTCGCGCACCGGGCGGCGGCGGAAGATGTCGAGCGCGAACAGCGTCATGCAAAGCGCGCCCACGCCCATCGGATAGAAGGTCCATTCGAGCGGCAGGCCCGAGCCGGTGGTCTGGCCGGTCGTCAGGAAACCCATGGTGAGGGCCGTGCCCGCGACATAGGCCGACACAACCGCGACCAGCAGCGCGCCCATCGAATCGAGCACCTTGCGCGGCCCCGGGGGCAGCAGGTCGACGAAGAACGACACGCCGGGATTTTCCGACCGCGCGATCGCGCTGGCCGCGCCGAAGAAGCTCGAGCCCACCATCAGGCCGCGCGCCACGTCGTCGGCCCACTCCACCGGCGCGCCGAACCACGAGCGCAGGATCACCGATCCGCAGACGACGACCAGATCCGCCGCGAGCAGCAGCGCCGCGACGGCATCGGTGAGACGCAGCAGGAACGGCACGCGGATCGTGCCTAGGTCGTCGCGCGGATCATCTCGATGACCGCCTTCGATTCGGGGCGCGTCTTCATGAAGTTGTCGGTCTGCGGCAGCACGCGCTTGCGGAAGGCTTCCTTATCGCACTCGACCACCGTGACGCCCTTGGTCTTGAGCGTCTCGAGCGCCTCCTTCTCGACGGCGAGGCCGTGCGCGCGAGTATCGACGGCGGCCTTCTTCGCCGCGTCGATGAAGCCGTCGCGCAGCTTGGCCGGCATGCGCTTGAAGGTGGCGTCGCTCATGTAGGTCGTGAGCGGCGAGAAGATGTGCTCGGTGAGCGCATAGTATTTCGCCGTCTCGAAGAACTTGCTGGCGAGGATGGTGGGCGGATCGTGCTCCAGCCCGTCGAGCACACCCGCCTGCAGCGCCGTGTAGATCTCGCCGAACGCGAGCGGCGTCGCCGCGGCGCCCATCAGGCGGAGGCACTCGGTGATAATCGGGTTCGGCAGGGTACGAATCTTGAGCCCCGCCAGGTCCTCCGGCGTCTTCACCGGCTTCTTGGACAGCACGCTGCGCGCGCCAAAATTATAGGCCCAGGCGATGATGTGGATGTTGGCGCCCTTCAGCAGCGCATCCTCGAACGGCTTGGCGGCACCTGCGTCGAGCGCCTTGGTCATCTGCGGATAGCTGGTGAAGAGGTAACCCAGGTCGAGGATGCCGATGAACGGCACAAGGTTCGCCGAGATCGACGAGCCCGAGACCATCATGTCGATGACGCCGAGCTTCACCGAGTTGATGACGTCGATCTCCTGGCCGAGCTGGTTGTCGGGGAAGAAGGCCACCTCGACGTCGCCGTCGAGTCCGCCCGCTTTGATCTGCTTCACGAGGTTGTCGTAGTAGACGCGGCCGTTGGCGTACTTCGGATCGTTCGGCAGCGACGAGGAGAGCTTGAGCTTCATCGTGGCCGCATTGGCCCTGCCGATGATCGCGGGCGCCATCGCGGCACCCAGCACGAACGAACGACGCCCGACTGATCGCATCTCGTTTCCTCCCGCGGGTCTTGTGCCCGTATCTGTTCCCGCCGGCACTGTAGACGGTTTTCGCGGTTTATAAACCGTTGAAAAACCGGCGGCGCGATCCGATGCAGTGGAATCAGGCGTTTCCGCCAAGGGCTCACACGGAAAACCGCTCGAAAGCGTTTTTACATCTGTTGCATTGCGCAACGGACGTTTCGGGTCGTCGAACATCTCAACAAGCTCCCCTGAAGCAGCGGCGTGCCGCTACTATAGAAGCGTTGTCCAGAATCCCGACTTATGGTCGTTACTGACGTTTATCGCTTGAACTACGCCTTCTTCATCGGCGTCGGGTCACCCAGCAGCGAGACGTGCGCGGCGACGATGCGCCAACCCTCGGACGTGCGCATCCAGGTGTGGCTCTGGCGACCGATCTTGCTGGCGCCTTGGCGCAGGAACTCGCAATTGGCGGTGCCGAAGTCGTGGCCGTAGGTCACGACCCAGAGCTTCAGCAGGTCGCGCTTCACCGCACTGCCGCCCGTGCCGGGATCGCGGCCGGCGCGGAACGCGGCGATTTGTTCGGCGCCGTAGAGTTGCTCGCCCACGCCATAACGAAGCGTATGCGGGCTGTTCCAGAACAGCTCGTCGAGCGTGGCGACGTCGTTGCTGTTGAGCGCCGTCTCGTAGCGGTGGAACGCGGCGGTCACTTCGGCCACGACCGCGGGGATATTGATTTCCATTTGCTTCTCCTAGGCCGGCGCCGAGACGCAGACGCGTTCTTTCTCGAGATGGGCGGACACGCGCAACGCCGCCTGTTCGTCGAAGGGTTTGGCGATCACCTGCACGCCGATAGGCATGGCGCCCGGTTTGCGGGTCGGCACGGCGACCACCGGCAGGCCGATGAAGGAGATTGGCTGGGTGAACAGGCCGAGGCTGGCACGCACCGGCAGTTCGACGCCATCGATCGTCATCATGGTCTGGCCGAGCTTGGGCGCGGAGCGCGGCGTCGCCGGCGCCAGCACGATGTCGACCTCCTCGAATATCTTAAGTACGGCGGCGCGATAGTGGCGGCGGAAGCGCTGGGCTTTCACGTACCACGCGCCCGGCAGCAGGTTGCCCGCCATCAGCCGTTCGCGCGTGTCGCCGTCGAAATCCTGCGGCCGGCTCTTGAGGCGTTCGAGATGGAGCTGGCCGCCTTCCATTGCGGTGATGACGTAGGCGGCCGCGCGCGCCGCCGCCGCCTGCGGCAGCACGACGGTCTTCGTGGCGCCCAGCGCCCTGGCGACGGTGGCCACCGCTTCGAAGGCTTCCGGCTCGCCGCCCTTGGCGAAGTAGTCGCCGGCGATGGCGATGCGCAGCCCGCCGATGCCCTCCTTCAGGCGAGTCAGGGTCGGTTCGGCGATCCGGTCGGTGCAGGCGCTGTCGTCGGGATCCCAGCCCTGCATGGCGTCGAACGACAGAGCGAGATCTTCCGTCGAGCGGGCCAACGGTCCCAGGTGATCGAAAGCGTCGACGAAGGGAAACGACCCGGCGCGGCTCAGGCGCCCATAGGTTGGCTTCAGGCCAAACAAGCCGCACAGCGACGAGGGCACGCGGATCGAGCCGTTGGTGTCGGAGCCCAGCGACAGCGGCACTTCGCCGGCGGCGACGGCGGCGCCCGACCCGCCGGACGAGCCGCCGGTCATGCGCGTGGGATCGTGCGGATTGCGGGACGGGCCGTAGTGCGCGTTCTCGCCGGTGAAGTCGTAGGCGTATTCGCCCATGTTGAGGCCGCCCAGCAGGATCGCGCCCGCCGCCTCGAGCTTGCGCACCAGCGCTCCGTCGCGCGTGGCCTTCGGGCCGTCGACGTTGATCTTGGAGCCGGCGCACGTCGGCAGGCCCTCGATGTCGAACAGGTTCTTGACCGCGAACGGCACGCCACTCAGCGGCCCGATGTGCTGGCCGGCGTCGATCTCGGCCGCACGCTTGCGGGCGCGCTGGGCCACGACGTCGGTGAAGGCATTGACCGTCGGCTCGGCGGCCTGGATGCGGGCCAGGGCGGCTTCGACCACCGCGGCGGCTTTGACCTTGCCGGTGCTGACGGCGCGCGCGATTTCGGCCGCCGTCGCGGCCTTCGACAGAGGGTCATTCATGGCCGGTAAACCGGCGCCGGATTGAGGTCGTCGTCGAGGTCGAGGGCCAGCAGCGGGGCCGCGATCGCCAGCGACCGCTCGACGTTCAGGATGACGTTGGCGCGATACTGCGGCGCGATCGGCAGGCCGATCGCCAGGGCCGCTTCATCGACCCATTTCGCTATGTCGGGCTTCTTTTCGCTCATCGTTCCTCCGGCCCCTTCAATATGGCCGAAACGCAAGGAGCATGCCAAGCATCTGGCGGCTGCAATCCCCGCGGGGCTTCGCTAGAAGGGAGCATGACCAGCGTTCCCGACCTCGGCGTCCACTCGCTCCGCGCGGCGTACCGCGCGGGTACGCTCAAATGCTCCACCGTCGTCGAAGAGGTGCTGAAGCGCATTGCCGACGCCGGCGACGACAAGGTCTGGATCAGCCGCCTGCCCGACGAAGCCCTGCGCGATGCCGCCGCGGTACTCGAGGCTCGGCGCGGCGAGATCGAGTCCCTGCCGCTCTACGGCGTGCCCTTCGCGGTGAAGGACAATATCGACGTCATCGGTCTCCAGACCACGGCCGCCTGCCCGGGCTTCGCTTACAGCCCCGAGAAGACCGCGGAGACCGTCCAGCGCCTGATCGATGCGGGCGCCATCGTGATCGGCAAGACCAATCTCGATCAGTTCGCGACCGGCCTGGTGGGCGTGCGCTCGCCCTATGGCGTGCCGCGCAATCCGTTCGACGCGCACTATGTGCCGGGCGGATCGAGCTCGGGCTCGGCGGTCGCGGTAGCAGCAGGTCTCGTGAGCTTTGCGCTCGGCACCGACACGGCGGGATCGGGCCGCGTGCCGGCGGGCTTCAACAACATCGTCGGCCTCAAGCCCACGCCCGGTCTGCTCAGCACCGACGGCGTCGTGCCGGCCTGCGCCTCGCTCGACTGCGTGTCGGTGTTCGCGCTCTCCTGCGCCGACGCCGATGCCGTGCTGGCTGTAACCGCATCGCCGAAGAAGACGCCGGCGATCGGCAGGACGTTCCGCTTCGGCGTTCCCAAGCCGCTCGAATTCCACGGCGACAGCGCCTACGCCGCGCTCTACGCCGAGGCCGTCGAAAAACTGAAGGCGATGGGCGGCACCGCGGTCGAGTTCGACTACGCGCCGTTTCGCGAGGCCGCGCAGCTTCTCTACAACGGCCCGTGGGTCGCCGAGCGCACCGCCGCCGTCGGCGCCTTTCTCGAGGAAGTCCACGAAGGCGCGGGCGTCTGGCCCGAGACGCGCCAGATCATCCTGGGCGGTCGCGAGTACAGCGCCGTCGATGCGTTCGAGGGCCAGTACGAGCTCGCGGAACTCAAAGCGCGCGCGACAGCGGCCACGCAGGGGCTGGATTTCCTGGCGCTTCCGACGGCCGCCACGATCTATACGGTGGCCCAGCTCCGGCACGAGCCGATCCTCTACAATGCGCATCTCGGCCACTACACCAACTTCGTGAATTTCTTCGGCCTGTCGGCGCTGGCACTCCCGTTCGGCTTCCGGCCCGATGGTCTCCCCTTCGGCATCACCCTGGTGGCGCAGCCCTTCACCGAGCGCGCCCTGCTCGCCTTCGGCGCGCGCTGGCAGAGATCGCTGTCGTTGCCGCTCGGCAAGACCGCCTCGACCCTGCCGCCGCCGGCCAACGATCCCGTCGTCGCCGAGGATCGGGTGTCGATCGCCGTCGTGGGCGCGCACATGGAGGGATTGCCGCTCAACGGCCAGCTGACCTCACTCGGCGGACGCCTGGAGAGCGCCGGCACGTCGGCGCCGGTCTACCGCCTCTACGCCCTGCCCGGCGGACCGCCGCAGCGGCCCGGCCTTGTGCGGATGACCGAGGGCGGCGGCGCCATCGAACTCGAGGTCTGGAGCCTGCCCAGCGCCGCCGTCGGTGCGTTCATCAGTCAGGTGCCCGCGCCACTCGGTATCGGCACGATCGCCATGGCCGACGGATCGAGCGTGCTGGGCTTCCTCTGCGAGAGCCACGCCACCATGGGCGCCACGGACATCACCGCGCTCGGCGGCTGGCGCGCCTATCTGAAGACTCTCTAAATATCTTCCCTCCCCCGTAATCGGGGGAGGTGGCACCGTCATACGGTGACGGAGGGGAGAGCCACACAGGCGATGTCCCAACTCCATGACGTCGGACTCGGGGACAGCACGTGTGTGGCTTTCCCCCTCCGCCCTTCGGGCACCTCCCCCGAAGACGGGGGAGGGGTTTTAGGCCGGCTTCACGCCGGGCTGGCCGGCTTCGACGACAAAGCTGACGCGTGTCTCGACCGGCGAGTTCTGCTCCTTCACCGACTTGACGGTGCGGAACGACACCGTGGCCTTCTTGGCTTCGAGCGCCACGATGCCGTAGCCGTTCACGTCGCCTCGGCCGTAGCGGATATTTGGATTGAGCTTCACGATCATCTGCGTCGCCTTGTCGGACGGCGTCTGAGAGGTGATCGAGCCGCCGACGAACTCGGTCGCCACGGTCGGCGCCTTGGCATCGGCATAGTCGCGCTTGAGATCGGCGGCCCAGAAGGAGTGCACGTCGCCGCCCAGCACCAGCGTGTCGCGCGTCGGCGATGCCGCCACCGCGTCGAGCAGCTTCTGGCGCGCCATCGGATAGCCGTCCCAGCCGTCGGCCCAGTAACGATGGACGCCGCCCGTGCCGGTATCGGCCTCCGTCATCAGCGTCTGTTGCGCCACCAGATTCCAGCGCGTCGAGGCGCGCTTCATGCCGTCGGCGAACCACGCCTCCTGCTCGGCGCCCAGCATCGAACGCGCCGGATCGAGCCGGTCGGCGCAATTGACCAGGTAGCGATCCTTGTAGCTCGCGGGAAAGCAGGCATTGGGCGAACGATACTGCCGGTCGTCGATGACGGTTATTTCCGCCAGATCGCCGAAGCGATAGCGATCGTAGAGCTTGAACGCCGGCCCCTCGGGCTTGAGTTTGTTCGACAGCGGCATGTGCTCCCAGAAGGCCTGATAAGCGGCGGCCCGGATCGCCAGGAACGGTTTGGGATCGAGATCGGTCGGCGAGGTGTCGTTGGCATAGTCGTTCACGACCTCATGGTCGTCCCAGGTCACGATCCACGGGTGCGCGGCGTGGGCGGCCTGCAGATCGGCGTCGGCCTTATAGAGCGCGTACCGGTTGCGATATTCCTCGAGCGTCGTCGGACGGCCTGCCCCGTGATGGCGCACGTGATCGCGGCCCCACGAGGTCTCGTAGATATAGTCGCCGACGAACAGGACGGCGTTCAGCTCCTCCTCCGCGATGGCGCGCTGGGCGGAGTAGAAGCCCTGTTCATATTGCTGGCACGAAGCGAAGGAGAAGCGCAGCACCGCCGTCGGATCCGCGGCGTCAGGCGCGGTGCGCGTGCGACCGACCGGGCTCGCTTTGCCCTGCACCGTGAAGCGGTACCAGTAGGGCCGATTGGGCCACAGTCCCTCGACATCGATATGAACCGAATGACCCCAGCGCGGCTCGGCGGTCGCTTCGCCCGAGCGCACGACCTTCTGCATGCCCTCGTCCTCGGCGATCGCCCAGGCAACCGGAATGACGCCGCCCGGACGCTCGGCGGGATCGGCGGTGACCAATCGCGTCCACAGCACGACGGAGGTCGGCAGCGGACGGCCGGACGCTACGCCGAGGCCGAAAGGATTGGGAGCCAGCGGCGCCGCGGCGCGCGCCAACGACGGCAACCACAGGGCAGTAGCGAGGCCGGAGACGAATATACGACGTTGCATGGCTCAATTTGACCCGCAGAACGCGGCACTTCAATGACGGCGCCCCGGTCTGCTAGGGTCGCCGCCTTCGAGGAGGAAACAATCATGGCCAAGATCGCAATCATCACCGGCGCGGGCAGCGGCATCGGTCGCGCGTCTGCACTCGCTCTGCTGAAGAACGGCTACAAGGTCGCTCTCACGGGCCGGCGCAAGGAGGCGCTCGACGAGACCGCCCAGATGGCCGGCAACAATGCGCCCAACGCCATGGCCGTGCCGTGCGACGTCACCAAGCGCGACGATATCCTCGCGCTCTTCGCCAAGGTGAAGGCTGCTCACGGCCGCCTCGACCTGATCTTCAACAATGCCGGCGGCGGCGCCCCGCCGGTCCCGCTGGAAGACCTGCCATACGAGACCTGGCTCACGGTCGTGGCCGCGAACCTCACCGGTCCGTTCCTGTGCACGCAGGAAGCGATCAAGATCATGAAGGACCAGAAGCCGCGCGGTGGCCGCATCATCAACAACGGTTCGATCTCCGCGCACGCGCCGCGTCCCTTCTCGGTCGCCTACACCTCGACCAAGCATGCGATCACCGGCCTGACCAAGTCGACCTCGCTCGACTGCCGCCAGTACGACATCGCCTGCGGCCAGATCGACATCGGCAATGCCGCCACACCGATGACCGAGCGCATGACCAAGGGCGTGCTGCAGCCCAACGGCTCGACGATCGTCGAGCCGCGCATGGACGTCGAGGCCGTCGCCAACGCGATCCTCTACATGGACAGCCTGCCGCTCGACGCCAACGTGCAGTTCATGACGGTGATGGCGACCAAGATGCCGTTCGTCGGCCGCGGCTAGTCTCTATTCGGGGGCCCAGGCGAAGAGCCCCTGGTCGAGACTGTCGTTCATGAGACGCACGGTATCGACCATGATCTGATCCAGGGCTTCCTGCACCGGCTTCTGCTGCAGGAAGCCGGGCTTCAGCACGTATTCGCCACGCTTCACTTCGACGACGGCGCCGTACTCGATCAGCTTCTTGATCTTACGCCGCGCCGTCTCGCGCGGAATGCCGGTGGCCTGCGCAACCGACAGAGCGTTGACGCCACGCTGCGGCTCGACGCCGACCACCTTGTTGACGCTGCGATACTGCTGACGGAACTCCCCATCGCGCATGCGCGGCTCGATCGCCGAGAGCGCGATCGCATCGGTGATGATCGCAAGTTCCATGTCGTCGAAGAAGGTCTGCCGGCGCACGCGATCGAGACGCTGGATGAAGTTGAAGAACACGTAGCAGAAGAGGCGGAACTGGTCGGCGCCGCCCGCCGGTCGCACGATGCGTCCCTTGCGTTTGCGGCCCAGCACCGCGCGGCTATTCATGCGCTTCCATCGTTTGCTTCCGTACGGAGACCCCTGATACCCAATTTGGGTATATCGAGAACCTTGCTTTAGCGATGCAACAATAAGGTCGCACCACTCCCGATGGCTTTGGGGAAACAAGGGCCACGGTGGGGATGGGGGACTTTTCCGTATGCTTCGCGCACGGTCGGCCGTGGCGTTCGCGCGCCACTATGCTCTGCGATTCTCTGGGTTGATTGCACCGCTTGCGGGCTTGGCGGCGCTGACAAGCGGCGGCGACCCGGCATTCGCCTCGACGGGCTGCACGACCTTGGCGAACTTGGGGACCATCTCCCTGAACGGCCCGGTCCTGACGCCGAGCGTGAAGCTGATCGGCAATCTCACCTTCGACGCCGGCGACACCATCACCTTCGGTCCCGTCGCCGGCGGCACGGTGAGCCAGCTCAGTCTCCAGGGCGCAGGCATATCGCTCGCCACGACATCGGGCGCGGTCACACAAACGCTCAGTGCGGCCGGAACCGGCGCCGTGAGTTACGGATACAACCGGTCGAGCATTGCGGTGCCGACCGTGTCGGTGACCTGCTCGGTCGCCGGCGCGGCCGCGACGCCGGTCAATCGGGCGTCGCCCGCCATCCAGAGCGCCAACAACGCGCAGCAAGCCACCACGATGGGCCAGGCGACCATGAGGAGCCTCGTGGGCTTCGCCGCGACCGCCGTCGGCTCGAGCTTCGGCGTCAATGCCGACATGGCACCACCGACGCCGCCAGCGGCGCCGAGGCCGCCAACCGCGCCACCGCCGCCTGTAGCTGACATGGCACCGCCGACGCCGCCGTCAGCACCGAGACCGCCGACTACACCCCCGCCACCTGTGCCCAACTTGGCAGCACCAACTGCACCCGCAGCACCGAGGCCGCCGGCCTCGCCGCCGCCGCCCGTGCCCGACATGGCGGCACCGACTGCACCCACAGCACCGCGACCGCCGGCCTCGCCGCCGCCGCCCGTGCCCGACATGGCAGCACCGACTGCACCCACAGCACCGAGACCGCCTGCCTCGCCGCCGCCACCCGTGCCGGACATGGCGCCACCGACTGCACCCACAGCGCCGACGCCGCCCGCCGCTCCGCAGCCCGTGCCAGACACCGCGCCACCGGCAGCGCCAGCAGCCCCTCCTCCGCCGCGCACCTCGATCGAGCGGGAGAGTTCGACTCGCGTCGCCACGCTCACCCGCAGGGTGCACGACCTCGAAATCCAGGCTGCCGACCTGCGCGAGGACGGCGTCGGCCCGACCGACGGGCGCGTCCGCACCACCGAACTCAGTCTGGCCGCGAGCCGCCAGGAACTCGCCTACGCGGAACTCGAAGCCAAGATCGCCCAACCTCCTGCAGAACGGCAGACAGCGCCTGTCGTGGCGATATGGGACGGACCGATCGCGGAAGCGATCGCGCCCGCCGCAGCCGCACCCGCACTCCATCTCAATGCCAGGCAGCTCGCCGGCGTCTGCGATTCCTTCTGCGAGGATTTCGGCCAGAAGTGGAACGTCTGGATGGAAGGCCGCGCGACCGCGGTGAACGACACGCTCACCGTGTCGAACTCCTCCGGCATCGTCGGCGCGGCGGGCGCCGACTACAAGGTGTTGCCGCGGCTGACGCTCGGCATGAGCTTCAGCATCGAGTCCTTCGACAACCGCTCGGGCAACCAGGGCGCCCGCATGACCATGCTGGGCTTCTCGGCGCTGCCCTACATCGGCTTCAAGATCGACGACAACCTGATCGCCTCGGCCTTCGTCGGCGTCTCGACCCTAGCCTACAACACCAGTCCGGTCCCCGGCACGACCGGCGGGTTCAACGGACTACGCTTCATGACCGGCGGCTCGATCGCCGGTACCTGGCACGACGGTCCGTGGCGCTTCTCTCCCACACTCTCGGGCAGCTACGGCAACGAGACGCAGACGGGCTACACCGATTCGGCGGGCAATGTCGTTCCGGGACAGGTCGTCAGCTACGGCCGCATCGAGGCCGGTCCCGAGATCGGCTACACGTTCTATAACGTCGAGCCGGGCGTGGCGGTCGAGCCGTTCGTCAGCCTGAAGGGCGCGATCGACTTCGCTTCGGCCACGATCTCGACCTCCTCGGCCGGTGTGCCGATCGTGGTGCGCCCGGGCACGAACGGTTCGGGCTCGCTGGGCGCCGGCGTGTCGATCCGCAGCCAGAAAGGCTTCTCGCTCCGGGTTCAGGGCAGCTACGACTCGATCGGCGTCAACGGCCTCGATATCTGGTCGGGCGTGATCCGCGGCGTCTGGTCGTTCTAGTCGCCTGCGCTAGCGGCCCGGGCTAATAGCCCGGGTCTTCGAGGTTGAGCAGCGGGAAGGCGCTGTGGACGTGCGGCAGGTTGGTCGGCATCGCCGGGCTAATGTAGCTCTTGTCGAGCTGCTTCAGGCTGCTGACGCCGAGCAGGCCCATCACCTCTTTCATCTCCTCTTCGAGGAGTTCGACGACGCGCTCGATGCCGGCGGCACCCGCGGCGGCCAGGCCATAGCAATAGAGCCGGCCGATGCCGACCCAATCGGCGCCCATGCAGATCGCCTTCACGATGTCGGAGCCGCGGCTGAACGAGCCGTCGACCATCACCTTGGCCTTGCCCTTCACCACGTCGACGATCTCCGGCAGCACCGCCGCCGAGCCACGCCCGTGATCGAGCTGGCGGCCACCGTGGTTGGAGCAATAGACGCCCCACACGCCTTCCTTGACCGCGATCTCCGCATCTTCACCGCATCCGATGCCCTTGAGGGCAAACTTCACGTCGGGGAACTGGTCCTTCACGCGCTTGAAATTGTCCCAGGCGAAGCCCGCCTGATGGTCGTGCCCGACGGCCGCGGCGCGCCATGACTTCACGAAGCGCTTGGCGATGTCGCGCTCGCGGCGTGAATAGACCGCCGTGTCGACGGTGATGCAGAAGGCGTCGTAGCCCGCGTCCATCGCCTGCTTCACGCGCTCGGCCACCCACTTGTCGTCGCCGCGCACATAGAGCTGGTAGATCTTGGGGCCGTTGCCGCCCTTCACGATGTCCTCGAGCTTGAGCGTGGTCACCGAGCTGATCAGCATGCCGACGCTGCCCAGGCCCGCGCCCTTGGCGACGGTGATCCCACCGCCCGGTTCGAAGGATTCGAGCGAGCCGACCGGCGCCAGCATTACCGGGATGCGCAGCTTCTTGCCCAGCAATTCCGACGACGGATCGATCTTCGCCACGTTGCGCAGCACGCGCGGCTTGAAGGCGATCGAGTCGAGCGCCATGCGGTTGCGCCGCATCGTCGTCTCGGTCTCGGTGGCGCCAATCAGGTAGTCCCAGATATTTGGCGTGAGCCGGATTTTTGCCGCTTTGACGATCTCGTGGAGCGTCGCGAATTCGTTTTCCAGCCCGCTTGCCATGGTTCGATCTCCCTAAGGGGGCTAGAATTAGCGCAACAATAAGCACGGAGGAAGCGATGGCAGCGCAGAGGAGCGGATCGGCCGCGGCCGTGTTGCACAGCGAAGCGAAAATCACCGTCAAGCCGATCAACGGCTTCATCGGTGCCGAGATCGAGGGCGTCGACCTGCGACATCCGCTGTCGCCCGAGCAGTTCAAGATCGTCCACGACGCCTTCGTGAACTACGAGGTGATCGTGCTGCGCGACCAGGACATCACGGTCGACCAGCAGATGGCGTTCGGTGCGCGCTTCGGCGACCTCTCGATCCATCCCTTCTCGCCCAACCTGCCGGACAAGCCCGAAGTCATCGTTCTCGATTACTCGGCCGACAATCCGCCGGCGCTGACCGACATCTGGCATGTCGACGAGACGTTCCGCGAGACGCCGCCGCTGGCCACCATCCTGCGCGCCAAGACTGTGCCCGAGGTCGGCGGCGACACGATGTTCGCCAGCATGAGTGCGGCCTATCGCGGCCTCAGCGAACGCATGAAGCAACACATCCATGGTCTGGAAGCACAGCACGACTTCAAGCCGTGGCGCCCGCTGTTCGGTCACAGCGACCGCGCCAAGCTGCGCAAGCTCGAGGACGACTTTCCCAATCCGTGGCATCCCGTCGTACGCGTGCATCCCGTGACCGGCCGGCGCGTGCTCTACGTCAATCGCCAGTTCTGCACGCGCATCAAGGACCTCAAGGCCGACGAGAGCGACGCGCTGCTCGAATTCCTCTACCGCCAGGCCACGATCCCGGAGTACCAGCTGCGCGTGAAGTGGCAGCCCAACACGCTGGTGATGTGGGACAACCGCTCGGTCCAGCACTATGCCGCGCACGATTACTATCCCGCGCGCCGCACCATGGAGCGCGTGACGGTGAAGGGTGACCGGCCCCGAGGGATAAGCGGCGACTACACCGTCGATACCGTGCCGGCCAACGGCACGGTAAAACCCGCGATCGCCGACGGCACGCGGCCAGGGCCCAAGCGCGCCTTCGATCGTTACTAGGATGGCGGATGCAGTCTTTGCAGGGCGCCTGCGTCAAATAGGCGTGGCCCCCTCGCCATTGACGGTGACCGCGTTCAACGATTTCATCGCCAATGAGGCTGGTCGATGGGCCGAGATGGTCAAACTCTCGGGAGCACAGCTGAATGATGGGGAGTAAGGGTATGCGAGGCATGAAGAGTCGCCAGTTCACGGTGGCAATGGCTGCCGGTGCATTGGTCGGGCGGGCAACGCTTGCCAAGGCCGACACGCCCGCGATGACGGAAGTCCCCTCGCTCGCCGACAAGGTGAAGGCAGGCCTGCCGCCGGTCGCCCAGCGCATCCCCACCCAGCCGTCGATCGTCGAGACCTTCTATGGAAGCGACGGGCCGGGTCGTAACGGCGGCGAATGCAACATGCTGATCGCCAACGCCCGCGACACGCGTCTCATGACGCTTTACGCGAACACCCGCCTGATCGTGTACGATGACAAGCTCAAGCTGCATCCCGACGTCCTGGCCAGCTACGAGGTCAAGGAAGGCCGCGAGTTCACCCTGAAGCTGCGCGCCGGCCACAAATGGTCCGACGGCGCACCGTTCACGACCGAGGACTTCCGTTACTTCTGGGAAGACGTCGCCAACAACAAGGAACTCTCGGCCGGCGGCCCCAACGTCGAGCTGCTGGTGCACGGCGAGCCGCCCAAGGTCGACATCATCGACGAGCTGACGATTCGCTACACTTGGGAGAAGCCCAACCCCTACTTCATCCCGAGCCAGGCGCGCGCGGCGCCGTTGTGGCTGTTCCGTCCCTCGCACTACCTCAAGAAATTCCACATCAAGTACACGTCGCTCGAGGAAATCGCCAAGCAGGCCAAGGGCGGCCAGGGCCAGAACCCGAACTGGGTCCAGATCCACCGCCGCGTCGACGTGATGTACAACAACGACAACCCGGATCTGCCGACGCTCAATCCCTGGATCCTGATGACGACGCCGCCGGCCCAGCGCTTCGTCTACGAGCGCAATCCCTACTATTACCGCATCGACAGCAAGGGCACGCAGCTGCCCTACTTCGATCGCGTGATCTTCACGCTGGCCGCGGCCAACCTCGTACCGGCCAAGGCGGGCCTCGGCGAAGCCGACCTGCAGTGCCGTTATCTCAGCCTGCGCGACTACACGTTCCTGCGGAAGAGTGCCAAGACTTCGGGCGTCGAAGTGCGTCTGTGGGAGGAAGGCTCGGGCTCGCAGCTCGCCTTCTATCCGAACCTCAACGCCAAGGACGAGGTGTGGCGCGCGCTCAATCGCGACGTCCGCTACCGCCGCGCGCTGTCGCTGGCGATCGATCGCGACGAGCTGAACCAGGTGATCTACACCGGCTTGGCCAAGCCCTCGAACAACACGATCATGGCGCGCTCGCCGCTGTTCAAGCCGGAATACGCCAGCAAGTGGGCGACCCACGATCCCAAGCAAGCCAACGCCCTGCTCGACGAGGCCGGCCTCAACAAGCGAAACGATGTGGGCTTCCGTCTCCTGCCCGATGGCCGCGAAGCCACGATCGTGGTCGAGCACCAGAGCGAGGAATCGAGCGACACCGACGCCATGTCGCTGATCGCCGACCACTGGAAGAAGGTCGGCATCAAGATGCTGTTCAAGCCGCAATCGCTGAACAACTTCCGCCTGCGCGCCTTCTCGGGCGAGGCGAACATGACGGCATATGCCGGCCTGACGACGGCGCTGCCGAGCGTCGACACCAGCCCCAAGGAGTTCGCGCCTACCATGCTGGGCGGCCTGCAGTGGCCGCGCTGGGGCATGTTCATCGAGAGCAAGGGCAAGCAGGGCGAGAAGTGCGACATGAAGGAGGCGAGCCAGCTGCTCGACTACCTCCAGGAATGGGAAGACTCCGCCGACGAGGCGACCCGCGGCAAGGTCTGGGACCGCGTGCTCGACGTCAACATGGAGCAGGTCTTCTCGATCGGCACCGTGAACGGCATCCTGCAGCCGATCGTGGTCGGCCCGAAGGTCCGCAACGTGCCGAAGGAAGGCTTCTACGCCTACGATCCGGGCGGCTACATCGGCCTCTACAAACCCGACACCTTCTGGTTCGCGAGCTAGGTCAGCTCGCTGCCGGAGTGGGTTCGCCGAGCGACAGCATCAGGCGGTTGGCCCAGTTGAAGAACGAGGCGGCGCTGATCACGTCGAGGATCGCCTCGTCGTCGAGACCTTCCGCGCGCAACGCGTCGACATGCTTGGGGCCGAACGCGATCGGCGTCGAAGTCAGCGCCACCGAGGCCGCGACGATCGCATTCCAGCGCTTGTCGAGATCGGCGCCGGTGCCTTCCGCCAGCAGCTTCTCGACCTCGGGTACCTTCTTCGAATAGGTCGCGGCGAAGCGCGCGTGCACCGAGGCGCAGTAGATGCAGCCGTTGAGGCGCGAGGTCGCGGCGGCAGCAAGCTCGCGCTCGGCGCGCGGCAGGCCCGCCTCGGGATTGTAGAAGATGTCCTTGTCGGTCCGCGTGCGCGCCGCGAGCACGTCAGGATCGCGCGCCAGCAGGCGGAAGTACGGCGACTTCACGCGGGACGCATCGATCAGGCTGTCGAGGTGATGCTGGCTCATCTTCTCGGCCTCCATCGGCTCGAGCCACGGCAGCCAGTCGAGCATGTCGCGCGTGAAGACGGTGGGAACGGTGTGGCCGGATTGCGGGACGGTCTTGTCGGTCATGACGGGCCTCAAACCTTGGTCGCCATGATCCGGAGGCCGGCGACGACACGGATCTGAAAGGACAGGAAAGCGACGAGCTGCGAGAGCGTGACGACGTCGGTGGTCGACCAGCCGGCATCGAGCAGCGACTGCAGCGAGGGCGAGGCCGCGTCGCGAGGATGGAACACCAGCATGTGCGTGTGCTCGAAGGCCGCGACGAGGCGGCGCCCCAGCGCCAGCGCGATGTCTGGCGCCACCTTGAAGATCATTCCCGTCGTGTCTTCGACGCTGAGCGGGCCCTTCGGGAAGGCGCCGTACGGGCCCTGCGTCTTGCCCGCGGCAACCGCGAGCGCGATCGCAGCTTTGAGGGCGGCGGTTCCTCCGGCCTCGCTGAGGCCCGCACCGTAGAAGGCTTCCGATTGCGGCTGGCCGTGCAGGCCCGACACGAAGCAGGCGACGGCATAGCGCTCCTGCGCGCTCACCCCGCCCATCGTCGCAGGCTTGAACAATGAGAGGTAGCTTGCCTGCGCCTGCTGGCGGGCGACGGTGCGCCGGTTGCGCGCCAAATCGAGCTTCGAGCCCGGCGCTATGTCGGCCAGCGTGTCTATGACGTCAGCAACCATTTCGGTTTCTTCCCCCCGCTTGTCCTTTGTTATCAGGCGACCTTGCGCACCGCCGACGTATCGCGTTGCCAGCCGAAGGCCGGCGCCACCTTCTCGGCCATCAGCTCGATCGAGCGCAGGATATAGGGATGCGGCGGATCGATCGAATGGACCTGCATGGTGAGATCGGTCGAGCGCACCAGCGTGCTGTCCTGCATCAGCGACTCGATCACCTGGTCGGCCGTGCCCATGTGGACGTCGAATTCCTTGATCAGGTCCTCGATCCGGCTCGACGTCGGCGCCTGTCCCTGGAGGATACGCTTCTCGACAAGCCGCGGCAGGCCGATGCGGGCAAAGCGCATCGCCTCCTTGGGATCGTCGGCGATGTAGACGGTGCGCGACGCAAGAATGCGCGGCTCGGCGCCTTTGGGCAGCGCCTCGAGATAGGCATCGAGCATCGGGTTCTGGATGTCGGCCAGGGTCGCGTTCGGCGCCGTGGGTGCGCGCGGCTGGGTGCGCGAAAGCATCAGCCCGTCGCCCGCCAGACCGGCGCGGCGCGCGCCCTCGACCGTGAAGGTCGCCTGCCAGATGCGATCGACCAGGGTCGGGCTGTTGGGATAGAGCTTGTCGCCGCCCGGCAAGGTGCCGCCTGACCAGGCCGTGCGCATCAGGTCGAGGTTGCCGTTCATCAGCGTGTGGCGGTCCTTGCTGTCGCGACCGAAGGCGGTGAAGGCCGTGAGGTTGCCGCCGGGCCCGACTCCGACCTCGAGGCGCTGGTTACACATCAGGTCGAGCACCGCGGCGTCTTCCGCGACACGCACCGGCAATTCGAGCGGCAAGGTCACGATGCCGGTGCCGAGGCGGATGCGGCTCGTGTTGGCCGCCGCATGAGCCAGGAACACGAACGGCGCCGGCAGGCCGCCCTCGGCCTCATGGAAATGATGCTGCGCGATCCAGGCCGAATCGAACCCCGACTTCTCGGCCTGCACGATCTGCGCGGTCGCCAGCCGGTATCTTTCGGCGGCATCGGTCTCATCGAGGAGGCGCGTAAAGAACCCGAGGCGCTTGATCGACGTCGTCATCTTCATGGCCCGAACCTCGCGCGAAGCGCGGTTCCATGCAAGGCCCGGGTGCCCAAGTATCGGGACGGCGTGCCTCAGAAAGCCTCATCCGAACCGGCTGGTACAGTCCGTGCATAGACTTTATCGTGAAGTCATTGGACGGCACGAGGATGTGGTTTCGGTTCGCGTTTAATCGACGCGAACATTCTCTTTGCCGTGGGCGGGCGGCCTGCGAGTTTCTGCGCCCCTTTGCGCGTACGGCGTTCCGGATGAATGAGGTGTGCCATGTCGGTTTTTAATCGTCGTCAGTTCGTCGGTGGCTCGGCCGCCCTCCTCGCCGCGGCGTCGCTCCCGGCGCACGCCGAACCCGCCAAGGGGGAGCCCGTGACGATGGGCGTCAGCGGGCCTCTGACGGGTCCAAACGCCCAGTACGGCACGCAATGGAAGCAGGGCTTCGACCTCGCCCTCGACCAGATCAATGCCGCGGGCGGCATCAAGGGCCGTCCGCTGGCCTATGTCTTCGAGGACAGCCAGAGCGATCCGCGTCAGGCCGTCGCCGTCGCCCAGAAGTTCGTCGCCGACAAGAAGATCGTGGTCGAGCTGGGCGACTTCGCCAGCCCCGCCTCGATGGCCGCCTCGCCGATCTACCAGAAGGCCAAGCTGGTGCAGTTCGGCTTCACCAACTCGCACCCCGACTTCACCAAGGGCGGTGACTATATGTGGAGCAACTCGGTCAGCCAGGCCGACGAGCAGCCGCTCAGCGCCGCCTACGCCGTGAAGACTCTCGGCCTCAAGAAGATCGCGGTGCTTCACCTCAACACCGACTGGGGCCGCACCAGCAAGGACATCTTCATCAAGGCCGCGAAGGACTATGGCGCGGAGATCGTGGCCGTCGAAGGCTACATCCCCGACGAGAAGGACTTCCGTTCCACCCTGGTGCGCGTGCGCGACGCCAAGCCGGACGGGCTGATGCTGCTGTCCTATTACTCCGATGCCGCGCTGATCGCGCGCCAGGTCAAGCAGGCCGGCATCAAGCTGCCGCTTGTGGCTGCGAGCTCGGTCTATTCGCCGAAGCTGATCGAGCTGGGTGGCGAGTCGGTCGAGGGCCTGTTCACCGCCTCGCGCTATTTCCCGGATGATCCGCGGCCGACGGTGAAGAGCTTCGTTGCCGCCTTCAAGGCGAAGTACAACAAGGAGCCCGACGCGTTCAACGCCTATGCCTACGACACTGTCATCCTGATGGGCCAGGTGATGAACCAGTTCGGCTTCGAGCGCGAGCAAATCCACCAGGGCCTGGCCAAGGTGAAGGACGTGCCGAGCGTGATCTTCGGCAAGGCGACCTTCGACACCGCCACGCGACGCGTCAGCGGCGCGATGAACGTCGAGCTGGTGGTCAAGGACGGCCGCTTCCAGCTGCACGAAGGCAGCATCGCCACGCGCTAGAACCGTCAGCGGAACAATACGTCTTGGCGTCCTGGATCGACTACACGATCAACGGCCTGATCATCGGCAACATCTATGCGTTGCTGGCGGTCGGGCTCGCACTGATCTTTGGCGTGAGCCGGCTGATCAACTTCGCCCACGGTTCCGTCTATCTCGTGGGCGCCTACGCGGGTTTCGTGGCGACGACGATGCTCGGCCTGCCGCTACCGGTCACCTTCGTGCTGGTCGTCGCGGTGGGTGCCCTCCTCGGCCTGGTGATCGAACGCTTTGGGCTGCGGCCGCTGCAGGGCTACGCCCACATCGCGCCGCTGCTCGCCACGATCGGTATCAGCTTCGTGCTCGACCAGTTGGTCCAGCTCACCTTTGCCGCCACGCCGCGCGCCCTCCCGAGCGACCTCCTGGACAAGCGGTTCCAGCTGGGCTCCGGCACGATCGGCGCGCTCGACCTGGTGATCGCGGCCGTCGGCCTGACCAGTGCCGGTCTGCTCTACTATTTCCTGCGCTTCACCCAGCTCGGCTGGGCGGTGCGCGCGACAGCGCAGGACCGCGACGCCGCGCAGCAGATGGGTGTCGACGTCAACGCCGTGAACCGCACGGTCTTCGTCATCGCCTCGGGCCTGGGCGCCGTCTCCGGCCTGCTGGTCGGCATGTATTACAACTACATCGACCCGGCGATGAGCTTCCAGGCAACGCTCAAGGGCGTCGTGGCGCAGGTCGTGGGTGGCGTCGGCAACGTGCCGGGCGCGATCGCCGGCAGCCTGCTGTTGGGCCTGGTCGAGAGCTACGGCATCGCCTTGTTCGGCACGAGCTATCGCAACCTCTTCGCCTTCGTCCTGCTGGTGGTCGTGCTGGTGCTGCGACCCAACGGCCTGTTCGCCAGTGCGCGCCAGACGCCGCCCGAGCCGATGACCGGCACCTTCATTGCCCCCAGCAAGCCCTTCGCTCTGTCGCCGCGCGTGCTGATCGGCATCACGATTGCGCTGGCCCTCCTGCCGGCGGTCTATCCCGATCCCTACATCATGCAGACGTTCAGCAACGCCTGGCTCTACGGCATGCTCGGTCTCAGCCTCACTTTGATCGCGGGCACGGTGGGCATGATCTCGCTCGGCCACGCCGCGCTGCTGGCGATCGGCGGTTATGCCTCGGCCTTGCTGGCGCTCAACTTCGGCATCCCGGTCGGCTTCACGATCCTGCTGGCCGGCGTGATCACCGCAGCCTTGGGCACGATCCTTGTCTTCCCCTCGTTCCGTCTGCGCGGCCACTATTTCTCGATCGCCACTCTGGCGGTAGGCGAGATCGTCTCATTGGTGATCCTCAACTGGGAAGGTCTGACGCGCGGGCCGATCGGTCTTTCGGCGATCCCGCCACTCTCGCTGTTCGGCGTCGAGCTCGAATCGGCGCAGTCGGTCTACTGGTTCACCCTGGCGGTCCTGGTCGTGCTGGCCCTATTGCAGTTCCGGCTGCTCAGCTCCCATCTCGGCCGCGTGTTACGCGCGATGCGCGACGACGATGTGGCGGCGCGCTCCTACGGCATCCGCCTCGACCGCTACAAGGCACTGGCCTTCGCCTTCGGCAGCTTCGCCGCCGGTATCTCGGGCGGCATCACCGCGCATCTCTATTCCTACATCAACCACGAGACCTTCAACGCCCAGCTCTCGATCCTGGCGCTCACCATCGTGATCCTGGGCGGCATGGGCAACGTCACGGGCGCCGTGGTGGGTTCGGTCCTGCTGATCGGCTTGCCGGAAGTGTTCCGCGTCGCCGCCGAATATCGCGTGCTGATCTACGGTGTCGTCCTGCTGCTGCTGGTCCGCTTCCGGCCGCAGGGATTGTTCGGCACGGTATGAGCAACCTGCTGGAAATCCGCGGCCTGACGCGGCGCTTCGGCGGCCTCACCGCCGTGAACGCCGTCGACCTCGACGTGGCCGAGGGCGAGCTGGTTTCGATCATCGGCCCCAATGGCGCGGGCAAGACGACGCTGTTCAACCTGGTGACCGACCTCGACGATGCCGACGAAGGCACGGTGACCTTCGCCGGCCAGAACGTGACCGAGTTCTCTGCCGACCGGCTCGCCGCGCTTGGCCTCGCTCGCACCTTCCAGCACGGCCGCGTCTTCGCCAATCTCAGCGTGCTCGACAACGTGCTAGTCGGCGCCCATGTCCGCTTCCGCAAGGTGCGCCCCGCCTGGCCAGGGCCGCTCTCGCTGCTCGAGCCGCTGGCCGAGTTGATCCTGGCGCTGGTGCGACCGGGATCGGTCAAGGCCGAGGAAGCCGCGATCCGCACCGAGGCACTTAAGATCATCGACCGGTTCGGCGAGCGCCTGACGCCACGGATCAACAACCCGGCCTACAGCCTGTCCTACGCCAACCGCCGCCGGGTCGAGATCGCCCGGGCGCTGGCGCTCGGTCCCAAGCTGTTGCTGCTCGACGAGCCGACCGCCGGCATGAACCAGACCGAGACCGCCGAGATGCAGGCGCTGGTGGCCGAGTTGAAGAAGAGCGGCCTCACCATCCTGCTGATCGAGCACAAGCTCGACATGGTGATGCAGCTCTCCGACCGGGTGATCGTGATGGACGAAGGCAAGGTGATCGCGGCGGGCAAGCCCACGGACGTCCGCAATGACCCCAAGGTGATCGAGGCCTATCTCGGCCATCGCCGGCCGGCATCGGAGGCGGCGCAATGACCGATACGCTGCTCGCCCTCGAGGGGATCAACACTTTCTACGGCCCGGTGCAGGCCCATTTCGACCTGAACCTTACCGTCGGCCGCGGCCAGATCGTTTGCCTGCTGGGCGGCAACGCCTCGGGCAAGTCGACGACCATGAAGATCATCCTGGGACTGGTGAAGCCGCAGTCGGGCACGGTCCGCTTCGACGGCCAACCGATCAACGGCCTGACCACGCCGCAGATCGTGCGCCGCGGCGTCGGCTCGGTGCCCGAGGCGCGCCGCCTGTTCGGCGACATGAGCGTGCGCGAGAACCTGCTGATGGGCGCCTTCGCCCGCAAGGACCGCGCTGCCGTCACGCAGGATCTCGACAAGGTCCTGACCCAGTTCCCCAAGCTCGCCGAGCGTCTGAACCAACGCGCCGGCACTTTATCGGGCGGCGAGCAGCAGATGGTGGCGATGGCGCGCGCCCTCATGGGACGGCCGAAGCTGATCTGCATGGACGAGCCGACGATGGGCCTCTCGCCGCTCTGGGTCGACCGCGTGCTGGAGCTGATCGCCGCCATCAACCATGACGGCACCACGGTCTTCATGGTCGAGCAAAATGCGAGCCTCGCCCTCGAGATCGCCCATCATGCTTATGTGTTGCAGACCGGCCGCATCGTGCTCGATGGCCCGGCGGCTGAGCTGCGTGCCGATCCGCGCATCCGCGACGCCTATCTCGGTGGGCAAGAGGCTGCATAAGAATAACTTGTCGTGACGCACGACGAATTCAGCAGCGCCTTCCATTGTGCAGACACAATCGAGTCCCCAAATGCGAGTCGTTGGAGGATCGGAAGGAGACCGAGATGTCCGAACCGTATGTCGTCGAAGTGTGGGGCAAGCCAGCCGGCTTTGTCCTCAAGGAAGGCAAGGCTTTCCGCTTTCACGCGCTTGGCGCCCCGTTCGCGAAAATCGACGGGACCGAGTTCAACACGCTGGGCCACGCCCGCCTTGCGGCCGCGGCGCTCCAGCAGCCCAAAGCTCCCTGTCTCGCCTGCTAGTTAGTTACCGGCCGACTTTCCAGCCGGTTTCTTTGGCAACACTCTTGAAGAAGTCGACGTCGTAAGCGCGTTCGGGCTCGGCCCGGACGCGGCGGTCGAGGATCTCCGCGTCCTTGCCGACGAGGATGCGCCAGCGCTCGTTCTTGACCCCATCGAGAATGACGGTGGCCGCCTCGGCCGCGCTCATCGGCGCCTCTTCGAGGAAGCGCTTGATGCGTTCGCGCACGACCTTCTCGACGTCGGCGTCGGACATCTTCGAGGGATCGACACCCGAGGCGGCAATGCGGGCGCGCGCCTGCTTGATCTGCGTCGGCGTCAGCGCCTCGCCGTCGGTGCCGGCCTGGACTTTGCCGGTGTTGCCCGCGATGCCCGTGCCGATATGGCCCGGCATCACCACCGAGCACTTGATGTGCGGCGCGTTCAGCCGGAGATCGGTTTGCAGCGCCTCGGAGAAGCCTTTCACCGCGAACTTCGCGGCACCATAGGCTGTCTGCGGCATAGAGGCGCCGATCGTGGCCCAGAAGCCGTTGACGCTCGAGGTGTTGACGATGTGGCCCTTGTCCGCCTTCAGCATCATCGGCAGGAAAGCGCGGGTGCAGAGATAGACGCCGCCCCAGCAGATGTTGAACGTGCGCTCCCACTCGTCGCGTTCGGCGGTGATGAAGCTCGAGCCGCCGCCGATGCCGGCGTTGTTGAACAGCAGGTGGATCTTGTCCGTTTCGTGCTGCTTGGCGACTTCGCCCTGGAAGCGCTCGACGGCCGGCTTGTCGGAAACGTCGAGGAGATGCGTCGTGATCTTCAAGCCCTGCGGCAGGCGCTCTTGCCGGCAGAGCCCTTCGGTTTCGGCAAGACCGCTGGCCGAGACATCGCAGGTGGCGATGCTGACTCCTTCGGCGACGAGCTGGCGAACCAGCTCGCGCCCCATGCCCGAACCGCCGCCAGTGACGACGGCGATCCGCCCGGCCAGGTCCTTCATCGGAACACCCCTGTTACAGAGAGCGGATCTGAACCTTGCGGAACTTGACCACGCCCGAGCCGTACTGGAGCGCGATCGGTCCCGCGGCTAGCAGGCGGTCGTTGGTGACATCCACGGTCTTCTGGCCGTTCAGGACGACCACGAAGTGGTTGCCCTGCGCGGTGATCTCATAGGTGTTCCACTTGCCCGCAGCCTTGGGCATCGGGACGACCTTGGCAACGTCGACGATGGCGCCGGTGCCGTAGCTCGGGTCGGGGCGCTTGTCGAAGATGTTGACCTCGTAGCAGAGCACCGCGTCGATCTTCGTCGGATCCTTGCAACGGATGAAGATGCCGCTGTTGGCTTCCTCGTCGGTCCAGAATTCCGCGTAGATCTGGAAGTCCTTGTATGGCGTCTTGGTGACGAGATAGGCGGGGTCCTTGCCGTCGAGCTTGTCGGCGACGATCGCGCCGCCCTCGATCCGCCAGTTGGCAGCACCGACACGGCCGAAGTCGCCCATCTTCTTGCCGTCAACGACCGTGGTCCACCTCGGCTCCTGGGCCTGAGCGAACGCAGCAACACCCAGCAACGCAACACCCGCAACGATGGCAATCATACGTTTCATGCTCTCTCTCCCTCTGCTTCAGACTTCTTGTTGGGGAAAGACTAACCCGGTCGGCTACCACGTGTCGATATTGGGCCTCCGCTTCAGCTCCTGGCGCGGCCGGCGCTCGGCTTCGAGCAGGGCCGTCGTGATCCAGTGTCGGGAATCGGCCGGGTCGATCACCTCGTCGACCTCGAAGTAGGTGGCCGTGCTCAGCGCCTTGCCGCGCGCGTAGGCCGCCGCCACCATCTTGTCGAACAGCGCCCGGCGCTCGGCGGGATCGGCGATCGCCTCGAGTTCCTTGCGGTAGCCCAGCTTCACCGCGCCCTCGAGCCCCATGCCGCCGAACTCGCCGGTCGGCCAGGAGATGGCGAAGGTGCCGGCATGGAACGAGCCGCCCGCCATCGCTTGTGCGCCCAACCCATAGGCCTTGCGCAGCACGATGGTGCCGAACGGCACGCCGAGATTGGCGCCGGTCACGAACAGCCGCGAGCAGTGGCGCACCAGCGCCGTCTTCTCGATCTCCGGCCCTACCATCATGCCGGGCGTGTCGCACAGGAACAGGATCGGCAGGTCGAAGGCATCGCAGAGCTGCAGGAACCGCGCGGCCTTGTCGGACCCGTCCGAATCGATCGCGCCGGCAAGATGCATCGGGTTGTTGGCGACGATGCCGAACGGCTTTCCTTCAACGCGGGCCAGCGCCGTCACCATGCCGGGCCCGAAGGCGCGACGCACCTCCAGCACCGAGCCCTCGTCGCACATCGTCTCGATCACCTCGCGCACGTCGTAGACGCGGAGCCGATTCTCGGGGATCGCACGGCGCAGCAGGCGCTGGTCGGCGGCTTTCCAGTCGGACCGCGCACCCTGGAAGTACGACAGGTATTTCTTGGCGACCGCCACTGCCTCGGCCTCGTCTTCGACGGCGATGTCGACCATGCCGTTGGGCACCTGCACGCTCATCGGGCCCACTTCTTCCGGTGAGTAGACGCCGAGATTGCCGCCCTCGATCATCGCCGGACCGCCCATGCCGATCGACGAGTTCTTGGTGGCGATCACTACGTCGCAGCAGCCCAGGATCGCGGCGTTGCCGGCGAAGCATCGGCCGGAGTTGATGCCGACCAATGGCACCAGGCCGCTGAGGCGCCCGAAGATGTGGAACGCCATGGTGTTGAGGCCGGCGACCGACTGCACGTCGATGTCGCCCGGACGGCCGCCACCCCCTTCGGTGAAGAAGACCAGCGGTAGGCGCTGATCCTCGACGATCTCGAACAGCCGGTCCTTCTTGTGATGGTTGTTCTTGCCCTGCGTGCCCGCCAGCACCGTGTAGTCGTAATGCGCGATGGCAACGCGGCCGCCGTTCACGCGACCGATGCCGGTGATCAGCCCGTCGGCCGGCGTCTTCTCGATCAGGTCCTCGACCGTGCGGCGCGTGCGCTGGCTCGCGATAGCGAAGGCGCCGTATTCGACGAACGAGCCGGGATCGATCAGGTCGTCGAGGTTCTGCCGCGCCGTGCGCTGGTTGGTCTTGCGCCGTCGCGCCACCGAGTCAGGCCGCTTGTCGTCGAGCGTCAGGGCGCGCCGCTCGAAGTACTCGGCGAGATCGGGCCGCACATGGTCGAGGTCGATCTTGTCTTCGACCGCCGCGCCCTTCACCTCGACGTCGGCCTCCTCGACGAACAGCAGCGCGTGGCCTTCGTAGACCGTCTCGCCCGCCTCGACCGCGATCCGCCGCACGTAGCCGCGCGCCGGACTCCTGATCTCGTGTTGCATCTTCATCGCGTCCATCACCAGCAGCGGCTGTCCGGCCGCCACCGCATCGCCCTCGCTCACGGAGAGGCTGACGATCGTGCCTTGCATGGGCGCGGACACGGAAACACCCTCTTCCGGACCGCGCGCATCCTGCGCGCTCATGAGCGGGCTGGAAGCCCGCGGTCCGGATGATTTGCCGAATTCAAGAACAGCCAGCGGATCGACGGCGTCTACTTTGGCGCCCGCCTGCTTGCCTGTCGGAGTTGCGGACTGGAAGTAGCGGCCGCCCTGCAACTTGGCCGCCGCCGCGATCAGTTTCTTGGCATGCTCGTCGACAAAACGCGTATGCACTTTGTCGGCGCGCACGTCCTTGTCCGCCAGCAGGGCACGCAGGAAGGCGAGATTCGACGGCGCTCCCTCCAGTCGGAACGCCGCCAGCGCCCGCTCGGCGCGTGCCAGCGCGCTGTCGAACGACGGCGCATGCACGATCACCTTGGCGAGCAGGGAATCGAAGTTGGGGTTGGTGCGGTATCCCGCGTAGCCATAGGTATCGACCCGCACGCCCGGCCCCGTCGGCGGTTCGAACACGCTGAGCGTGCCGCCGCCCGGCTTGGCCGAGCCGTCCTCGGTCATGGTCTCCATATTGATGCGCAGCTGGATCGCGACGCCGCGCGGGCTGGCGTCCTTCGGCAAGGTGCCGAGCAGCTGCGCCTGCACCAAGTCGACGCCCCAGACTTCTTCCGTGACGGTGTGCTCGACCTGCAAGCGCGGATTGGCTTCGATGAAGTAGAAGTCGGCGCCCTCGACCAGGAACTCGAACGTGCCGAGGCTGCGGTACTTGACCGACTTGGCCATCGTCACCGCCGCGTCGACGATCTTCTTGGCGACCGCCGGCTTCAGGCCGGGGCTGGGCGCCATCTCGACGATCTTCTGGCTGCGCCGCTGCAGCGAGCATTCGCGCTCGCCCAGTGCCACCACGCCGCCCTTGCCGTCACCCACGATCTGGATCTCGATGTGCCGCGCGCCGCTCACCAGCCGCTCGGCATAGAGCGCGCCGTTGCCGAACGCGGACAAAGCCTCGGCTGAGGCGCGCGTGAAGGCCTCGGCGATCTCCGCCTCGGCCTTCACCAGCCGCATCCCGCGACCGCCGCCACCCGCGATCGCTTTCAGCGCGATGCCCGCCTTGGCATGCTTGGCGAAGAAGGCCTTGGCGCCCGCGACGTCGATCTCGCCGCCGGTGCCCGGCAGGACCGGCACCTTGCACTTCGCGGCCTGCGCCCGCGCCCGTGCCTTGTCGCCGAACAGCGCCAGCTGCTCAGGCGTGGGTCCGACGAAGACGATCTTTGCCGCAGCGCAGGCCGTCGCGAAGGCCGCATTCTCGGCGAGGAAGCCGTAGCCGGGATGCACCGCGTCACACTTGGCCGCCTTGGCCGCGGCGACCACGCCCGCAATGTCGAGATAGGCCGCGGTGCCCTTGCCCTTCAGCGCCACCGCCTCGTCGACCCGCTTGGTGTGCAGCGAGGCCGCGTCGTCCTCGGAGTAGAGGCCAACGGTGGCAATGCCCAGTTCCGCCGCCGCCTCGGCGATGCGGATGGCGATTTCGCCGCGATTGGCGATCAGCAGTTTTTTGATCATGGTAGAACCCGGCAATGACGAAACGGCTCCTGATCGTGGCACATGCCCCGTCCGACAACACGCTGGCCCTGCGCGCGGCCGTGGAGCGCGGCGCGCGCAGCGAAACCGGTGTCGAGGTCCGCGTGCTTGCGCCGCTTCAGGCAGGACCGGACGACGTGCTGGCGGCCCAGGCCATCATCCTCGGCACGACAGAGAACCTCGGCTACATGAGCGGCGCGCTGAAGGACTTCTTCGACCGCTCGTACAATCCCCTGCTGGAGAAGACGCAAGGCCTGCCCTCCGCGCTCTATATCCGCGCCGGCAGCGACGGCACCGGCACACGCCGCGGCGTCGAGACCATCCTCACCGGCCTGCGCTGGCGCGCCGTGCAGGAGCCGCTGCTCTGCAAGGGCCCGTGGCAGGAGGCCTTCGTGCAGCAGTGCGAGGAACTCGGTGCGGCGATGGCCGCGGGACTCGCGGCCGGCATCTTCTGACTATTGCGCCGTGTAGCCACCGTCGACCACCAGGCCCGCGCCGGTCATGAACGACGAATCGTCCGAGGCCAGGAACACGATGCCCTTGGCGATGTCGTCGGCGACGCCGAGGCGGCCGATCGGATGCATGGTGGTGGACAGCCGTCGCGTCGCTTCGGTGTCGTTGGTGCCCTGCGCCTTGGCGCGCATGGTGAAGGTCTGCTGGCCCATGTCGGTGTCGATCACGCCGGGATGGATCGAGTTCACCCGCACGCCATAGCCCTTGCGGCCGAACTCGAGCGCCGTCGACTTGGTGAACGTCGTGACGCCGCCCTTGGTGAGCGAATATAGCGGATCGAGCTGCGAGCCCACGAGGCCCGCGATCGACGCGGTGTTGACGATCGAGCCCTTGCTCTTCTTGAGGTACGGCAGCGCCGCGCGCGTGCCCAGCACCACGCCGGTGAGATTGACCGCGACCAGCCGGTGCCACTCGGCGATCGTCGCTTCCTCGACGCCTTTGCCGTTGAAGATGCCGGCGTTGTTCACCAGCACGTCGAGCTTGCCGTACTTCTTCACCGTGGCGTCCAGCGCCTCGGCCCAGCTCGCCTCGTCGGTCACGTCGAGATGGACGTAGAAACAGTCGATCTCCTTGGCGAGCTTGCGGCCCACCTCGTCAAGCACGTCGCCGATCGCCACCCGCGCACCCGCCTTGACCATCAGCCGCGCCGTCGCTCCGCCGATACCGCGCGCCGCACCCGAAAGGAACGCGACCTTGCCGTCCAGTCTGTTCATGACTTCTTGCCCATCTGGTTGAATGGAATGTCCTTGTCGACGCGCACGTCCGGCGGCATGCCCAGCACGCGCTCGGCCACGATGTTGCGCAGGATCTCGTCGGTGCCGCCGGCGATGCGGAAGCCGGCGCCGCCGATCCACTGCGCCTGGAAGCCCGCGGCGTGCGGCACGCCTTCCTTCATGATGCCGCCCTGGCCCATGATCTCCATGGCGAAGGCGCCCATGTCCTGCATCTTGGGCGCGGCCACGATCTTGATGATCGAGGATTCCGGCCCCGGCGTCTGGCCCTTGGAGAGCGCCGTCAGCGTGCGATAGCGCGTCAGCTTCAGCCCCTGCTGCTGGACGTACCAGTCGGCGATCTTGCCGCGCACCTGCTGGTTCTTGATCGCCGGCCCGTCGTCGAGGTCGGTGTCGCGTGCCAATTCCATCAGCTCGTCGATGTCGAGCCCGCCCGACGGAAGCCCGACAGCGAGTCGTTCGTTCATGAGCGTGGTCAGCGCCGCCTTCCAGCCCTCGCCCACTTTGCCCAGCCGCTGCGAGTCGGGAATGCGCACGTCGGTGAAGAACACCTCGTTGAAGTTGGCGCCGCCGGAGATCTGCTTGATCGGCCGCACCTCGACGCCCGGCGTCTTCATCGACAGGAAGAACATCGTGAGGCCGGCATGCTTCGGCACCGACGGATCGGTGCGGGTGATGACGATGCCGTAGTCGCAGTAATGCGCGCCCGAGGTCCAGACCTTCTGGCCGTTGATCACCCAGTCGTCACCATCCCGCTCGGCGCGCGTGCGGATGCCGGCCACGTCGGAACCGGCCGCGGGCTCGGAGAAGAGCTGGCACCAGACTTCGTCGCCATGCAACGCGGGCTTCACGTAGCGCGTCAGCTGCTCGGGCGACGCATAGGCCATCATGGTGGGAATGCACATGCCGAGGCCGATGTCGAAGAAGCCGAGCGGCACGAGATAGTTCGCTTCCTCCTGCTGGTAGATGACCTGCAGGATCGGCGAGGCGCTGCGGCCACCGAACGCCACGGGCCAGGTCAGGCGCGCATAACCGGCGGCGGCCTTCTTGGCCTGCCAGGCCTTGGCTTCGACCAGCAACTTGGGATCGTCGTTGCGGGCGCGAAAGCTCTGCTTGTCGTCGCTCTTGCGGGTGGCATTCGCATCGAGCCAGGCGCGCACTTCCTTGCGGAAGGCGGCTTCTTCGGGCGTGTCGTTGAAGTCCATGGATCGCTCCTACGCCGCGTTCTTCTGTTCGAGCCGGTTCACCAGCTTGTCTTTCCACGCCATCGGGCCACCGATCGATAGCGCGAGCACGCGGGCGCGGCGCAGGTGGAACTGCGTGTCGGCTTCCCAGGTGAAGCCGATGCCGCCATGGGTCTGGATGTTTTCCTTGGACGCGAAGTCATAGGCCTCGGTCGCGGCGATGCGCGCGGCCGCGGCAGCCAATGGCAAGTCGGCGCCGCCTTCGGTGAGCATCATCGCGCCGTAGTAGGCATTGGAGCGCGCCAGCTCGAGCTTCACATAGCAGTCGGCGAGCTTGTGCTTGATCGCCTGGTAGGAGCCGATGGCGCGGCCGAAGGCGTGGCGCTGCAGCGCATAGTCGCGCGCCATGTACATCGCCGCTTCCGCGCCGCCCACCTGGGCGAAGGCAAAGTAGATCGCCGCCGCATCGTAGAGCCGTTCGAGCAGCCGCCAGCCTTCGCCTTCCGCGCCCAGCAGCTCGGCCGTCGCGTCGGTGAAGGTGAGTTCGCAGTGCTTGCGCGTCGGATCGATCGTCTCGACATTCTTCTTCGCCACACCCTTTTGCCCAAGCTCGACCAGCACCAGAGAATTCTTCGCCAACGCGATCGCGAAGGTCGCGGCCTCGCCGTCGGCCACCGGCACCTTCTTGCCGTTCAGCCGTCCGCCACCGAACAGCGTGCGCACGTTGGACGGCCGCGACGTCTGCGCTCCCTCTGCTGTCGCCAAGGTGCCGATCGCCTGGCCCGAGGCCAGTAGCGGCAGCCATTTCTTCTTCTGTGCCTCCGAGCCCGCGAGCTTCAGCGCTTCGGTCGCCAGTACCACCGAGGTGTCGAACGGCACGGGCGCGGCGCACCGGCCGATCTCTTCGGCGACGACGCAGAGCTCGAGCGGCGACATGCCCAGCCCGCCGTAGGCTTCGGGGATACCGATCGCCGGGACGCCGAGATCGACGAGGCCCTTCCAGACCTCGCCGGCAAACGCTTCGTTGCCATCCAGCACGCGACGCACCACCTTCAGGGGGCATTTGTCGGCGAGGAATTTGGCGACCTGCTCCTTGAGCAGCTTCTGGTCGTCGGAGAAATCGAAGTTCATGATGCGGTCAGGCTAGCATAGGGTTGGGCGATGAACACACCGGAGATCAGAGACTGGCACGCACACGTCTACTTCGATGCTGCATCGCGGGAGGCCGCGTGGGCGTTGCGGGAGAAGATCGAGCAGACGCACGACATCCAGATGGGCCGCTTCCATGAGAAGCCCGTCGGGCCTCATCCGATGTTCAGTTACCAGGTCACCGTCCGTAACGATCAGTTCACACAGGTGATATCGTGGCTCGCGCTGAACCATGGCGAGCTGATCGTGTTCGTCCATCCCAACACCGGCAACGACCTCGAGGACCATCGCGACCGCGCGATCTGGATCGGGACATCCGTGCCGCTGCTGCTCGACATGTTCACGAAGAAGAAGGACTGACGCCGATGGACACCCTCCTCCCCCTCGCCACCAAGGTTGGCGAGAAGCTCAAGGCCCGCAAGGAGACGATCGCGATCAGCGAATCCTCTTCGGGCGGCCTGCTCTCGGCGGCGCTGCTCGCGGTACCGGGCGCCTCGGCCTATTTCATGGGTGGCGCGGTCGTCTACACCGGCCCCGCCGGCATCGCTTTCCTCGACGCCACCAAGGAGAAGCGCGGCGACATCCGCTCCTCCTCCGAGCCGTGGGCCACGCTCGCCGCCGAGCTGGTGCGCGGCCGCCTGCGCACGACCTGGGGCCTGGCCGAGACCGGCGCCGCCGGCCCGACCGGCAACCGCTACGGCGATGCCGCGGGCCACACCTGCGTCGCGGTCGTCGGCCCTAAAGGCAAGATCGCGCGCACCCTCGAGACCGCGTCGCCGGATCGTGTCGCCAACATGCGCGCCTTTGCGCTCGAAGCGCTCAAGCTGATGGATGAGCAGCTGGGCTGACGTCTTCGCCCTCACCTTCACCGTCGCCGAACTCCCGCGCGAGCTGGCGCATCATCGCGAAGCCGGTTTCGATCTGGTCGGCGCTCGAAGCCCCCTCCGCGGCGGCGGAAGCGACGGCCTGACAGCCGGCCATCTGCAGCGCCGTCGAATAAGGCGGCGGCGCCTCGCCGCGGCGGGCGGCCATTTCCTTCTCGAGCTCGATCAACAGCAGGAAGGCCACGTCGCGCTCGGCGCCGCGCGCCAGGGCGCCGTCGAACACTTCCCGCGACAGCGCCTGGCAGGCTTTCTTGTAGCCGTCGGCCAGCGCCTGCTCGGGCGGCACGCCGGCCGCGAGATCCTCGACCATCGTCACCAGCGCACGCTCGGCGAGCCACGCCGCCTGGTCCTCCGACCAGCCGTCGGCCCCGGCCAGTTGCGTGATTGTCGACCGGGCCTGCCGGCCGAACTCCGCCAGCGCCGGCGGCAGCTCGGTCTCCAGCTTGCGGCGCAGCTGTTCCGCGGTGTCGTCCATGCCTGTCACTTGAACACATCTCCACCGTTGCGGGCCGAGAACTTCAACGCCTCGAGCCTGATGAAGTTGGAGAACTCCGGGGCCGTCGCTTGGAAGATGCTTGCGAGCAAGTTGGAGGCCGCCTTGATCACCTCGACGAAATCGATCGAGCCGCTCAGCTTCAGGTTGATGCCGATGCCGAGCGCCGCGCCGACATCGACGCTCCAGCGCAACACGCCGTTCTTGTAGCCAACATCGACCGCGACATTGGCGCCCAGCTTGCCGGCGCTGACGCCACCGGTGACTTCCAGCTCCATGCCGAACAGGCTGAGCTTCTTCGTGGCCTGGACGCCCACGCCCGCGCCGGCCGAGGCGCCGATCTTGCCGCTGAGCTCGATGTTGCCCTTGACCATGCCGGCCGAGAAGTTGGCGACCGCCTCGGCGCGCGCCTTGGCCCACACCTCGATGTTGCCCTTGACGTTCAGGTCGCCGAGCTTGGCGTTCTGCACGTAAGCGGCGCGGGCGGAAGCCTCGGCCGAGGCGCTGAGCTTGACCGACGCGCCGTCCATGCCGAGCTTGCCGCCGGCGCTGGCGCTGGCCAGCGCCTCGACGCCCGCCTTGCCGCCCTGCATCATCTCGACATGCTCGCCGATGCCGAAGCCCGCCAGGCCTTCGACCTCGCCGCGCGCATGCGCCTTGGCCACGATCTCGGCCGAGAGGCCCAGCGCATTGACCGCGCCGGTGGCGACCACGTCGACGCCGCCCGCGGCGTAGACCTTGCCGCTGCCGCCGACCGTGAGCTCGCCCGCGATGGTGGCCTTGCCGGCGCCGGCCGCGCCCGCCTCGGCCTTGAGGCCGAACTCGGCCGTGCCATAGGCGCCGAGATTGCTGAGATAGGCAGCGGCCTGCGCCTTGACCGAGACCTGGGCCACGGTGTCGACCGTGCGCAGGCCGTCGACCGACACGTTGCGCACGACCTCGCCCGCGAGGACCTTTTCGTACGCCACCTTCAGGACCTTGCCCGAACGCTCGGCATGAAGGCGCGTGATCTCCTGCGCCAGGTCGCCCGCGAGCGACTTGGCGAGCTCGCCCGACTTCGCTCCGAACTTCTCCGCCAGCGCATCGACGGCGGCGTCCTTCGCCTTCTTGTTCAGTTCGGCCTTGCTGACCGACGGATCGGGCTTCTTGGCGGGGCTGTACTCCCACTTGCCGTCCGGCTTCTTCTCGAGCTTAGCGCCCGGTTCGAGCTTGCCCGGACCGGTGAACTTCGTCGTTGCCTGCAGCCCGTCGAGCGCCTTCTTCGTGTCGGGCTTGGCCTTGGCGGCCTCCGCCTCGGCCTTCGCGGCCGCTGCCTTGTCGGCGGGACCAGCGGCGGGCTTCGCGTCCGTGCCGGCGGCTTCCGGCACGTCGTCCTGGTATTGCGTCGTGACCGACTTGCCGAGCCGGGCCTCGGCCCGCTCGGTGAGATCGAGCTGGGCCTGCAGCGTCTTCTTGGCGTCGCCCGTCGCCGTCGCCACCTTGGTGCGCAGCTCCGCCTTCTGCGTGTCGAGGAAGTTGAAGGCGCGGATCTCGATCGTCTGCTTGGCGCTCACCGCCAGCTTCTGCGCGAAGCTCGCGGCCTTGACCTCGAGGATCGCGTCGGCGGCGCGCCTGGTCGTCGCCTCCTCGCGCACCGTGGCCGCCTTCGCCTTGTCGACGGTGCCCTGCCAGGCGTTCCACGAGGCCACGCTCTCCAGCCTGGCCTTTTTGGCGTCGGCACTCTCCGCCCGTGCCTTGTCCTCGGTCGCCCATTTGGAGACCTGGACGTAGGCATCGACCAGCCGCTGCTTCTTCTGCGATTCGATCTGGGTCGGCCCATTGGCCTTGGGCATCTCGTTGCCCTTGTAGCCGCGATAGTTGTCGACGTCGGCCTGCGCCTGGTCGGCCAGCTGGGTGGCGGTGAAATGCGCCGCCTTGGCCTCGTTGACGTCGACCCGCATCTGCCCGACGCGCGCTTCGAACAGGGGTCCCCGCCGCCCCTCGTTCTTGGCCAGTTGCAGGCTCGTGGTATCGAGTTTCTGCTTCGCCGCCACGACGGCCTTTTGGGTTGCCTCGGCACGCTCGGCCAGCTTCACGAAGGTCGTGCCGAATTCCTGGAGCCTCTTTTCCGAATCGCCCAGGGCCTTTTCCGCCACCTTGAGGGCCTGTTCGCCGCCCATCTTGGCCCAGCCGATCATGCGCGCCAGATCATTGTATTGCGCGACCAGGCCCGCATGGATGCCCTTGTGCTCGGCGAGATCCTTGACCGCCAACGCCATGTATCTCTGGTACACGCTGTACTCGCCCGCCACCTTGCCCGCATGCTTGACCGCACCGGCGAAGTTGTCGAACTGGCCGACCGACCACTCGGTGGTGCCGCCGCGCTTGCGGCCCAGGTCGTAGATCGTGTTGTCCCATTTCTCGTACGGCAGGATGCCCCGGAACGCGGCAATCAGCTCGCGTTCCTTGTCGCCGAGCAGCTGCTTCGCCGAATTGATGCGCATCTGCGCATCGGACATCCTGTATTCGCTGTAGTCGATGCTGTGGAACTTGCCGTACACGCCCTTCATCACGACGTCCTGCTGCGCTTCGAGCGCCTTGATGCGCTGGTCGGTGACCGGGTCGAGCTTGCGGTACTCGGCGGTCTTGGCGTTATGGGTGCCCAGCGCCTTTTCCGACTCGGCAAGCGCGGCCTTGCGATTGTCGGACGCGACCTGGTCGTCCGTCACCGCCGACTTGAGGCCCTCGCCGGCCTTCAGCCATTTGGCGTCCGCGTCCTTGATCCTGGCGTCGGCGGCGGCGAGATCCTTCGCCGGCGCGCCGTCGGACTGTTGGGCCACGTCGATGAAGGCCGCGGTGCGCACCAGGTCCTTGCTGGCGGCGTTCAGATCCTTGACCAGCTCGGCCCGGAAGGCCGCGTTCATCTGCAGGCCCGTGCGCGCGTCCCGGAACTCGGTGAACGTCTTCATCAGCGCGGGCGTGCGGTCCTTCAGCTTCTCGCGCGCGTAATAGGTCAGGTCGCGCATGTGCGGATTGCGCTCGAGGAACGCCTTGTACTCGATCAGGTCCTTGACCAGCTTGGGCTGCGCCGTGGCCTTCTTCTCGGCCAGGGTGTCGGTATTCTTGTCGAGGCTGGCGATCTTCATCGAGATCGCGGTCACTTTGGTCCCGGCCGCCTTGTGCTTGGCCGTCATCAGGTCGACCGTGGCGGCCTTGCTCTCCGGCAGCTTGACCGCGTCGTAGGCCTTCTTGGCCGCCGCGATCTGCTCGGCGTTGCCCGTCGCCTTGGCTTTCAGATAGGCCGTCTTGGCGATCTGCTCGACCTGCCAGGGGCTGGGGATGTCCGTGCGCGGATGCGGCTTGTAGTCGGCCGGCAGCATCTTGCCCGTCAGCAAGGTCGTCGCCTTGGCGAAGTCGGCTTCCGCCAGGTCCTTGGCCTTCGCGGCCTCGGCAATTTCCGGCGCCGGACGCTTGTCCGCGACCTTCTGGGCCCAGTCCTTGTTGGCGGCAATCGACCGGCCGCGCGCGGCGTCGAAGGCGTCCTGCGCCTGGTGCACCTGCGCGACGCCCTCGGCGGTCGGACGATAATCGTGCGGGCTGACCAGCTTGGTCGTGGCAGTGCCGAGCTGGTTCCGCTCGCGCTCGCGCTCGTAATAGTTCTTCGAGACCGGAAGCGTGACCAACGTCTCGGTCGCCGGCGCGGTCTGTTGCGAGCCGCTATCGGTGCCCTTGGTCGCCGCTTCCGACACCAGCGTGTCGACGGCCGGATCGGCAGGCACAGCCTTGGCCTCGACGACCGCGGGAGCGCCGAGCTTCGCCGGCATCATCTTGCCGATCGCGTCGTCCTGCATCGTCTCGGCACCGTCGGACGACGCCTCGTCCGCGGTGTCCGACGGCGACGCGGCCGCTTTGGCCGTCTCCGCCCCGGTCTTCGCCGCCCCGGACTCGACCGGCGCCTTCTCGACCGACACCTCGTCCTTCGACGCGTCAGCCGCTTCCAGCGAGCCTTGCGGGGACGGCGCGGCGACAACGTAGTCGACCAGCGACCGCACTTCTTCTTCGGAGACGGTGCCCTCCTCAGGGTCGCCGTCGGCCTTCAGCCTCTCTTCGATGTCGTCGTCCGGCAGCGCCTCGATGAGGGCCACCCGCGCCATCACCGCCTCGTCGCTGAAATCCGCCATCTCGGGCAAGGTGCCGCCGAAGTCGGCCATCTCCGCGCCGATATCGTCGCCGCCCTGATCCTCAACCAATTCTTCGGCGCTGATCGGCGCGGGGATGTCCGCATCCTGAAGAGCGGCCGCCTCCGCGCTGGCGTCATGGGCGGCGATGCTCTGGCCGACCAGCACCGTCGGATCGGGACGGTCGTTCTTGTCGTCGCCGCGACCGCCCACGACCTTGCGCAGGACGTCGACCGGGAGCGGCGTGCGCTGCGGAGACGGTGCCGTGCCGGAGACAGGCTTTTCACGCGTGGACATCTGGTTTCCTCGAGTCTCGGCAGCGGCGGAGGGACGGGAAGCGTCGTGTTCATACAATGAGTGCAAATTAATTGTCGCCAAAGAAGTTTGCGCACGACGACGCATCGAACGTTTGTGCGTGCGGTAACGAACGGAGCGCGCGATTCCCGTCGCCCCGAGCGAAGCCGAGGGGCCTGTCTTCGCGCGCAACGAAGAGAGGTCCCTCCACTGCGCGCCTACGGCGCTTCGGTCGGGACGACGAAGGGCTCATCAATCAACCTCCGCCAGCGGATCGTACTCGGTGAGCGCGAAGCGGCGGCCACGCGAGCGCATTGCGTCGTAGTGCATCGTGCGGTCGGCGAAGATCTCGCGGCCCGCCACCGGCTGGGCGAAAGTGAGCGCCAGCGCATCGGCATCGTCGGGCGAATAGCCGAGCCGAGCCTTCACCTGCTCCTTGGGTTCGAGCAGCAGGCGATCGCCGCGAAAGGAATAAGTCGTCTGCGACAGCGCCGCGACCAGCTCCGGCACATTCGGCAACGCCCCACCGTTCTTGATCCACTGCACGGCCTCGAAATACATCTCCGTGCGCTTGTTGTCGTAGCGCGGGTCGTTGGGCCGCGACGCGAAGCCCACGCCGATCGGCGCATGGCCCAAGGTGCGCAGGCAATCGATCCACGACGCGCCCCAGCCACCGGTATCGTCGACGAAGATCGCGTCCACCTTCCAGTCGGCGGCCTTGCGTGCGACGGCGCCCGCGCCCTGGACCCCGTCGGCGTTGCGCATCTTGATCGGCGGCAGCGCCACCAGCCCCTGGCGCGGGAAGATCACCGAGGCATCGTCGCCGAAGCGCGCCACGTCGACGCCCAGCACGCGCGGCGCGCGCTCGATATCCTCCGGCCGATAGACCCGCTCCATGGCGGCGCGGCATTCGTCCGGCCCGATCAGCGTGTTGAGCGAGCCTGGCGGGAACTTGCCGAACACGTTGACCAGCACCCAGGGATTGTCGCGCCCGTATTTCTCGATCTGCTCCTTCGCCCATTCGACGCGCACGCGCGACGAGCGGCGCGCATCGTCCGGATCGGCGGTGATCTCGGTGACATGCCACAGGCGGCGCTCCGACGTGCAGGCGCGATAGAGCGGACCTTCGAGATGCGTGGGATTGCCCGCCTGCACGATATGGCCCTCGATGCACGAGGCGAGTGCGGCCTCCGCCGTCGCCATCACCGCGTCCGGAATGCCGCCGCTCTCGTCGAGAAGAAAGAGGATGTGGTCGGCATGGAGACCGGCCAGCGTGTTGCCCTGCTGGGTGCGGTCGGTGGTGCGGTTCCAGGTGCGCGCCGACATCCACCAGGTCTCGGGGCGCGCCTTGCAGACGATGCGATCCTTGGTCCACTTGAAGTGCTCGCGCAGATACGCCGACCGCTGCTGCCACTTGGCCATCTCGGCCCAGAGATTGTCGAACAGATTGTCGGCGGTGATCGAGGTGGCGGCGATCTTGGGCTCGGGCCGCGTGACCAGGAAGTTCCAGGCGAGCCACGCCTCGACCGCGGTCTTGCCCGGCCCCTTGCACGCCTTCATGGCGAGCCGCGGCGCCTTGGGGAAGGCCGCCAGCACTTCCTCCTGCCAGGCATCGGGCACGACGCCGAACATCTCGCGCACGAACAGCGCGGGCGACGCTGCCCACGCCGAAAGCTGCGCGCGGCTGACGTTCATCATGCGCGGCCCCTATCGGCCGGCGCGCGGGGCCGGCAGCCCCATCAGCTCGGCGGGACCGATGCTGCGCTCGGCGTCGGCCGCGGGCTCCTTGCGGCCGTTGGGCGTCCCGCGTCCGCCCCATGTCCCATCCGTGCGACCGGCCAGTTCGACGAACCGCGCTGTCGCGGTCTGGCCTTTCTTGTTCGCCATCGACTGGCGAAGCGCGATCTCCAGGATCTGGCGCACGCGATCGGGCGGGAACTCTCCGGGCGTGCCGGGCAGCTCGACACCCTCCAAAAAAAACTCTTCCTCATGAGGATCGGCCTTCGATGCCCGCCGCTTCTGCATCGGAGGCGATTCCTCATGAGGCTCATGAGCCTCATGAGGCGCCGCCGGCAGCCGGCTGCGGGTCGGCCGCTGGATGCAGGTCTGCAGCTGCCGCCATTTGCGCACGCGCAGATACTCGACGTCCTCGACACGATAGAGCTCGATGCAACGCGCAGACTCCAGCTCACCGATCCAGACCGGCAGCAGCGACGGCGCATCGCTGTCGAACGGATAGAGCTGGTCGATCAGACGCTCATGATCGAGCCGCAGGCGGCCGGAATCGTCGGCGAGGGTCCAGAGCAGGATGAAGAATAGCCGCGCCTCGCGGCTGACGCGCGACAGGCTGGGGGTTCGGGGAAAGTGGGGGTCAATGGTTCGGATGCGGGGCATAGCCAAATTTCCGGTGATGGAATCTAGATATTGAATATTGCGATATATGCATTATATAGTCAAGCGTTATTCGCAACAATAATCCGACCCTCCTCAAGGGAGGGGCGGATAACCCAGCAACCGCAGGGGATACCCCGCGTTCTACGGATGTTCCCAAGAGGTCTCATGGTGTACAGTAATGACGGCACTGGCGAACCGCCGCGCCCCCAAGAGGCAATGCAACAGTTCGACCGTCAGAAATTCAAAGCGCTGATCCACTACGTTGTCAGTAAGTGTCCGCCGGAGCATCTCGGGCGATCCGGTGGCGCAGGAGACACTCGGTCGCCTCTACGAACGCGGCAAGGCGGTGACGCGCGACTATCGCGAGGCGCTCGCCTGGCATCTCAAGGCCGCCGAGCAGGGCAACGCATTGGCCCAGGGTCACGTGGGCCT
>CAIKZO010000076.1 GCA_903832005.1 Enhydrobacter aerosaccus | reverse complement strand
GACACCGTCGGTAAGCTCCTCCCGATGAAGCACACCGCCGACGTCTTCCTGCACCCGCATGACGTCCTGGCCAATCCGGACGGCTCGCTGATCGTCGCCCAGTTCGCCTCCGGCAAGACCTATCCCATCAAGTTGGAGCGGGTCTAAGGCGGATTAATCGAGGTTCAGGCAATAAGTAATGGAACCATCCCTTACCCGGGCTTACCTAACCTAGGTGCCCTCCCCTCGCACAGTCTTTAGGAGGTTTGCCAGCCTGACATGCCTTGCGGCACTTAGCACGACTGGCCTTCAAGCCGCCGTGTCATTCGAGTCGGAGGTGAAGCCGATCTTCGAGAAGCACTGCATCGAGTGCCACGGGCCGAAAAAGCAGAAGAGCGAGTTCCGACTGGATGATCGCGAGGTCGCCCTGCACGGAGGTGAAAGCCATGCCCCGAACATCCTACCGGGTAAGCCAGCCGAAAGCCCTCTACTGAAGTTCGTGACGACGGCTGACCGCGACACGCGCATGCCGCCTAAGGGCGAGCGCTTGACCGCAGCCGAGGTCGACACGCTGAAACGCTGGATCGCCGAAGGGGCCGTCTGGCCGGAATCCGCCTCCCTGAAGAAGACCGACCCGCTCGACTGGTGGTCATTGAAGCCCCTTGCGAAGCCCGCCCTGCCCTCCGGCGACGCCGCCCATCCGATCGACCGCTTCATCCTGGCGAAGCTCCAGGAGAAGCACCTGCAGCCCTCCGCCACCGCCGACGCGCGCACAATCCTTCGCCGCCTGAACTTCGACCTGATCGGCCTGCCGCCCACGGCCGATGAACTCGCTGCCTTCGAGAAGGAAGCTGCCCAGGACCTGCCCGCCGCCATCGGCCGCGCCGCCGACCGCCTCCTGGCCTCCCCCCGCTATGGCGAACGCTGGGGTCGTCACTGGCTCGACGTCGTCCACTACGGCGACACCCACGGTTACGACAAGGACAAGCTCCGGCTCAACGCTTGGCCATATCGCGACTATGTCATCCGCGCCTTCAACGACGACAAGCCCTACACCCGCTTCGTCGAAGAACAGCTGGCCGGCGATACGCTCTACCCGCAGACGGCCGACGGACATATCGCCCAAGGCTTTATTTCAGCAGGCCCGTGGGACTTCATCGGCCACGCCGAACTCCCTGAGACCAAGCTCGACGGCAAGATTGCCCGCGCGCTCGACCGTGACGACATGGTGTCAAACACGACGGGCGCCTTCCTTGCGACGACCGCCCAGTGCGCCCGTTGCCACAACCATAAGTTCGACCCGATCAAGCAGGACGACTACTACCGCCTGCAGGCCGTCTTCGCCGCCCTCGATAAGGCCGATAAGTCTTTCGATATCGACCCAGTGGTGGCGAAGCAACGTCCCCCGCTAGTCGCCGAACGCACCCGACTCGACGGAGAGATCAAGACGCTCAACGAGAAGATCGCGACGGCCGACACCCGCCGCGCGACGCTCATCGGTAAGATCATCGATGAATTGAAGCAAGGGTCCGCCGCCGTGGAACGCCTGGAATACGGCTACCACAGCGCGATCTCCAAGGAACAGTCCGCCACGAAGTGGGTGCAGGTCGACCTCGGGGTCGCCCGCGAACTCACTGAGGTCAGCCTGACGGGCTGCCACGATACGTATAACAATATCGGCGCCGGCTTCGGCTTCCCGGCCCGCTATAAGGTCGAGCTTTCCGACGACGCGAAATTCGCCCAAGGGGTGACCATCATCGCCGACTTCACCGGCGCCGACGTCCCGAATCCGGGCGTGAAGCCGCAACGCTTCGCGCTGGCCAAACTGAAAGGGCGCTACCTGCGCGTAACAGCCACCAAGCTAGCTCTTCGTAAGAACGATTACATCCTAGCCCTCGCCGAACTCCAGGCCGTCGACCCCAAGGGCCGCAACGTCGCCCTGGGCGCTAACGTGACGTCGCTCGACAGCATCGAAGCCGGCCCGCGCTGGGGACGCCTTAACCTGACCGACGGCTACTTCTACGGCCCGAAGTCCGAACGCGACGATGCCCGTATCGCGCTCCTCGAACGCGAACGTGCCGAGATCCGCAAGGGATCGAAAAAAGTCGCGCCGGCTGACAACTCCCGCCTCGCCGAGCTCACCGCCGCCCGCGCCAAGGTCGCCAAAGAACTCGCCGCACTCCCCGCCCCGCAGGTCGCCTACGTGGGCACGATCCACAAGGGCACGGGCTCCTTCGCCGGTACGGGCGCCAACGGCGGCAAGCCGCGTCCGATCTTTATCTTAAAACGCGGTGACGTGAGCCAGCCCGACAAGGAAGTCGGCCCGGGAACCCTACCCTTCACCAAGGAACTGAACTCCCAGTTCGATCTACCCGCCGACGCCCCAGAAGGCGCGCGTCGTGTCGCCCTCGCCCGTTGGATCACCGACAACCGTAATCCGCTCACCTGGCGTGTCATCGTGAACCGGCTCTGGCATTATCACTTCGGCCGCGGCTTGAGCGATACGCCGAACGACTTCGGGCGCATGGGTAGCCTGCCCACACACCCCGAGCTCCTTGACTGGCTGGCCGTCGATTTCCGCGACAGCGGTCAGTCGCTCAAGAAGCTCCACCGTCTCATCGTCACGAGCGCGACCTATCGTCAATCCTCCCTCGGCAACCCGGCCAACGAGAAGATCGACACAAGTAACGCCTTCCTCTGGCGTATGAACCGCCGCAAGCTCGAGGCCGAAGCGGTCAACGACTCGGTGCTCTCGGTCGCCGGCAAGCTCGACCTCACGATGGGCGGCCCAGGCTTCCAAGACTTCGTCATCGATAAGCCGCAGCACTCGCCACACTACGAATACGACCAGCACGACGTCGAGGACCCGAAGTCTCACCGCCGCTCGGTCTATCGCTTCATAGTCCGCTCCCAGCCGCAGCCCTTCCTGACCGTGCTGGATTGCGCCGACCCCTCGATGTCAGTCGCCAGCCGTAACGAGACCGTCAACGCGCTGCAGGCCTTGGCGATGCGCAACAATCGCCTGACGGTCGCGATGGCCAAGCACTTCGCGGCCCGCGTGGCCAAGGAAGCCACCACCCCGCCCGCCCAGATCGACCTAGCCTTCCGACTCGCACTGGGCCGTCCTCCTTCCACGAGCGAAGCCGAAGCGATGTCGGGCTACGTGCGTGAACATGGCCTCACCAACCTCTGCCGACTCATCTTCAACCTGAACGAATTTAACTTCGTCGACTAACCATGAACGACTCTCCTTACCATCGTCAGTCAGGCGTCACCGCGATGAACCGTCGTGACTTCCTCTTCTGCTCCGGCGGCGGCCTCGGCGGCATCGCCCTCGCCAGCCTGCTCGGACAGGAATCGCTCCTCGCCGCCACGCCGACCAGTGGCGTCCTCCACGCCCCGGCCAAAGCGAAGCGCGTCGTCCAACTCTTCATGGCCGG
>CAIKZO010000075.1 GCA_903832005.1 Enhydrobacter aerosaccus | reverse complement strand
GTATGCAACGACCGGCTTATATGGATACGCCTTCTTCATCTCTCGAATTACATGAGCCCCATGCAAGGAAGGATTTAAATTAATCCCGACATCGTAGATGTCACACATCACGATCTTGTAGTCGCGCGCGATCTCTATTGCCGCAATGTCTCGCATAAATTTTATGTTGTAAGAGTTAGCGCGAAGAGTCTCGATTAGCTCGAGATCATCGTTGTCAATTATAAGAATTCTCGTTGAATTTCTAAGCTCGCCGATTCGATTAGTATAATTTCGCGAAGGAGCTTCGATGTCTTTAAGCGTTTTATACTTACCCAGCGTAATCGCCTTCATGAATACACCCGTCGTTCCCCAGTCAACATATTAGCGCCTCAGGTTGCTTGTTTCAATTGCATTGCAATCATGTGAACGACTCTCCTGGAAGAGAAGGGACGACATCTAGGCCTTCTCCCGGAGTCACTTCTTTCACCACCAATTCCCTGCCGATGGGGATGTGCTCCTCGGCCGTGATGCGCATGCCGTCGCTGATGGCGACTTTGTTAAGGTCGAGTTTCTATAGCGACTTCAGACGCGCGACGCGGCGGTCGGACGGCCCGACGATGGCAAAGCAGTCCATGAAGTCGTCGGTTAGATGGCAGCCGCGCGCGAGACTTCGCGGGTGTCCCGCTTCATGCCATAAGCAGTTGCTCAAACACGCTGCGATCCTTGCCCGTCACCGTACCGTTCGCCTTGCCATCCATCACAGAGACGATGGCCCGACCGCTGCGGCAAAAAAGCCCGGCGCTAGTAGCGCATCGTCACCGTGTTGCCGGCAGTCGTGATCGGCTTGAAGCCGAGGCGTTCGCAGAGGCCCTTCGCCGGGCTGTTGGCCGGCACATTGAGCAGGAGATCCTTGCGCTTGCGGTCGGCGCGTTCCTTCATCCAGTTCAGGAAGCTGGTGCCCAGGCCGTTGTTGCGCGCATCGGCCAGCACGAAGAACTGCTTCACCTCCACGGAGCCATTGTTTTCAGAAACTTCGACCCAGCCCTTGTCGGCCTTGTCGGAACACAGGATCGAGGTGCCGGCATGGCTGATTGCCTTTTCGACGAGGCGCTGATGCTCGGCCTCGTTCCAGTTGGCCGTGAGCGGCTGGAGGGCGTCGCGATAGATCGGCCAGCAGAAGGCAAGATCGGCTTTGGCGGCGGGGCGGAGTTCGAAGGCAATCGGCATGGGCACAGGGGGCCACAAGGTGCGGCGCGACGCAAGCGCGGCGCGCAACCTCACTCCTGTTTGTATTTCACGTTGATGCCGAGCAGCTTCCACGCCCCTTCTTCGTAGACGAAGTTGAGGTCGTAGCGGATCCTCTTGGAGTCGTCCTTGAAACGCCCCTCCAGATGCAGGACGCCGTCGCTGTTGATCTTCGCTTCCTTGCTGGTGTCGATATCGTCGGCGACGATGCTGGACAGATCGACCTTCTGGGCGCGGAAGGCCTTGAAGCCGTCGGCCAGCTTCTCGGGGGTGATCTGGTCCCGGAAGGGCTTCGCTGCCTTGGCATGCAGGACGGTGTAGTTGCCGGTCAGGTTTGCGTCGTTGAACGTCATCAACGACGTCTTGACCAGGACTTCCTGCTCGTCGTCGTTGGGTGCATCGGCTGCAAGGACAGGCATCGCAAGGCAAAGCGCCAAGCCAGCGATGAACGTGAGAGCCGCAGTGGCAACAGTCGTCCGGAACATCGCAAATCCCCCAATGAACCTTGGTCTTATCACATCCAGCCATCGGCGACGATGTCGCTGAAATAGAAATTTGCACTGCGCGGCGCCTGCAATCGGAAACGATACAACCCTTTCGTGAGTGCATCGCTCGACAGCACCGCACTTCTCAGCCATGTCGACCACTACACACACGACTACGGGGACAATTTATGAACTTTGCCAAACTTCTTCCGATGACGGCAGTGCTTCTGTTCGCAGCCAATGGCGCATTCGCCAACGACGCCGACTTCACGCTGAAGAACAAGACCGGCTACCAGATCGACGAAGTCTATATCTCGCTGCCGTCGAGCAAGAACTGGGGCAAGGACATCATGGGCACCGGCGCCCTCGCCGACGGCGAACGGGTGAAGATCACCTTTCCGCACGGCAACGGCGCCTGCAAGTTCGACATCAAGGTGAAGTACAACGACGGCGACGGGTCCGAGTGGGGCGGCGTCGATCTGTGCGAGTTCGAATCGGTCAGCCTCTTCTGGGACAAGTCGGCCCAGCAGACCCGCGCCGTCGGCGAATAGCGTCAGCGCCCGGCGGCCCTCGCCCTCTCGCGGGGGCCGCTACCGGCCCATCGCCGGAATGACTTCCTTCACCATCAGTTCCTTGCCCACCGGGATATGCTCTTCCGGCGCGCCTCGCATGCCGCCGCTGATCGCGACCTTGTCGAGGCCGAGCTTTTCCAATGACTTCAGCCGCTCGACGCAGCGGTCGGGCGAACCCACGATCGCGAACCGGTCGATAAAGTCGTCGGTCAGGATGCCGGCCTGACGCGAGTCACCGCGGGTGTGCTGCTTCATATCGTAGTTCTGGCGCAGCGATTCCAGCACGCCGCGATCCTTGTCCGTGACCGGACCGTTGGCCTTGCCATGCATCACCGAGAAGCGCGCGTAGGTCGTGAGGCCGCCACGCACCAGGCTGCGCGCCGCCTCGATGTCGGTGTGGCAGCCGAGGTTGATGAAAGCGCCGAACTTCAGCGTCGCCGGATCGAGGCCCGCCTCCTGGCGCGTCTTGCGTGCCAACTCGATGCCCCACTGCAGCCGCTCGACGTCGGCGCCGACGGTGAACATCACGCGGTCACCATGCAGGGCTGCCATCGCGATCACCTTGGGACCGCTCGCCGCGACCTCGACCGGCACCGGCGGCGCGCCGGCGATCCAGCCGATCCGGCTGGCGGGTGGCGCGTCGTGCAGTTCGAGCGCCGACGCCGGCGGGGCGTGTTCCTTCGGAATGTCGATCTCGTAGAAGGAAACCGACTCTCCCTTGAGATAGGTCTGCAGGTGCTGCAGGTAGCGCTCGAACTGCGCCAACCGCGCGGGGGTGCGGCCAAGATGGGCAAGCGCGCTGTCGCCGCGGCCGATGCCCAGCACCGCGCGGCCATTGGAGATGCGATGGACCGAGGTGATCGAGGTCGCGGTCACGGCGGCATGGCGCGTGATCGAGTTGGTGACGCCGGTGCCGAGGCCCAGTCTTGTCGTCACGGTGGCAGCCATGGCGAGCGCAACATAGGGATCGCCCGACAGGTTCTGCGAATCGACGACCAGCATGCCGTCCCAGCCGGCCTCCTCGAGTTCGCGCGCTTGGCGCGCCGCACCGCGCGCCGAAGCGACGCCCGTGTTCCAGAGCTGCATTTTCTTCCTCCCGTTTCACACAGTCTTCACGACCGGACGGCACAACGCGGCCACAAACTGTTACCCGCTGCGGAACCGCCCTCGCACCGGGACGTTCGTCTTCGCCACCTTCAGTTACTGCCCAAGCGAGAATCCATGCCTGTTCCGACGCATATCGCCGAGACGGTCGACGCGGTCGCGCGCCTCCATGCCGACCATGCGCTGAAGCGCACGCCGGTGGAGAGGCTGCTCGACAGTTGGACGGCACGGCTGGCCCGACCGGCCATGCTGGCGACCGTCATCTGCGGCGTGCTCTTTTGGATCGCGGTCAATCTGCTGGCGGCCGGCCTTGGCTTCGCCATCGTCGATGCCCCGCCCTTTCCCTGGCTGTTCGAGAGCCTGACCTTCCTCAGCCTGATCATGGGCGTCCTCATCCTCTCGACGCAGCGGCGCGCCGACCAGCTTGCCTCGCTGCGCGAGCAGATGACCCTGGAGCTGGCGAGCGTGACCGAGCGCAAGGTCGCCAAGGTGATTGAGCTGCTCGAGGAATTGCGCCGCGACAGCCCCGAACTGAAGGATCGGGTCGATCACGAAGCCAGACAAATGGCCGAGCGCGTCAATCCCAGCGAAATGCTGACCGCCATCAAGGACACGCACGAGGAGATCGGCTCGCGCGCCGGCGGGTGACCAGAGGGTCTTCCCTCCTCCCTTCTTTGCCCCCATATAAAAAACGTGACCCCTCCCAAGAACAGACTCCTCGAAGGACCGATCTTCCGCTCGCTCCTGACCTTGGCCATCCCCATCGTCGCCGCGAACGTCCTGCAATCGGCCTACCAGTTGATCGATGCCTTCTGGGTCGGGCGGCTGGGCGGCGCTGCGGTCGCGGCCGTGTCGATTTCATTCCCCGTGATGTTCCTGATGTTCGCGGTGGGCGCGGGCCTGTCGATCGCGGGATCGACCCTGATCGCGCAGTATGTCGGCGCCGGAAACCGGGAGATGGTGGGCCACATCGCGGGCCAGACCCTGCTGATGGTGATCCTGTCGGCAGCCGTGCTGGGCGTCGCGGGATATTTCCTGGCGCCGTCGCTGCTGCGGGTGATGGGCGTGGCGCCGGACGTCTATGCAGGCGCGCTCGGCTTCATGCGCGTGTCGTTCGTCAGCCTGGTGTTCAACTTCACCTTCTTCGTCTTCAACTCGATCATGCGCTCGATCGGCCGACCCAACGTGCCGGTGCTGATCGTGGCCGGCACGGTCGTCCTGAACTTCGCGCTGAATCCGGTGATGATCTTCGGCTGGGGGCCGATCCCGGGCTACGGCGTGATGGGGGCCGCGATCACCACGCTGGCTTGCCAAAGCATCGCCGCGGCCATTGGCATCGCGATCCTGCGGATGGGCTTCCACGGCATCCACGTGCGGCGGTCCGACTTCATTCCGGACCCGAAGCACATCAAGCGCGCCTTCTTCCTTGGCCTCCCGGCCTCGATCGAACTGTCGGCGCGCGCGCTCGGGCTGATGGTGATGACCTTCGTGGTCACCAGCTTCGGCACGCTCTCGCTCGCGGCCTACGGCGTGGGCGGCAACATCCTGCAGGTGATCATCATCCCGGCAATGGGTCTCTCCATGGCGGTGTCGGCGCTGGCGGGCCAGAACATCGGCGCGGGCAACGTCGCGCGTGCCGCCAGTATCGGCCGGCTGGGCGCCCTGCTGGGCTTCGGCAGCCTTACCCTGTTGGGCATGGTGGTCTTCCTGTTCTCGACGCAGTTGGTCGCGTTCTTCGTGCCGCGCGACGCTGAGGTGATCCGCGAAGGCTCGCTGTTCCTGCGCATCATGTGCCTGTCGTGGGGTTTCATCGGTGCGCAGTTCGCCTTCGCCGGCGTGTTCCGTGCCTCGGGCAACATGGTCGTCAACATGACGCTGACGATCTCCTCGCAGTGGCTGCTGCAGTTGCCGCTGGCCTATGTGCTGTCCAAGCACACGTCGCTCGGCGCCGAGGGCATCTATTGGGCGATGCCGATCGCCAACGTGACCACTGCCTTGGTCACAGGGGCCGTCTATGCGCACGGTGGCTGGCGCAAGAAGCGCCTGATCAACAAGGAAGAGATCAAGGTGACCGAGGAGATCCTCGAGGACGAGGGTATCCACTAGGGGCGCGCTGACGGAGGCAAATAAGAGGACGTGCAGTTTGCCGTCCGATGGCCCATAAGCTCCCGCATGGCAAAAGACATCATCGGCAAGCACATGGTCTGGGTGGAGAAGCCCGCCGGCAAACGCATCAGCGTCACCTATTCGACCTTGAAAGAGGCCGAAGATCAGGCGGTCGCGCTGGAGCGCATGGGTTACACGGTCATCGAGATCGTTCCCACCAGCCTGCCGAAGCCCAACCTCGCCCCCTAAGCTTCAGCGCGTTTTGGGCGCGAGCGGACGGGATGCGTTTCACGCCTCCCTAATGTAAACTCCCTTAACATGAGCTGGAAAACACGCGCCCGCGAGGGTGCGTACCACCACGGCAACCTGAAAGAAGCGCTGATTCAGGCGGCCCGCGAGTTGATCAAGGAGAAGGGGCCAGCCGGCTTCACCTTCGCCGATGCCGCGCGTTCGGCCGGCGTCAGCCCGGCGGCGCCCTATCGCCATTTCCGAGATCGCGAAGCGCTATTGGCCGACGTGGCGCGCGAAGGCTTCGGCCGCTTCGAAGCGATGCTCGCGACCGGCTGGGCCAACGGCAGGCCCGATCCCCTGATCGCCTTCCACAATGTCGGCCGCGCCTACCTCGCCTTCGCCCGTGCCGAACCCGCTTATTACGCCGCTATGTTCGAAGCGGGCCTGCCGCCCGATGCCAATCCCGAAATGCGCGCAACGTCGGATCGCGCCTTCGGCATCCTGCGCACCGCGGCCGAGCAGTTGACGGCGCTGCTGCCCGCCGGCACGCGGCCGCCCGCGCTGATGATGAGCCTGCACGTCTGGTCGCTATCGCACGGCATCGCTTCGCTGTTCGGCCGCGGCGACGCGGGCCGGCGCACCCTGCCGATGACCGCCGAGGAACTGCTCGAATCGGCCATGCTGATCTATCTCCAGGGACTGGGTTTTCCGCAAAAAGCCTAGAAAGCCGTTGGCGGCCCCTTGACTCCCTCCGGTCGAACACCCAATGTAAATGTCGTTAACATTTACATATTGGGAGGCCCAGCATGGGCGGCCTTTTGGAAAGACTGGACGACATTCCCCGCCCCGCCTGGATTGCTCTGGTGGTCGTGGGTTTCATCGTGTTCTGGCCGGTTGGCCTGGCTCTTCTCATCTACCTGAAATGGAGTGGACGCATGTTCTGTGGTCATCGCCGTTACGGTTATTGGAGCGGCCCCGAGGGTCGCGATGCCCGTCACGCCGCGCGCGAGGAATGGCGCGCCTGGAAGCGCAGCGCGCGCTGGGGCGGCCGTCGTGGGTCGGGCAACGTGGCCTTCGACGAGTATCGCGAGGAAACGCTGCGCAAGCTCGACGACGAGCAGCGCGAGTTCCACGACTATCTCGACCGGCTGCGCTCGGCCAAGGATCGCGCGGAGTTCGACCAGTTCATGAACGAGCGCCGCAACCAGCCGCCGTCCAAGGAACCGCCAGCGGCACCGCCGGCCACGTACTAATCAAAAGGCACTGACTGAAGACGCCCCCTCCGTATGGAGGGGGCGTTTTCGTTTTCAGAAATCGAGCTTCATCGGCAGGCGCTGGTCGACCGCCTTGGCGGCAAGATCGGCCATGAGCGCGAAGGCGTATCGCGCACGCAGTTCCAGGGCCGCCTCGCCGTCGGGTTCGCGGCGCGCCCAGGTGACGACTTCCGCCGGCTGTGCCTTCCAGGTCGCGGCATTGAGAGCGGCGAGCTGGCAGGCGAGCGTCGCCGAGGAGCCGACGACGATGCGCCGGCGATCGACGCCCTCGCCCTCGAAGGTGATCTCGAAGGCGACCGGCAGCCACAGTTCAACGTTGCGTACGAGATGCGAGTAGCGTGAGCGGAAGCTCTCGGCGTTCGAGCGCACCAGCGCCGGATCGTTGTCCCATTCTTCCGGCAAGGTGGCCGGCACGCGCAGCGCCGGATGCTCGGCGTAGGCCGCCCACAGCACCAGCGAGCCGAAGCCGTTCCAGCCCGGACGACCGGTGTAGTACGGCGCGGTGTCGGACTCTTCCCAATCGAGCGGTGCGGTCACCGAGGTGCTGGCGCCGAGCGAGGCGCTGAGCGCGCTGCGCCAGGCCAGGACCGCCAAGCGGGCGCGCTCGAGATCCTGCGATCCCGCTCCAGCCCGTCCCGCCATCGACCGTGGACGCGCCGAGCGCGTCCGCTGGGCGCGTTCGGCGACGTTCTCCCAGTCGCCGCTGTAGTAGCGCGTGAGCGGCCCGACATACACATCCAAGCCCATACGCAGAAATTCCCCAGCCTAGCCTGACCACTACCTCCAGTTGATCTACACCTCGATTCGTCCCGCGCGCACCTGTGAAAAGCAAATAGCTTAAAACCCAAAACGCACAGGAGTTCAGGGCTTTGGCGGTTCCGCCGGGGACCAGGCGTTCGCCGCCGTACGGGCGATGCGTGTGAGGTTGCGCAGCAGCATGGATGCATTGCCTGTCCGCCATGCGAGCGCCATGGGCAGCGCCGCCGGCCTGTCGGTGATCTGGAGACACTTCAGGCCGGTAAAGTTAAAGCTCGCGACAGTTGCCGGTGCGATCCCTACGCCCATGCCGGCACCGACAAATCCCGCGACCGTATGGATTTGGTCGGCATACTGGACCGTCGACGGCGTGAAGCCAGCGCGCAGGCACATCTCGACGACCCTCGAATGGATCAGGGGCGATCCCGCCCGGGAAAACAACACGAACGGCTCGTCGGCCAGTTGCTTCAGGTTGACGCTCTTGCGGCCCGCCAGCCGATGGCTCACCGGCACCAGGACGAGAAAGGGTTCCCGGATCAGGGTCGATACCTGGAGCAGCCGGCTGTTGATGGGAGGCCGCAGGAGGCCCGCATCGACGCTGCCGCTCTCGAGCGCGGGCACGAGATTGTTGTGCAGCATCTCGCGCAGCTCCAGCTCGACGTCCGGATAGGCCCGGCGGAAGCGGCTGATGATCCCGGGCAGGATGGTGAAGGCGGTCGAATGGACGAAGCCCAGGCTCAGCCGGCCGAGGTCTCCCGCGCCGGCCCGGCGAACATCGGTTTGTGCCTGGTCGGCGCCGTCCAGCAGTCGGCGCGCCCGTTCGTAGAGCAGGAGGCCGGCCGGCGTGACCTCGAACCGCTTCTTGATGCGATGCAATAAGGCGACGTCGAGTTCCTGTTCGAGGTTCTGTATCTGCCGGCTGAGCGGGGGCTGGGCGATGCCTAGTTTGGCGGCGGCGCGGCCGAAGTGGCCTTCCTGCACCAGCGCACAGAAGTAACGCAAGGTTCGCAAATCCATCTCAATACCTTCCGGGTATTAGATTCTGCCCGCAATGATATTGGACGAACTTCTCTTGCCTTGGCAACGTCCGGTAGCATTTGTTTTCGTGTTCGGGAGTTCCAACAATGTCCTTGCAGGTCAAACGCCTGGCGCACGGTCTTGGGGCCGAAGTGACCGGAATCGACCTCAACGAGGATGTTCCCGCGCCGACGATCGCCGACGTGCGCAAGGCGTGGCTGCAACACCAGGTGCTGGTGTTCCCGGGCCAGGACGTGGCGCCCGAGCGCCACATCGCCTTCAGCCGCCAGTTCGGCGAGATCGACCCGGTGAGCTTCGGGCCGCGCTTCCGCCACCCCGACCATCCCGAGATCATGCTGATCTCGAACAAGCCGCAGAAGGGCCAGCCCTCGCAAACCCGCAACCAGGGCCGCCAGTGGCATTCCGATACCTCGTTCTCGCTACGGCCCGCGACCGGGTCGCTGCTGCATTGCCTGGAACTGCCGGATGTGGGCGGCGATACGATGTTCACCAACATGTACATGGCCTACGACGCCCTCTCCGAGGTCATGAAGAAGATGCTGGAGGATCTCTGGGCGGTCCATGACAGCACCAACACCAAGGATGCGCGCAAGCGTGACCCCGAGGTCCTGGCGGAACTGCGCAAGATCAATCCGCTGGTCGCGCAGCCGGTGGTGCGGACCCATCCGGAGACCGGCCGCAAGGCACTCTATGTCAGCGAAGGCCAGACGACGCACATCGTCGGCATGACCGACGAGGAAAGTGCCGCGATCCTGGGCTTCCTGTTCGAGCACGCGGTGCAGCCCGAGTTCATCTATCGCCACCGCTGGTCGCAGCACGACATCGTCATGTGGGACAATCGCTGCGCGATGCATCTCGCCGTCCGCTACGACATGACCAAGACGCGGCACATGCATCGCACGACCCTCAAGGGCGAACCCTCCGGCTACCTCTATCAGCCGCAATAGGAGGGATCATGGCGCCGGCACGTTCCCTCCCTCGCCGTCGTTTCAGCATCCTCGCCTTGGTGCTTACCCTCTTGCCCGCATCCCTCAGGGCGCAGGCTTACCCCACCAAACCGATCAAGGTCATCGTGCCGTTCGCTCCGGGCGGCGGCACCGACGTCGTGGCGCGCATCCTGGCGGAGCAGCTCACGTCGTTGCTGGGCCAGACCGTGCTGGTGGAGAACAAGGCCGGCGCCAACGGCAACCTGGCAGGCGGCTTCGTCGCGAAATCGGATCCCGACGGCTACACGCTGCTGTTCACCAACACCAGCATCATGACGATCGCGCCCAGCATCTATAACAACCTCACCTTCGATCCGGCGCGCGACTTTCAGCCGATCGTGCGCGTGGCCGAGGTGCCCAACCTGCTGCTGGTGAATCCAGAAGTACCGGTCACGTCGGTGAAGGAGTTCGTCGCCTGGGCGAAGGCCAAGCCCGGGATGGCCCTGGCCTCGGGCGGCAGTGGCTCGGTGTCCCATCTCACGGGCGAGATGTTCAAGCTCGCCGCCGGCATCCAGATGCTGCACGTGCCCTACAAGGGCAACGCGCCACAGATCGCCGACATCGTGTCCGGCCAGGTGCCCGCCGGCATCGCCGACCTCTCTGGCGCCTTGCCGCAGGTGCGGTCCGGCAAGCTCCGCGCGCTCGCCATTACGACCAAGAAGCGGTCGAGCTTCCTGTCCGATGTACCGAGCCTCGAGGACAGCGGCTTCATGACATTCGAGTCGTCGGTCTGGGTCGGCATGGTGGCGCCCGCGAAGACACCGCCGCCCGTCATCCAGACGCTCGCCGACGCGATCAACTCGATCCTGCGCCGCAAGGAAATCGCCGACCGCATCACGGAGCTCGGCTTCGTCGTGCTGGGCGGCACGCCGGCGGAATTCTCGAGCCGGATCTCGGAAGAAACGCAGCATTGGAAACGTGTCGTCGTCACCTCGGGTGCAACCGTCGAATAGGCAATCAACATGGCAAAATCACATCCCGTCGACACACATGTCGGTTTGCGACTGCGGCAGCGCCGCAGCCTGCTCGGCATGAGCCAGGAACGGTTGGGGACTGCCGTCGGCCTCACCTTCCAGCAAATCCAGAAATACGAGCGCGGCTCCAATCGCATCGGCGCCAGCAGGCTCTTCGAATTCTCCAAGGTGCTCGACGTGCCCGTGTCCTACTTCTTCGACGAGATGCCGTCGAACGCGCTGGCTGGCCGGCCGATGGCGGGCCGCGGCAAGAAGGGCTTCGGCGAGGCGGCGACGCCGTTCGAACAAGAGAAGGATCCGCTGATCAAGCGCGAGACGCTCGAACTGGTGCGCGCCTACTACAAGATCCGCGAGCCGCGCGTGCGCAAACGCCTGTTCGAGATGGTGAAGGCGGTCGGTGCCGCGAGCCACGCCGAGGTGCTGGGCGGCCGCAAAGGACGTCTGAACTAAGGCAATAAATCCGTAATGTCTCTATAGTGAGGCGATGGGGGCAGGATTTCTTCCGCGGCTGACACGTCGCGGCTTCACGCGGCTGGGTGCCGCTCTTCCGGCCGGGATGATCGCCCGGCACGCGACCGCGCAAGGCGCGCTCTGGACGATGGCGACGGAATATCCCGCCAATACCGTGTCGGGCGGCGGCGTCGCCTTCTTCGCCCAGCGTCTGGCCGCCGAGAGCGCCGGTCATCTCACGATCCTTCCCTCCTACGACGCGGACTTCGGCCTGAAAGGCGCGGGCATCGTCGAGGCCATCCGTAGCGGGACTCTGGCCGCCGGCTGCTCGTTTGCGGGGGCGCTCGGCCCCATCGATCCGCTGTTCCTGATGTCGTCGCTGCCGTTTGTGGCCACGACCCAGGCCAAGGCACGCGCCCTGCTCGACAAGGCTGCGGGCCTCTACGCCAAGCGCTTCCAGCGCGAAGGTCAGCGCCTGCTCTATGCTGCGCCCTGGCCGCCGTCCGGCCTCTGGGCCAAGCAGCCGATTCGCCTGCCGAGCGACATGGTGGCGCTGCGTGTGCGCGTCTACGACGCCACCGGCGTCGACGTGTTCAGTGCGGCCAGGGCCGACGCGGTCAATCTTTCCTTCGCTGACGCTGGCCCGCGCATCGCCAGCGGCGCCGTCCAGGCGGTGTTGTCGTCAGGCGACGGCGGCGCCGGCCGCAAACTGTGGGAGCACCTGCCCTGCTTCACCGAGATCGGCTACGCCGTGCCGCTGTCCTTCGCGACGCTGGCGGCGCCACTCTATGACCGCCTGCCGATCGGGCTGCAGCAGGCCGTCGATCGCGCCGCGGTCGCCACGCAGGCGCATGTCTGGGAATCGCTCGCCAGCCGGCTCAGCGAGAACTACGCGCAGATGCGCGTCAACGGCGTTGCCATCACGACCGCCGACCAGGTGACGCCGGAGCTCGCCGGCCTCCTCGCCAAGGCAGCCTCGGGCGCCATCGAGAAATGGAAGCGCGACGCTGGCACCGAGGCGGCGAAACTCTTGTAATCAGCTCGGCTCGATGTTGAGGCTCTTGATCACCTCGAGCACCACCGGGCCTTCCTCGTCGAGTACCTGCTTGAAGTAGACGCGGTCGCGCGCGGATTCGTCGATGCCGAATTGGTCGTTGATCCTCATCACGCGCTCGCTCTTGCCGCCCTCGACCATGAGATCGGAAAGACGCTGCACGATCGCCTCAGGCGTGCCGGCCGGCGCCGAGCATCCGACCCAGCCACGCACCTGGAAGGCTTTCTCAGGGAGACCCTGCTCGTAGAAAGTGGGCACATCGGGCAATCGTTTCATGCGTACCAGCGTCGGCACGGCAATCACCTTCACCGCGCCCGCCTGCAGCGACGGCAGCATGCTGGCGTAACTGCCGGTCGCGGTCTGCACCTGGCCCGACGACACGTCCTGCCACATCGAGCCTTCGCCGCGGTAATGCACCGCTTCCATGTTGATGCCGTAGTGCTTGTTGATCGAGGCGGCGACGACATGAGCGAACGAGCCTGCGCCGTAGGTCGCGGCCGACACTTTTCGATCCTTGGCCCAGGCGACGAACTCCGGGATGTTCTTGACCGGGATGTCCTTGTGCACGGCGGTCGGCAGGTGGCCGGCATTGAAGAAGGCGATCGGCACGAAATCCTTGTCCGGGTCGTAGCTGAGCTTCTTCAGCAGCACCTTGTTCTGAACCATGGTCGTGGAGTTCATGAACATCAGCGTGTAGCCGTCGGGCGCCGACTGCTTGACGATCTCGGCACCGATCGCGCCCGCGGCACCGGTCTTGTTCTCGACGACCACCGGCGTGCCGAGCTTCTGGCCGATGTACTCACCGTAGGCGCGCGCGAAGACGTCGGTCAGGCCGCCCGGCGGATAGGTGCAGACGATGCGGATCGGCTTGGATGGCCATGCATCTGCAAGAGCAGGAGCCGGGAACGCAGCGGCAGCAGCGCCGATGCGCAAAAACTTGCGCCGGACGATCATCGTTTCCTCCCGGCGCTTGTTTGTCGGACGGTCTATGCCGTCTTTGTGGCGCCTGACGTCAGCATGGCGTCGATCTCAGCCTTGGTAAAGCCTGCCTCGCCCAGCACCTCGACGCTGTGCTCGCCGAGCCTCGGCTGCAGGCGCGTGATCTCAGCCGGTGTGCCGAAGAAGCTGGGCGCGATGCCCGCCATGCGCAGCTTGCCCTCGCTCGGATGATCAACCTCATGCCAGTAGCCGGTGGCTTCGAGCTGCGGATCGACCAGCAGGTCCTGCAGCGTGTTTACCGGCCCGTGCGGCACATTGGAGTTCTTCAGCAGCTCGACCCACTCCGCATTGGTGCGCTCAGCGCAGAGGCCAGCCAGGATGGTGTAGTACTGCTCGACGTGCTTCAGGCGATTGGCCATGCCCTGGAAGCGCGGATCCTTGGCGAGATCCTCGCGGCCCACGAGGGTGCAGAACTCCTTCCAGTGCCCGTCGGTGTAGGGCAGCAGCGCGAAGAAGCCGTCCTTCGACGGATAGGGGCGCCGCTCCTTGTTGAGCACGCGCTTGTAGCCCGCCGTATCGAGCGCGGGAACGAACTGCTCGCCGAAAAGATGCTCGACCATCACGAACGACACCAGCGTCTCGAACATGGGCACTTCGACGGCCTGTCCCTTGCCGGTCTTCTCGCGCGCGTAGAGCGCCGCCAGCACGGCCGAGACGACGCCGTTGGAACTGGTCTTGTCGGCGATGATCGACGGCACGAAGCGCGGCTGGTCAGCGATCACCGATTGCAGCGCGGCGATGCCCGAGCCTGCCTGGATGATGTCGTCGTAGGCGGCCTTCGGGCCCATCGGTCCCTTGGCGCTGTAGCCATAGGCCGCGACGTAGACCAGCCGCGGATTGATCTTCTCGAACTTCTCGTACTCGACGCCCAAGCGCGCGGCCGGCGCCGGCCGATAATTGTGCATCAGCACGTCGGCCGTCTCGGCCAGCTTGAACAACGCCTTGCGGCCGCTGTCCTGCTTGAGGTCGAGCACGATCGAGCGCTTGGATCGATTGCAGCCCATGTAGAAGGCGGCCATGCCGGGATGCCGCGCGGGTCCGACCTGACGCGTCGTGTCGCCTTCCGGCGGCTCGACCTTGATGACGTCGGCGCCGAGATCTCCCAGCTGCTGCGCAGCCCATGGCCCCAGCACGACCGTCGTGCAGTCGATGATTCGAAGTCCATCCAGCGGGCCCGCCATTGTCGTTCCTTCCCGATCTTCATTTCGTGTTGTTGGCGGTCATCTTAACCATCCTATGGATGGCCGGAAACAAGGCGAAAACCGGCTGCGAAATTCCCCGCAAGGGTCACAGTCGCTCCCCAACTTTCAGGCCTCGGCTCGCGTTGTCGAGTCGTGAAAAGGAGGTTGCCATGAGCACCATCTTGAAACGTACGTTGGGTCGGGCCGCGACGATCGTTGCGATCGCGGGTCTGGCGGTCACTGCCGCAGCGACAAGCGCTTCAGCGGGACCGGTCCGTCAGTGGAACCACGGAAACTGGAACCACGGGTATCACCAGTGGGATCATCGCTGGGATCACGCGCGCTGGTACGGCGGAGGCGGCTACGCTCCGCGCTACTACGCAGCGCCGCCGCCCGTGTTCTATCCGCAGCAGCCCTATTACGGGCCGCCCAGCCTCAACTTCAACATCCCGTTGGGTTAAGGCTGGAGCGTAAGAAACTTGAAAGTATCTGGCGGGCCGGGGGCATTCCCCGGCCCGTTTTAATAATGGCGGAAATGCCCAAATCTTTTCGGGGACGTTCGGGGAGCCCTGCTGCGTAAGCCTCTATGTCAACGGAGGTTTCACGCTCATGCGCTTTGCAAACAAGCTTTCCATCGGAGCCGCTCTCATTGGTTCCGTCGTTCTGTCCTTCAGCGGCGTCGCCCAGGCGAATGACTGGGATCACGATCGCTGGGAGCGCGATCATCGCGTCGATCATCGCTACGACCACCGCGACGATCATCGCCGCTTCGTCGAGGAGCGCCCCGTGGTTGTCCACGAGCGTGGTCCGATCATCGTCGAGCGTCCCATGATGGTCGCCCCGCCGGTGGTCTACAGCCAGCCGTCCGCTCCCTCGGGCGTCAACCTGAACTTCAATATCCCGCTGAACTAGTTCGACCCTCAACCTCGACTCGCAGCGACCCCGCCGGAGGATCTCTCCCCCTCCGGCGGATTCCTTTTCGGCAGGTTGACTCCTGCGCGCCGGCCCGTATTGTGCGGCCACCATGCTTCGACTGACGACGCTTCGACTTATTCGCTGACCCGCCTCCCCTCCCGGGGAACCTTGCGGGTCGCGTTGTCGTCCGTCTCACTACTCTAAAGAAAAGTCGAAGCTGCCATGTCTCCTCAAAAGCCAATGATGCCCTTCGCGGGCGAAAAGTACGTTCCGTTCAAGCCGGTCCAGATCAAGGACCGACAGTGGCCCAACGCCGTCATCACCAAGCCGCCGATCTGGTGCGCCGTCGACCTGCGCGACGGCAACCAGGCGCTCATCGAGCCGATGGATTCCGATCGCAAGACCCGGATGTTCAAGCTCCTGGTCGACATGGGCTACAAGGAGATCGAGGTCGGCTTCCCCGCCGCCTCCGAGACCGACTTCGACTTCGTGCGCGAACTCATCGAAAAGAAGATGATCCCGGACGACGTCACCATCCAGGTGCTGACGCAGAGCCGGCCCGAGCTGATCGAGCGCACGTTCGAGGCCTGCCGCGGCGCCAAGCGCGCCATCGTTCATCTCTATAACTCGACCTCGACCTTGCAGCGCCGTGTCGTGTTCGGCCTGGATTTCGCCGGCATCATCGACATCGCAGTCTCGGGCGCCAAGTTGGTCAAGGAATTGGCCGACGCCGATCCCAAGACCGAGTGGGTGTTCGAGTACTCGCCGGAGAGCTTCACCGGCACCGAGCTCGAGTTCGCGCGCGACATCTGCGCGGCCGTGGCCGACATCTACAAGCCGACGCCGCAGAAGAAGATGATCTTCAACTTGCCGGCCACCGTCGAGATGTCGTCGGCCAACGTTTATGCCGACCAGATCGAATGGTGCCATCGCAACTTCAAGAACCGCGACAGCATCATCCTCTCGCTGCACCCGCATAACGACCGCGGCACCGGTGTGGCGGCGGCGGAGTTGGGCTACATGGCCGGCGCCGACCGCATCGAAGGCTGCCTGTTCGGCAACGGCGAGCGCACCGGCAACGTCGACCTGGTCACGTTGGGCCTCAACATGTTCACCCAGGGCGTCGATCCGGAGATCGACTTCTCGAACATCAACGAGATCCGCCAGACCGTCGAATACTGCAACCAGTTGCCCGTGCATCCGCGCCATCCCTACGGCGGCGACCTCGTGTTCACCGCCTTCTCGGGCTCGCACCAGGACGCGATCAACAAGGGCTTCAAGGCGCTGCAGGCCTCGAACAGCAAGGTCTGGGAAGTGCCCTACCTGCCGATCGACCCGGCCGATCTCGGCCGTTCGTACGAAGCCATCATCCGCATCAACAGCCAGTCGGGCAAAGGCGGCATCGCCTACATCCTGAAGAGCGACTACGGCATCGACATGCCGCGGCTTCTCCAGGTCGAATTCTCCAAGGTGATCCAGCAGATCACCGAGGAAACCGGCAAGGAGATCCAGCCGGCGATGATCTGGGATACGTTCCGCAAGGAGTATCTCGAGAACAAGAGCCCGGTGAGCTTCACCAGCCACACCACGGTGCCCGAGCCCGGCCATCCCGACCTGCGGCTCATCGACGCCAAGGTGACGTTCAACGGCAAGGACCAGACGATCAGCGGCCATGGCAACGGCCCGATCGCCGGCTACGTCGACGCGCTCGCCAAAAACTGCGGCATCAAGATCAAGGTCCGCGACTATCACCAACATGCCACGGGCGCCGGTTCCGACGCCCAGGCGGTGAGCTACATCGAGGCGGAGACCGCCGACGGCCGCGTCCTGTGGGGCGTCGGCATGGACTCCAACATCGTCACGGCCTCTCTCAAGGCCGTGAGCTGCGCGGCCAATCGCGCCTCGCGCCACCTCGACGGAGCCGCCCGTTAGCGCGTAAAACGGGGCATGGCAAAAGCGAAGAAGAAGGCCCCCTCCCCCAAGAAGCGTCCGGCCGCCAAGAAGCGGCCGGTCGCTAAGAAGCAGCCAGCCGCTAAAAAGCGGCTGGTCAAGCCGCGCGCCAAGGCCGCGGCCGGCACGCCGGATGCCAATCTGCTGGCCGACCTGATGAAATGGGCGACAGCGGCCGGTGCAGACTCCGCCGAAGCGCAATACGGCGTCGGCGAATCGATTTCCGTCTCGCAGCGCCTCGGCGCGCGCGAAGCCCTGGAGAGCAGCGAAGGCGGTGGCCTGCGCCTGCGGGCCTTCGTCGGCCAGCGCCAGGCCTATGTCTCCACGACCGACTTCGATCCGAAATCACTGCGGGCCTTGGCCGAGCGTGTTGTCAGCATGGCGCGCGCGGTCCCTGAAGACCCCTACTGCGGCATCGCGCCGAAAGAATTGCTGGCGCACCAGTGGCCCGACCTCGATCTCGCCGACAAGCGCCGCCCGTCGGCCAAGGCGCTGATCGAACTCGCGTCGGAGGCCGAGGATGCGGCGCGTGCCGTCAAGGGCGTGACCAATTCCGAAGGCGCCTCGGCCAGTTGGAGCCGCAGCACCTTCCTGCTGGTCACGAGCAATGGCTTCTCCGGTGGCTACCGGACCAGCGGCTATTCGCTGTCGTGCGCGGTGCTGGCGGGCGAGGGCACCGGCATGGAACGCGACTACGAATGGACGAGCGCCGTCCATGTCGAGGACCTGATGAAGGCATCCGCGGTCGGCCGTAATGCCGGCAAGTTCGCCGTCCGCCGCCTCAACCCGAAGAAGGCCGTGAGCGCGCGCCTGCCGGTGGTCTACGACCGGCGCGTTTCGAGCAGCCTGATCGGCCACCTCGCCAGCGCCGTCAACGGTCGCGCCGTGGCGCGCGGCACATCTTTTCTCAAAGACAGCATGGGCGCGAAGCTATTCGCCGACGGCATCCGCATCGTCGATAACCCGCTGCGCAAGCGCGGGTTGGGCAGCCGGCCGTTCGACGGCGAAGGCCTGCCCTGCAAGCGCATGGCAGTGATCGACGACGGCATGTTGACGACATGGCTGCTCGACCTTGCCTCTGCTCGCCAACTCAACCTGAAGCCAACGGGCAACGGTCCTGGCGGCGGCACCTCCAACTTCACCCTCGAGAAGGGCAAGCTCTCGTTCGACGAGCTGATCGGCGACATCAAGAGCGGACTGTTCATCACCGACATGATCGGTTTCGGCGTGAACGGCGTCACCGGCGACTACAGCCGCGGCGCCTCGGGCTTCTGGATCGAGAACGGCAAACTCACGTACCCGGTCAGTGGCATAACTGTGGCAGCCAATCTCAAGGACATGTTCCTGGCCATGACGCCCGCGAACGACTTGCAATTCAAGGGCTCCACCAATGCGCCGACGGTGAGAATTGAAGGGATGACGATCGCCAGCTCGTGATAAACTCACGGGCATGTCCCCCCTCCTGAAACCAATCCTCACTGCCGCAACGACGGCACTCCTCGCCTTTCCGGCGGCGGCGCAGACGACCGACTTCGCGTCGTGTCTGCAGAACATTCGCAGCGAAGCCCTGCGTCAGGGCGTGCCGGCCACGGTCGCCGACACCGCGCTGCGCGGCCTGACACCCGATCAGAAGGTCCTCGACCTCGATTCGCGCCAGCCCGAATTCTCGCTGACCTACGGCAAATACATTGGCAACTCGGTCACGCCCGACCGCGTCGCCAAAGGTCAGCAGAAGATGACGCAGTACGCGTCGCTGCTGGGCCAGCTTCAGTCCGAATACGGCGTGCCGGCGCAGTACCTCGTGTCCTTCTGGGGCATGGAAACGAACTACGGCACGTTCATGGGCGACTTCTCGGCCCTTCGGTCGGTGGCGACGCTCGCCTGCATGACCAAGCGCACCGCCTTCTTCACCAACGAAGCGGTGCAGGGCCTGAAGATCCTGGCCAACAACCACATGACCACGCAGCAGATGAAGGGCTCGTGGGCGGGTGCGATGGGCAACATGCAGTTCATGCCCTCGACCTTCACGAAATACGCCGTCGACCGCGACGGCAACGGGAAGATCGACATCTGGAACTCGATGCCGGACGCCTTCGCCTCGGCCGCCAACTTCCTGCGCGGCATCGGCTTCAAGCCCGGCCTGCCGGCGGCGGAGGAAGTCGTGCTGCCGCAGAACTTCCCGCTCGATCAGGCCGACACGACGGTCGAGAAGCCCGTGAAGACCTGGGCGCAGATGGGCGTGAAGCGCGGCGGCAACAAGCCGCTGCCCACCTCCGACGACAACGCGTCGATCGTCCTGCCCGCCGGCTGGCGCGGCCCGGCCTTCATCCTCTATCCGAACTTCAAGGCGGTGATGAACTGGAACCGCTCGACGCTCTATGCGCTGGCGGTCTCGATCCTGGCGCAGCAGCTCGCGGGCGGACCGCCGGTGATGCAGACAGCCCCCGAAGACGACCAGCCGCTCAGCCACGACACCGTGGTCGACATGCAGACGAAGCTGACCAAGCTCGGCTTCTATTCCGAAGATACCGACGGGCTGCTCGGGCCCAAGACGCGTTCGGCGGTGCGCCTGTTCCAGAAGCAGGCGGGCATGCCGGCCGACGGCCATCCCACCAACGAGGTGATCGCCCGCCTCCAGCAGGCGGCGCGCTAGAAGGCGATGTCGCTGCGGCTCCCTCCCTTGTCGTCCTTGCGCCTCTTCGAGGCGGCGGGACGGCATCGGAGCTTCAAGCTCGCCGCCGCCGAATTGAACGTGACGCCAAGCGCGGTCAGCCACGGGATCGTTAGCCTCGAGAAGACGCTCGGAACGGCGCTGTTCCTGCGCGAGCCGCGCGGCCTGTCGCTGACACCGGCCGGCGCCGACTACCTGTCCTATGTCACCGAAGCGCTGTCGTTGATCGCGATCGGCACGCAGCGTCTGCCGAGCCGGCGGACCGACCGCGCGATTTCGCTGAGCTGCGCACCGACCTTCGCCTCGCGCTGGCTGTTGCCGCGCCTGCATCGCTTCAACGAGCGGTGGCCGTCGACCGGCGTGACCATCGACACGTCGCGCCGGCAGGTCGGATTTCCCGTCGACGGTTTCGACTTCGCCATCCGCATGAGCCGCGCGCCGGTGGGTGGGCTCGACTGGACCCGGCTGCTCGGCGAGCAGTTGAGCCCGGTCTGCAGCCCCGCCTATCGCGCCACCCTGGTCGACACCGAGGGCAACATCGATCTTTCCCGCGCGACCTTGCTCCATGTCAGCCCCGCCAGCGAGGATTGGCAGACCTGGCTCGAAGCACGAGGGCTGGGCGATATCGACATCACCAGCGGCCTGCGCTTCGACACGATCCAGCTCGCGTTCGAAGCGGCCGCTGCCGGCCTCGGTGTCGCGCTGGGCCGCAAGCCCCTCGTCGATCGCGATGTGCAGGCAGGCGTGCTTGTGGAACTGAGCCGCGAACCGATCGCCGCGCAGACCGCCTACTGGCTGGTCAGTGCCGAGGGCGCGGACCGGCGGCCCGACCTGCGCGGCTTCAAGCGCTGGCTGATCGGGGAGACGCTGGCCGCCGGGTGAATATCCTTCACTCGGCGCCAAGAGCTTCTCCTTTGTCGCGCTCGCAGCCGCTCCCCATTGTCGAGCGATGCAAGCAGTCCACCTCAAACGCGCCACACTCGTCCTCGTCGCGGGCGCTCTCATCATGAGTGCCGCGATGGGCGTTCGGCAGACCTTCGGTCTGTTCATCGATCCCTTCTCCTTCAACCACGGCATCCCGGTCACGGTCGTGGCCTTCGCGATCGCGCTGCACAATCTGGTCTGGGGCTTCGCCCAGCCATTCGCGGGCGCCGCCGCCGACCGCCACGGCGCGGCACCCGTCGTTGCTTTCGGCGCGATCATCTATGCCGCGGGCCTGGCGATCGCGGCGCTCTTTCCGTCGGGGCCAATGCTGGCGATCGGGATGGGCGTGCTGGTCGGCATCGGCATCAGCTGCACGACTTTCGGCGTCGTGCTGACCGCCGTTGGACGCGCGGCCACGCCCGAGAAACGCAGCATGGCCATGGGGCTGGCGAGCGCCGGCGGCTCGCTCGGCCAGACCGTCCTGGTGCCTCTCGCCCAAGCGATCACGGATGGATCCGGCACTTCCACCTCTCTTCTCGTGATGGCGTCGGTCATGTTGATCGCCGTGCCGCTGGGCTTCATGCTCGATCGCCGCGATCCCGGTGTCGCGCCGGTAAAGGAGCCGCCGGCGCCACCGTTGCGCGAGGCCCTCATGCAGGCCAGCCGTCATCGCGGCTATCGTCTGCTCACCCTCGGCTTCTTCAGCTGCGGCTTCCAGCTCGCCTTCATCGCGACCCACCTGCCGGGCTATCTCACGCTCTGCCACATGCCGATCGGCCTCGGCGCCACGGCACTGGCGGTGATCGGGCTGTTCAACATGATCGGCAGCTGGGCCTGCGGCTGGCTGGGCGGCCGCTTCCGCCAGCAATACGTGCTGGGCTGGCTCTACCTGATCCGGGCGGTGGCGATCGGCGCGTTCTTCCTGCTGCCCAAGAGCACGGAGTCCGTCGTGATCTTCGCGGCCATCATGGGGCTGACCTGGCTCGGCACGGTGCCGCTCACCGGCGGATGGGTGGCGCGGGTCTTCGGCATGCGCCATCTCGGCACGCTGTTCGGCGTCTGCTTCCTCAGCCATCAGGTGGGCTCGTTCCTCGGTGCCTGGATGGGCGGACTGGTGTTCGACCTGACAGGCTCCTATTCACTGATCTGGATCGGCACAGCCGCCGCGGGCCTGCTGGCCGCCGCAGTGCACTTCCCCATCACCGACAAGCCGCCCGCACTTGCTGTCGCGGCCGGAGCCTGACCATGACGTCGATCACCTTCCGACCCTACGAAGCGCGCGACCACGAGCCGGTGCGCACCCTCTTCATCCGCATCAATCGCCAACTGGCGCCGCCTGAACTGCGCGAACGGTTCGAGGCCTACATCGTCTCGTCGCTCGCAAGCGAGATCGACCGGATCCCGGAATATTACGATGCAAAGCAGCAGCGCGGTTTCTGGGTGGCGCTACGGGACGGCGCGCTGGTCGGCTACTTCGGTCTCGAGCCGGCGGGTGACGATGCCTTCGAGCTGCGCCGCATGTACGTCGACCCCGACGCGAGGCGCATCGGGATCGCCCGCAGGATGCTCGATTATGCCGAGCAGCAATGCCGCGCGCTCGGACGGCCAAAGATGGTGCTGAGCACGTCGGAGGTACAGCCCGCCGCGCTGGCACTTTATCGGGCGACGGGATACCGGCTGGTGCGCGAGGAAGCCGCCGATCAGGCGTCGAACAAGACCGTGGGCGGCGGCATCGTCCGCTTCTACATGGAGAAGACGCTCTAGGCCGGGTGCAGCAGCCGCACCGCGCCTGCGGCGATAGCGATCGAGACCGGCAAGGTCAGCGCGTTGTCGCCGTCGATCTGCACTGGCTGGCTGCGGTCTTCACCCGCATCGCTCAGCACTGAGACCTTCACGTCGCGGCCGGTGATCACGCGGAAGCCGCCGGTGTGCGGCAGGCGTCCCATCAGCAGCGCGAGGCCAAAGCGCAAGGTCTGCAGACGGCCCCAGCGCTCGAACAGGCAGATGTGCAGCAGCGGGTCGCCGAGCGCCGCGGCCGGCGCCAGCACGTAAGGGCCGGCATAGAGACGGCTGCGCGTCACGATCACGGAGGCGGCCTCATAGCGCGTGCCATCGATCTCCACGGCATAGCGCACCGGCCGATAGCGCCGCGTCTCGACCATCGAGCGCCAGACGTAGGCGGCCTTGCCGAGCCGGCGCTTGAGCGGCGCACTGACGCCCGCCACCACCTTGGCGTCGAAGCCGGCACCCGCCATCAGCGAGAAATGACGCGGCATGCCAGTACTCGTCGCCTCGCCCGGCCGCACCAGCAGCTCGCGGCCCGCGATCATCGTATTGGCTACCGCCGTGGCCGTGGCGCTGAGGCCAAGCTCATGCGCCAGCACGTTGGCGGTGCCGAGCGGCACGATCGCCAGCGCCGGGCCGCCATCGGCACGACGCGCCAGGCCGTTCACCACCTCGTTGATCGTGCCGTCGCCGCCCGCCACCGCGACCACCGCGTAACGGCTGGCGTCGCAGGTCTCGGCGATACGCCGAGCGTCGCCTGACGCCGCGGTGTCGACCAGATCTACCGTCCAGCCCTCGGCGCGCACCAGGCGCATGACGTCATCCACCAGTCCACGGCGGCGCCGTCCCGCGATTGGATTGCGGATCAGAAGGATCGATTTCGGGGGCGTGAATGTCATTGAATTGTCACAACCGATTCACTGCTACGCAACGGCTCACATACACAATCTGCTGAGGTTAGTGCAATCGCGCACATCAGATTTAGTGTCGGTCGAGACCTTATCCACATGACCGTTATCGAACAGCAACACCCACCCGCCCGCCATCACGCGATCTTCCTGTCCGACATCCATCTCGGCACGCGGGGGTGTCAGGCCGACATCCTGCTCGACTTCCTGAAGAACAACGAGTGCGAGCATCTCTACCTCGTGGGCGACATTGTCGACGGCTGGCGGCTGAAGCGCTGGTGGTACTGGCCGCAGGCCCATAACGACGTGGTGCAGAAGATCATGCGCAAGGCGCGCAAGGGCACCAACGTGATCTACATTCCGGGCAACCACGACGAGGCGGCGCGGCAATACTGCCAGCTCACCTTCGGCGACGTGCGCGTCCAGGAAGAGGCGATCCACGAGACGCCCAACGGCAAGAAAATGCTGGTGATCCACGGCGACCAGTTCGATGGCATCGTGCGCTACGCGCGCTGGCTGGCGATCCTGGGCGACTGGGCCTACACCTCGGCGCTGCGCCTCAACACCTGGTTCAACTGGGGCCGCCGCAAGCTCGGCCTGCCCTACTGGTCGCTCTCGGCCTACCTGAAGCACCGGGTCAAGAACGCCGTCCAGTTCATCGGCAACTACGAGGCCGCCGTCGCCAGCGAAGCCCGCCGCCGCGGCGTCAACGGCGTGGTCTGCGGCCATATCCATCACGCCGAGATGCGCACCATCGAAGGCGTTCTCTACTGCAACGACGGCGACTGGGTCGAAAGCTGCACCGCGCTCGTCGAGGATTTCGACGGACGCCTGCGCATCGTGCATTGGGCCGAGGAGATGGCGCGGGCCAACTCGTCGCTCACCACTTCCTTCACGCCCGCGCAAATGGCCGCGGAGTAGAACCGAATTGCGCATCGCCATCGTCTCTGATGCCTGGCGCCCCCAGATCAACGGCGTCGTCCGCACCATCGAAACCGTCGTGAGGCTGTTGCAGGCCGAAGGGCACGAGGTCGAGGTCTTCGGCCCAGACCGCTTCCGCACCCTGCCCTGCCCGACCTATCCCGAGATCCGCCTGTCGCTGTTTCCAGCGGCGCGCCTCAACCACATGCTGAAGCTGTTCGCGCCCGACGCGATCCATCTGGTGACCGAGGGACCGCTCGGCTGGGCGGCACGCGCCTTCTGCCGCAAGCGCAAGATCCCCTTCACCTCGGCCTATCACACGCGCTTCCCCGAATATGTGCAGGCGCGCATCCGCGTGCCGATCGCCTGGAGCTACGCCTTCGTGCGCCTTTTCCATGCACCGTCGTCGGCGGTGCTGGTGGTGGCGCAGTCGATCCGCGACGAGCTGGCGTCGCGCGGCTTCAAGAACCTGGTGCCATGGTCGCGCGGCGTCGACATCACGGCCTTCCATCCCCGACCGCGCGAGCACACCAACGAGCCGCGGCCGATCTGGCTCTACGCCGGACGCCTGGCGATCGAGAAGAACATCAAGGCCTTCCTCGACCTCGACCTGCCCGGCAGCAAGTGGGTGGTGGGCGGCGGGCCGCAGATGAAGGAGCTGCAGCGCAAGTACAAGGACGCGCACTTCTTCGGCTCGGTCGATACCGAGGAACTGTCCTACCGCTACAGCCAGGCCGATTGCTTCGTCTTCCCCAGCCGCACCGACACGTTCGGCCTCGTCATGGTCGAGGCGCTGGCCTCGGGCGTGCCGGTCGCCGGCTATCCGGTACCGGGTCCGCTCGACGTCGTCACGATCAAGGGCGTGGGCGCCGTCCACGAAGACCTGCGCACGGCCTGCCTCGCCGCCATCGAGTCCGATCCCGCCCTCTGCCGTACCCACGCCGAGAGCTTCACCTGGGCCGAATGCGCGCGGCAGTTCCGCGACACCTTGCGCATCATCCCGCGTACCACCTGGCAGCCACTCAAGAACCGCGTCATGCCGAACGCGGCCGCCTAATCAAGAGTTGAACTCCCGCAGCGGGCGGTCTTCTCTAGTGAGCAGGTTCACTGGAGGATCGATGGAAACCATTCCCGCCCGCCGCGGCAAGGCCACCTATGTGAAGCAGGGTCAGTCGATCCGCATCGTCAACGCGCACGGTGCGCAGGTGGTCGATACCTGGGCCTTCACCGCCGGCATGCTGACCGAATTCATGTCGATGGAGCACACGCGCGCCACGCTCACCAAGATGATCCCGCGGGTGGGCGACGGGCTCTACACCAACCGCCGCCGCAAGATCCTGACCCTGACGGCCGACACCAGCCGCGGCGACCACGACACCTTGATCGCGGCCTGCGATAGCGAGCGCTACATCCTGCTGGGCGTGAAGGAATACCACGACAACTGCACCGACAATCTCTTTGCCGGGATGCAGGCGTTGGGTCTGACGCCGCCGGAGTGCCCGAGCCCGTTCAACCTCTTCATGCATATTCCGTGGACGCCGGGCGGCGGCCTGTCCTTCGATCCGCCGACCAGCAAGCCCGGCGACTACGTCACGCTGCGGGCCGAGCTCGACTGCATCGTGGCCATGTCGGCCTGCCCGCAGGACATCCTGCCCATCAACGGCCAGACCGGCACCACGACCGAGGCGCATTACGAGATTCTCGGCTGAGGCACGAAAATGTACCAAAATCCTGGAACAGCTCGGATGCCGATGGCATAAGGCTTTTCCCGCGTTTTGTACCGGATTTTGCCACCCCTCTCGCGCAATAATATTTCAAGATAAGCGCCTTGTTTCTGTCCTATTTATTATAATAAATAGGATATGACCGATCGAACGAACTTCCGCACCCCCAAGCGCGGCGACGTCATGGTCGACGAGATCAAGCGCTGGATCGCCGAGCGCCGCGTCGCCCCGGGCGACAAGCTGCCGAAGGAAAACGAGCTGCAGGAGCTGTTCGGCGTCAGCAAGGGCACGGCACGCGAGGCGCTGAAGTCGCTCGAGGTTCAGGGGCTGGTGAAGGTCTCAACCGGTCCGACCGGCGGCGCGACGGTCGGCGAAGTGCCGCTCGAACGCGCCTTCCAGCTGCTGCAGAACTATCTCTTCTTCCAGAAGCTCGACGTGGCGCAGATCTACGCCGTGCGCCGCATCCTCGAGCCCGAGCTGGCGGCCGGCGCGCTGCCATACCTGACCGAAGACGACTTCGCCGCCCTCGAACGCAGCATCGAGACCTGCGCGCCCGCGCCGGTGAGCAAGTCGCATGCGCTCGAGCAGCGCCAGGAAGATCTCTACTTCCACGACATTCTGGCCGCCCGCAATCCCAACACGCTGCTGCGCTTCTTCTGCGAGGTGATCAATCACCTGCTGCGCCACACGCTCACCATGGTCGAGCATCCCGAGCACGCCGGCCACCGGCACCTGGGCGACACCAACGTCGCGGCCCACCGTCGCCTGCTCGACGCGGCGCGGCAGGGCGACGCCGACGAGGTGCGCCGGCTCATGCTCGAACATGTCGACGAGACCGGCCGGCTGATCGCCGAGATGAGCGCCACGGTCCGCCAGCGCTTCGTCACCGACCAGGACACGCAACCGCGCTTCGTGCCCGAAAGGAAAAAGCCATGATCGATCGCCGCCACATGCTGTTGGGTACGGGAGCCGCCCTCATGACATCGATCGCCCGCACCGCGCTCGCCGCACCCACCGCCGACGACTTCGCGCGCCGCCTCGCGAAGGTCGAGGCCGACGGCAAGGTCAACGGCTTGCACTCGGTGCTTGTCGCGCAGGGCGGCAAGACTCTGTTCGAACACTACGGCGTCGGTGTCGACGAACGATGGGGCGAGCCACTGGGCACCGTCACCTTCGGCCCCGAAGTGATCCACGACCTACGCTCGGTCTCCAAAAGCGTGGTTGGCTTGCTCTACGGTATCGCGCTCGCCGACGGCAAGGTGCCGCCGCCCGAAGCCAAGCTCTACGACCAGTTCCCGCAATACCCCGACCTCGCCGCCCAGCCCGGCCGCGACAAGCTCACCATGGCGCACGTGCTCAGCATGACGCTGGGCTTCCAGTGGGACGAACTCACGATCCCCTACGGCACGCCGGGCAACAGCGAGAACGCGATGGCGGCCGCGCCCGACCGCTTTCGCTACATCCTCTCCCTGCCGATCGTCACCGAGCCCGGCACCAAGTGGCTCTACTGCGGCGGCGCGACCGCGATCCTGGGCTACCTGATCTCCAAGGGCACGGGCATGCCGCTGCTGGAGTATGCCCGCCGCGTCCTGTTCGAGCCGATGGGCTTTGGCGCCACCGACTGGGTCCTGGGCGCAGACGGCGTGCCGCAGACCGCGTCAGGCCTGCGCCTGCTGCCGCGCGACATGCTGAAGATCGGCCAGCTCGCCCAGGCGGGCGGCACCTGGCAGGGCAAGCAACTCGTGCCGACCGAGTGGGTGAAAAACATCACCACACCGAAGGTGACGATCGAAGGCGCCCGCAGCTACGGCTGGCAATGGTACATCTACGACACCACGACAAACGGCCGCCGCCAGCACTGGTTCGGCGGCATCGGCTGGGGCGGCCAGAAGCTCTATGTCTTCCCCGAAGCCGATGTCGTCGTGGCGATGACCTGCGGCAACTATCCCAAGCCGGGCATCGAGCAGAACCGCGTCAACCTTGTCGTGCTGAACGATGTGGTGTTCGCGGGGCTCTCGCCCTAGTCGTTGCCCATGACGTCGAGCAGACCCGGCCGCACGCCGATCTGCTCGACGAGTTTGTCGAGCTGGCGCTTGGCCACCGGATTGGATTGCTGGTGGCGCGTGGCCAGGATCAGCTCGTTCTTCATCGTGTGCTCGAGCCCGGTGAACTCGGTGACCCGCACTTTATAGCCATGCGCCTCGAGCACCAGCGCGCGTAGCACGTTGGTGACGTGGGCGCCGAACTCGCGGCGGTGCATGGGATGGCGCCACAGCTGGTCGAGCGGGCTCTTGCTGTGACCGAGCAGGGTCGCGACCTCGGCCTGGCAGCAGGGAATGAGCGCCACGACTTTGGCTTTGTGATGGAGCGCGAAGCGGATCGCATCGTCGGTTGCCGTATCGCAGGCGTGCAGCGCCGTCACCATGTCGGCACGGCCCTCGGGCAGCATCGTGCTCGCGATGTCGCCCGCGACGAAACTCATGCGGTCGAAATGGCATTCAGCGGCGAGCTTCTCGGCCTTTTCCATCAGTTCGCCGCGCACGTCGACGCCGACGATGCTGCCGTGGCCCGCCGGTCCGATCACCAGATCGTACAGGATGAAACCCAGGTAGGATTTGCCGGTGCCGAGATCGGCCAGCACGGCGTCCTTGTTCTCGGTCAGCAGCCCGTCGAGCGCCGGACGCAGCAGGGTCACCAGATGCAGCACCTGCTTCAGCTTGCGCCGCGAATCGGCGTTGAGGCTGCCCTCGCGCGTGAGGATATGGAGCGCCTTCAGCAGCTCGATCGAATCGTCGGGGACCTTGCCCGGCCAGACTTCGCTTAGGACCTTGCGGGCAGCGGCGACGTCGGGACGTTCACGCGACATGATTGGTGAGTTTTCCGATGCCGGCGACTTCCATGGCGACGACATCGCCCTTCTTCAGGAACTTCGGCGGCTTGAAACCGATACCAACACCCACCGGCGTGCCTGTGGCGATGATGTCGCCCGGCATCAGGGTGATGCCCGCCGAGATCGTGGCGATCAGCGTCGGCACGTCGAAGATCAGGTCGGAGAACTTCGCGTCCTGGCGCAGCTCGCCATTGACCCAGCACTTGATGCCGCCGGTCTTCAGGTCGACCTCGTCGGCGGTGACGCAGAACGGGCCCATCGGCGCGAACGTGTCCATCGACTTGCCGAGGAACCACTGCTTGTGCTTGCCTTGGATGTCGCGCGCCGTCACGTCGTTGACGATCGTGTAGCCCCAGACATGGTCCATCGTCTTGTCGAGTGGGATGCCCTTGCCGCCCTTGCCGATGATGACGGCAAGCTCGGCCTCGTAGTCGAGCTGATCGCTGACGCCGGTCGGATACTGGATCGCCTCATTCGGGCCGATCACAGACTGCGGCACCTTGGTGAAGATGATCGGCGCCGTCGGGATCGCATCGGCCGCGCTGGCAGCGCTGCTGTCGAAGCCGCTGGCCGTGAACTCCTTGGCATGCTCGATGTAGTTCTTGCCGACGCACATGATGTTGCGCAGCGGCAGCGGGATCGGCGCCTTCAGCTTCACCGCCGACAGCGCGACCGTCTCGCCCGAGGCGTCGGGTTTGCCCGTGCTGCGGAAGAGGTCGTTCATGTCGGTGATGCCCTTGAGCAGGGTCACGTTCTCGCCGGCCTTGTCGACCAAGCCGACGACGCTCTTGCCCTTGTACTCTACGGTCGCGAAACGCATCGTTGCTCCTTACTTCGGCCGATTCACTTGGGCCAAGTGGCGGGCTCGCCCGCCTTGATCCAGGCCTGATAGTCGGCCTTGGTCTTGTCGTTGGGCGGGTAGACGCCGGGGATCTCGTAGCCCTGTCCGATGCGGATCGCCACGAACTTCTCAAGCCGCTCCTGCTCGAAGGAATCGCGCGCTACTTCGTCCGCCAAATGGCGCGGCACGACGATGGCGCCGTCGTCGTCGGCCACGATCACGTCGCCGGGATAGACCGGCACGCCACAGATGCCGACCGGGGTCTGCACTTCCACCGGATGCAGGTTCGCCATGCTGGGCGGCGCGGCGGAGGCCGTGCAATAGACAGGAAAGTCGAACGTGCCGATCACCGGCGAGTCGCGCATCGCGCCGTCGCTCAACACACCCGCCACGCCACGCACTTTCAGGCGCAGCGCCAGGATGTCACCCAAGGTGCCGGACCGCGTATTGCCCTCGGTGCCGATCACCAGCACATGACCCGCCGGCGTCTCCTCGATCGCGGCGCGCTGCGCCGTCGGCGGATCGGCCGGCGTCGGCGGCTTGTCGAGATCCTCGCGCGCCGGGATATAGCGCAGCGTATAGGCCGGCCCGACCAGCCGCGTCGCCTTCGGGTTCAACGGCTTCACGCCCCCGATCGCACAATTGCGAAAGCCCCGCTTCATCATCTGCATCGAGACGGTCGCCGTGCTGGCATACAGGAAGTTCTTGATCGTTTCCGCTGTGAGCGGCGCGCTCGTCATTGTTGTTTCCTCCAGAAATCCCGTCACCCCGAGCGTAGCCGAGGGGCCTGTTTTCGTCCGCCGCAAAATAGGTCCCTCCGCTTCGCCTCGCTACGCTCGGCTTCGGTCGGGATGACGAAGTTAGAGAAGTGACCCCTGATTGCCGCCACCGTCACCCTCCCGGCGGCGCGGCGTGGTGGGCGCCGGACGGGGCGTGGTCGTGATGGCATCGGTCACGCGGGCGCCGAGGCGGCCGTCGGCGAATTCGATGCTGAGCGTGTCGCCGCTGTGTGCACCGGCGGCGGCGAGCACCGGCTGGCCGTCCTGGTCGCGCACCAGGGCGAAGCCGCGGTTCAGTACGGAGTGGAAGGAGTAGCTTTCGAGCAGCTTGCCGAGTTGGTCGACCTGCCGTGTGCCATGCTGCAGGAGATCGGCGCCGTGCCGCTTCAGACGGTCGCCGTGTTGCTCGAGGCGATCGAAGGCCCGCGCGTACTTCTGCAGCGCGTCGGCCTTGAAGCCCTTCATCGCGCCGTCGAGTGCGCGCGCTTCGCTGGCAAGAAGCTGCTGCTTGGCATTGATAACGGCCATCGGGCTGACCAAGCGCGCCAACGCCAATTCATGACCGCGTCGTTCGACGAGGCCGCGCGTGGCCAGCAATAGCCGCTCGCCGCTGACGTCGAGCCGCTGCTGGCGTTCTTCGATCAAGCGATTCGGATCACCCAGGCCACGCGCCAGACTCGTGAGCGCGAAAGCGGCGTCGCGTAGGGCGCGATTGAGCGAAGCCACCGTGCGCTTGCCGTAATCGAGCACCTCGGCCAGCAGATCGGCGCGCACGGGCACGGCCATCTCGGCGGCGGCCGTCGGCGTGGGCGCGCGGCGGTCGGAGGCAAAGTCGATGAGCGTCGTGTCGGTCTCGTGGCCGACGGCGGAAATCAGCGGGATTGCCGAGGCGGCGGCGGCGCGCACCACGATCTCCTCGTTGAAGGCCCAGAGGTCTTCCAGGCTGCCACCGCCGCGCGCCACGATCAGCACGTCGGGCCGCGGCACGGGGCCTTCCACGGGCAATCTGTTGAACCCCGCGATGGCAGCGGCCACTTCGCCCGCCGCCTTCTCGCCCTGCACGGACACCGGCCACACCAGCACGCGGCGCGGGAAGCGATCGGCCACGCGATGCAGGATGTCGCGAATGACGGCGCCAGAAGGCGAGGTCACGACGCCAATCACCTCGGGCAGGAACGGCAGCTCGCGCTTCTTGTCGAGGTCGAACAGCCCTTCGGCGGCGAGCTTCTTGCGGCGGTCCTCCAGTAGCTTGAGGAGCGCGCCCTCGCCCGCCAGCTCGAGCCGTTCGACGATGATCTGGTAGCGCGAGGAGCCGGCATAGGTCGTGAGCTTGCCGGTGGCGATGACCTCCAGCCCCTCCTCGATCTTGATGCCCAGCCGCGGGATCGTGCCCTTCCAGGCGACGCCGTCGATCACGGCGTTCTCGTCCTTCAGGCGGAAATAGCAGTGACCCGAGCGCGGAAACGACGGCTGGCTGATTTCGCCGCGCACCCGAACCCGCGGAAACGCCTGCTCGATCTCCCGCTTCAGCGCGAAAGACAGCTCCGACACCGAGAATTCGGGGACGTTGCTGACGACTGTTTCGGAGGCGGCCGATTCCATAGCGCGACACTACACCCGGGCGTCAATGCAGGCGAGAGGACCACGCCACGCCAGCAGGTTCTCATCGGCAGTAACGAGCGGAGCCCGCGCGCGAATCGCGGTAGCAGCGATGAAGCGGTCGGCAGGGTCATTGTGCAAATCCGACAACAGGACAGCCTGCACGGCAATCTCGCCGTCGATTGGAATCTCTTCCATGCCCAGCTTGAGCGCATCGGCTCGCCATTGAGCGAGTGGCTTGCCGATGTCGATCCGCTTCTTCGACACCAACATCGCAACCTCCCAGAACGAGGTCGCCGAGATGATGACTTGGCTGCCGCGAAAGGCTTCGTCGATCCGCCGCTCTGCTTTCGCGCCGAGTCTGTCGTTGTCCGTTAGCAGCCAGACAAGCGTATGCGTGTCGAGGACGACGCTCATTCCTTCAGCGCGTCCCATTCGACGTCGATCGGCGACATGATGTCACCCAAGATGGTGACGGAGCCTTTCATCGCTCCGAGCAACGTGCGCGGCTTTTCCACGAAGGGCACGATCTCGGCGACCGGCTTGCCGTTCTTGGTCACGATGACGCGCTCGCGCTTGGAGGCAACATCATCCAGCACGCCCAAAAACTTCGCTTTGCACTCGGACGCTTTCATGGTTTTTGTCATGGGAGAGCCCTCGAGATGACCATGGTCATTGACTATGGTCATATGGGTTAAAAGACAGCCTCTTTCAAGGGCTTAAGACGATGCGAATCTTAGTAGCCGGCGGCGGTGGCCGCGAACATGCGCTGTGCTGGGCCATTTCGGCCTCGCCGCTGTGCACGAAACTGCTCTGCGCCCCGGGCAATGCCGGCATCGCGCAGATAGCCCAATGCATCGAAGTGGCGGCCGAGGATGTCGAGGGACAGGTGGCGCTGGCGGTCGCGGAAAAGATCGACTTCGTCGTGATCGGGCCCGAGACGCCGCTGGTCGCGGGCCTCGCCGACCGGCTGGCCCAGGTCGGCATCAAGGCGTTCGGCCCGTCGGCTGCGGCGGCCCAACTCGAAGGCTCCAAGGGCTTCACCAAGGACCTCTGCCGCCGCCATAACATCCCGACCGGCGCCTACGAACGCTTCACCGATCTCGACAAGGCGCTGGCCTACATCAAGGCACAAGGCGCGCCGATCGTGGTGAAGGCCGACGGCCTCGCCGCGGGCAAGGGCGTGGTCGTGGCCGAGACGGTCGAGCAGGCGAGCGACGCCGTCCGCGACATGCTGGCCGGCAATCGCTTCGGTGCGGCGGGCGCCTCGGTGGTGATCGAGGAATTCCTCGACGGCGAGGAAGCGAGCCTGTTCGCGCTGACCGACGGCGAGCATGCGCTGGCGCTGGCCGGCGCGCAGGACCACAAGCGCGCCTTCGACGGCGACAAGGGCCCGAACACCGGCGGCATGGGCGCCTACTCGCCCGCCCCGATCCTGAACGAGGCGATGGTCGAGCGCGCGATGGCCGAGATCGTGCTGCCGACGGTGCGCGCGATGAAGGCCGAGGGCGTACCCTTCAAGGGCGTGCTCTACGCCGGGCTGATGATCGGCAAGAACGGCCCGAAGCTGATCGAATACAATTGTCGCTTCGGCGACCCTGAGACCCAGGTGCTGATGATCCGCCTGAAGTCCGACCTCGTGCCGGCACTGGTTGCCTGCGCCGACGGCGGGCTGGAGCACCTCGACCTGCGCTGGTCGGATGAGGCGGCCCTCACGGTCGTGATGGCGGCCAATGGCTATCCCGATGCCTACAAGAAAGGCAGCGAGATTCGGGGGCTCGAAGCAGCCGGTAAGGTCGAGGGTGTCCAAGTATTCCACGCCGGCACCAAGGCAGACGGTGCCCATATTCTGGCCAACGGCGGCCGGGTCCTGAACGTCACGGCAAGTGCTGCCACCGTCGAGGAGGCCCGGAACCGGGCCTATAAAGCGGTCGACCTGATCGACTGGCCGGAAGGCTTCTGTCGGCGCGATATTGCATGGCGGGCAGTCGCCCGGCGGTCGTGACACCCGGCCGAACCAGCCGCTAGAGGTAATCGCATGCCCGATTCACCCGATCTTTCGCAGCGCCTGCTGGCCCAGTTGAACTTCCCCTGTGGCGACGTGCCGGAACCCGGCGACATCAAGAACGTCGCGCCCGGGATCTACTGGCTGCGCATGCCGCTGCCGTTCCAGCTCAATCACATCAACCTCTGGATGATCGAGGAGGCCGACGGCTGGACGATCGTCGACACCGGCATCAACACCGAGGCGACGCGCGAGCTGTGGGACAAGATCTTCGCCGAGAAGCTCAAGGGCAAGCCGGTGACGAGGGTGATCGGCACGCATCTCCATCCCGACCACATCGGCCTCGCCGGCTGGCTGTGCGAGCGCTGGCAGGCGCCGCTCTGGATGACCTTGGGCGAGTACATGAGCGCCCAGGCCGCGCGCAACGACTTCGTCGAGAGCGAGGAGACTCGCGCCGCCCATGTCATGCGCAACGGCGTGCCGCCCGACCGCGTGCCCAACTTCCATCGTCACAAAGGCGGCTACGCCAAGGGCGTGGTGCCGCTGCCGACCTCGTTCCAGCGCCTGATCCATGCGCATCCGATCACCATCGCCGGCCATCGCTGGGACGTGATCGTGGGCCGCGGCCATGCGCCCGAGCATGCGTCGCTGTGGTGCCCCGAGCTCAACGTGTTGATCGCCGGCGACCAGGTGCTGCCCAAGATCAGCACCAACGTCGGCGTGTGGCCGAACGAGCCGTTTGCCGATGCGCTCACCTGGTTCCTCGACGGCTTCTCGCGCTTCCGCCGCCTGCCGGCCGATGCGCTGGTCCTGCCGAGCCACGGCTTCCCCTTCACCGGCATGCACACCCGCCTCGACCAGCTGGTGGCCCATCACGACGCGCGCCTGGGCGACATGACCTCCGCCATCGCGCGCACGGGCAGCAAAGGCTCGACCGGCTGGGACATGGTGCCGGTGCTGTTCCCGCGCCACCTCGACAACAACCAGATCGTCTTCGCCTTCGGCGAGACCCTGGCGCATCTCCACTGTCTCGAGACCCGCAAGAGGGCGAAGCGGATCGTGGTCGACGGCGTCCATCGCTTCGTGGCGCTGGTCGATCCGCATGCCGAGCCACCGCGCGACGATTCCCAGTCCGATATGATGGATATCGGCCCCACTTAGCGCTACGCAGAGCGCGGCGGCGTCACCAAACTGACACACAACGCGCAGACACCTCTGCCGCAGACAGTCACCGACGTCAGAGGCAGGGCATGGATTATTTTCGGCGCTTCACCTTCTTGTTCGCGACCCCGTCGTTCGAGGCCGAAAGCCTCGAGGGCGCGCGCTTCAACCAGATCATCGAGGAAATCCAGCGATCGGGCTTCGAGGTCGTCAAGGCGCGCAAGGTCGAGGACGCGGAGATCGCTGTCCAGACCGACGCCGCCATCGGCTGCATGATCATCGACTGGGGCCGCAAGGGCCTCGAGGGCCGCACCGCCGCGCTGATCAACCTGATGCGCCGCCGCGGCCTTGACCTGCCGGTCGTGCTGTTGATCCGCCGCCAGCGCTTCGAGGACATCCCGGTCGAGGTGCTCGACTTCATCGACGGCTACATCTTCCTGTCCGAGGAGACGCCGGCCTTCATCGCGCGCAACCTGATCAGCCGCCTCAAGAAGTACGCCGACACGCTGAAAACGCCGTTCTTCGGCACGCTGGTCGACTATGCCGAGGAGGGCAACCAGCTCTGGACCTGCCCCGGACACAACGGCGGCATGTTCTATAATCGCAGCCCGATCGGCCGTGTGTTCGTCGAGCATCTGGGCGAAGCGGTGTTCCGCGACGATCTCGACAACTCCGTGCTCGATCTCGGCGATCTCCTGACCCACGAAGGGCCGGCGCTCGCCGCCCAAAAGGAAGCCGCGAAGATCTTCGGCGCGGAGAAGACCTACTTCGTGCTGAACGGCACATCGACCTCGAACAAGGTGGCGCTGGGCGCCCTGGTCACCGACGGCGACCTCGTGCTGTTCGACCGCAACAACCACAAGGCCGCGCACCACGGCGCACTGCTGATCAACGGCGGCGTTCCGGTCTATGTGCCGACGACGCGCAACGCCTGGGGCTTGATCGGCCCGATGCGCTGGGACGCGCTCGACGAGGAAGCGCTGCGTGAGCGCATCCGCACGCATCCGCTGGTCACGGACCCGGAGCTGTGGCGCAAGCCGCGCCCGTTCCGCGTCGCCGTGGTCGAGCAGTGCACCTACGACGGCACCATCCACAATGCCGAGATGATCCTGAAGCGGATCGGGCACCTCTGCGACTACATCCTGTTCGACGAGGCGTGGGCGGGCTTCATGAAGTTCCACCCGCTCTATGCCGGCCGTTTCTCGATGGGCCTGGCGAATCTCGGGCCCGAGGCGCCCGGCATCATCGCCACCCAGTCGACCCATAAGCAGCTGGCGAGCTTCAGCCAGGCCTCGCAGATCCATATCAAGGACAGCCACATCAAGGGCCAGAAGCGGCACGTCGGCCATCGCCGCTTCAACGAGAGCTTCATGCAGTACGCCTCGACGTCGCCGTTCTATCCGCTGTTCGCCTCGCTCGACGTCGGCGCGCAGATGATGAAAGGCCGCTCCGGCGAAGTGCTGTGGGACGACACGATTCGCCTGGGCATCGAGCTGCGCAAGAAGATCCGCGCGATCCGCCGCGAGTTCGAGGAGCAGGACCCGCGCCCCGATCGCCGCTGGTTCTTCGAGCCGTTCGTGCCCGACCGCATCTCCATCCCCGACGCCTCGCGCGACGGCGCCGTGCACGACGTGCCGTGGGAATCGATCAGCACCGACCAGCTGGCCTCCGACGCCCGCTTCTGGCAGCTCGCCCCGGACGCGGCCTGGCACGGCTTCCAGAACCTGGAACCGGGCTTCGCCATGACCGATCCCAACAAGCTCACCCTGCTGACGCCGGGCTTCGATCGCGCGACCGGCCAGTATGCCGATCACGGCATCCCCGCCCCGGTCGTCGCGCAATACCTGCGCGAGAACCGGATCGTGCCGGAGAAGAACGACCTCAACTCGATGCTCTTCCTGCTGACGCCGGGCGTCGAAGCCAGCAAGGCCGGTACCCTGGTGAGCGGCCTCGTCACCTTCAAGAAGCTGCACGACGAGAACGCCCCGCTGGAAGAGGTCATCCCGGAGTTCTTCCAGCGCCGCCGGGGGCGCTACGCCGGCATGCGCCTGCGCGACCTGTGCGCGGCCATGCACGGCTTCTTCCGCCGGGCCGGCGTCAGCGCCCTGCAGGCCAAGCAGTTCGCCGCCGAGCACCTGCCGGAAATCGCGATGGCGCCGCGCGACGCCACCCGCGCCCTGGTGCGCAACGACGTCGATTACCTGCCGATCGACCGGATCGCCGGCCGGATCGCCACGACGCCGTTCGTGGTCTACCCGCCCGGCATCGCCACGATCGTGCCGGGCGAGCGCCTGACCGAGCGGGCCCAGCCGATGATCGACTACCTGCTGATGTTCGAGGAAAGCTTCAATACTTTCCCGGGCTTCGACGTCGAGATTCAGGGCGTTTACCGCGAGACCGAAGAGAACGGGCGGGTGAGGCTTTACACCTACATGGTCTCCGAATAAGTCCTCGCGGATGGAAGACGGAACATCCGCCGATACCGGGGTCGACAACAGGCCCCCTATCCTCGTCCGGCCCTCGCGCGACAGCGACGTCGACGCGATGCTGGCGATCTACCGCCGCCACATCCGGGGCGGCGTCGAGGCGGACGTCATCGACACCGGCGCACCGGAGCCCGACGATCTGCGCGACCGGCGCAAGAACATGCGCAACCGCCGCCTGCCGCACGTCGTGGCCACCTCCGGCGACGCGGTCGTGGGCTACGCCTATGCCGTGCTGTTCCGTAAGCGGCCGGCCTATCGCTACACCGCCAAGCACTCGATCTACGTCCATCACGAGCACATCAGCCGAGGCATCGGTGGGATCCTGCTGCAGGCCCTGATCGACACCTGCGCCGCCGCCGGCTTCCGCCAGATGATCGGCTATATCGACGCCGACAACTCAGCGTCGCTGGCCCTGCACCAGCGCTTCGGTTTCACCAAGGTCGCCCACCTCCCCGCCGTCGCCTGGCGCTACGGCCGCTGGTCCGACAGCGTGATGGTGCAACGGGTCCTGGGACCGGGCTCGACCGAGCCGCCCCCGCCCTTCACCAGCCGCTGACGCAACCGGATGCGTGTCGATCTCTTCGACTTCGATCTGCCCGAAGGGCTGATCGCCCAGCGGCCTGTCGTGCCGCGCGATTCGGCGCGCCTGCTCGATCTCACGACCGAGGGGCTGCACGACCGCACCGTGCGCGACCTGCCCGGCCTGCTGCAGGCGGGCGATCTCCTGGTCTTCAACGACACCAAGGTCATCCCCGCCCGGCTGATCGGCACGCGCCGCAGCGGCGGCAAGGTCGAGGTGCTGCTGATCCGCGACCTCGGCACGAATCAAGGGGGCACCAGCCACTGGCTCTGCTTCGCCCGCCCCACCAAGAAGATGAGGCGGGGCGACCCGCTTGCCTTCGCAGGCCTTGGCGCCACCCTCATGGAGAAGCGCGACGACGGCTCGGTCGTGCTGAAGTTCGACAAGCAGGGCGCCGAGTTCCTCGCCGCGATCGAAACCGCCGGCGCCGTGCCGCTGCCACCTTACATTCGCGGCGGCACCGCCGACCCGCAGGACCGTGCCGACTACCAGACGCTGTTCGCCAAGCACGACGGCTCGGTCGCGGCACCGACCGCCGGATTGCACTTCACGCCCGAACTGATGACGCGCCTGGCCGCAGCCGGTGTCGCCATTGCCGGAGTCACCTTGCATGTCGGCGCGGGCACCTTCCAGCCCGTGCGGGTCGACGACACCGACCAGCACACGATGCATTCCGAATGGGGCGAGGTCCCGCAGGCCACCGTCGAGGCGATTGCCCAAGCCAAGCGCGTCGTCTCGATCGGCACGACGGCGCTCCGGCTGCTCGAGAGCGTGGCCCGCACCGGACCGATGCGGGCGTGGACCGGCGAGACCGACATCTTCATCACGCCGGGCTTCGAGTTCCGCGCCGTCGATCTGCTGCTCACCAACTTCCACCTGCCGAAGTCGACGCTGTTCATGCTGGTGTCGGCCTTCGCCGGGCTCGACCGCATGAAGCAGGCTTACGCCCACGCGGTGCAGGAGCGATACCGCTTCTATTCCTACGGCGATTGTTGTTTGTTGCGCCGATGAGTTTGGCCTTCGAACTTCTGGGCACGGATGGCGCCGCGCGCCGCGGCCGCCTCACGACCGCGCACGGCACCGTCGAGACGCCGACTTTCATGCCGGTCGGCACCGCCGGCACGGTGAAGGCGATGATGCCCCAGTCGGTCGCCGGCACCGGCGCGCAGATCGTGCTGGGCAACACCTTCCACCTGATGCTGCGGCCGGGCGCCGAACGGGTGGCAGCGCAAGGCGGCCTGCACAAGTTCATGAACTGGCCCGGCCCGATCCTGACCGATTCGGGCGGCTTCCAGGTGATGTCGCTCAAGGAACTGCGCAAGCTCGATCCCGACGGCGTCACCTTCCGCTCGCCGCACGACGGCTCGCAGCACCGGCTGACGCCCGCGATATCGATGCAGATACAGGATCTTCTCGATTCGGACATCACCATGTCGTTCGACGAGTGCACGACATGGCCGGTCGAGGAGCCGGCCGCGGCTTCGTCGATGCGGCTGTCGATGAAGTGGGCCGAGCGCGGCAAGCGGGCCTTCCGCGAGCGGCCGGGCTACGGACTGTTCGGCATCGTACAGGGCAGCATCTTTCCGGCGCTGCGGGCCGAGAGCGCGAAGGCGCTGATCGATATCGGCTTCGACGGTTACGCCGTGGGCGGTCTCGCGGTGGGCGAAGGCCAGGAGATGATGTTCGCGACGCTGGACACAACCTTGCCACAGCTGCCGACCGACCGGCCGCGCTATCTGATGGGCGTGGGACGGCCTTCAGACATCGTGGGCGCGGTGAAGCGCGGGATCGACATGTTCGACTGCGTGATGCCCACGCGCTCGGGCCGCACGGCACAAGCCTTCACGCGCCGTGGCGAGATCAACCTGCGCAACGCGCGCCATCGCGACGATTCACGGCCGATCGACGCGCACTGCGCCTGTCCCGCATGCGCCAATCACAGCCGTGCCTACCTCCATCACCTCATTCGCAGCGAGGAGATCCTCGGCGCGATGCTGCTGACATGGCACAACCTCCACTACTATCAGGACATCATGCGCGGCCTGCGCGCGAACATCGAAAGCGGCACGCTCGGCCACTACATCGCCTCATTCGAGGAGGAACAAGGGCGAGGCGATATCGAACCTGCGTAATGTAAAAGGGGAGCCTACAGGATGCCGAACGAGGCGTTGATCGTGGTCGACGTGCAGAACGATTTCTGCGAGGGCGGCGCGCTTGCCGTGCCGGGCGCCAAGGCCGTCGTCCCCCTGGTCAATCGCCTGATCGGCCGCCACGAGCACGTGGTGCTGACACAGGACTGGCATCCGGCGGGGCATGCGTCCTTCGCCAGTGCCTGGAAGGATGCCGAGCCCTTCTCCAGTGTGAAGTTCGCCTACGGCCCGCAGACTTTGTGGCCGGACCACTGCGTGCAGGGAACGCCAGGTGCCGAATTCCATCCTGATCTCGACGCACAGCGCGCGCAGACGATCGTGCGCAAGGGCTACCATCCCGGCATCGATTCCTACTCGGCGTTCCGCGAGAACGACCGCATGACGCGCACCGGCCTCGACGGCTACCTGAAGGCGCGCGGCTTCACCAAGCTGGTGTTCTGCGGCCTGGCGCTCGACTACTGCGTCGCCTGGTCGGCGATCGACGCCCGCCAATCCGGCTTCAGCGTTTCCGTGGTCGTCGAAGCCACCGCCGCCATCGATCTCGACGGCAGCCGCCGCCGCATGCTGACCGACATGCGCCAGGCGGGCATAAATTTGAACGCTACGGCATAGAGGTCTTCCTCCCCCGTATGACGGAGGAGGAAGGTTCTTAGAGCGGTTACCGCAAGCTCCCGTTTAATAAACGGGAATTAAACGGCCGCGGCCTATCCATCGATCGCCGCGTCGCAAAACTACTCCCTCGCGAGGGTTTGCCTGCAATGCAGAGCCTGCGGGATTTTATCCGATTCCTCGCGAGCGCTCGCGAGGAACTCGCGAGCCCGCGCCGGTATCGGCCTTGGGGTCTTCCAGACGATAAATAGAGCAGTGACTAATATTGCATAAATCGCAATATCAGTCAATGCTCTCCCGCCTTAGACGCGTTCCAGCGCGAGCGCGATGCCCTGGCCGACGCCGATGCACATGGTGCAGAGCGCCCGCTTGCCGCCGGAGGCTTCGAGCTGGTTGAGCGCGGTGATCATCAGGCGGCCGCCCGAGGCACCGAGCGGATGGCCGAGCGCGATCGCGCCGCCGTTGGGGTTCACGTTCTCGGCGTCGTCGGCGAGTCCCAGCTGGCGCAACACGGCCAGCGCCTGGGCGGCGAAGGCCTCGTTGAGCTCGATCGTGTCGAAGTCCTTTATCGTCAGGCCAAGCTTGGCCATCAGCTTCTTGCTGGCTGGGACCGGGCCGATGCCCATCACGCGCGGCGGCACACCCGCCGACACGGCGCCCAGGATACGCGCGCGCGGCGTCAGGCCGTTGGCCTTGGCGGCGGCTTCCGAGGCGATGATCATGGCGCAGGCACCGTCGTTCAGGCCTGACGAATTGCCCGCCGTCACCGAACCGCCCTCGCGGAACGCTGGCGACAGCTTGGCCAGCGTCTCCATCGTGGTGTCGCCGCGCGGATGCTCGTCCTTCTCGACGACGATCTCGACCTTGCCCTTCTTCACGGTGACCTTGACGATCTCCCGGTCGAAGAAGCCACGATCCTGTGCGCTCTTGCAGCGGCGCTGGCTGCGATAGGCGAAGGCGTCCTGGTCGGTGCGGCTGATCTGGTGCTCGGTGGCGACGTTCTCGGCGGTCTGGCCCATCGGGTCGACGCCATATGCCGCCTTCATCTTCGGATTGATGAAGCGCCAGCCCAGCACCGTGTCCTCGAGCTTCATCGAGCGGTCGAACGCGCCCTCGGGCTTGCCCATCACGTAGGGCGAGCGGGTCATGCCTTCGACACCGCCTGCGATCATCATGTCGGCCTCGCCCAGCTTCACCGCGCGTGCGGCGTGACCCGCGGCTTCGAGACCCGAACCGCAGAGACGGTTGACGGTGGCGCCCGCGACCTCGACCGGCAGGCCGGCCAGCAGGCCCGCCATGCGCGCGACGTTGCGATTGTCCTCGCCCGCCTGGTTCACGCAACCATAGATCACGTCATCGACGGCGCCCCAGTCGACATTGGCATTGCGCTGCATCAGCGCCTTCAGCGGATGGGCGGCAAGGTCGTCGACCCGCATCGCGCCCAGGCCGCCGTTGTAGCGGCCGACGGGGGTGCGGATCGCGTCGCAGATGAAGGCTTCGGTCATCTCGGGGAACTCCCATACTTTCGTTCCCCGCCCGGTTAGCACCGTCTCAGGTGCCTTGCCAATGCCCCCAGCTCAACGTCCCAGCTCAGTGTCGCAAGGGCAGAGGAGCCATGCTCAGGACCGCGTGTTGGGCATATCCGCCGAAAGGACGTTCGATCGTGTAGGAGAAGCCGTGCCCCGCGGCCAAAGCGGCCAGTTCGGCCTCCAGATCGTCGCGCGGATGGACATGGAACAAGCTGAGCCACCGGCGCAGGGCTGCCTTGAACCAGCCCGGCAGCCGCTCTTGCCTGCCGAAATCGACGATGTGCAGCTCGCCGTCCGGCAGCAGGCAGGCGGTCGCCTGCTCGAGTACGGCCTTCCAGCCCGGGATCATCGACCGGCTGTAGGAGATGAAGATACGCGAGAAGCCCGGCACGCCGAACAGCAGCGCCGGATCGAACCGCGTGGCGTCGGCCTGGGCGAGTTGGATATGCGCTGTCAGCCGCTCGCGGACGACCACCTGGCGCGCGGTCTCGAGCATCTCGTGCGAGATGTCGATGCCGAACAGATCGATGTCGGGATAGGCACGCGCGGTCTGCACCAGATTGCGCGCCGTGCCGCTGCCGATCTCCAGCACGCGCATGCCGCGTGTCGGATGCAGGCGCGCGATCAGACGGTCGCGGCCCAGCAGGTAGTATTTGCGCGTGAGATCGTAGATGTGCCGCTGACGGCGGTAGATACGATCCATCAGGTCGGCGGACATGACGGCGTCGCTCATGGTCTACGCACCCAGGACATAAAGATGGAAGCCGCCGTAGATCGCGGAGCGGTCGGCCTTGGTGAAGGCAAGCGAGGCCGGGGCATCGTAGCGCCAGCGATCCAGGATCGCGGGCTCGACGCGGCCCGGCAGCAGCGAAGGCTCCGCGGCGGTACGAAAGATCACCCGGGCGCCCGGCCGCGCGGTACGCGTGATCTCACTCCACAGCGCATTGAGCTGGGCGTCCGTCATCCAATCCTGCGCATCGAGCAGCACGTAGCGGTCTCGAGACTCCGCCGGGCACGTCTCCAGATATTCGGTGATCGAGCGGTTCATGGCTTCGACCCGGCCCGCATTGGCGCGCACCACATCGAAGTTGCTTTGCTGCAGGTAGGGCGGCAGCGGACCGTTCTCGCCATAGCCACGGCCGAACGCCTGCCAGGCGAAGTAATTGTCGTTGAGGCTGAAGCCGCAGGACAGCTGCTCGACTCGCTCGCGCAGAACCACGCGCATGTCGCGGCCACCGGCCAGCGCTTCGTACTGCGCGGGCGGAATGCCGAGTCCGTAGAGCGACAGGCGGTTCGACGTGGCCCAGCGCACCGCCGGCTTGTCGAACAGCGGCGACAGCATGGTCTCGAAAAAATGACGCTGCTCTTCGATGGTGCGTGAGGCCAGCAGGTCGCGCGGCCGCACGCCGTAGGCGCGGGCCACGACATGGGCGAGGCCGATGAAGCGGCCGAGCGCGCCGTGCTTATAGGCATTGCGCGCGAAGATCGAGATGCGGCGGCGGCCGAACTGATGGGCGCTGCGACCGTTCCAGTAGGTCAGGCTCTCCGGATCGAGGTGCGGTGCGATCAGCCGGTCGAAGATCGCGATATTGGCCTTGTCGTCGGCCGCACCGAAGAACCGGTGGAACGCCTGCCAGTCGGGAAGATGTTGGGCGGCGGCGAGCTTCAACCGATTGAGCGCCACATGCGCCAGGCTGAGGTCGAGTGCGGTGATCCGGGCGGGGCCGGCGGTCAGGTAGGACAGGACATTGCAACCGCCCGACGCGATCGCCACCACGTGGCTGTCGGGCTGGAGCGCCAGGGCTTCCAGGTCGATTTCCGGATCTTCCCAGATCTGGGCATAGACCAACCCGTGGAACATGCGCTCGAACAGCCGTTCCAGCAGACCTTCCCGGGACAGAGTGCGACTGCGCCGCACCGCATTGCTGAGACGGATATGACTCTCGGCTCGCGGATAGACCAATCCACAGACTCCAAATTAAGACAACCCACCCCATATACAGGGGGTGAATGTCAGTTTGACGACAGCAGCTTGGGAATGGGGAGCGCCTCATGGCGGACCTGAGTTTCACTCTTTTCGACACGCCGATCGGCGTCTGTGGCTTGACCTGGAGCGAGACCGGGATCGTGGGCCTGCAGCTGCCCGAGAAGACCCCGGCGGCCACACGCGCGCGGGCACTGCGCCGTTGGCCGGGCGCCGCCGAAGTCTCGCCAACACCCGCCATCCAGGAGGCCATCGATCGCGTGCTGAAGCTGCTGTCGGACGGCAAGACCGACCTCACCGGCATCCCGCTCGACCTCAGCGCCGTGCCCGCCTTCAACCGCAAGGTCTATGACGTCGCCCGCGCCATCCCGCCCGGCCAGACAATGACCTATGGCGAGATCGCCAAGCGCATCGGCGCACCACCGCAGGAGGCCCGCGAGGTTGGCGCAGCGCTGGGCAAAAATCCCGTCGCCATCATCGTGCCCTGCCATCGCGTGCTGGCGGCCAACGGCAAGATGGGTGGCTTCTCCGCCACCGGCGGCGTCGACACCAAGCGGCGCATTCTCGAGATCGAAGGCGCGTCGGCGCTCGGCGCCGGCCCGCTGTTCGCAGGACTAAAATAGAAGGATCAGAAACGATGGCTCTCGATTTCTACTACGGCTCCGGCTCCCCTTATGCGTGGCGCGTGTGGCTCGCGCTCGAGCACAAGAGCATTCCCTACACGTTCAAGCTGCTGTCGTTCGACGCGGACGAGACCGAGACGCCCGAGTTCACGAAGATCAATCCGCGCCAGAAGGTGCCGGCCATCGTCGACGACGGTTTCGCGCTCTACGAGTCTTCCGCGATCATGGAATATCTCGAGGACAAGACGCCCGGCACGGCGCCGATGTTCTCCACGGACCTCCACACGCGCGCGACGCAGCGCCGCCTCATCCGTGAGGTCGACGACTATTTCTTCGCGCCGCTGCGGAAAGTCTTCACTGCCGTTACAGAGAAGAAGCCGGCCGAGGAAGTCGCCACCGCCGTCGACGCCGCGCGCGCGGAACTCGCTCGGTGGAAACCGACGGGTGACTACATGACCGGGGCGTTGTCGGCCGTCGACTTCACGCTCTATCCGTTCGTGGCGCAGGTCGAGCGCTCCAGCCAGCGCAATCCGCAAGCGGTGCCGGCGGATCTGTTGCCGCCGCCGCTGAAGGACTGGGCCGGCCGGATGCAGAAGCTCTCTATCGTGCAGAAAACCCTGCCGCCACACTGGAAATAGGACTTCGGAATCTCGCCACTGCGATGACACATCGACCGTGACATAATCCACGCATGGCCCTTCCGTTCTCCAATACCGCCGGCCGCACGCTTGAACGCCTGCGCAATGCCTTCATCGAAACCGCTCGCGGCGCCCGCGAGGTCGTGGGCGCGCCGTTGCGCCCCGACCTGCCCGACGACGACATCCCGCGTCTCAAGAGCCGCATCGATGCCTGCCTCGAGGGCAAGGGCGGCGAGACGGCGCGGCGGGCACGCGCCGCCGAACTGGGCCAAGCCTATCTCTCGCTCTCACCGGCCGGCCGCAAGAAATTCCTGCTGACCCTGGCCCACGACTACGGTCTGCTGCGCGACGCCGCGATCGCCAAGGTCGATGCCTGGCGCGCCTCGAAGGCGCCGGCGCGATCGCTGGCCACCGCTCTGGAGGCACCCAACGTACGGCTGCTGCGCGAGTTCGTGGGCGTGCCGCAGGGCGTGAAGTTCGTGGTCGACCTGCGCGCCGAGCTGCTGGCGTTGGGCAAGGGCGATGCCGCCTGCCGCACCTTGAGCGACGACCTGCGCCCCCTGCTCGGCGCCTGGTTCGACGTGGCCTTCCTCGATCTTGTGCGCATCGACTGGAAGGCGCCGGCGGCGCTGCTGGAAAAGCTGGTGGCCTATGAGGCGGTACACGCGATCCGCTCGTGGCGCGATCTCAAGAACCGGCTCGACAGCGATCGGCGCTGCTTCGCCTTCTTCCATCCACGCATGCCGGACGAGCCGCTAATCTTCGTCGAGGTCGCCCTGGTCGACGGGCTGGCGGGCAGCGTGCAGCGCCTGCTCGACGCCAAGGCCGAGACCAGCGACGCCGGCCGCGCCAACACCGCGATCTTCTATTCGATCTCGAACTGCCAGCAGGGGCTGGCCGGCATCAGCTTCGGCAACTTCCTGATCAAGCGCGTGGCCGAGCGGCTGGCGACGGAGATGCCGAACCTCAAGAACTTCGCCACCCTCTCGCCGATCCCGGGCCTGCGGCAGTACATCGACCGCCGCCTCAAGGACGAAGGCGACCAGGCGCTGACGCAGAACGAGATCGCCTCGCTGGTGCCCGTCATCAACGAAGCCCATGGAGCCGCCGCTGTCGCCAAGCTGATCGGCAAGTCGGGCTGGTGGGAAAGCCCTGCCACCGCCAAGGCCCTGTGCCCCATCCTGACCCGGCTCGCGGCCGTGTTCCTCACCTCGACCGACGAAAAGGGCCGCGCGCTCGATAGGGTGGCGCACTTCCATCTCGGCAACGGCGCCATCGTCGAGCGGCTCAACTGGCTGGGCGACACCAGCGCCAACGGCCTCAAGCAGGCCTACGGCATGATGGTGAACTACCGCTACAAGCTCTCCGACGTCGACGCCAACCACGAGTCCTATGCCAGCGGCAAGGTCGTCGCGAGCCGCGAAGTGCGCGGCGAGGCGAAGAGCTAAGCCAGTCCTGAGAACAGAAGCAGGTTGCCGTCGGGATCGCGCACCACGAAGGTGCGCGCACCCCAGGGCTCGCTCTTCAAGGCCTGGTGAAAATCGACACCGGCGTGCTGGAATTCGAGTAGAGCGCCTTTAGCGCCGCGGCGCTCTCCAGGCTCATCGACGCAGACAGCAGGTGTTCGCGCTCGCGGATGTCGCCTGCGAACACCGGTCCGCTGACGCAGCGCAGGTTGAGCCGTGCGCCATCGCGCCGGATCTGGCCGTAGAACGGCGGCTCGCCGTAGGTGAAGACCGTCTCGAAGCCGAGCTTGCCGGTAAAGAAGGCCAACGCTCCCGCCATGTTGGCGACGAACAGTTGGGCTTCCGCCTGGGCCACGACAGGCTTGGCGGCAGTGGGGTTCGCACTCTTGGTCGTGTTGTTATTCACGGGCTTTGCTCCTGTCTTGAGCGCCTGCCAGCTGTCGAAGCCTGATTGGCGCGCCACCATCTCCTGCGCGTCGGCGAGCTTGAACGCCGCCGACATCACCGCGCGATCGTCGAGAGGACGAAAGCGCGGCAGCAGGGAACGGATCTGCGCCGCCACCGGATGATAGCCATCACGGTGCCAGCGCAGATAGAGCTTGGCTTGCTTCTTCAGGTTCTCGAAATCGGGCATGCGGCGCATCTACGGTTGACGTGACGTAGGTGGGCATTGCCCCTTCGGCCTCGGCCGATGCGCCCTACAGCAGCGGCTCGAGGCTAGATCAGGAGAGCCTACTTGTTCAAGTAGTTCAGCGGCAGGCCCGGTCGCGGCCACTCGAAGCTGACCAGCTTGCCGGTCATCGAGAGCGTGGCAAACGCCGTGCGCAAATCCTTGCCGCCAAAGCAGACGTTGGTGACCATCGGGTCGGGCAGCAGGAACTGCTTCACGTCCTTGCCGTCGGGCGAGATGTCGGAGACGGCGCCGGTGATCAGGGTAGCGACGCAGATGTGGCCAGCCGAATCGACGGCCAGCGAATCGAACATCTGGTAGCCGCCCAAGCCTGCGATCACGCGGCCCTTCTCGCCGCGGTAGGGACCGTTGGCATCCTTGATCACGCCCGGCGAGGAAAGCTCGAAAGCCCAGCAGCGCGCCGTTGGCGTCTCCACGACATAGAGTGTCTTTTCATCGGGCGAGAGGCCGCAGCCATTGGGACGTTCGAGCGGAAATACTTTCTGCTCGATCTTCGAGCCATCGGCGCGGGCGTAGTAGACGGCGCCACGATCATTGTCGTGCTCACGCGTCTTGCCGAGATCGGTGAACCAGAAGCCCCCGGTGTTGTCGAACACGATGTCGTTCGGGCCGTTCAGCTTCCGCCCATCGCACGAGTCGTACAGCGTCTCGAACTTGCCGGTCTCCGGGTCGACCACCTGGATCGAGCCCGTCTTGTACGAGGCCGGCTGCGTGCCGGGAGACAGGCGGCCGTCGGGCCGCTCGATCCAGTTGAAGCCGCCGTTGTTGCAGACATAGATCTTGCCGCCCGGTCCGACCGCGGCGCCGTTCGGTCCGCCGCCCAGCTTGGCGACGATGTGCTGCTTGCCGTCGGGCATGACGCGGGTCAGCGTTTCGCGCGCGATCTCGACCAGGATCACCGAGCCGTCCGGCATGGCGATCGGCCCTTCCGGGAACCGGAGGCCCGAGGTGATTTCCTTGTGTGGCGTCATCGTCATGCTCGTTCCCCTATTTTCCCTTGAAGTCCGCTTTGCGCTTGGCGAGGAAGGCCGCGACGCCTTCCTTGAAATCATCGCTCTTGCCCAACAGGCGCTGGGCATCGCGTTCGACGTCGAGCTGCTGCGACAGGTCGTTGCCGGTCGAGCGGTTGAGCGCGTCCTTGATGCGTGCCAACGCCAAGGTCGGCCCGTCGGCCAGCTTGCGCGCGATCTCGGTTGCCGTCGCCATCAGAGCGGCATCCTCGACCACGTCCCAGATCAGGCCCCACTCCTTGGCCTGCTGCGCAGTGATCTGCGGGGCCAGCATGGCGAGCGCGCGAGCCCGCTGGTCGCCCACGAGGCGCGGCAGGAACCAGGTGCTTCCGCCATCGGGCAGCAGGCCGATGCGCGCGAAGGCCTGCAGGAACGACGCCGACTTGCCCGCGATAGCGATGTCCGAGGCGAGCGCGAAACTCATGCCCACGCCCGCCGCCACGCCGTTCACCGCCGAGACGACGGGCTTGGGGATCGCGCGCATGGCGCGGATCACGGGATTGAAGAACTTCTCCAGCGCCGCGCCCGAATCGGCAGTCGCGCTGGCCTCGCGGTCGGGATCGGCGAGATCGGCGCCGGCGCAGAAGCCGCGGCCTGCACCGGTCAGCAGCACCGCGCGCACGCTGGTGTCCGCCGCCAACTCTTCCCAGCAGTCCTTGACCTCGGCGATCATCTTGCGCGAGACGGCATTCAACCGGTCGGGCGCGTTCAACGTGAGAGTGGCAAGGCCGTTGTCACGCGTGAGCAGGATCTTCTCGTAAGCCATCGTTCAGTGTCCCGTGAAATTGGCGGCGCGTTTGGCGAGGAAGGCGGCGACGCCTTCCTTGAAATCGGCGCTCTTGCCGAGCGCGCGCTGGCTGTCGCGCTCGAGGTCGAGCTGCTGGTCGAGCGAATTGGTGCCGGCCCGGTTCATCGCCTGCTTGATCGCGGCGTAGGAGAGCGTCGGGCCGGCGGCCATCTTTGCCGCGAGCGCCGTCGCCTCGGGCATCAACTTCTCGTCGTCGATCACCTGCCAGACCATGCCCATGCGCTGGGCTTCCTCCGCCGGCACCGAGGCGCCCAGCATGGCAAGGGCGCGCGCTCGCGCGTCGCCCACGGTATGCGGCAGGAACCAGGTGCCGCCGAGATCGGGGATCAGCGAGATGCGCACGAAGGCCTGGTCGAAGCGGGCCGAGCGCGCGGCCAGCACGATATCGCAGGAGAGGGCCAGGTTGGCCCCGCCGCCCGCGGCCACGCCGTTGATCGCGCCGATCACCGGCTTGGGCAGGTCGCGGATCGAGCGGATCAGCGGATTGTAGGCGCTCTCCATGACCGCGCCGAGATCGGGCTTGCCGTCGGCGTCGAGCGCCCCGGTGCCGGTCCCGGCAAGGTCGGCGCCGGCACAGAAGCCGCGGCCGGTGCCGGTCAGCAGGACGGCACGGATGGCGCTGTCGCCGGCTGCCCGCGCGATCTGCTCGCGCAGCGCCGCGATCAGCGGCTGGCTCATGGCGTTCAGCCGGTGCGGGCGGTTCAAGGTGAGCGTCAGAACGCCGCTCTGGACGGCGGCTAGTACGGGCGTTTCTTCCATGGCAAAGAGACTGGCATGGCGAGCATCCTAATCCTAGTCGGCACCGAGTCGGGCAACGCCCAGATGGTGGCCGACGCGCTGAAGCCCGTGCTGGAAGACGCGGGCCACGCGGTCGACGTCACCGAGAAGGCCGCGTCCAAGGCCGATCTCGAAGCGCACGACGTGCTGCTGGTGGTCTGCGCCACCCACGGCTCGGGCGACATCCCGACCAACATCCTGCCGCTGGCCGAAACCCTGGAGCGCGAACGGCCCGACCTGTCCGGTCACCGTTACGGCGTGATCGCGCTCGGCGACATGACCTACCAGGACACCTACTGCGGCGGCGGCAAGAAGGTCGACAAGGTCTTGGAGCTGTGCGGCGCGAAGAAGGTCGGCGATAGGCTCGAGGTCGACGCCTCGTCGCAGCCTTTGCCCGACGAAGAGGCGCTGGGCTGGATCGAGGGCTGGAAGAGCCTCGTCTAGGGTTTCTTGATCTCGCTGCCTTGCATGTCGGCGACTTTATTCAAGGCGCCGACGATGAATCGTTCGCTAAATCCTGCAACCAGTGCGATCACGGCAATCACGGAAAAATTGTCGCCTACCGTGGTCGAAAAGACGTGCACATGATCGTTGGCAAGCAAGAGCGTATAGGCAACAACAGCGGTTGCCGCTCCTATCATGGGGCGAATCCAGACCATGTAAGCTCCGACGTGCTGGGCCGTGATCTTGGCGGTGATATCGGCCGCCAGAAGCGCTTGTGCGACACTGATCGACGCTCCAAGAACCCCCAGCACGATTGTGGTGACAAGCCTGTCCGAGCGATGCGGTGTGATTGAGGCATCGCGAAACAACTCCATCCTGCCGAAATACGACAACGTTACGATGGTCACGAGCGTACCCAAGAGCAGAAAGAACAGGCTGATCAGATGGCGACGGCGCAGTTCAATTCTGAAGTACTGGGTATTGGTAAAATCGTCGCGCACCGCAGCGGCTTCGACAATGCGCGGCCGTTCCTCATTGAGCGTAGATCGTAATTTGCCGTTTTCGTCGCACAGCAGGTCGCTCATCGCCTTGCCGCGTCTGCCGTCCAGGTCCTGGGCTTCGCGCAACAGTGTTGCGGCTCGGCTCACGGCAGCGCCTCCATCGGCCGGATCCTCGAGAAGCGTTCGATCGGCGGCCTTAACTTCCTGCCACGCGACCTGATACTTCCTCTCCTTCACATGGGCGTTCGCCTTCGTCAGATGCAGACGCGCCGCCTGTAACCACGGCGGCTTGGGCGTCCCGCTGGCGAGTGCATCTTCGCGCCGCTTTACATCGACATCGACGATATCGTACGCGGCAATCAGGCGCTCTAGTATCGGAGCCGGACAGGCGTAGTACCAGACCCAGCTGAATTGCCCCATTCAGAACCCCGTTTTTCCGCGAGCCTAGAGACGGTTGCAAGACCTGTCCAGGACAACTACCGGATATCTAGTCGGGGAGCGTGAAGACCTCGACCGGATTGGGTACGCCGCGCAGGGCGTGCATGCCGAGGGACTTCATCGGTACCGTGCTCGCGAGGTTGAATTCGGACGAGGCCAGCACCGGCACGCCGAGCTGCTTGGTGAGCCCCTCGAGCCGTGACGCGCGATTGACGGCGGGACCGATGACGGTGAAATCGAGCCGGTCCTCGGTGCCGATGTTGCCGAAGGTCACTGGGCCCAGGTGCAGGCCGACGCCGAAGCGCAACGGATCGGCACCGCCCGCGGCGCGCGCCTCGTTGGCCGCCTCGATGTCGGTGATCAGGCGGCGCGCGGCCCCGAGCGCGTTGTTGGTCACCGCCGGCAGGAAGAGCGCGTCCTCGGCCGGAAAGTAGGCCATCACGCCATCGCCGATGAACTTCAGGATCTCGCCGCCATAGGCCTTCAGTGCGTCGCCCACCAGCTGCAGGTAGTTGTTCAGCAGGTCGAGCAATTCCGACGCGCTCATGCGCTCGTTGAGGCCGGTGAAGTCGCGCAGGTCGGAGAACCACAGGACGGCATTGATCTCGCGCCCGTCGCCGCGCTTGATCAGCCCACCCAGGATCTGCTCGCCGACGATGTGGCCGAGATAGGTGTCGGTCACCGTCTCGGAAATGTTGCGGTAGATGAAGATCTCGGCGTTCGGCCCGAGCATGTCGACGAGATGATGGATGTCGACCAGGTCCTCGTCGGTGAAGCCGCCCGGGCGATCCGTGGCGAACGACGCCACCGGGAGCGAGCCCGGCCGGCCGAGGCGCACCGGCAGCGCGAAATAATCCGTGCCGCCGCTCTCCTTCAGTTCGCGTTGCACCGTATGCGTGCCTTCCGCCAACTCGTCCTCGAGGCGATAGCGCACGGCGATGTTGCGCTCGCGCACCTCCTGCATCGGGCTGCCGATATAGGCTGAACTGGTCAGCACGCCGTGGGCACGCGGCATCTCCGCGACACCGCCGCCCCGCTTCCACAGCACGCCGGTCGCCACCATCTGCGGATGCACGAGCTGCAGGCCAATGTAGAAGCGCCAGAGCGGCAGGCCGGCCTCGACCGCACGCGTCATCAGCCCCTCGACGAAGCGCCCGAGGTCGCGCTCGACCCTGCCTTCGGTCAGCACCCATTCGAGGACGGGTCGCAGGCGCTTGCTGCAGACGATGGACAGGTGCTCAGCCACTCACCACCGCCTGGACTTCTTCGCCGGAAGTGCGGAACACGCGGTTCGCCGACACGTCGGCGATCTTGTCGATATTCTCCATCACGTCCTCGACCGTCGGCGCGCGGCCGTCGATCCGGAGCCCCTCGGCCTCGCGATATTCGATGCGCGCGAAGGTGCCACCACCGGCGCTCCAGATATCGCCGGTGCGCTGGCACTGCTCGCTGCAGAGATAGGCCACCATCGGCGAGACATACTCGGGCTTCAGCTTCTCCAACACCGGGGCCGGCATCAGGCTGTCGGTCATGCGCGTGGCCGCAATCGGCGCCAGCGCGTTCATCATGATGTTGTACTTCTGCCCTTCCAGCCGGAGCGCGTTCATGAAGCCCACCACCGCGAGCTTGGCGCCGCCGTAGTTCGACTGGCCGAAGGTGCCGTAGATGCCGGAGTTCGACGAGGTCACGACGACGCGGCCATAGGCCTTGGCCCGCAGGATCGGCCAGGCGGCGTGGGTGACATAGGCCGTACCGAGGAAGTGGACTTTCACGACGAAGTCGAAATCGTCGGTCGTCATGTTGTGGAAGGTCTTGTCGCGCAGCACGCCGGCATTGTTCACGACGATGTCGACCGTGCCGAAGGAATCGACGGCGGTCTTCACGATGTTGGCCGCGCTCTTGGCATCGGCTACCGAGTCGTAGTTGGCGACGGCGTGGCCGCCCGCGGCCTTGATCTCGTCGACGACTTTGTCGGCAGCAGCATGGCCACCGCCTTTGCCATCCACCGCCCCGCCCGGATCGTTCACCACCACCTTGGCGCCGCGGCTCGCCAGCAGCAGCGCATGGGAGCGGCCGAGGCCGTTGCCGGCGCCCGTGACGATGGCGACGCGATTGTCGAAACGGACGTTCATTACTCTCTCCCGAGAAACCTTAAAATCCGGGAGAGTTTACAGCATCGTCTCCGGCGCGGGAGACGGATGTTGGTCGTAATGAGGCGATTTCAAGCCTGCTTCTGCAGGATGATCACCGAGGCCACCGCCTCCTCCATGCCGATCACGCCGCCGCCGTTTTCGGCCAGGGCAATCTCCGCGCCCTTGACCTGGCGCGGCCCCGCTTCGCCGCGCAGCTGCGTGGCGAGTTCGGCCAGCATCGACAGGCCCGTGGCGCCCACCGGATGGCCCTTCGAGACCAGTCCACCCGAGGTGTTCACCGGCAGCTTGCCGCCCGGTCCGGTGGCACCCGATTCGATGAACTTGCCGCCTTCGCCCTCGGGGCAGAAGCGCATCATCTCGCACTGGTAGACCTCGCAGAAGCTGGTGGCGTCGTGCACTTCGGCAACGTCGATGTCCTGCGGTCCCAGACCGGCCATCTTGTAGGCCTTGTCGGCCGCGGCGCGAGAGAGGCCCGGCTTGTCCAGCTCCCGATACATGCCGCCGGAGAAGCCCACACCCGCGATCTTGACGGCGCGCGCCTGCACTTCCTTCGGAAGCTTTTCGAGATATTCCTTCGAGCAGATCAACGCTGCCGCCGCACCATCGCCGATCGGCGCACACATTGCGCGGGTCAGCGGATAGGACACCGGCCGGTCTTCCATCACCGACTGCGGCGTCATCTGGAAGCGATACTGCGCCTTCTCGTTCAGCGCGCCGTAATTGTGGTTCTTGGCGGCGCCCGTGGCGATCTGCTGCTGGGTCGTGCCGTACTTCCACATGTGCCACTTGGCCTGCATGGCATAGGTGTCCATGAAGATCGTGCGGTCGTCACCCGGCTTGAACTCCGCGCCGACCATCTTGCCGACGCGATCCATCTCCGCGACTAGGCGGTCGTGCTGGCCCGTGATGTAGCCCTGGTTGAACAGGTTCGAGGTGCGCTCCGGCGCCTCCGGGCTGAACAGCTTCTCGATGCCGATGCAGAACGACAGCTCGTGCGTGCCGGCCAGCACATCCTTCCAGGCGCCCATGAAGGCGGTCGAGGCGGTGGCGCAGGCGTTCTCGACGTTGAACATCGGCACGCGCTCGGGAAACAGCCCTTCCTCGACCAGCGGCTGGAACAGCGCCTGGCCGCGAATCGAATTCTGCCCCCAGAAGACCATGCCGCAGTTGCCGAGCCAGCCGGCCTCGATGTCGGCGCCGGTCTTCATGCCGGCGTCCTTCAGCGTGCCGAGATAGGCCTCGCGGGCGAGGTCCTGAAAGCTCATGCCAGGGTGCTTCTTGAAGGCGGTCGTGTAGGCACCGACCACATAAACATCGCGCATTTGGGGTCCTTTTGAGGCGTTTCCGTCAGTTGGCTTTGCAGCCATTTGAGCGTATCCAACAGGCCAGCGCTAGGAGTTCCAGCATGTCCGCCACGGCTCAAATCAAGGCAATCAACGTCGACGAAACGATCGCCGAGCTGAAGAAGCTCTACGGCGACCGCGTCAGCACCGCGCATTCCGTGCGCGAGCATCACGGCAAGGATATTTCGTTCCACGAAGCGCATTTGCCCGACGCGGTCGTATTCGCCGAATCGGCCGAGGAAGTGCAGCAGATCGTCCAGCTCTGCGCACGCCTCAAGACGCCGATCATCCCCTTCGGCACCGGCACCTCGCTCGAAGGCCATATCAGCGCGCCCAACGGCGGCATCTCGCTCGACGTCAGCCGCATGAACAAGGTGCTGCAGGTCAACGAGAGCGACCTCGACGTAGTCGTGCAGCCCGGCGTCACGCGCAAGCAGCTGAACGAGTACATCCGCGCGACCGGTCTCTTCTTCCCGATCGATCCCGGCGCCGACGCCTCGATCGGCGGCATGACCTCGACGCGCGCCTCCGGCACCAACGCGGTGCGCTACGGCACGATGCGCGAGAACGTGCTGTCGCTGCAGGTCGTGACGCCCGACGGCCGCCTGATGCGGCTCGGCCGCCGCTCGCGCAAGTCGAGCGCGGGCTACGACCTCGTAAAACTGTTCGTCGGCTCGGAAGGCACGTTGGGTGTCATCACCGAGATCACGCTGCGTCTCTACGGCACGCCGGAGTCGATGGTCGCGGCGACCTGCGCCTTCGACAGTCTCGAAGGCGCGGTCAATACCGTGATCCAGACCATCCAGTCGGGTATCCCGGTCGCGCGTATCGAGCTGATGGACACCTACACGGTCGACACCATCAACAAATATTCCAAGCTCAGCCTGCCCAACAAGAACCTGCTGATGCTCGAGTTCCACGGCACCGAGGCCGGCACAAAAGAACAGGCCGAGATGGTGCAGGCGCTCGCGTCCGAGAACGGTGGTGCCGACTTCGCCTGGACCAGCCAGGCCGAGGAGCGCAGCAAGATGTGGCAGGCCCGGCACGACGCCGCCTGGGCCGCCAAGGCCTACAAGCCGGGCTGGGGCATGTGGGCGACCGACGTGTGCGTGCCGATCTCCAAGCTCGCTGAATGCATCCTCGAGACCCAGAAGGACATCGTGGCCAACGACCTCTTCGCGCCGATCGTGGGCCATGTCGGCGACGGCAACTTCCATCTCACCATGATGGTGGACCCCAACGATCCGACCTACCTGCCGCGTGCAGAGGCACTGAACGACCGCATGGTTGCACGCGCATTGTCACTGGGCGGCACCTGCACCGGCGAGCACGGCGTCGGCATGGGCAAGATCAAGTTCCTCTACGAGGAGCATGGCGAGGCGATGTCGTTGATGCGCGCCATCAAGAAGGCAATCGATCCCGAGAACATCATGAACCCGGGCAAGATCATGGGACCGATCAACTAAGAAGCGGAGAGAACTGTTTGCAACCTGACGCACCTCGCGCGTGAATTTTCCAGAGGTGTGATGTAGTCTCCCGACAAGGGAGATCGGTTGCATGAATAAAATGGTGTTCGCGGCAATTGCACTCGTAGTGCTGCCCGTGTCCGCGCAAGCGCAAAACCTGAACAACATCTATGTCGGCCTTCGGGGCGGCGCGAATTGGCTGCTGAACACCAATGCCAGCGTCAACGGCTTCGCGTCGGTCCTCGGTGTCGGCTCAGGCTCGCTCAGCGGCACGGACAGCCTCAACCTCCAGACCGGATGGGCGGGCGGCGGCTTCATAGGCTATGATTTCGTCGGACCGCGCGCGGAGCTTGAGGTCCTCTATCGGGACAATACAGGCACCGAGTCCGGCAGGTTTCCGGTCTCCGGTGTCGGCACCATAGGGGTCAACGGCTACGCCCAGATCCGGCAGACGTCGGTGATGGCCAACGTCTACTACGATTTCTTCGCTCATCAGGCCTTCACGCCCTACGTCGGCGCGGGCGCGGGCGTTGCCTTCCTCAACACGCATCTGGGTGGCGTGACCGACAGCACCGACACGGAATTCGCCTACCAAGCGATTGTCGGCGTTGGCTACAAGGTGATGCCGAACGTGCGCCTCAACCTCGACGGCCGTTATTACGGCACGCTCAATCCCAGCATCAACGCTGGCTTCAAATCGAACGAGTTCACGACGCCGGTCTCCGGCAACATCACCGGCTCGTATCCCAACAACAACTTCTCGATCATGGCGAGCGTCGTGTTCTCGTTCGGAACGCCCTCGCCCTGAGCGAATCTTCGCAACAAAAAAGGGCCGGCGATTGCCGGCCCTTTTCCGTTTCAGCGAGTGCCGCTTACTTAGCGCACTGCACCATGATCTCGACCTTGAGCGCCGGGTTGGCGAGCTTGGCTTCGACCGTGGCACGGGCAGGCGCGTTGCCGGGGGAGACCCAGGCGTCCCACACTTCGTTCATCTGGCTCCAAGTGCCGATGTCGGTCAGCCAGATGTTGGCGGACAGGATCTTCGACTTGTCGGTGCCGGCTTCCTTCAGGAAGTGGTCGATCTTGTCGAGGATCTGCTTGGTCTGGCCTTTCACGTCGGCCTTGGCGTCGTCGGCCGTGAGGCCGGCGAGATAGACCGTGTCGCCGTGAATGACGGCGCTCGACATGCGGGGACCCGCGTTGACGCGCTTGATGCTCATGAATTCTTCCTCTTCCAAACCGCTGTTTGCGACGGCGCGGACCTTAGCAGATCAGGCCATGCTCCCGTAAATAGGCTTTAGGGCAGCGGAACGGCCTCTATGGGATCCAGCGGCTTGTCGAGCATTCTTGCCTCGAAGGAATGCAAGCGCTTGTAGATCGAGATCAGGGACACGATCGTCGACCAGGAGTTGACGAGATACTGGAATGATCCCTCGACCCTGCCGAAGGCCCGGGTGATCTGCGTCAGGACGCCGAGCGTCAGGCCCCCGGCGACGATTGTCGGTCCGAGAGAGACGTAGGCGATCAAGGCGCTGGCCTGCAGATATCCATAACGCGCGATGTTGAAGTAGAGGAAGTTCAGGTAGAGGCGGAAATAGTTCGTCCGCACGTCGCGGAACAGCTCGCTCAGCGTCTGCGGCTGCGCGCGCTCGGCGCGGTCCTCGCCCAGCACCAGCTCCTTGCGGTAGGCCGCCTCGACCCGCTGATTGTGGAACTCGAGCCCGGGCAGCCGTACGCCGGCAAGGGCAAGCAGCCCCGTCCCGAACGCCGCCCAGATGACCGCGACGAAGACCAGCGCCTGCGGGACGTAGCCGATCAGCGGCAGTTCCTTCACGTACGACGAAAGCCCCCACAGGATCGGCAGGAAGGCGATCAGGGTCATCAACGCATTGATCAGGCTCGCGCCCAGCTGCTCCAGGGTTTCGGCAAATCGCATCGTGTCCTCCTGGACGCGCTGCGAGGCTCCTTCAATGTGCCGCAAACGCTGCCAGTTGGCTGCGTAGTGGTCGTTCATCGCCATGCGCCAGCGGAAGATATAATGGCTGGTGATGAAGGCGGTCAGCACGGCGCTGAAGATGTAGACCATCGCGATGCCGCCAAAAGTCGCCTGTTGCGTATAGAACTCGCGCAGCGTGATGGCGTTCGGCTTTGCCAGGGCCTTCTGGATCAGGTTGTAGAAGATGCCGAACCAGCTATTGATCATCACATCGAGCTGAACCTGGAACCACAGCAGGAAGATGATGAGCGCCGACACGCCGACCGACCACGGGGACCAGGGATGCGGCAGGAGCAGGCGGATCGCTCCGACGAAAATCGCACCGGCGACGATCATGAATTCGTAGAGCCAGAGATCGCGCGCTACCTGTACCGAAACCAGCGTGGCGTTCGCATCCGCCGCCGGATAGGGCAACCCGATCAGGCCACCGATACTGAGCTGGGGCCCAAGGTCGCGAAGCACGCCGTACCAGAGGGCCATGCAGAGCGCGGTCCAGACAATGACGGCGGGGAAGAAGATCCGGGGATTCGGGAAGAAGGAGGAGAACATCCCGTATCAATAACCCGGCAAACGAACCCGGCCATCATGATTTCCAGCGCCCGAACGCAGAATAATCCAGCCCGTCGACGGGAATAGAGCCCCTCCCCGCGCGGCATTTCCGGCACGGATCGTGCTGACCTGCACCACATGACATCGAGGCCTCTGCCGCGTTCGGTCGTGGGATTGGCGCTGCTTCTGCCGGCGCTGATCTTCCTTGTCGTCTTCCTCGTCCTGCCGTCGGTGATCCTGCTGAGCTACGGCGTACTGACGCAGTCGCAAGGCGGCGACATCAGCCTGCCCCTGACCATGGGCAGCTACGAGCGGCTGGTCGTCAGCGAGACCTATCGCCGGGTCGTCCTGCTCACCTTGCGCGTGGCCCTGGTGACATCGCTGTTCACCGCCCTCCTCGCCTACCCCGCTGCGATGGTGATCGCCTATGGCAAGCCGATCTTCAGCCGCATCACCATGATCCTGGTGGTGGCGCCGCTCGTCGTGAGCGTGATCGTGCGCACCTACGGCTGGCAGCTCATGCTCAACAACAGTCCCACCGGCGTCCTCAACTGGATGCTGCATGCGCTGGGCACGGGGCCGACGCCGGTGCGCGTCCTCTACACCGAATGGGCAACGGTGATCGCCTCCGTCCATGTTTTCCTGCCGCTGATGGTGTTGCCGCTGTCGGCGTCGCTCGGCCGCATCAACCCCTCGCTCAACGAGGCCGCGCGGATACTGGGTGCGCCGGCCTGGCGTGCCTTCCTGCGGGTGACCCTGCCGCTCAGCCTGCCGGGCCTCGTTGCTGGCGTAACCATCGTCTTCTCGCTGACGGCGGGCTCCTACGTGACGCCGCAGATGCTGGGCGGTACGCGCGGACTGATGCTGGGCGTGCTGCTGGAGCAGCAGATCAACACCTCCTTCGACTGGCCGATGGCGGCGGCGATCGCGGGCGTGATGGTGGTGATCGCGCTCGCAGCCAATGTCGGCGTGGGCTGGCTCGCCGAACGCCACGCGCTCGTCCGCGCACAGCGGTCTGGAGCGCGCTGATGGCCTCGCGGCTCTCCGGCGGCGGCGGCCTCGTCACCTATCTGCTGGCAGCGGCAGTGCTCGTCTTCGTCCTGGCGCCGCTGGCCGTGGTCGTGGCGGTGTCGTTCTCGACGGCCCCTCTCGCGATCTTCCCGCCCGTGGGCTTCACCACCTCCTGGTACGAAGAAGTTCTCGCCAACGACGAGTTCCAGAGCGCTTTCATCGTCAGCGTGACGCTTGCCGTCTGCTCCACCATCACCTCGTTCGTGCTGGGCATGCCGGCGGCCTATGCCCTCAATCGCTGGAACGTGCCGGGCTCGCGCGCGATCGAGGCGATGCTGCTGTCGCCGTTCATCATGCCGATCCTGATCACCGGCCTGGCGCTGCTGCAGTTCATGGCGATGCTGAAACTGCGCGACGCGGCCCTTGGCCTCTTCATCGGCCATGTGCTGGTGACGCTGCCCTATCTCGTGCGCACCGTCACGGCGAGCCTGAAACAGGTCGATCGCTCGCTCGAGGAAGCAGCACTCACCCTCGGCGCGCCGCCCTGGAAGGTCTTCACCAAGGTGACTGTGCCCCAGATCGTGCCGGGCATCGCCGCCGGCTGCCTGTTCTGCTTCATGGTCTCGTTCGACGAGTTCCCGCTGTCGTTCTGGCTGTCCAACGCCGAGACCATGCCGCTGCCGATCTTCCTGCAGAACAGCATGACCAAGGTCTTCGATCCGTCCATCGCCGCCATCTCGAGCCTGATGATCCTGACCGCCGCCGCGGCGGTGATTGGGCTGGAGAAACTGGTCGGGCTGCGGCGGGCCATGAGTGTGTGAGGCGTAACGGGAAAGGTGACGACATGAAGAAGGTTCTTTCGACCAGCCGTCTTTTGACCAGCCGTCTTTTGACAAGCCGTCGGCGGCTGCTCACGGCCGCGGGCGTGGCCGCCCCGATGTTCTTCATCCGCGACGGCTGGGCGGCCGGCAAATCGATGTATGTCGGCACCTATACCGGCGTGCAGGGCGAAGCGTTCCGCAAGCTGATCATCCCGAAGTTCCAGACCAAGCTCGGCTGCAAGATCTTCCAGACCGAGAACGTGACCTTGGGCAACATCGGCATCCTGCGCACGCAGAAGGCCAATCCGAACTATTCCGTGGTGTTCATGGACGATGTCGGCGTGCCGATCGCCAAGGCAGAGAACCTGATCCAGCAGCTGCCCAAGGACAAGATCCCGAACATGGCGAAGGTGTTCCCGAACTTCATCTACAACGACACGTTTGGCGTGGCTTTCGCCATCTCCAAGGTCTCGCCCTGGTACAATTCGACCCTCGCCAAGCCGCCCGTCAGCTTCGCCGATCTCTGGCACGAGCGCTTCCGCGGCCGCTTCATGCTGATCACGCCCAAGCAAACGCAATCCGTCCAGCTGCTCGCCGTCGCCGCGTCGATGGCAACGGGCAAGCCGATCCTCGAAGCGCAGTACGAACTCGACAAGGGCTGGCCCAAGATGATGGAGCTGAAGCCCAACGTGCAGACGATCTACGACAATTTCGCCACCGCTGTGATCCAGGTGGCGCAAGGCCAGGCCGATGTCGGCGGGCCCGACTTCTCGAAGAACATCCTGCCCTATGTGCAGAAGGGCACGCCGGTCGCGCAATGCGACCCGACCGAAGGCTCGTTCGCCGGCGTGAATACCATGACCCTGGTGAAGGGCGCGCCCGAGCCGGATCTCGGCGCGGCGTTCATCGACTTCGTGCTGTCCGCCCCGGTCCAGAAGGAGCTGGCCGAATACACCGTCGCGGCGCCGTCGGTGAGCGGCGTCGAGCTCGACGCCAAGACCGCTGCGATCGTGCCCTATCCTGAATCGCGCATGAAGGAGATGAAGCTCTACGTGCTGGATTGGGAAAAGATCAATCCGCAGCGCAGCGCCATCCTGGACAAGTTCAACCAGGTGTTCGGAAGCTGATGGTGGCGACCGCCCAAGCAAGCGACCTTGCCTTCTCCGGCCTGACGAAGCTCTTCGGCACGACGCGCGCCGTCGACGGCGTCACCTTGCGCATCGCCGCCGGCGAGATGGTGGCGCTGCTGGGGCCGAGCGGCTGCGGCAAGACCACGACCTTGCGCATGATTGCCGGACTGATCGAGCCGACGGAGGGCGATGTGCTGATCGGCGGCATGCGCATCACGCGCACGCCGGTGCATCGCCGCAACATCGGCATGCTGTTCCAGAACTACGCGCTGTTCCCGCATCTCTCCGTCGCGGAGAACGTGGCCTTCGGCCTGCAGATGCGCGGCATGCGCAAAGCGCTGATCAAGCCCAAGGTCGCGCAGGCCTTGTCGCTGGTGCAGCTCGGCGCGCTGGCGGACCGCCTGCCGTCGGCTCTGTCGGGCGGCCAGCAACAGCGTGTGGCGCTTGCCCGGGCAATCGTGATCGAGCCGACATTGCTCCTGCTCGACGAGCCGCTGGGCGCACTCGACCGCAATCTGCGCGACAGCATGCAGGTCGAGATCCGGCAGATCCAGCAGCGGCTCGGTATCACCGCCGTGATGGTGACGCACGACCAGGAGGAAGCGCTGACCATGGCCGATCGCGTCGTGATCATGCGCGACGGCAAGCTCGAACAGGTCGGCACGCCGGAAGAGATCTATAGTCGTCCGACCTCGCGCTTCGTCGCCAGCTTCATCGGTACCTGCAATTTCCTGCGCGGCGATGTCATCGGACAGGAGGCGGGCCGGCCCCAGGTGCGCCTCGCGGCCGGCGGGCAGATCGCCCTGCCATCACCGGCGAACGACCAAAAGGAAGTCCTCGTGTCCGTGCGTCCCGAGGCTATCTCGCTCAGCGCCGAAGAACGCGGCACGCCCGCCACTATCCTGCAGATCGTCTATCGCGGCCAGGCCACGCATGTGCACATGGCGCTCGACGACGGCACGCCGTTCCTGGCCTTCCTGCCCAACCGCGACGGCAAGCCGGTACGCTCGGCTTTTTCGACTGGCGACAGGATCTGGGCGTCGTGGTCGCCCGACAGCAACTGGGCGGTCAGCGAAGCCTAAATCGCCGCCCTAGATGGCCGCGACCACCATGATTTCGACCTTCATCTTGGGGTCATTCATTTTCGCCTGAACCGTGGCGCGGGCCGGTGTCTGGCCGGGCACCACCCAGGCGTCCCACACCGCGTTCATGGCCGCGAAATCGCCGATGTCGGCTAGCCAGATGGTGGCGGTCAGGATCTTGGTCTTGTCGCTGCCGCCCTTGGCGAGCAGTGAGTCAATTTCGCCCAGCGCTTGCTTCACCTGGCCGGTGATGTCGAGCGACGTATCCTCCGGGATCATGCCCGAGCAGTAGATACGGTCGCCACGCATGACGGCTTCGCTCATGCGCGGGCCGCAATCGATTCGTCTGATGTCGCTCATGCGGTGACCCTACGCTAGAGTGACATCTGGAGGAAATAGTCATGACGATTCGCCGCCCGCTCGATGGCATGCTCGTCCTCGACATGGGGCAGATTTACAACGGCCCCTATGCCGGGCTGCAGCTCAGCTTCATGGGCGCGCGCGTGCTCAAGATCGAGCCGCCCGAAGGCGACGTGCTGCGCCGCCGCAAGCGCGAGACCGAGCCCTACCCGCTGGTCATGCTGAACTCCAACAAGGAGTCGGTCGTGCTCGACCTCAAGCAGCCGCGCGCCAAGGAGATTTTCCTGGCGTTGGTCGCCAAGGCCGACGTGGTGATCGAGAATTTTGCCGCCGGCGTGATGGAGCGTCTGGGTCTGGGCTACGACGTGCTCTCCAAGCTCAACCCGCGCCTGGTCTATGGCGGCAGCTCGGGCTTCGGCCTCGATGGGCCCTACCGCGATTTCGCCGCGATGGACGTCACCATCCAGGCGATGAGCGGCATCACCAATGCCACGGGCGATCCCGACGGGCCGCCAACCAAGGCCGGCGCCGCGGTCTGCGACTTCCTGGCCGGCATCCATCTCTGCTCTGGCATCCTGGGCGCGCTGGTCCAGCGCGAACGCACCGGAAAAGGCCAAAGGGTCGAGATCGCCATGCACGAAGCAGGCGTGATCTCTCTTGCGTCGGCGCTGGGCGCGGTGATGGACGGCGACACCAACGTGCCCGACCGCACCGGCAACCGGCATCCCGCTTTGGCGATGGCGCCCTACAACACTTACAAGTGCGCCGATGGCTATGTCGCGATCTTCACCGCGGCCGAGCGCCATTGGCATTCGATGTGCCACATGCTGGGCCGGCCCGCGCTGCTCGACGATCCCGAACTGTCGAGCACCATCGGCCGCGCCAAGCACATGGCGGAGGTCGATGATATCGTCGGATCGTGGACGCTGACGCGCACCAAGGACGAGGTGCTGAAGGCGCTGAACGAAGCGCATGTCCCCTGCGCGCCCGTGAAGACCGCACGCGAGGTGGCAACCGATCCCCATCTCGAGGCCCGCGGCTTCTGGGTCGATATCGACCATCCACGTCGCGGCAAGACACGCGTGCCGATCTCGCCGATCCGCCTGCACGCCGGCGGCAAGTCGGAGATCCGCCGCCCCGCACCGACCTTGGGACAGGACACCGACGCAGTGCTGGGCGAGCTGCTCGGATTGAAGGCCGACGAACTCGCCACGCTGCGCGCAAACAAGATCACGACGCCGATCACGGAAAAATAAAAGAGAGGGAGAACGACCGATGGCCATCATCGACAGCCAGGTGCACGCCTACGAAGCCAACACGCCCAAGCGTCCGTGGGCCACCGTGCCGAACTGGCCGCCGCACGTGACCGGCGACGAGATGGTGGCCGAGATGGATAAGGTCGGCGTCGACGGCGCGATCTTCATCTCCTCCTTCTCGATGTACCAATACGACGGCAGCTACGCCGAAGAGGTGGCGCGCGCCCATCCCGGCCGCATGGCGATCGTCAAGCCGGTCGATCCGGACGACAAGAACGTGGCCGACGTCGTTGCCAAGTGGAAGAAGACGCCGGGCGCCGTCGGTATCCGCATCTTCCTGCGCGAGGAAGAAAAGCGCGCCGTCGACGATCCGGGTCTCGACCGCATCTGCAAGGCCGCCGTCGATTACGACCTGCCGCTCAACTTCCTGTTCTGGGGCCGGGTCGATGAAGGCATGAAGATCATCGACCGCCATCCCAACACGCGCTTCATCGTCGATCATCTGGGCCTCCTGCAGCCGCGCGTGCCGCCGGCGCCGGCAGAGCCCTGGGCCGACCTGCCGAAGATCCTCGAACTCGCCAAGCGTCCGAACGCGGTGATCAAGGTGAGCGGCGCCTGCACACTCTCCAAGCAGCCCTATCCCTTCCCCGACATCTGGGACCCGTTGAAGCGCGTGTTCGACGCCTGGGGCTTCGAGCGCTGCCTGTGGGGCACCGACTGGACGCGTGCCTTCGCCGTCGTGAACTACGAGAACGCGGTAAAGCCCTTCCTCGAGACCAAGCGCCTCAGCGACAGCGAACGCGCCATGCTGATGGGCGGCGCCTGCGCCAAGGCCTACGGCTGGTCGCCGAAGAAGTAACTACGCCCGCTCGCGGATGTCGGCGAACTTCACCTTGGGGCTCTTCTCGGTGATGTAGCCCAGCTCCCAGGCATTGCGCGCCAGGAACACCGGCGAGCCGTCGCGGTCCTCGGACATGCCGCCGCGGTTGGCCGACATGAAGGCTTCGAGATCGGCCTTGCTGTCGGCCGAGATCCAGCGCGCCGTCTCGAACGGCGCCGGCTCGAGGTCGATCATCACCGAATATTCCGCCTCGACGCGGGTCTTCAGCACGTCGAGCTGCAGCTCGCCGACCACGCCCACGATATTGTCGCCGCCGATCACGCGGCGGAACACCTGGGTCACGCCCTCTTCCGCCAGGTCGTCGAGCGCACGGCGGAGCTGCTTGGACTTCATCGGATCTTCCAGCCGCACCCGGCGCAGGATTTCCGGCGCGAAGTTCGGGATGCCGACGATCTTGATCTGCTCGCCTTCGGTCAGCGTGTCGCCGACGCGCAGCACGCCGTGGTTGGGAATGCCGATGATATCGCCCGGCCAGGCCTCGTCGACGATCTCGCGCTCGCGGGCAAAGAACAGGATCGGCGAATTCACTGCCATCACCTTCTGCGTGCCCATCTGCGTCAGCTTCATGCCGCGGCGGAACTTGCCGCTGCACAGGCGCAGGAAGGCCACGCGGTCGCGGTGGTTGGGATCCATGTTGGCCTGGACCTTGAACACGAAGCCCGAGACCTTGGGCTCGGTCGGCTCGATGGCGCGCGGCTCGGCCGGCTGCGGGCGCGGCGGCGGCGCCCAGGCGGCGATCGCGTCGAGCAACTCGCGCACGCCGAAGTTATTGTAGGCGCTGCCGAAGAACACCGGCGACAGATGGCCGGCGCGATACGACTCGATGTCGAACGTGGGGTAACCCGCGCGCACCAGCTCGACTTCATCGGCGAAATTCTGGTCGGTGATCGTGTAATTCTCGATCACCTCGCCGATGCGGCTGCGGTCGGTGGTGTCGAACACCAGCATGCGGTTGTTGGCGAGATCGTAGGTGCCCTTGAAGGCCTGACCCGAGCCGGTCGGCCAGGTCATCGGCGACACGTCGAGCGCCAGGGTGGAAGCGACTTCGTCGAGCAGCTCAATCGGATCCTTGGACTCGCGGTCCATCTTGTTGATGAAGGTGATGATCGGCACGTCGCGCAGCCGGCAGATCTCGAACAGCTTGCGGGTGCGCGCCTCGATGCCCTTGGCGGCGTCGATCACCATCACCGCCGAATCGACGGCGGTCAGGGTGCGGTAGGTATCCTCCGAGAAGTCCTCGTGGCCCGGCGTGTCGAGCAGGTTGAAGACCGCACCGCCGTACTCGAAATGCATTACGGACGTCGTGACCGAGATGCCGCGCTGCTGCTCGATCTTCATCCAGTCCGACCGCGCGCGCCGGGCTTCGCCGCGCGCCTTGACCGCGCCCGCGACGTGGATAGCTCCGCCGAACAGCAGCAGCTTTTCGGTCAGCGTCGTCTTGCCCGCGTCCGGGTGCGAGATAATCGCGAACGTGCGCCGCAGGCCGGCGGGGTGGCCGGCGAGACGGGCGTCGGACGCAATGGGAGAAACGACGGAATCGGGCACTTTTGGGACCTGACGAGGGAGCGGGCGTGGGTAGCGGAGACGCCCCCTCCCGTCAACTCGGGCCCCTTATATCAGCTCAGCGCGAGGCTTCGGCGGCTTGACGGCCGGGTCCCGTCCATTCGTCGGGTGGTAGGGTGAGCGCGTGACTGGACGCGCGTTCGCCAGGCAACGAGATCGGGCCTGTAGCGATCGGCGTCGTCGGGGCAGCTTGATCCCCACACGCCGCTACGCTGGCGAGCAGGACAAGGGCGACCACAAGACGATGAATCTGCATGCGAAGACAACACACCAGATCGTCCCGAGTTCCGCCCGCAGGTCGCAAGGCTAGCCGTTCAGCTCTTCCCTCAGCATCTCGAGCTCCAGCCACTCGGTCTCGGCCGCCTCTATCTCGGCCTGAGCAGCGCCGACGCGGGCAGTCTTGGCCTGAAAACCTTTGGGGTCGCGGCGATAAAGATCGGGATCGGCGAGGGCCACGTTGAGGCCCGCCATCTCGGTCTGGAGGGCTGCGATCTTTTTCGGCAATTCGACAAGCGCGCGTTCGCGCTTGTAGCCGAGGCGCTCGCCTTGGCCACCGGAGTCGCGCGCCGCGGATTTCTTCTTCGCGCGTGACGCCGTGACGCCAGTCGGCTCGATGCGCGGGCCGCGCTGGCTCACGTAGTCGCTGTAGCCGCCGGCATATTCGATCGCCGTGCCGTCGCCTTCGAGCGCGATGGTCGAGGTCACGAGCCGGTCGAGGAAGTCGCGGTCATGGCTCACCAGCAGGACGGTGCCGTCGTATTCGTCGAGCGCTTCCTGCAGCAGGTCGAGCGTGTCGGCATCCAGGTCGTTGGTCGGCTCGTCGAGCACGATCATGTTGGACGGCGCCGCCAGCGCCTTGGCGAGCAGCAGGCGGTTGCGCTCGCCGCCCGAGAGGGTGCGCACGGGCTGGCGCGCCTGCTCGTCGCGGAACAGGTATTCACGCAGGTACGTCATGACGTGGGTGAGATGGCCGCGCACCAGCACATGATCGTTGCGGTCGGCCAGCGTCTCCCACGGCGTCTTGTCGGGATCGAGGCCGATGCGGCGCTGGTCGATGATCACCGGCAGCACGTTGGTGCCGAGCTTCACCGTACCCGAGTCCGGCTCGAGCTCGCCGATCAGCATCTTGAGCAGCGTCGTCTTGCCCGCGCCGTTGGGGCCGATCAGGCCGATGCGATTCTTGCGGAAGATGCGCGTCGAGAATGCCTCGACGATCGTCTTCTCGCCCCAGCGCTTGGTGATGTCGCGCGCAGTGACGACCAGCGCGCCGGATTTCTCCGCGTCGCCGACTTCGATGGTGGCGCGGCCGACCGGGCCGATCTGATCGCGGCGCTGCTTGCGCAGGTCGTTCAGCGCGCGCAGCCGCCCCTCGTTGCGCGTGCGCCGGGCGCGGATGCTCTTGCCCGCCCATTCCGTCTCGCGCTCGATCAGCCGGTCCAACTTATGACGCTCGGTCGCTTCGCGCTCGATGATGTCGTTCGACCACGCCTCGAACTCGCCATAGCCCTTGTCGAGCCGGCGCACGATGCCACGGTCGAGCCACAGCACGGCGCGCGACAGCGTGGTCAGGAACCGCCGATCATGGCTCACCATGACATAGGCGCCACGCCAGCGGTCGAGCTTCTGCTCCAGCCACTCGATGGTCGGCAGGTCGAGATGGTTGGTGGGCTCGTCGAGCAGCATCACGTCGGGCTCGCCGATCAGCACGCGGGCCAGCGCCGCGCGGCGCGCCTCGCCGCCCGACAGTTCCGTTGGCACGCGGCCACCGTCGAGCTTCATCTCCTCGAGGATGGCGGCGATGCGGTAGTCGTCCGGCCCGAACGAATCGGTCAGCGCCGACGAGACGTAATCGCCTACCGTCGCATGGCCGGCGAAGTTCGGCTCCTGCGGCAGGGTGGCAACGGTGGCCCCGGGCTGGGCGAAGCGCGTGCCGCCGTCGAAGATCGGCTCGCCCGCCAGGATGCGCAGCAGGGTCGACTTGCCGGCACCATTGCGGCCGACCAGCGACAGCCGCTCGCCGGGCGCGATACCAAGATCGACGCCGTCGAGGATGGTCTGGTCGCCGAGGTGGAAGCGGATGCCGCTCAGGGCCAGGAGGGGTGGATCAGCCATCGATGTTCATGTTCCGGGCGCGTTCATGGCCGAAGCTGTCCACGCTGTCCACATCGGCAAAGGCCGGACTCACGGTATGGTCAGGAATGCTGCATGTAGTGGCAGAACCCGCGCGGATCGACCGCGCCATCAAGCGCCTGCACAGCGCGCTGCAAGGTGTTCCCGCGCGCGGCGTGCGGCTCACCTGGCGCGGCGGCGAACTGCGCACGACCATTCACTGGGCAGCTGACGATCACTTCTGGTGGGCGGTCGAGCCGCGCCATGCCCGCGACGCGCTGGTGCTGGGCCATGCGCCCGAACCGCCGGGCCGACGCGAGAGCATCACCTGCGAGATCAATCTCCCGCGCGCCGGTGCCGACCGGAAGGTGGCGGGCATCATCGCGGCCGACGAGGACGGCGGGCTCTACCTCGCGCACTCCGGCCGCCTCAGTAAATCGGGCTTCCGCGAGTTCCTGGCCGACGGCGTGTGGCGGCCCTTGCGCTGGCCCGATGACGAGGAGACCGAAGCGCTGATCGTGGCGCCGCTCGACAGCCCACGCCTCACCCGCCTGCTCGGCCGCTTCGTCGAGCAGGTGCGCCGCTTCAAGGCCGGCGCCATCCCCGATCCGCAGACCGCGCTCTGCGTCGATCCCTCGACGCGCGCCTCGGCTGCGGAAGCCTGCGACCGCTCGCTGGTCGACGTCGCGCTCTACGAGGAGCTCAGCAAGCGCGGCCTGTTCGGCGGCACGACCGATCTGTTCTCGCGCCCCGATAAACGGCCGCAGCCCTTGTTCGCGCTGGTCGCCAACGGCCAGCCGGAGGAACTGGCCCTTGCGGTCGGCTCGCTGTCGCTGGCCGCCGCACGCAACGGTCCGGACGTGAAGCCGATCCTGGTGGCGCCGGCGGAACTGGACGCGCTCGAGCGGCTTCCCTTCGCCTGCGTGCGCTATCACTGGCGCGGCGCGCGTGCGGTATTCGATGGACTTGACGACGCGCTCGCCTAGGGTCCGCTCATGAGATTCGATACATGACGATGGGACTGACGACAGGATTATGGGTGATGGCACAGGTCCGCCTGTGCGACCGCGCCTTCATTCCCGCCACCGTCGTGCGCCGCGGCGACTCCGACGCGGGCACGGTGCTGGTGAAGATCAATTGCTTCGAGGCCGGCGTCACCGTCTATGCGCAGGCCAGCACGATCGATGGCGAGCCGGCCTGGAATCGCGGCACCGGTCCCAAGCCCGTCAGCGAACCCGAGGCCGACGCCTACATCGCGCGCCAGGTGACCTACGATCCCGACGTCTGGGTCCTCGAGATCGAGGACCGCAAGGGGACGTATAAGTTGGACGGGAAGATCGTCTAACCGCTACTGAGGCAACACCGTCGTCGGATCGATGGTCTTGCCGGCGTGGCGCACCTCGAAGTGGACGCGCGGATCGGTGGCGCCGCCGGAGGTGCCGGCCTTGGCGATGACCTGGCCCTTCCTAACCGTGTCGCCCTTCTTCACCAGCAGCTCGTCATTGTAGCCGTAGGCGGTGATGTAGCCGTTGGTGTGGCTGATCAGCAGCAGGTTGCCCATGCCGCGCACTTCGCTGCCCGCATAGACAACGGTGCCACCGTCGGCGGCCTTCACCGGCGCGCCCTTTTCCGTGGCGATATCGATGCCGTCGCTCTTCTGGCCGCCCTGGCTACCGTACGGCGCGACGATCTTGCCGCGCGCCGGCCACTCGAAGCGCGGGGCAGGGCCCGACGGTGCTGTGGCAGCGGGGCTGAGCGGCGTCGGCTCACCAGCGGACGGACGGGCGGGATTGGGTGGCTCGGCCTGGCTGCTGCCGGGAGGCGGCGCCAGGGTCTCCTTCTTGACCGGTCCGCGTGGACCGGAGGAGGCAACCGTCTGGGTCTCGGCGGAGGCCTGCTGCGGCCCCGAGGGCTCGACGACGCGCGCACCCGGGACTTCGATCGTCTGGCCGGGCTGCAGCGTATAGGGCGCCTGGAGCCTGTTGCGGTCGATGATGGTCTGGGATGAGACGCCGTAGCGGCGGGCGATGGTGTCGACCGTCTCGCGGTTGCGGACCACGTAGGTCGGGACGGCATTGGGGCCGGCGCCGGAGCCGGGATACTCCATGGTGCCTTCACGGGCGCCATAGATCGTGTTGTCACAGGCGCCGAGCGTGGCCATCAGCCCCACTGCTGTTAGCAGCGTGCAGCTTTGGCCCGCCCATCGCAGAGGGAAGCGAAGGGCTCTTTTCATCCGTCGATAATACTGCTTATCCCTCGCCCAGTACAGGTAGAGGGCCGGTGACCAGCGGCACGAACCGCACTGGCATCAATGTGTCACGTTGAAGGCCGCTCTCGCTCTTGACGATGCGCTCGACGACCTGGGCGGTTGGATCGCGGCCCACCGGCACGATCAGGATGCCGCCCACGGCGAGCTGGTCGATCAGCGCCTGCGGTCGCTCCTCGGCTGCGGCCGTCACGATGATGCGGTCGAACGGCGCCTGGCCTGCCCAGCCCTTGCTGCCGTCACCCACGTCGAAGACGATGTTGAAGATGCCGATGTCGATCAGCAGCTTCTCGGCTTCCTTCGAGAGCGGCTTGAAGCGCTCGACCGTGTAAACGCGGCGCGCGATCTTGGCCAGGATGGCGGCCTGGTAGCCCGAGCCGGTGCCGATCTCGAGCACCTTCATGCGCGGGCCGACCCGCAGCGCCTCGGTCATCGCCGCCACCACGAGCGGCTGGCTGATGGTCTGGCCGAAGGAAATCGGCAGTGCGGTGTTCTCCCAGGCGCGCTCGGCAAAAGGCGCGGACACGAAGCGCTCGCGGTCGACCGCGGCGATGGCCGCCAGCACGCTCTCGTCGGCGATGCCCGAGTTGCGCAGCTCGGCGATCAGACGCTGCATGGCAGGGACGTTCATCGCGCCTGCCCCGCCTACGTCGCCTCGAACTCAGCTGCAAGCTTTCGCCGCGTGGCCTCGTGGGTGAGGTCGAGATGGAGGGGCGTCACCGAGACGTAGCCCGAACGGATGGCGACCACGTCGGCCTCATCGTCGGGCTCGTGATCGCCCGGCGTATAGGAATTCCAGTAGTAGGCGCCGCCGCGCGGATCGATGCGCTCGACGATCGAGCTGCCGAAGGCGCGCACGCCCTGGCGCGTGACGCGGACGCCCTTCACCGAGGAGGCGACGACGTCGGGGAAGTTCACGTTCACGAACACGTTGTGTGGCCAGCCGGCCGCCAGCGCCTTGCGCGTCACGTCGGCACCGAAAGCCGTGGCCGTCGCCCACTTGATCGGATGGTCGTGCGTGAAGGCCTGGCTGAAGGCGATCGACGGCAGGCCGAGCAGGCAGCCTTCCATGGCGCCGGCGATGGTGCCCGAATAGGTCACGTCGTCGGCCATGTTGGTGCCGCGGTTGACGCCCGACAGTACGAGGTCGGGCTTGCGCGCCTTCATCAGGTGCTTGACGGCGTAGAGAACGCAGTCGGTCGGCGTGCCCTCGATCGCGACCTTGTTCGGGCCGACGTCGCGTGCGCGGATCGGCCGGGTGATCGACAGCGAATGGCCGGCGCCGCTCTGGTTGAACTCGGGCGCCACCACCCAGACATCGTTCGAGAGCTGGTTGGCGATCTCGATCAGCGCTTCGAGGCCGGGCGCATGGATGCCGTCGTCGTTGGTGACGAGGATGCGGGCCTTGGCGAGCTTCTCAGGCGTCACTTCTTGGCCGTCGGGCCGGGCAGGGTCGTGAGGCCGCCCATGTAAGGCAGCAGCGCGGCCGGGATAGTCACCGAGCCGTCTTCGTTCTGGTAGTTCTCCAGCACGGCAATCAGCGTGCGGCCGACGGCGAGGCCGGAACCATTGAGCGTGTGCAGGAAGCGCGTGCCTTTGCCTTCCTTCGGGCGATAGCGCGCGTTCATGCGGCGCGCCTGGTACTCACCGCAGTTCGAGCAGCTCGAGATCTCGCGATAGGCGTTCTGCCCGGGCAGCCAGACCTCAATGTCGTAGGTCTTGCGCGAGGCCGGGCCCATGTCGCCGCCGCACAACACGATGGTGCGGAAAGGAATCTCCAGCCGCTTCAACACTTCCTCGGCACGACCGGTCATGCGCTCGTGCTCGGCGGCCGACTGCTCGGGCGTGGTGATCGACACCATCTCGACCTTGGGGAACTGGTGCATGCGGATCATGCCGCGCGTGTCCTTGCCGGCCGCGCCCGCCTCGGAGCGGAAGCACGGTGTGAAGGCGGTATAGCGCAGCGGCAGCACCTTCTCGTCCTGCACCGTGTCGTTCACCAGGTTGGTGAGCGGCACCTCGGCAGTCGGCACCAGCCAGAAGCCGTTGTCGGTGTGGAACATCTCCTCGGAGAAGCGCGGCAGTTGGCCGACACCGTAGGCGGCGTTGTCGCGCACCAGCAGCGGCGGATTGACCTCTGTGTAACCGCCCTCTTCCGACGTGTGCAGATCGAGCATGAACTGCGCGATCGCGCGTTCGAGCCGCGCCAGCTTGCCCTTCACGAAGACGAAGCGCGCGCCGGAGATCTTGGTGGCCGCGGCAAAGTCCATCTCGCCCGTCGCCTCGCCCAGCTCGACGTGGTCCTTGGGCTTGAAGCTGAAGTTGCGCTGGCTGCCGACCCGGCGAATCTCGACATTGCCGGTTTCGTCCGTGCCGTCGGGCACGTCGTCGAACGGCAGGTTGGGCAGCACTTCCAGCTTGCGCGTCAGTTCGGCGTCGAGCTCCGCCGCCAGCAGTTCGCCCTTCTTCAGGGACTCCTCGAGGCCCGCGACCTCTGCCATCAGCGCATCGACGTTCTCGCCTTTGCGCTTGGCCATGCCGATCTGCTGGCTGAGCGACTTGCGCCTGGCCTGGATCTGCTCGCTCTCGGTGATCGCGGCGCGCCGGCTCGTATCGATCGCCAGGATCTCGGCCGACAGCGGCGCCAGGTGGCGCTTCTTCAGGCCGGCGTCGAAGGCGGCGGGGTTTTCCCGGATGAAACGGATGTCATGCATGACTAGCTGCCGGTGTTCGAGCCGTCGTTTTCTTCGGCTTCCTCGGTCTTCTTCTCCTCGGCCGCGCGATTCTTCTCGATGCGGCCGCCGATCAGGATACTGATCTCGTAGAAGGCCAACAGTGGAATGGCGAGCGCCATCTGGCTGATGACGTCGGGCGGCGCCAGGATCGCGGCCGCGATGAAGCAGATCACGATGGCGTAGCGGCGCTTGGCGCGCAGGCCCTCGGTGGTGACGAGGCCGACCCGCACCATCAGGGTCAGCAGCACCGGCATCTCGAAGGCGAAGCCGAAGGCGAAGACCAGCTGCAGCACGCGCGCCAGGTAATCGGAGGCGCGCAGGTTCTTCTCGATGTCGGGCGGCGCGTACACGGTCAGCATGAAATTGATCACGTACGGCATGACGATGTAGTACATGACCGCGCAGCCGGCATAGAACATGAACGGCGTGGCGACCAGGAACGGCAGGAAGGCGCGCTTCTCCTTCTTGTAGAGGCCGGGCGCCACGAAGAACCAGAGCTGCGCCGCGATCAGCGGGAAGCCCACGATCAGCGACACGAAGGCCGACAGCTTCACCGTGACGAAGAAGAACTCGAAGATATCGAGGACCTGCAGCTTGTAGCCATCATGCAGGGCGGGCTGGATCAGGAACGAGAAGATCGGCTTGGCAAAGTAGAACGAGACGAAGAACACCGCGAAGAAGCTGAGCAACGCGTAGATCAGCCGCTTGCGCAGCTCGATCAGGTGATCGAGCAGCGGCATCGGCTTGTCGTCTTCGGGTCCGTCGTGAGTCTGGGTCACAGGAAGGTATTTCGCGGCATCGTGCCTTGCGGCACCGGAGCCGCGTTATGCCGGTCTTTTCGTTTCAGTTCAAAGCGCTTATTGGCGCTCAGCCGGCCGCCGCGGCTTTGGGCGTGTCCACGTGGGGTTTGTCCTCGTGGGACGCAGCTGGTGGCGTTTCCGGCGGCACCGCGGCCTCAGGCTCGGTAGCGGCGGGATACACCACTTCGGCCAACGCCTCGGGGGCAGCCGCCAAAGATTCGGGAGCCGGATCGATACCGATCTGCGGCGCCGACTCGGGCTCGGCGAGTGGGTTATCGAGGCTGGTCTTGGCGTCGGCCAAGGCCTTCTCGCCCTCGCTCACGCCCTCCTGGATGATGCTGCGCATCTCCTTGGTCGGGTCGAGCGACTTGAAGTCGAGGCCGCCGGTCGAGGATTCGAGGGTCTTCTTGACCTGGTCGAGCTCGGACTGGCGGACCATCTCGTCGACATGGCCACGGAACTCCGAGGCCATGCCGCGCATGGTGGCCATCCACTTGCCCCAGGTCTTGAGCAAGGCAGGCAGCTCCTTCGGGCCGATGACGACCAGCGCCACGACCAGAATGACCAGCAGCTCGGGACTGTCGATGCCGAACATTTACGCCTACCCCGACGGTCGATCAGACCTTGGCGGCGGTGTCCTGGTGGACGGTGCCACCCGGAGTCGTTGTCGTCTGCGCCTGGATCGGCTTTGCCGCGTCGCCCGGCTGGCCGGCAGTTTGCGCGGGCTCTTCCGACTGCGCACCGACGCCCTTCTTGAAGGCCGAGAGGCCCTTGCCGAAGTCGCCCATGAGCTGCGAAACCTTGCCGCGACCGCCGAACAGCAGCAGCACAACGGCCAGCACGATGATCCAGTGCCAGATGCTGAAGCTACCCATGTAACAATGCTCCCAAAACGGATTTCACTCGGCGTGTGTGCCCGATTATGGCACCCACCGCAAATCCGGCAACCGGTCGAAATGGGGCCGGAATGCGGCTTAGCAGCGCCGTCTCGCCGACGCCTACGACGTCGGTTCGTCGACAGCCAGCGGCTCGTCGACTTCGTCCTCGCTCGCTTCCAAAGGAAGATCGGGCTCGTCCGGCCTGAATATGGGGGGCTGGGCGCGCGGGTCCAAGAGGCCCGCCGCTTTCATTTCCTCGTGACCCGGCAGGTCGTCGAGCGACGCCAGACCGAAATGCTCGAGGAAGAAATCCGTCGTGCCCCAGGTCACCGGACGGCCTGGCACCCGGCGGCGGCCCATCGGCCGGATCCAGTTCTGTTCGAACAGCAGGTCGAGCGTGCCCTTGCTGAGGCCGACGCCGCGCACCTGTTCGATCTCGGTGCGGGTGACGGGCTGGTGATAGGCGATGATGGCCAGCGTCTCGATCGCCGCGCGCGACAGCTTGCGCGTGACGGGCCGCTCGATCTTGAGCTTCTCCGACAGGTCGGACGCGGTGCGGAAAGCGTAGCCGCCCGCAACCTTGACCACGTTCACGCCGCGGTTGGCGTAGAGCTCCGTCAGGTCGGCCAGCAGCATCGGCAGATTGGCGTCGTTGGGCAGGCGGTCGGCAAGCTCCTTCTCGTCGAGCGCCTGCGTACCAGCAAATAGCAGCGCCTCGATCAGGCGCAGGTGCTGCGGATGATCCGCCGAGACGACGTCGGTGATTTCGGCTGCGGCAACTGCGGCGACGGCCACGACAGCAACGGTCTCTACGACCTCGACAGCGACAGACTCGACCGCTACGGCCTCGACTTCTTCCTCTTCGTCGCCGTCCTCGTCGTCTTCTTCGTCATCGTCATCGTCATCGTCATCGTCATCGTCATCGTCGCCATCGTCCGACTCGTCGTCATCATCATCGTCGTCGTCCGAATCGTCATCGTCCTCCGACTCGTCGTCGTTGTCGGCGTCGGTCTTTTCCTTGGCCGCGGCCAGCAGTACCGCGAGCATTGTCTCGAGGTCTTCGGTCGGCGTGATTTCGAGGTCTGACATTTTGGACGTCACCGCTGTTCGGTACGTTTACGCAATTGGATGGGGCCGAAACGCTCGCTCTGGCGCAGCTCGATCTGGCCGTCCTTGGCGAGCTGAAGGCCGGCGACGAACGTCGCCGCGATCGCCGAGCGACGACGGCCAGGATCAGTGAGACCGGCCGGCAGGAACGTTTCCAATGTCTGCCAGTCGATCGCGATGCCCAGCATCTTGCTCAGGCGCTCGGCGGCTTCCTCGACGGAGAAGAACTCCATCGGCTTGATCTGGTAGGTGTCGGCGTCCTTCGGCTTCACCTGATGGCCGTAGGCGGCGAGCAGGTCGTAGAGCTTCACGTCCCACACCGCCCGGCGCACGACGATCACGCCTTCCGGTTGGCCGCGGGAGAAGATGTCCTTGCCAAGCTGCGGCCGCGCCATCAGGCGAACGCCCGCTTCCTGGATCGCCTCGAGGCGGCGCAGCTGCCACTGCAGCGCGTCGGCCATCTCCTGCGCCGAGGGCTCCTCGCCAGCCGGCGGCTCCGGCAGCAGCAGCCGGGACTTCAGGTAGGCGAGCCAGGCCGCCATGACGAGATAGTCGGCGGCGAGTTCGAGGCGGATCCTGCGGGCCTGGGCGATATAGCCCAGGTACTGGTCGACCAGCGCCACCATCGAAATGCGCCGCAGATCGACCTTCTGGTCGCGGGCCAAGCCCAGCAACAGGTCGAGCGGGCCTTCGAAACCCTCCAGATTGACGATCAGCTCGCCCTCGCCCGGCGCGATGACGTCGGGCCGGTCTGACGCAAATTTGTCAGTCACGGAGCCGTCGGCGGGAGGCGGGTTGGCGGGCTCGTTCATGCTGGCTTCGGTCTAGTCCATTAGAAGCCCGCAATGCGAATCGATTCGGGCCCTTATCCCCACCCGGGAAGCAGCGCCGCGACCTGCTTTTCGGCATCGGCGAGGCCCGCTTTCCCAAGCGGCGCCCGCTGCCGCGCCAGGGCCTTCCGTCCGGCGTCGAAACGCCGCCCGGCAGCCGCCGTCATCGGCCCGGTATGGGCCACGACCTCGGCCATTTCTTCCCTCTTCCCATTACAGTGAAGGGCGATGTCGCAGCCCGCCACCAGCGCCCGCGCCGCGCGTTCCCCGAGCGAGCCGCCCAGCGCCTGCATCGACAGGTCGTCCGACAGCAGCAGCCCCTCGAAGCCGACATGGTCGCGGATCACGTCCTTCACGCCGCGTGCTGAAACCGTGAGCGCCGCCGCCGGATCGATCGCGCGATAGAGCACATGTGCGGTCATCGCCCACGGCAGGTCGGCCAGGAGCTTGAATGGCAGGAAATCGGTCTGCTCCAGCTCGGCGCGCGATGCCGCGACCTCGGGCAGCGACAAATGCGAATCGACCGCGGCGCGGCCGTGGCCGGGGATGTGTTTGATCACCGCCATCACGCCCTCGGCCATCAGCCCTTCGGCAGCGGCCCGGCCCAGCGCCGCCACCGGTCCGGGCGCGGCCGCATAGGCGCGGTCGCCGATCACGGCGTGCGTTTCGGGAAAGGCGATGTCGAGCACCGGCAGGCAATCGACGTCGCAGCCGATCGACGCGCAGTCGGCCGCTAGCAGGTGCGCGTTGAGCTTTGTCGCCAGCAACCCCTTTTCGGGATCGCGTTCGTAGAGCTCGCCCAGCAGGCGGCCCGGCGGCGCCTTGCGCCAGTGGGGCGGCCGCAGGCGCGCCACGCGCCCGCCTTCCTGATCGATCAGCACCGGCGCCTCGGCCCGCGCCACGCACGAGCGCAATTCCTCGGTGAGGCGCAGCGCCTGCTCGGGAGTGTCGATATTGCGCGCGAACAGGATGAAGCCCAGCGGATCGGCATCGCGGAAGAAGGCGCGCTCCTCCGCTGTCAGATCGAGACCGGCGCAGCCCAGGATCGCCGCGCGCGGCAAGGCCATCGGTAACGCCTCAGCGGGCCGGCGGAACGATGACGCAGTCGGACTTGCGGCCCTTCAGCGTGCTGCAAACGCTCTGCGCCTGCTTCTCGTCGAGCGGACCCGCCTGCACGCGATACCACACGCCCTTCTCGCCGAGATCGACGCGGATGGGCTGCATCTTCAGGCTGGCGAGCACGTCGCCGTTGGCGGTCGAGACGCGTGCCCAGGTCGACTTGGCCACGTCCTCGCTCTTCACCGAGGCGATCTGGATGCGCCAGCCACCGGCCGGTCCAGACATGTTGTCGATCAGGCTGGCGATCGAGGGACCGGCAGCCGGCGGCGTCGCGGGCTTGTCGGCAATCGGCGGGGCGCTGGCGGGAGCGGCCGGCGGTGTCACGGCCGGAGCGGTAGCCGCAGGTGCCGTCGCGGAGGCGCTCTGCAACGGCGTCGGTGCCTTGGTGGCCTCGGGCTCAGGCGCCTTGGGCGGCTGGGTCGGCAACACGCCGGCCGGGGGCAGCTTCGGCGTCTCCGGGCCCGGCAGCAGCTTCTCGGGCTGGACCGGCACGGTGTTGGGCTGGATGCGGTTGTAGACTTCCTTGTCCTGGTTCGGAGGCACCAGGCCGCCCGCGTTCTCGGGCTTGATCCGCGTCGGCGTGGCCGGCGCCTGGACGACCAGGGGCTCGAGCCCCTTGCCGCCGGCCTTCACGTCCTGGTTATGGGCCCACCAGACCACCGAGCCGAAGCTCGCGATGGCGGCAACCGAGACCATGGCGGTGAGGATCTGGCCGCGGCGTCGGTTGACCCGCGACAGCAACGTGTCCCGCGGCGTGGGCGGAATCGACTCGGGTTCGTAAGCGACGGGCCGCGACGGCGGATCGAGCCGCACGGCAACCGACTCGTTGGGTCGGTAAATCCTTGGTCCGTCGCCGGGAGGGGGCCGGCGAATGTGCATTTTTTATCTCATTTCCTCGACGGGTGTTACGCCGAAGACCTTTAATCCAGATTCTATCACAAAACGGACGGCCTGTACCAACGCAAGACGCGCCCGCGTGATCTCGGCGTCCCCCTCGACGACGAACCGCACATTGTCTTCCTTGCCCCGGTTCCAATGCGCGTGGAAGGCGGCCGCAAGGTCGTTGAGATAGAAGGCGATGCGATGAGGCTCATGGGCCGTGGCCGCCGCCTCGATCTGGCGCGGCCATTGCGCGATAAGACGAATGAGCGCGAGTTCGCCGGCATCGCCCAGTCGGTCCAGAGGAGTGCCGTCCAGCCCCTCCGCCGCGATGCCGGCGGCGCTCGCCTGCCGCATCACGGAGCGGCAGCGCGCATGGCAATACTGCACGTACCAGACCGGGTTATCGCGTGACTGTTCTGTGGCCTTTACAAGGTCGAAATCGAAGGACGCGTCGTTCTTGCGGGTCAACATCGTGAACCGCACAACATCTGGACCGACCTCGTCCAATAGATCCCTGAGCGTGACAAAAGTCCCGGCGCGCTTGGACATGCGCACCAGCTCGCCGTTCTTGAGCACGCGCACGAGCTGGCAGAGCTTCACGTCGAGCTCGCCCTTCTTGTCGGTGATCGCGCTCACCGCCGCCTTCATGCGCTTCACGTAGCCGCCGTGATCGGCGCCCCAGATGTCGATCATGTCGGCGAAGCCGCGCTGGAACTTGTCGTGATGGTAGGCGATGTCGTTGGCGAAGTAAGTCCAGCCACCATCCGACTTCTTCAGAGGACGATCGACCTCGTCGCCGAACTGGGTGGCGCGGAACAGCGTCTGCTCGCGGTCTTCCCAATCGTCAGGCGTCTTGCCCTTGGGCGGCTCGAGCCGGCCCTGGTAGATCAGCCCCTGCTTCGTCAGCGTCTCGAAGGCGCTGTCGACCGCGCCGCCCTCGACCAGCGCGCGCTCCGACGAATAGACGTCGATGTGCACGCCCAGCGTCTCGAGGTCCTGCTTGATCTCGGCCATCAGGAAAGCGATGGCGAAGCTGCGCATCTCGGGCAGCCAGTCGGCCTCGGGCTTGTCGATCCAGCGTGCACCGTCGCGCTTGGCGATCGCCGCACCCACGTCCTTCAGATATTCGCCCGGATAGAGGCCTTCGGGGATCGTGCCGATGTCCGCGCCGAGCGCTTCCTTGTAGCGGAGGTAGGTCGACTGGCCGAGCTTGTCGACCTGCGCGCCCGCGTCGTTGATGTAGTATTCCTTGGTGACGTCGTAGCCCGCCTTCATCAGCAGGTTGGCGAGCGCGTCGCCCACGACGGCGCCACGCGCATGCGCCACGTGCAGCGGCCCGGTCGGATTGGCCGAGACATACTCGACGTTGACCTTGCGGCCCTTGCCCATCGAAGAGTCGCCGTAGGCGATGCCCTCCTTCAGGCAGTCGCCGAGCCGGGCGCGCCAGAACGAATCGGTGAGCTTGAGGTTGATGAAGCCCGGTCCCGCGACCGCGCCGTCGACCACGTCGGGGATCGCCTTGAGGCGCGGCAACAGCGCATCGGCGATGTCGCGCGGCTTCTTGCCCGCGGGCTTGGCCAGCACCATCGCGGCGTTGGTCGAGATGTCGCCCAGGGCGGCATCGCGCGGCGGCTCGGCGGTGATGGCGGAAAAATCCAGCCCGGCCGGAAGCTCGCCCGCGGCCTGCAGGGCCTGGAGGGCTTTGGTGATTTCTTCGATGAAGTGGCGATAAGGATTCATGGCGCGCGGGTATCTCTCATCGCGTTGGACGGCGTCCATTAAATAAATGGAAATTTAATGGACCCGATTCTCTAACTCGTTGATTTAGCGTCTTTTTCTTTTTCGATCGCGCCGACGGCTATTATAAGCGCGGGCGCGCGAATCGCCTATTACGGTCGTTACTGGCGCCTATTCGATCTTGATCCCGGCTGCCTTGATCAGCGGCCACCATAGCTTGATCTCCGCCTCATGGTACGCGTGCAGCGCCTGCGGCGTTTGCTGGGCCGGTTCGGGCACATCCTGGCCGAGCGCCTCGAAGCGCGCGCGGACCTGCGGATCGGCCAGGGCTTCCATGATCGCGGCCGAGAGCTTGGCCACCACGTCCTTCGGCGTGCCCTTGGGCGCCCACAGCCCATGCCAGACCGCGATGTAGAGGCCGGGCAGGCCCACTTCGTCGACGGTCGGGATGTCCGGCATCGCCTTCATCCGCTGCTTGGACGTCACCGCGAACACCTTGATCTTGCCGGCCTGGATCTGCGGAATCGAGTTGGCCGCCTGGTCGAACATGATGTCGATCTGTCCGGCAACGAGGTCCTGCAGCGCCGGCCCACCGCCGCGGTAGGGAATGAAGCGCACCTTGGTGCCGGTCTTTTGCTCGAAGTAGAGCCCGCCGATGTGCGAGGCGGCCCCGACGCCCGAGGTTCCGGCCGTGACCTTGTCGGGATTGGCCTTGATGTAGGCGATCAGCTCCTGCGGATCCTTCGCGGGGAAGTCCTTGCGGGCGACGAAGAGCTGCGGATTGGTCGCGATGAAGCCCAGCGGCTCAAGATCGTTGAGGACGTCGAACGGCAGCGGATAGATCGCCGGATTGACGACGTGCGTGCTCCAGTGACCAATCCCGATCGTGTAACCGTCGGGCGCCGCGCGTGCGACGCGCGTGGTGCCGATCGTGCCCGCGGCGCCGGTCACATTGTCGACGATCACCGTCTGGCCGAGGGTGCGGCTCATGCGCTCCGCCAGGATGCGCGCCAGCGTGTCGGTAGGGCCGCCCGCGGTGAAGGGCACGACCAGCGTGATCTGCTTGGAGGGATACGTCTGGGCGCCGGCACTGCCAGCGATCAGGCTAGCGGCGAGCAGCAGGCCCGCGATGATCTTTCCGCGCATGGTCTTCTCCCTTTTTCATTTTTGAGCTCACCTGTTTGGACCGGTGATGCAGCGTCAGGACCAGAGATCGAACAACCGCTTGTGCTCGTCGAGGGCGAAGCGGTCGGTCATGCCGGCAATGTAGTCGGCGACCAGGCGGGCGCGGGCCGGCCGTTCGGCGGCCTCGGCGCGCTCGCGCCACGGCGGCGGCAGGCAGTTGGGTTCGGCGAACAGCAGGCCGAACAGATCCATCACCACGCGGCGCGCCTTGGAGTGCGAGCGGTTGAGCAGCCAGTGCTCGTACATGCGGGTGTAGAGGAACTTCTTGATGGTGCGGTCGGTCGCGGCCATCCGCTCGGAGAAGGCCACCACCGGATAGCCGAGCGCGCGGACGTCGGCCACACTCTTCGGCTTGGCGTCGGCCAGCCGCCGGCCGGTCTCCGCCAGCACGTCCTCGACCATGGCGTTGATCACGCGGCGCACCGCCTCATGGATCAGGCGCGATGGGGCAATGCCGGGATATTTCTTCTCGACCAAGGTGAACATCTCGCCGACCAGCGGCAGGTCGAGCAGGTCCTTCACCTCGAACAGCCCGGCGCGCAGACCGTCGTCGATGTCGTGGTTGTTGTAGGCGATGTCGTCGCTCAGAGCGGCGACCTGCGCCTCCGGGCCGGCATGGCCGCCCAGTTCGAGATCATGGTCACGGCAATATTCGACGATCGCGGCCGGCAGGTCGGCGAGCACGCGCCCGTCCTTCAGCAGCGGGCCATTGTGCTTCACCGCGCCTTCGAGCGTCTCCCACGTGAGGTTGAGGCCGTTGAACTCGGCATAGCGCTCCTCGAGCTTGGTGAGGATGCGCAAGGTCTGGGCATTGTGGTCGAAGCCGCCGAACGGCTTCATCGCCGCGTGCAGCGCCTCTTCGCCGGCATGGCCGAACGGCGTGTGGCCAAGGTCATGGGCAAGTGCCACGGCCTCCCCCAGATCCTCGTCGAGCCGCAAGGTCCGGCAGACGGTGCGCGCGATCTGCGCCACTTCGAGCGAGTGCGTGAGGCGCGTCCGGTAGTGATCGCCCTCGTGATAGACGAAGACCTGCGTCTTGTGTTTCAGGCGCCGGAACGCGGTCGAATGAATGATGCGATCCCGGTCGCGCTGGAAGGGACTGCGCGTCGGCGCCTCGGCTTCCTGGTGCAGACGGCCCCGGCTCGCCCACGGCAAGGTTGCATGGGGTGCCAGCGCCTGGGGTCGCCACAACTCTGAAGCCGTCGAATCAGGGGGCATTCCGGCTGTTTAGACCTTCGCGGTGGCGGCAACAACCTCGTGCGTGCCGGCCCAGATCATGGTGCCGGCGACATAGACGATGATCGCGAAACCGACCCAGGCGATCCAGTGATAGCGGTCGAGGAGGCGGGCGATGAAATTCGACGCCACCGCCATCAACAGGACCGAGAGCGCGAGCCCGATCCACAGCACCATCTTGTGGTCGCGCGCCGCGCCCGCGACGGCCAGCACGTTGTCGAGCGACATCGACACGTCGGCGGCGATGATCTGCAGCATCGCCTGGCCGGTGGTCTTGGGGGTCTTGGCGGCCGCCCCGGTATGGGTGCCCTCGCCTGTGCCCTTGGTGCGCAGTTCGCGGAACATGCGCCAGGCGACCCACAGCAGCAGCAGGCCGCCCGCCAGGGTAAGGCCGATGATCTGCAGCAGCTGCGTCGTCATCAGCGCGAAGCCGATGCGCAGCACCGTGGCGCCGGCCACACCCCAGAAGATGATCTTGGTGCGGTTTTCCTTCGGCAGGCCCGCGACCGCCATGCCGATGATGATGGCGTTATCGCCCGACATCACCAGGTCGATGAGGATGACCTGCGCCAGCGCCACGAAGGCGTCGCCGCCGAAATGGAACCCCACCAGCTCCATCGCCTAATACCCGGCGATCAAGTGCGTCCGCCGAACCGCCGACCCTGGCTCGTGAGATAGAGGCCCAGGATCACGACCAGCCCGGCGCCGAAGGCCGCCAGCGAGCGTTCGGCGTGCGGCAGGATCGTGTCGAGCCATGCCGCGACCGAGCCGGGCCGCACGAAATGGATCAGCTCGCCCGCGGCGCCGACCTTGTCGAGCCGGCCGTCGCCCGCGATCACCTCGCCGCCGATCCAGCCGATCAGGCCGGCGCCGATCAGCGCCACCCACGGATGGTGATCGAGCAGCTTCGAGATCAGGCTCGCGCCCAGCACGATGATGGGAATGGAGATGACCAGCCCGATCAGGATCAGCGGGAAGTTGCCTTGCGCGGCGGCCGCTATGGCGATCGCATTGTCGAGGCTCATCACCGCATCGGCGATCACGATCGTCACGACCGCCGCCCACAGCGAGGCGTGCGCCTTGACGTTCTCGGTGCCCTCTTCCTGCGAGACCAGCTTGACGCCGATCCAGAGCAGCAGGAGGCCACCCGCCAGCTTGAGGTAGGGCACGCCCAGCAGCAGGCCGACGATGGCGCAGAAGACGATGCGCAGGAAGATGGCGCCGACGCTGCCGAAGAACACCGCGCGGGTGCGCTGCCGGTCGGGCAGATTGCGGCAGGCCATGGCGATTACGACCGCGTTGTCGCCGGACAACACGATGTTGGCGAACATGATCTTGCCGACCGCGAGCCAGAAGGCGCCCGACAGGACGTCGATCAGGGCGAAGTCCGCCAGCAGCATCTCGAAGAACGGGATCAGGTCGGCGAATTCGTCGATCTCGGAAATATCCATCTCGTGCCTCGCTTATCTTTGAAGGGGTCGTCAGGCCTTTTCGGCACGTGCTTTGTTACGCCGCGCGATCGCGAGGCCAACCACGAGCACCAGGATGCCGCCGGCGATGCCGCAGACGACCTCGGCATTGGGAATGGTCTTGTCGAGCCACGCCGCCAGGGTGCCGGGATCGACGGTCTCGGTGATATTGCCGGTCGCGGCGTCCACATTCTCGTGGCGACCGTCGTCGGCGATCACGCCGCCGGCGATCCAGCCGATCAGCGCGGCGCCGACCATGGCGACCCAGGGGAAGCGATCGAGAACGCTGGCGATGATGGCGGCGCCCGCCATGATCACCGGCACGCTGATCACCAGGCCGATGGCGATCAGGGTCATGTCGCCGTGCGCGGCGGCGGCCATGGCGATGGCATTGTCGAGGCTCATCACGGTGTTGGCGACGGTGATCGTGCCGACGGCGGCCATCAGCGTGCCGTGCGCCTTGATCTTGCCCTTACCCTCTTCTTCCTCCTCGGTCAGGAGCTTGATGCCGATCCACAGCAGCAGGAGGCCGCCCACGATCTTGAGGTAGGGGATGGTCAGCAGGAAATTCACGATGCCGCAGAAGATGATCAGCATCACGATGGCGCCGAGGCTACCCAGCAGGATGGCGGGACGCTTGTACTTCTCTTCGAGATTATGCGCGGCCATGGCGATCACGACGGCGTTGTCGCCCGACAGGATCACGTTCGCGACGATGATCTTCCAGAGCGCCGCCCAAAAAATGGCAGACGAGAACACCGGGATCGAAAAATGCACAGTCCCCTCCACGCTTCCCTAGGCTTCCATTGCCGGGCAACATATCGAATTCACCCCCACTGTAAACGATCATTCTGGAAGTGAAATCGGGCTTATGACGAGCAATACCGGCTATCAGAAGATGTTTCCGGTTTCATGGACGGAATTGCACCGCGACGCCCGAGCGCTCGCGTGGCGGCTGGCCGACCTCGGCCCGTTCAAGGGGCTGGTGGCGATCGCGCGCGGCGGGATGGTGCCGGCCGCCATCGTGGCGCGCGAGCTCAACATCCGGGTGGTCGACACGATCTGCTGCTCGACCTACGACCGCATGGCGCGCGGCACGTCGGTCGAACTGCTGAAGGGCACGGCGGCCGAGCAGGACAAGGGCGCGGGCTGGCTGATCGTCGACGACCTGGTCGACACCGGCGTCACTGCACGGGCCGTGCGCGCGCTGCTGCCGCAGTCGCATTTCGCCACCGTCTATGCCAAACCCGCCGGCCGGCCGCTGGTCGACACGTTTATCACCGAGGTGAGCCAGGACACCTGGATCCTGTTCCCCTGGGACCAGGAAGCCGTCATGGCCAAGACGATCGTGGAAATGAAAGCTGGTCAGTAGAGAGTATCTGTCATCCTGAGCGCATTGGTATTTCGAGCTCGCGCTCGAAATACCTAGAAGGATCTATCGCTTCAACACCGCGCTGTTGGACCCTTAGGTCCTTCGCTGCGCTCAGGACGACAAGAGCAACGGAGCAAGTTGATGTCTTTGAACCGTCGTTTGTTTGCCGCCGGCCTGGTGGCGGTACCGTTCGTGAAGCCGGCGTTTGCCCAAATGAGCCCCCAGGCGTGGTCGCCGTCGGCGCCGGTCCGCATGGTCGTGGCCTATCCGGCGGGCGGGCCGGTCGACGTGATCGCGCGCGTCGTGGCGGCCGATATCTCGGGACCGCTCGGCCAGCAGGTCGTGGTCGACAACGTCTCGGGCGGCGCCGGCGCGATCGGCACGCGCGTGGTCGCCAAGGCAAAGCCCGACGGGCTCACCATCACCTTCGGCACCAACCAGACCCACGGCAACAACAAGTTCATGCTGAAGGATCCGGGCTACGATGTGGTGAAGGACTTCGCGCCGCTCGCTGGCGCCGGCGCCTTCGAGCATGTTGTCGTGGTGCGCAAGGACCTGCCCGCGCAGAACATTCAGGACCTGATCAAGCTCGCCAAGGAAAAGCCCGGCGCACTTAACTACGGCTCGACCGGCATCGGCTCGGGCGCCCATCTCACCGCCGAACTCTTCATGGTGCGCACTGGCACCAAGATGACCCATGTGCCCTATCGCGGCGCGCCGCCGATGGTGCAGGACATCGTGGGCGGCCGCGTCGACCTGGCGATCGCCACCTTGCCCAGCGTGCTGACGCAGATCACCTCCAGCCAGATCCGCGCACTCGCGATCTGCAGCCCCAAGCGCAACCCGCACCTGCCGGATGTGCCCACCCTGCAGGAGCAGGGCATCAAAGGCTCGGACGCCGCGTCTTGGGCGGGTTTCTTCGCACCCGCCGCCACGCCGCAGCCGATCGTCGACCGGCTGTCGGGCGAGATCCTCGCCAGCCTCAAGAAGCCTGACACCGCGGCCCGCATCGACAAGCTGGGGTTCACGGTAGAGCCACGAGACCCTGCCAGTTTCCGCCCTTATTGGGAAAACGAAGTCGAGACCTGGGTTAAGATCGCCAAGGATGCTGGCGTCCAGGCCGAGGATTAAGAGGAGCGGATGGAAAATCTCTGGAAAGACAGCGACGCCAAGGCCGCGATCGCGAGCCACGCCGCGAAGGGCATCAACGAGGATTTGGCGTTGCGCGTCTACACGACGCGGCTGCTGGGCGGCGAGCACAAGCTGGTGCTGCATGGCGGCGGCAATACGTCGGTGAAGACGCGCATGGCCGATATCACCGGCGCCCCGCTCGATGTGCTTTGTGTCAAGGGCAGCGGCTGGGACATGGGCACGATCGAGGCGCCCGGCCTCCCCGCCGTGCGTCTCAACCCGCTGCGCGAGCTGCAGGGGCTGCAGGCCCTATCCGACGAGGACATGGTCAACGTCCAGCGCAGCAACCTGCTCGACAGCAAGTCGCCGAATCCGTCGGTCGAGACGCTGCTGCACGCCTTCCTGCCGCACAAGTTCATCGACCACACGCACAGCAACGCCGTGTTGGCCCTGACCGACCAACCCGACGGCGAGGCGCTCGCGGCCGATCTCTACGGCAAGCGCGCCGCACTCGTGCCGTACGTCATGCCGGGCTTTGCGCTCGCCAAGAAGACCGCCGAGATCGCCAAGGCTCATCCCGACGTCGAAGGGTTGATCCTGCTGAAGCACGGCATCTTCTCGATGGGCGCCACGGCGGAAGAAGCCTACGTGCGCATGATCGACCTCGTGACCATGGCCGAGCAGCGTCTCGCCAAGGCGACCAAGAAGATCTTCCCGGGCGCCACCCTGCCCGCCACGCCAGCGACTGCAGCCGAGATCGCGCCGATCCTGCGCGGGCTGATGTCGATCCCGGCGAAGAACGGTGGCCGCGAGGCCACGCAACGCTTCGTGTTCGAGTTCCGCAGCAACCCCGAGATTCTGGCCTTCGTGAACGGCAAGGACATCGCGCGCTACAGCCAGCAGGGCCCGGTCACGCCGGACCATGCCATCCGCACCAAGAACTATCCGTTCGTCGCGCCCGCGCCCGAAGCCGGCAAGCTCGATGCTTTCGCCAAGGACACGACGGCGGCGCTGGAGAAATTTGCCGCCGACTATCACACCTATTTCGCGCGCTACAACGGCAAGCTGGTGACGGCGAAGAAGGAACTCGATCCCGTGCCACGCGTCGTGCTGGTGCCGGGCGTCGGCCTGTTCGGCCTCGGCAATTCCTCGAAGGACGCCAAGATCGCGGCCGATCTCGCGGAGACCACCGTCGCGGTGATCGCCGATGCCGAGCGGCTCGGCACCTACCAGTGCATTCCCGAACCCGACATCTTCGACATCGAATATTGGTCGCTCGAGCAGGCCAAGCTCAACTCCACGGCTGAGAAGCCTCTCGCGCGCCGCATCGCCGTCGTGACCGGCGGCGCGTCGGGCATCGGTGCCGCGACCGCATCTGCCTTCGCCAAGGAAGGCGCCGAGGTGGTCGTCGTCGATCGCGATGTCTCCAAGGTGAAGGGCTTCGCCATCGCCTGCGACGTGACCGATGCGAGCCAAGTCCGCGCGGCCTTCGACAAGATCGCCGCGACCTACGGCGGCGTCGATATCGTCGTCTCCAACGCGGGCGCGGCCTGGCAGGGCAAGATCGGCACGGTCGACGAGGCCACCTTGCGCAAGAGCTTCGAGCTGAACTTCTGGGCGCACCAGAGCGTGGCGCAGAACGCCGTGCGCATCATGAAGGCGCAGGGCCTGGGCGGCTGCCTGCTGTTCAACACCAGCAAGCAGGCAGTGAACCCCGGTCCCGACTTCGGACCGTACGGCCTGCCGAAGGCCGCGACCTTGTTCCTGATGCGCCAGTACGCGCTCGACCATGGCGCTGACGGCATCCGCTCGAACTCGGTGAACGCCGACCGCATTCGCTCGGGTCTGCTCACTGACGAGATGATCGCCCAGCGCTCCAAGGCACGCGGCCTGACGGAAGCCGACTACATGGGCGGCAACCTGCTGGGCATCGAGGTAACGGCCGAGGACGTGGCGCAGTGCTTCGTGACGCTGGCCAAGGCGGTCAAGACGACCGGCGCCGTGCTGACGGTCGACGGCGGCAACATCGCGGCCGCTCTGCGATAGGTCTTTTCATTGGAGCGCGCCACTCCAGTGGCGCATCATGAGCGCCACT
>CAIKZO010000074.1 GCA_903832005.1 Enhydrobacter aerosaccus | reverse complement strand
GGCGGGCCTGGAGGCCCGCGGTCCCAGAAGATCATGATCATTAAAGCTTGAAGCCCGGCGGCAGTGGCATCCCGCCGGTGATCGACTTCATCTGCTCCTGCACGGTCGCCTCGACCTTGCCACGCGCGTCGTTGCAGGCGGCGACGATCAAATCCTCGACGACGCCCTTGTCCTCGGGCTTGAACAGCGAGGGATCGATCTCGATGCGGCGCGTCTCGTTCTTGCCGGTCACCGTCACCTTCACCAGGCCGGCGCCGGAGCTGCCCACGATCTCGATCCGCTCGAGCTGATCCTGCAGCTCCTTCACCTTCTGCTGCATCTGCTGGGCCTGCGCCATCAGCCCGCCGAGATCCTTCAATTTGTCGAACATCAGAACTCTTCACCTTCCGGTATGTCGCCGTCGTCGGCGGGATATTCTTCTGGCAACGGTGCTTCGTCGGCCATCGGCTCGTCGCCGCCAAGGCCCGCCACCATCGATGTCTGCTCGCCCTTGCGTCGCACCGTCTCGAGCTTGGCGCCGGGGAAGGTCTTCAGGATCGCCTGGACCGTGGCGTTGTTTTCGGCCGCGCTGCGCAGCTCGTCACCCTTGGCGGATTTCTGCGCCATCAAGGTGGGCTTGCCCTCGGCGGACGAGACCGAAGCGAGCCAGCGCCGGCCTGTCCATTGCGAGAGAAGCGCGCTCACCTTGGCGGCGAGGTCGCCCGGCGCCTGTGGCTCGGGCCGGAATTCGATCACGCCGGGCTCGCAGCGCACTTCGTGCACGTGATGCATCAGGTGATGCACCAGCCGCGGCTCGCGGCGCGCTTCGAAGAGCGCCACGACCTCGGTGAAATTGCGTGGCGCGGGCTGCGCCGCGGCCGGTTGAGGGGCGATCGCGTTGGCGGGCTGTGAGGCAAGCCGTGCAGCCGCTCCACCGCCGCCGCCATTGCCATTGCCGCGCGGGGCAGGCGCCGGTGCGCCGCCACCCGCTGATAGGGTGCCGTTCTGTAGCGCCTTGATCGCATCGGAGGGCGAGGGAAGATCGGCAGCGTAGCAAAGCCGGATCAACGCCATCTCGGCCGCGCGCAGCGGCGAGGGCGCGGTCAGCGTCTCCTGCAGGCCCTTCATCAGCAGCGTCCAGGCGCGCGTCAGCGAGGCCATGGTGAGCTTGGCCGCCATGGCGAGGCCCTGCGCGCGTTCGCTGTCGGCAGTGCCGGCGGCGGCGTCGGGCGCCACCTTGAGGCGCGTCACCCAGTGCGTGAGCTCGAGCAAGTCCTGCAGGATGACGACGGGGTCGGCGCCGGAGTCGTGCATCTCGCCCAACGTGCCGACGACGGACTGTGCGTCGCCCTTCATTACCTTCTCGAACAGGTCGAGCACGCGGCTGCGATCGGCGAGGCCCAGCATGTCGCGCACCTGGGCGGCATCGACCACGCCGCCCCCGTGCGCAATGGCCTGGTCGAGCATGGAGAGGCCGTCGCGCACCGAACCGTCGGCGGCACGCGCCAGCAGCGCCAGCGCCTCAGGCGAGATCTCGACCTTCTCGGTCTCCGAGATCTTCGCGAAGTGCGCGATCAGCACATCCTGCGGCACGCGCTTCAGGTCAAAGCGCTGGCAGCGCGACAGCACCGTCACCGGCACCTTGCGGATCTCGGTGGTGGCGAACAGGAACTTCACATGCGGCGGCGGCTCTTCCAGCGTCTTGAGCAGCGCGTTGAACGCCTTCTCCGACAGCATGTGTACTTCGTCGATGATGTAGACCTTGTAGCGCGCCGAGACCGGCCGGTAGCGCACGCCCTCGATCAGCTCGCGCACATCGTCGATGCCGGTGCGCGAGGCCGCGTCCATCTCGATCACGTCGACGTGGCGGTCCTCGGAGATGGCCTTGCAGTTGTCGCAGACGCCGCAGGGATCGACGGTCGGGCCGCCCTTGCCGTCGGGTCCGACGCAGTTCAGCGCGCGGGCGATGATGCGGGCGGTCGTGGTCTTGCCCACGCCCCGCACGCCGGTGAGCATGAAGGCATGGGCGATGCGGCCCGTGGCGATGGCGTTGCGCAAGGTGCGCACCATGGCTTCCTGGCCGATCAGGGTGGTGAAATCGACGGGGCGGTATTTGCGGGCGAGGACGCGGTAGGGAAGGGTGGTGTCGGCTGCTTCGCCAGCGACGTCTTTGGTGGCTTTCGCCATGCTGTCACCCGCTTCTGCGCCGTGGCCCCTTAGTACCCGGCGGTCGTCGCGCCCGGGCGGCCCGACTTCCCCAGCGGCGCGCGGGGAAGGTACGGGTGAGAGACCAGCATGACCCGAAGCGAATTCGTTACGGCTGCTTCCTTCCGGATCTGACCGGGTTGGCGACTGCTCCGCCCACACTGGCCCCTCGGGGGCGTTATATCAGGAGTCGGGGCGCCGGGTACAAGGGAAGAAGCGCCCGGTTCTCCCGGTCATTTTGCCCCTTTGGCTGAGACAGTGTCTCCAAATCCTGAGACACCTCCGATGCAGGTGGCATAAGACTTTCGAGCGATTTGTCTCAAATCTCGCCACACCCCCTGCGCAACAAAATTACACGCCGGGAGGCCGCTTCGATCCGGTGCGTCCCTACGCCGGCATCCGCAGCCCCAAATGATCGCGCAGGGTCGAGCCGGTGTAGTCCGCGCGAAACAGGCCACGCTCCTGCAGGATCGGCACGACCTGATCGGCGAAAGCGTCGAACTGGCCCGGGAAGAACGGCGGCATGACATTGAAGCCGTCGGCGGCGCTGGCCTTGAACCAGCGCTCCAGCACGTCGGCGATCTGCACAGGGCTGCCGACCAGCAGCAGGTGGCCGCGCGCGGCGGCGACGCGATAATAGAGTTCGCGCAAGGTGAGCTTGTCGCGCCGGGCCATCTCCATCAGCAGCGCCGAGCGGCTCTTCAGCGCCTCGGTCTCGGGCGGCGCGGGTACCGGCCCGTCCATCGGCAGCTTCGACACGTCCATGCCCAGCCGCTCCGACAGCACGGTGAAGGCCTGCGTCGCGTCGATGTTGCGGTTGAGTTCAGCGAAGATCTCGCGCGCTTCCGCCTCGCTGCGGCCAACGACGGGGAAGACGCCCGGCATGACGAGCGCGCTGCCGGCGGGCCGGCCGAACGAGACGACCTGTGCCTTCAACGCGTCGTAGAAGGCCTTGGCCTCCTCGATGTCGTTCTGCGCGGTGAAGACGACGTCGGCGATGCGCGCGGCCAGTGCCTGGCCGGGACCGGAGGAGCCGGCCTGGATCAGCACCGGATGGCCCTGCGGTGCGCGCGGCACATTGAGGCCGCCGGTGACGGTGAAGTATTTGCCGTGGAAGTCCGGCACATGCAGGCTGCCCGGCTTCACGAACGTGCCCGCCACCTTGTCGCCGATGAAGGCGCCATCGTCCCAGGTGTCCCACAGCAGCCGGCAGGCCTCGACGAATTCCTCGGCGATGGCGTAGCGCTCGGCATGCGGCGGATGCTGGCGGCCGAACACGGCGCTCGACTTGGAATAGGCGGTGGTCACCACGTTCCAGCCCGCCCGTCCGCCCGAGATATGGTCGAGCGAGGCGAAGCCGCGGGCCACGTGATAAGGCTCGCCGTAGGTCGTCGAGGCGGTCGCCGCGAGGCCCACATGCTTCGTGCCCATCGCGAGCGCCGACAGCAGCGAGATCGGCTCGAACTTGCCGATCGTCGAGGGATGCTCGCCATAGCCGGTCGAGAAACCGTCGCCCAGGAAGAACATGTCGAACTTGGCACGCTCGGCGGTGGCCGCGATGTGCTGCATCAGCCCGAGGTTCGGCCAGCCGGTCGTGACGGCATCGGGATGCCGCCAGCCGGCGACGTGGTGGCCTGGCGTCTGCACGAAGACGCCGAGGCGCATTTGTTTGTCGTTCATGGCGCCTAAATGGATGAGTCCCGTGCACTTGCCAACCGGATTGAAATCCGGTCGGCGAGAGGCACAAGCGCTGCCTAGCCGATACCGGCGGTGATCTCGCTTTCTCCAGTGGATGAGCGCAAGAGTGCGACCATCTCGACCTGCGCAAGGGGGCGGCTCAGACGACGACCGGAATCCGTCCCGTGCTCTTCCAACTCGATGAATGTGGCTGTGTCGAACGGAAGAGCGTGGCCTGAAGACTTAAGGCGCAAGAACGGCGTGCGCGGACCGAATTCTCGAGCGAATAGGATGCTCTGCTTTTCGTATGTAGGCAGGTTGAATCCATAAGGCGCGAGGTCGAAATAACCGTCGCCTTCCACGGCAGAAGCGATCGCATTGGCAACGATGCCTTTATAGAGCGCCGTCGCGACATCATCCCAATCGTCATAGTTCTGGCCGTCTTCCCATGGAATTCCTGCTTTGGCGACGTGAGGCGTAAGAGCCCGCAGCGCTTCACCAAAAATGGTGACCAATTCGGTTATGGGAATGAGACGTCGCATACGGGGATGATAGCCGATAAATCAACTCATGTGCCGCCTGAGGGAATGTGCGGTTGATCCGCTGGCGTGTTGCTCTAAAGGACGGCCTGATAAGGCGAATGGAGACAAGAATGGCGCGTCATGAAGGTGGGTGCTTGTGCGGCGAAGTCCGGTTCGTGGCGGACGTAGACCCGATGCGCGTCACGGTCTGCCACTGTCGTTTCTGCCAGCGCACGACCGGCTCGGCGTACATGGTCCAGCCGGTGTTCGCCAAAGCCGACTTTCACGTTACCGCGGGCACGCCCAAGACCTATGACGTGATCTCCGAGGGAAGCGGCAAGCGCATAAGCATCCATTTCTGCGGCACGTGCGGTGCGCGGGTGATGCTGGGCTTCGAGCGTTTTCCTACCGGCGTCGGCGCATTCGCCGGTTCATTCGACGAGCCCGGCAAACTCGGCCTGTCTTCCAACGTGCGGCACGTGTTCACGGGCACGGCGCAGGATGGCACCGTCCTGCCGGCGGATGTTCCGTTGTTCCACGACCATGCCATCCAATTGGATGGCTCGCTGAACGAGCCCAAGGTGCTGACGGAGCCGGCGCGCGCCAACCGATAAAGCTACGTTCGGTCCTCAGCGGGCATACGCTTTGTTCTCAATCCGCCAGCTTGATGCGGGAAGAATGCATATCCCAAGGATCGCCGTCGGCCACCAACTTTCCGCTCTCGATGAGGGCGATCACGCGCGCCAGCAACATGATGTCGCCGACCTGTTGGTGGAACTCTCCAAGCGCATCGCCGATCACGCGTGCGATTCGCTCACCACCGGGCGGCACCCGCTTCATAAGAGAAGAATCAAAGTAGTCGAGCGGCGCTGACGCCATGCCTTGTGATGTTGCGATCCGGAACGATGCGTTCTCGCGTTTGAGACGTTGCCAGTGCTCGCTGAAGCGACTCTTCTCAAGATCGGCCGGAACCCGCGCCTTACCGAGCAGGGAGACAAGTCGATCCTGACCCATGATCGAGACATAGGCCGGGCTTTGTCCGTCGCGTCGATGATCGCGTAAGGCCGCTCGCCGAGCCTGTCGGCACACGCCAGGAAGCAGGCGAATTCCCGCGCTGAGTTGCGGCTGAACCAGAGGACTAGGCGCTCATCACCTGTCGTGAGGCGGCGCCAGAAGTCGCCGATGTGCTCGAAATCCTCATCGGCGTAATAGGGCGCCCACCACGCCGCGCGTGGCTGCTGATCGTCTGTGTCGATGGGGCCGCAACTCAGATCGTCGCGGAAGCCCACGACCTCGTCGTCGAGACCTTCGCTCCGAAGCGCTTGAATTAATGAGCCGCGCGCCGAGTCGCCAGGCGCAATGTGAAGTGTCACAACGCGATCTCCTCGGCGACGCCGCCGTCGAGCACGAGATCGTCTTTGGCCTGCATCAGCCACAGCCGGTCGACTGTGTAGCGTAGGATCGGCCGGTCCCACCAACGCTCGATCAATTCGCCCAAGGCCGTCGCTTCTGCAGAGTCCAGATCGTCTTTCAGATTGTAGAGACCGACGACGTACAGGTCTGTCTCCGGCCGGCCCAGCGCGCGCTGCAGGGTGCGAAACAGGTTCTGTCCGTCGCGGAATTCGGGATAGACGCGCAGATAGAGGCGGCCGACGTTGATGTTGCCGGAGAAGAGGCCGCGCAGTTCGACCTGCATTGGCGCGAGCCGTCGCAACTCCCGGCGCGCGGCCTCCGCGATCGTGGACGCGGCGTCGCCGAGGCTGCCGCAGAGGGTTGCGTGCAGCTTGCCGCGTCGGCGTGGAAGCATGTCCCAGGCGATCTTGGACGCGAAAGGAGACGTCTTGATCTCGCGTTCCAATTCCTTGAAAGCAGGCGATGCGTCGAGGGCATCGGCGTCGACCGGGAGGCCGAGCGAGAAGACCGTCGGATGCCGGCCCATCATGTAGGGCTTGCCGTCGCGTGAGGCGATGACGCGCGGATGATCGGGCGCGACCAGCGGCAGATGGGCGAGGCGATAGGACTCGTCGAGCAAGACGCCTTGTCCGGCTTCGAATTTTGTCCGGCTGCGTTGGTAGCCGAGATCGATGTCGGAACAGAACATCAGCCCGGCAACGTCTGCCATGCCATCGAAACCTCCCGCGCTGATTTTGTCGAAAGTTTGCAAAAGCCGCGTCAATCCCTCTCGCCCTTGTGATGTGCACGGAGCAACGAGAGGGAAGAGCATACGTTCAACCCCCATGGATGGCATAGACCTTCGTCCCGGCGGCGCGCGCCTGCTGTCGCTGGCCAGCGCCGTCCCCCCTCATCGCATGAACCAGTCCGACGCCGCCCAGATCGCCTGCAAGGTGTTCTCAGGCCGCTTCGGCAATTACGAACGCATGGCGCCGGTCTTCGAGACTGCGGGTATCCGCACGCGCTACACGGTCGAACCCGCCGAATGGTATCTCTCGGGTAACCTCGGCTGGCCCGAGCGCATGAAGGCGTACCTGAAGGGCGCCGAGGCGCTTTTCATTGCCGCCGCGACGCGTGCGCTCGATGCCGCCGGACTCGCGGCGAACGAGATCGACGCGATCGTGACGATCTCTTCGACCGGCATTGCCACGCCCAGTCTGGAGGCGCGTGTGGCGTCCCGCATGGGCTTCCGCAACGATATCGAGCGGGTGCCGGTATTTGGCCTCGGCTGCGCCGGCGGCGTGTCCGGGCTTGCCGTCGCCAGTCGCCTCGCCCAGGGACGGCCCGGCACGAATGTGCTGATGGTCGCCGTCGAGGTCTGCACCGTGGCCTTCCGCGGCGATCAGCCGACCAAGGCCAATATCGTGGCGTCGGCGCTGTTCGGCGACGGCGCCGCGGCCTGTGTCGTGCGCGCGGGTGAGGAGGGCATTGCCCGCATCGAAGGCTCCGGCCAGCACATGTGGCCTGAGACGCTCGACATCATGGGCTGGGACGTCGATGCCAACGGGCTGGAAGTAATCTTCGACCGCTCGATTCCGCCCTTCGTCGAGGAGAAGGTTCGTCCGGCTGTCGAGGGCATCCTCGAACGCATCGGTGTTGCGCCTGAATCTGTCGATCGTTTCGCCTGCCATCCCGGCGGCGCCAAGGTGATCGTGGCGCTCGAGCAGGCGCTGCGGCTGCCACAGGGCACGCTCGATCATGAGCGCGAGGTGCTGTCCGATTACGGCAACATGTCCGCGCCCACCGTCATCTTCGTCATGGAGAGACTGCTGGCGGCGGGCCTGCCGCACCGCACGGTCATGACCGCCATGGGGCCGGGCTTCTCCTGCGCGGCGCTGTCGCTGTCGACGTGACCTTCGCGATATTGATCCTGGGGTTCGTGACGCTGCAGCGTCTTGGCGAACTCGTTCTTGCCCAGCGCAACACCGCGCGTCTGCGCGCGCAGGGCGCACAGGAAGTGGGCGCCGCGCACTATCCGCTGATCGTGGCGCTCCATGCGGCGTGGCTGGCCGGGCTTTGGGCTCTCGCCTGGGACCTGCCGGTGAACTTCCTCTGGCTCGGTCTCTTTATTCTCCTCCAGGCCGCGCGCGTCTGGGTGATCGCGACCCTGGGAGAGCGCTGGACAACGCGCATCATCGTGCTGCCTGGCGCGCCGCTGGTTGCTCGCGGTCCCTACCGTTTCGTCTCTCATCCCAATTACTGCGTGGTCGCCGCCGAAATTTTGGTGCTGCCGCTCGCGTTTGGCCTGCTCTGGTACGGGCTGGTCTTCACCGTGCTCAACGGACTCATCCTGTGGTTGCGCATTCGAACCGAGAGCGCAGCTCTGCACCTGTGAACAGATAGTTTTACGGCTGTGGCACGGGGATTGCTTCCCTTGGTGCATGGCGAAGAAGCCCGACATTGAACTGGTGGCCCTGACCAAACGCTACGGCACGGCGTTGGCGGTGGAGTCGATCAACCTCAGGATTCCGGCGGGCTCCTATTGTTGCCTGCTCGGCCCCTCCGGCTGTGGCAAGACCACGACCTTGCGCATGATCGCGGGTCACGAGGACGCCACCGAAGGCGACGTGATCCTGGGATCGGAGAACATCACCACCCTGCCGCCGGCGGCGCGCGGCACGGCAATGATGTTCCAGAGCTACGCGCTGTTTCCGCATCTCGATTGCACCGACAACGTGGCCTTCAGTCTGAAGATGCGCGGCGTCGACAAGGATACGCGCCGTGCGCGAGCGGTCGAGATGCTGAAGCGCGTGCAGATGGAGCCCTATGCGAAGCGCCTGCCGGCGCAACTCTCAGGCGGCCAGCAGCAACGCGTGGCGCTGGCCCGCGCGCTGATCACCGATCCGCAGGTGCTGCTGCTCGACGAGCCGCTGTCGGCGCTCGATCCGTTCTTGCGCATCAAGATGCGCGAGGAGCTGAAGGGGCTGCAGACACGGCTCGGCATCAGCTTCATCCACGTGACGCACAGTCAGGACGAGGCGATGGCGCTGGCCGACCTCGTGGTGGTGATGAATGCCGGCAAGATCGAGCAGGCGGCGTCGGCGCGCGAAGTGTTCAACAAGCCGGCCTCGGCCTTCGTCGCCAAGTTCATCGGCGGCCACAACGTCATTCCCGCCGCCGTCGCGCGCGCCAATGCCGAGGGGGCGATGGTGGCGATCCGCGCCGACCGCATGACCGTGCTGCCAGGCAATGCGCCGACAGATGCGACCTCGCTCACGGGTGTCGCGCGGTCAGTCGAGTATCTCGGCGCCACGGTGCAGGTCGGCATCGACGTGGCGGGGCTGGAGCCCTTGTCGGCCGTCTTGTCGGAGCAGCGCTTTGATGCCGCGCCGGTGGTGCCGGGGCAGGCGGTGACTTTGTCGTGGATGCCCGGGGATGTGCACGTCCTCGGTCGGTAGAGGGGAGGCGGCACCTTGCCGTCGATAAAAGAAGGAGTGGAGAGATGGCGAAACTGAATGGCGGTATCGGCCGTCGCAAGATGCTCAAGGGCGCGGGCATTGCAGCCGGCGCGGTGCTCGGCAGCACCGTTGGCGCGCCAACGATCTGGGCGCAGAACAACAAGAACATCGTGCTGCGCCAGTTCGGCACCGGCGTGTCGGCGATCAACGAGATCGCGGAGAAAGCCAAGAAGGACCTGGGCTTCACCATCCAGATGACGGCGCTCGACTCCGACGCCTGCGTGCAGCGCGCCGTGACGCAGCCGAACTCCTACGACATCGCCGACATCGAATACTGGATGATCAAGAAGATCTGGCCGGCCAAGGTGCTGCAGCCGTTCGACGTCAAGAAGCTCACCTACTTCGACAAGATCGTGCCGATCTTCACCACCGGCAAGCTGAAGCCCGATAGCGTCATCGCCCAGGGCACGGCGCCGAGCAAGGTGGGCTTCGTCGACAAGCCCGACTCCACCGCCTTCGCGTCGGGCCAGACGGGCTGGTTCACGATGGTGCCGACGATCTACAACGCCGACACGCTGGGCATCCGCCCCGACCTGGTCGGCCGCGAGATCTCGCAGTGGAAGGACATCCTGGATCCGAAGTTCAAGGGCAAGACCTCGATCCTGAACATCCCCTCGATCGGCATCATGGACGCCGCGATGATCTGCGAATCGGCCGGCGTCATGAAGTATGGCGACAAGGGCAACATGACCAAGGCGGAGATCGACAAGACGATCGCCTTCCTGATCGAGACCAAGAAGTCCGGCCAGTTCCGCGCCTTCTGGAAGACTTTCGACGAGTCGGTGAACCTGATGACCTCGGGCGAGGTCGTGATCCAGTCGATGTGGTCGCCGGCGGTGGCCGCGGTCCGCTCGAAGGGCGTCGCCTGCAAGTATCAGCCGCTCAAGGAAGGCTATCGCTCGTGGGGCGACGGTCTGGCGATCGCCAAGCACCTGTCGGGCTCGCAGCTCTCGGCGGCCTACGACTACATCAACTGGTATCTGTCCGGCTGGTGCGGCGGCTTCCTCAACCGCCAAGGCTATTACTCGGCGGTGCTCGACACGGCCAAGGCCAACATGTCGGAAGACGAGTGGGGCTTCTGGATGGAAGGCAAGCCGGCCAAGGGCGACATCAAGAGCCCGCAGGGCGCCGTGATGGAGAAGGCCGGCGCCGTGCGCGACGGCGGCTCGTTCTACGAGCGCATGGGCGCGGTGTCCTGCTGGAACGCCGTGATGGATGAGGATCGCTACATGGTCCAGAAGTGGAACTCCTTCATCGCCGCGTAACGACGTTCCTCCTCAATGTTCCTCTCCCCCGCTGGGGGGAGAGGCTAGGTGAGGGGGCATCGAAGGCTGTGCGTAACCCCCTCACCCGTCCTCTCCCCCTAGCGGGGGAGAGGTGCAGGAAATGATGACGCGTACCTCCCGCTGGACCACGTACTTTCAGGTAACGCCGCTCGCGCTGGTGTTCCTGATCTTCCTGGTGATTCCGATCGCCACCATCGTGGTGGTGAGCTTCTTCGACTACACGACGACCTCGATCATCCCGGCGTTCCTCAGTCAGAACTACGAGGAACTGCTGCTCTCGCCGGTGACCTGGCAGACCTATCTGCAGACCGTCGAGTTCGCGCTGATCACCTGGGTGCTGACTTTCCTGATCGGCTTCACGCTGGCGTATTTCCTGGCGTTCCACGTGCGCTCGGCGACCTGGCAGCAGGTGTTGTTCCTGGTCTGCACGATCCCGTTCTGGACCTCCAACGTCATCCGCATGATCTCGTGGATCCCGTTCCTTGGCAGGAATGGGCTGGCGAACATGACGCTGATGAAGATGGGCCTGATCCAGCAGCCGCTGGAATTCCTGCTCTACTCGAACTTCTCGGTCGTGCTGGTCTACGTGCATCTCTACACGCTGTTCATGGTCGTGCCGATCTTCAACTCGATGATGCGCATCGACCGCAGCCTGCTCGAGGCCTCGCTCGATGCCGGCGCCACGAGCTGGCAGACGCTGACCAACGTCATCCTGCCGCTGTGCAAGCCCGGCATCGCCATCGGCTCGATCTTCGTGGTCACCATCGTGATGGGCGACTTCGTCACCGTGCGCATGATGAGCGGCGGCCTCAGTGCTTCGGTGGCGCTGATGATGGCCAACGCCATGTCGCTGTTGCAATACCCCGCCGCCGCGGCCAATGCCGTCGTGCTGCTGATCGTGGTCCTCTTAATCGTCGCGGGCATGATGCGGGTGGTCGACATCCGGAAGGAGCTGTGACGTGAAGCACGGCAAGCGCGGTCCGGCCTTCTGGTTCCTCGCGGCGTTCTTCACGCTGTTCGTGCTGTTCCTCTACGGGCCCACGCTCACCATCCTGGTGCTGTCGTTCCAGGGACCGGAGGGAACGCTCACTTTCCCGATGAGGGGCCTGTCGCTGCACTGGTTCTTCAACCTGTTCCAGACGCAGCTCGTGGGTGACATCGCAGGCGCGCTGAAGCGTTCGCTGGTCCTGGGCGTGGTGGTGATGATCGTCACCATGATCGTCTCGTTCTCGGCCGGGCTTGCCTTCCGCAACCGCTTCCGCGGCTCGACGATCCTCTTTTATCTCGCGATCGCCAGCCTGATCGTGCCCTCGATCCTGATCAGCCTCGGCATCGGCCTGTTGTTCCGCGTGCTCGAGATCGATCCGGCCTGGTACAGTTCGGCCTTCGGCGCCCACCTCACCTGGACCCTGCCGTTCGGCCTCTTGATCATGCTGGCAGTCTTCAACCGCTTCGACCGGCGCTACGAGGAAGCCGCGCGCGACCTTGGCGCCACGCCGTGGCAGACGATCCGCCACGTCGTGATCCCGATCGTGCTGCCCAGCCTGATCGGCGTTGGCCTGTTCGGCTTCACGCTCTCCTACGACGAGTTCGCGCGCAGCCTCTACACCTCCGGCACCTTCAACACCCTGCCGCTCGAGATCTACGGCATGACCACCAACATCACGACGCCCGTGCTCTACGCGCTGGGCACCGTGACGACGGCCGTGTCGTTTCTGGTGATCGCGATTGCGCTGATCTCCTTCAGCATCATCCGCCGCCGCCGCGAGCGGCACGGCAGCGACGCCGGCAAGGCCGCCTGACGTGTCCGTTCTTGGGGCGCGCCGGACGAAGGTTCTGCGGCTGCCGACCGCCGGTCCGCAGGACACCAGCGCGCTGGAGGCGGCGATTGCCAACGGCGAGGTCGATCCCGCAAAAATCGTGGCGATCATCGGCAAGACGGAGGGCAACGGCTGCGTGAACGATTTCACGCGCGGCTACGCGACCCTGGCGCTGAAGCTGCTCCTGAAAGAACAACGTGTCGCGATCGTCATGTCGGGCGGCACCGAAGGCGGGCTATCGCCGCATCTGCTGGTATTCAGCAGCGATGAGGCGCCCGCCCCGGCGACTGAGAAGCGTCTGGCGATCGGTATCGGCTTTACGCGTGCCTTCAGGCCCGAGGAGATCGGCCGTGCCGCGCAAATCGAAGAGACCGCGGCTGCCGTGACGTTGGCGATGCGCGATGCGGGCATCTCGTCGCCATCCGACGTCCATTTCGTGCAGATCAAATGCCCGCTGTTGACCAAGGAGCGCATCGAGGAAGCGGCGCGTCGTGGCCAGAAGACCGCGACCGACGACACCTACTACTCGATGGCCGTATCGCGCGGCGCCTCGGCGCTGGGCGTCGCGCTGGCGCTGGGCGAGATCGAGGACGCGCCCGAGAGCGCCGTCTGCAAGGACTGGTCGCTGTACTCCGGCGTCGCCAGCATCTCGGCGGGAGTGGAGTTGCTGCGCAACGAGATCGTTGTGCTGGGGAATGCGCCCGGCTGGGGCGGCGACCTCGTCATCGGCCACGCGGTGATGAAGGATGCGATCGACGCTGATGCCGCCCGTGGCATGCTGACGACCCTTGGTGGCGAGACCGTGGCGGTCCTCGCCAAGGCCGAAGCGGCCCCGGGCGGCGAGATCCGCGGCCGGCGCCACACGATGCTGGACGACAGCGACATCCATTCGACGCGCCATGCCCGCGCACTGGTCGGCGGTGTGCTGGCCGGCGTGATCGGCGACACGATGCTCTATGTCTCAGGCGGCGCCGAACACCAGGGCCCCGCCGGTGGCGGGCCCGTCGCGATCATCGCCAAGGTCTGAGCACTACTCCTGAATGCCCGTTCCGTCGTCGCGGTAGGCCCAGCAGGCTTCCGGCGGCAGAGTGAGGCCGATGTCGGCGTCGGCGGCGTGACGCGCTGCCGTGCCGAGTTCGAGGGCTTCGAGCTTCTGGCCGCCCATCTCGACGTCGTACACTGTCTGCATGCCCTGGTAGCGCCGTTCGAGCACGCGGCCGGCGAAGCCGTTGGTGGCGCCGCGCTCGCCCAGCCGCACGTTCTCGGCGCGGAGCGCGACGGTGGCCTTGTCGCCGACGGCGAGCGCATGTGGCGTCCAGGCCTCGATGCGGCCCGCGGCGCCCAGATCGATGGTGGCGCGGCCGGCGGTGCAGGCCAGTACCTTGCCCTTCAGGACGTTGGAAGCGCCGGTGAAGTTGGCGACGAAGGAGTCCGCCGGCTTGTTGTAGATCTCGTGCGGCGGCGCCATCTGTAAGAGCTTGCCGTCCTTCATCACGCCGATACGGTCGCCCAGCACGACGGCTTCCGACTGGTCGTGCGTGACGTAGAGGCCGGTCATGCCGGTCATCTTCAGGATGCGGCGCAACTCGTCGCGCAGCCGGATGCGGAGCTTGGCGTCGAGGTTGCTGAGCGGCTCGTCGAGCAGGATGAGTTGCGGGCGATAGACCAGGCTGCGGGCCAGTGCGACGCGCTGCATCTGGCCGCCCGACAGCGAGACCACCGGCCGCTCGGCGTACTCGCCGAGGCCTACGAGTTCGAGGGTCTCGTTAACCTTGGTGGTGATGCTGCCGCCGTCGGATTTCTTCCGGTACTTGAGCGGATAGGCCACGTTCTGACGCACCGTCATGTGCGGCCATACCGCGTACGACTGGAACACCATGCCGATGTCGCGTTCGCGCGGGGAAACGAGCGTGCCACGCGTGGGCTCTGAGACGACGCGGCCGCCGATCGAGATGCGGCCACCGGTCGGATGCTCGAGACCCGCCACGCAGCGCAAGGTGGTGGTCTTGCCGCAACCCGAAGGTCCCAGCAGCACCACGATCTCGCCCGGCGGCACGTCGAAGCTCACGCCATCGACGGCCGGCCGGACACCCGGTGCGAACCGCTTCTCGAGGTTCTCGATGAGGAGCGCAGAGCTCACTGGCGGTACCCGTAGGTCTTGTTCCAGTCGTCCATCCACTTGTCGCGCAGCGATTCGAACTGCTTGAACTCGGGCACCCAGACCTTGATGACCTTCGGGTCCCAGCCCTTGGGAAGCATCGGCGGCTCCTTCATGGAGGTGATGTTGCCGAGCTTCTCGATCTGGAACGCCTGGCCTTCCTTGGACAGGCGCCAGTTCATGAACAGCTTGGCGGCATTGGGGCTCTTCGATGTCTTGGGAATACCATCGGCATAGGGCACGATCGGCACACCTTCCGGTGCGAAGATAGCTTCGGCCGGAGCGCCTTCGACGATCTTCGTATAGATGATGTTGTAGAGCAGCGGTGCGATCGACACCTCGCCGCGCACCAGCGAGTCGGAGGTCGGTGCACCTGACGGATAAAGCGTGACGCCCAGCGCGGCCTGCTTCTTCCAGTAGTCCTCGCCCAATACCTGGCGCTCGAACATGATGCGGGTCCAGGTCGTGCCGCCCGAGGGGCCGACTACCTGGCCGATCTGCTTGCCCTTGTACTCGTCCTTGGTGAGATCCATCCACGTCTTGGGTGCGTTCTTCACCAGCTGCGTATTGTAGGCGATGCACCAGCCGAGCGTGACGCCCGGCCAGAACTTCGGATGCACCAGCGCATCCGGCCGGTAGTCCGCCGCGTTCGGCGGTGTGTAATCCAGGAACAGGTCCTGCAGTTCGAGCATCAAGCCGCGATCGGAATGGTTCACGACGTCGGCGGCGAGCTTGCCGGCCGCCGCCTCGGTCTTGATGCGGGTGATGAGCTGGCCTCCCGGCGCGCGCACCATGGAGATCTTGATCTTGGGGAAACGCTTGTTGAAGGCCTTGATGACCTCCTGCTCGACCTCGGCGAAGTTGGCCGTGTAGTAGGTCAGCGCGCCTTCCTTGTCGGCGGCGGCGATCAGGTCCTTGCCGCCGAAGTCTTCGTCGGCAGCATGCGCGGGCAGGGTCCAGGTCGCCGCGGCGCCGACGATGCCGGCCATCATGCTTCTACGCTTCATCATGTGTTTCCTCCGTTATCGTTTTTATTCAGCCCGTGCGCGCGGCGCTCTGCGCGGCGCCGCGGGATAGCCAACTCGTGATGCCCAGCAGTCCGCCCAGGATGGCGGTCTGCACCAGGCTGAAGGCGGCGGTCTTGCCGGTGTTGCCGCCCTCGTAATAGTCGAGCAGCAGCACCGCCATGACGGTGCTGTCGCTGGTGTAGAGGAACAGCGACGAACCCAGCTCGCGCACTGCCAGCACGAAGAGCAGCGTCATCGACGCCACGACGCCCGGCCGCGCGAGCGGCAGCACGATGGTGAAGATGGTGCTCAGGATGCCGCGGCCGCTGATCCAGGCCGCTTCCTCGAGTTCCTTGTGGATCTGCAGGAACGAGGTCGAGAGCGCCTTCACGGTGTCGGGCATGAAGCGCGCGACGAAGGCCAGCGCCAGGATCCAGATCGTGCCGTAGAGGCCGCCCGGCAGGCCGATCCAGGCCCAGAGGTAAGCGACGCCGATCACCAGGCCGGGAATGGCAACCGGGATCGTGGCCAGCAGGTCGATCGCGCGGCGGCCTTTCACGTTGGTGCGGTTCACCGTGTAGCCGATCGCGAAGGCCAGGATGCCGCCCAGCACGGCGGTGATCACGCCGACCTTCAGCGTGTTCCAGATCGACAGCATGGTCAGCGGATTGTCGAACACCGCCTGGAAGTGCCAGAGGCCGTACGCCTTGCTGTCGAAGATCGCATCGAAGTCCTTGAAGAACAGGAAGCGGCGGAAGGCGGCGATCACCAGGGCGAGCGTTGGAAGCACTACGACGACGAAGAGATAGACCAGTGCCAGACCGAAGGTGAACCAGCGCCACGGGCCGAGGTTGAGGCTGCGCGGGCGAAAGGCCTTGCCGGCCACGGTGGCAAAGCTCTTGCCGCTCAGTACCCTCTGCTGCGCCCACACCAGGATCGCCGTCACGATCATCAGCAGGATCGCGACCGCGGCTGCCGTGTTGTAGAGCGGCGGGCTCCAGGCGGTGAGCTTGAAGATGTAGGTCGTGAGCACGCTGATGTTGGCGGGCGCGCCCAGCGCTGCCGGCACGCCGTAGATGCCGAGCATCACGACGAACGACAGCAGCGTGCCCGCCAGGATCGCCGGCGCAATCAGCGGGAAGGTCACGGTGAACAGAGTCGTGAAGGCCGAGGCGCCGGAAACCTCCGAGGCTTCCTCGAGGCTGGGATCCATGTTGCGCAGCGCCGACGAGGTGAACATGTAGACGTAGGGCGCGTAGTAGATGCCGAAGACGACGATCAGGCCCCACATCGAATAGAAGTCGAAGCGGAAGTCGATATTCATCCACTTCAGCACGATGTTGAGCAACCCGGTCTTGGGCGACCCCAGGATGCCCCACGCGACGCCCGCGACCAGTGGCGGCACGAACAGCGGGATCATGCTGGCGCCGGCGATGAAGCGCCGGAACGGCGTGTTGGTGCGGACCACGATCCACGAGAAGAAGAGCCCGATCAGGACGGCGAGCGCGGTGCCGCCGCCGCAGGCGACCAGCGCATTGAAGAACGCGAGATGGACGTTCTCGTTGACCAGCACTTCCTTGAAGTGCGTGAGGGCGGGCCGGAAGGTGCCGAAGCCATCGACCACCGGGTTGGAATCGCTCAGCGCGCCGAAGACCAACATCGACAGCGGATAGAGCACAAGGAACGCGAGCAGGATCAGCAGCCCGCCGACCCACAGGGGCGCGATCAGCCGACGCGTCGCGAACGCGGACTCTGTCCTCGCAGACAGGGCGGCAGCAGATGTCGCCGTCAAAACGCTTCTTCCTCCCGAGAGCCGCGGCTGGTTCCGCGACTTCTTCATCTTGTCTGCAAACCTAGCCTATCGACCTTTCCGACGCTACGTTTTGCTGATGAAGCTCAAGAGCCACGATCGCTACGCCTACAGTCCGCTCCGCGGACGCCCGAACTACAGCTGGCCGGATGGAAAACGCCTGGCGGTCTATTTCGCGCTGAACCTCGAGCACTTTTCCTACGGCGAAGGACTGGGGGCGGAACTCTCGCCGGGTGGCCCGCAGCCCGACATCCTGAACTTCGCCTGGCGCGACTACGGCAACCGGGTTGGCGCCTGGTACATGCTGGACGCGTTCGACGCGCTGAAACTGCCGATGGCGGCCCTGATCAACAGTTCGATGTACGACTATGCGCCCGAACTGGTCGCGGCGTGCCGCGCGCGCGGCGACGAGATCGTGGGACATGGCCGCACCAATGCCGAGCGGCAGGGTATCCTCGATGAGATCGGCGAACGTGCCCTGATCGCCGAAGCAACCGAACGCCTCGCCCGGGAAGAGGGCCGGGCGCCGGAAGGCTGGCTCGGTCCCTGGATCTCGCACAGCCATGCCACGCCCGATCTGCTGGCGGAGCGGGGCTATCGTTATCTGCTCGACTGGTGCATGGACGACCAGCCGATCTGGTTCCGCTGCCGCAACGGCGGAAAGATCATGGCGGTGCCTTATCCGCAGGAGATCAACGACATTCCCGCGATTGCCGCACGCAAAGAGAACGCCTCGGACTTCGCCGACATGATCGTCGACCAGTTCGACGAGATGCGCGAACTCTCGCAGGAGCGCCCGCTGGTCATGGGCGTGGCACTGCACGCCTATATCGTGGGCCAGCCGCATCGCCTGCGCCATCTTAAGCGCGCTTTGAAGCACATCGCCCAGCATCGCGACGCGGTCTGGCTGACGACGCCCGGCGCGATCGCCCGTCATTGCGCGGCGCTCCCCGCCGGCACCGTTCCTTAAGGATCATCATGCGTCTGTTCACCGCTACGCTCGCCACCGAGACCAATACTTTCTCGCCGCTGCCGACCAGCCTGCAGAATTACAAGGAGTCGGTCTTCTTCCGGCCGGGCGAACATCCGACCGATGCGCCGCGCATGTGCACCGCGCCGCTGTTCGTGGGCCGCGCACGGGCGAAGAAGGAGGGGTTCGAGCTGATCGAGGGCAGCTGCTTTGCCGCCAGTCCTGCCGGCACGACCAACCGCGCCGACTACGAGTTCATGCGCGACGAGATCTTGGACCAGCTCAAGGCCGCGATGCCGGTCGACGGGCTGCTGCTCGGCCTGCATGGCGCCATGGTGGCGCACGGCTATGACGACGTCGAAGGCGACATCGTCGAGCGCTGCCGCGAGATCGTCGGGCCGACATGCGTGATCGGCGTCGAACTCGACCCGCATTGCCATCTGACGCTGAAGCGCCTGTCGAAGGCCGACATCACCGTGCTCTACAAGGAGTTTCCGCATACCGACGTGGTCGAGCGCGCCGACGACGTGCTCACGCTGGTGCTGGCGACCTTGCGCGGCCAGATCAAGCCGGTGACGTCGGTCTACGATTGTCGCCAGATCCAGAGCTATCCGACCACGATCCAGCCAATGCGCGGCCTGGTCGACCGCATCATGGCGATGGAAGGCAAGGACGGCATCCTCTCGGTCTCGATCGCGCACTGCTTCCCGTACGGCGACGTGGCGGAGATCGGCACGCGCGTGCTGGTGATCGCCGATGGCGACAAGCAGAAGGCCGACGCGCTCGCCACCAAGCTGGGCGAGGAGTTGGTGAGCCTGCGCGGCAAGACGCGGCCGCAGTATTTCGACGTGAAGGGCGGCATCGCCGAGGGCGTGGCCTTCAACGACCTGCCGGTGGTGATCGCCGATCCGGCCGACAATGCCGGCGGCGGGGCACCGACCGACAATACCGACATCCTGCGCCACCTGATCGAGCGCAATGTCGAGAATGCCTGCCTTGGGCCGATCTGGGACCCCATCGCCGTGCGCATCTGCTTCGACGCCGGGCTGGGCGCGAAAATCAACCTGCGCTTCGGTGGCAAGATCGCCGTGACCTCGGGCCTGCCGATCGATGCCGAGGTCGAAGTCATCGGGCTGAAGCGCGACGCCTGGCAGAGCTTTGGGCCGACGCAAGTGCCGGTCGGCAATTGTGCGGCGGTGCGGATCGGCGGCGTCGATGCCGTCCTGATCGACAATCGCACGCAAGCGCTGGGCCTCGAGCTCTTCACCAACGTTGGTATCGACCCCGCGCAGAAGAAGATCGTCGTGGTGAAGTCGACGAACCATTTCATGGCGGCCTTCGGCCCGATTGCCAAGAAGGTGATCTATGTCGATTCGGACGGGCCGCTGAAGCGCGATCCGGCCAAGATCGCCTACACCAAGGTCGAGCGCCCGATCTGGCCGCTCGATGCCGACGCGAAACCGCGCGGGCTTATTTTCTAGCGCCGCACCAGGCCGTCGCATACGCTCTGCATGAATCTTGCTGAGGGGAAAGCATGACACTCCGAATTCTTGGCGTTCTGCTCGCACTCGTTCTGCCGCTGCACGCGATGGCGCAGGAGAAGGTGCTGCGCGCGGTCATGCATGCCGACGTGCGGGTGATCGACCCGGTCTGGACGACCCAGACGATCGCCAACATCCATGGCGCGCTGGTCTACGACACGCTGTTCGGCAACGACGCCGACCAGAAGCCGCACCCGCAGATGGTCGACACCTACGAGATCAGCCCCGACCGCCTGCACTACAAATTCACCTTGCGCGACGGGCTCAAGTTCCATGACGGCTCGCCGGTCACGACCAAGGATGTCATCGCGTCGCTAAAGCGCTGGGGCGGCAAGGACGGCGTCGGCATGCGCCTGATGGGCTACGTCACCGACATGAAAGCGGTCGACGACAAGACCTTCACCATGGACCTGCGCGAGCCCTACGGCATGGTGCTGGAATCGCTGGGCAAAAGCGGCAGCTCGATCGCGGCGATCATGCGCGAGAAGGATGCGCTGACCGATCCCAATACGCAGGTGAAGGAGTCGGTCGGCTCCGGTCCCTACATCTTTGCCAAGGACCAGTGGGTGCCGGGCAGCAAGGCCGTCTATCTGAAGAACAAGGACTACAAGCCGCGCAGCGAGCCGCCCTCGAGCTTTGCCGGCGGCAAGATCCCGGGCGTCGACCGCATCGAACTGCTCTGGATCGCCGACCCGCAGACGGCGATGTCGGCGCTGATCAACGGCGAGATCGACTTCTACGAGGCGCCCAACAACGACTTCCTGCCGATCCTCGAGAAGGCCAAGGGCGTCAAGTTGCTGAAGACCGGCAAGATCGACAGCACGCAGGGCATGATCCGCCTCAACCACGCGGTGCCGCCGTTCGACAACATCAAGATGCGACAGGCGATGTACTACCTGGTCAACCAGGAGGACTATCTGCGCGCGATCGTGGGTGACCCGAAATACTACAAGGTCTGTCCCGGCCTGCTGACCTGCGGCGGCCCGTATGAAAACGCCGGCGGCACGCAGTGGATGAAGGAATACAATCCCAAGAAGGCCGGCCAGCTGATGAAGGAGGCGGGCTACAAGGGCGAGCCGATCACCGTGCTCGCCGCCACCGACCACGCCACGATCACCCCGGCCACGCAGGTGTTGATCGAGGCCATGCGTGATGCGGGGCTCAATGTCGACGTGCAGTCGATGGACTGGGGCTCGGTCGTGACACGGCGTGCCAACAAGAATCCGGCGAACCAGGGCGGCTGGAACATCTTCGTCACCACGTCGGGCGGCGTCGGCTCCTCCAACCCGGTGCTGCACACCTGGCTGGGCGCGGCCTGCGACAAGACTCCGTTCGGTTGGCCGTGCGATCCCGAGATCGAGAAGCTGCGCAACGCCTTCGGCATGGCGTCCGACGAGGCCGAGCGCAAGAAGATCGCCACGGATCTGCAGGCGCGCGCCATGGACGACGTCGTGTTCATTCCTTTCGGCCAGTGGGATACGCCGCTCGCTTATCGCGCCGATCGTATCGACGGCATCGTGCCCAATACCGGACTCGCCGTGCTGTGGGGCATTACGAAGAAATGACGAGCGAGCTCGTCGAGGCCCTTCGGCTCCGCTGCGCTTCGCTCAGGGTGACGGCGTTGCCGTCATGACTGCTTACATCGCCCGCCGCGTCTTTGCCGTCCTGCCGGTCATGGCAGTGGTGGCGCTGTTCGTGTTCTTTCTGTTGCGCTTCGCGCCCGGTGATCCTGCCGCGATCATCGCCGGCGACGATGCGACCAGCGAGACGATCGCAGCCGTGCGCGCCAAGCTCGGGCTCGACCGGCCGGTGGTCGAGCAGTTCCTGCTCTGGGTCTGGGGCCTGCTGCACGGCGACCTGGGCGAGTCGGTCTTCTCCAATCTTCCGGTGACGCGGCTGATCGCGCAGCGGCTCGAGCCGACGGCGGCGCTGACGCTTGCCACGCTGTTTGTTTCCGTTGCGATGGCCGTGCCGATCGGCGTCCTGGCGGCGTGGAAGGCGCGCAAGCTGGTCGACCGGCTGGTGATGGGCTTCGCCGTCCTGGGCTTCGCCGTGCCAGCCTTCGTGCTGGCCTATGTGCTGATCTATTTCTTTGCCATGCAATGGCAGCTCCTGCCGGTGCAGGGCTACCAGCCGATCGCAGGAGGGCTGTGGCCGTTCGCCCAGAGCCTGATCCTGCCGTCGATGGCGCTCGGCATCACCTACATGGCGCTGATCGCGCGGGTCACCCGTGCCTCGATGCTGGAGGTGCTGCAGCAGGACTATATCCGCACCGCCAACGCCAAGGGCCTGGCGACCGACCGCGTGCTGCTGCTGCATGCGCTGAAGAACGCCTCGGTGCCGATCGTCACCGTGATCGGCATCGGCATTGCGCTGCTGATCTCGGGCGTGGTGATCACGGAGACCGTGTTCAATATCCCGGGCCTCGGCCGGCTCACCGTCGATGCGGTGCTGAAGCGCGATTACCCGATCGTGCAGGGGTTGATCCTGGTCTTCGCGGCGGCCAAGGTGTTCCTGAACCTGCTGATCGACATCTCCTACGCCTTCCTCGATCCGCGGATCCGGTACTGACATGGTCGCGATCACCGACGATCTTCCTCTGGCGCCCCGGCGCTTCTCGCTGGGTTCGGCGATCCGGCGCAATCCGACCATCGCCATCGGCGCGGTGCTTCTGATCGTGTTGATCGCGATCGCGGTTGTCGGGCCGTATTTCGTCGGCAATCCGCTCAAGATCGCGCCGGTCAACCGGCTGCGTCCGCCCTCGGAGCGCTGGTGGTTCGGCACCGACCAGTTCGGCCGCGACGTGTTCGCGCGCACCATCTACGGCTCGCGTGTGTCGCTGATCGTCGGCCTCTCCGTGGCGGCGATCTCCAGCGCGCTCGGCCTCATACTCGGTTTGGCCTGCGGCTATTTCCGCCGCCTCGATGGCTTCGTCATGCGCATCATGGACGGGGTGATGGCGATCCCTTCCATCCTGCTGGCGATCGCGCTGATCACGCTCACACGGCCCGGCCTCGGCATCGTGATCGTGGCCATCGTCATTCCCGAGGTGCCTCGCGTCGTGCGCGTGGTGCGTGCCATCGTCCTGTCGATCCGCAGCCAGCCCTATATCGAAAGCGCCATCGCCGGCGGCACGCGCAACGCCAAGCTGCTGCTGCGCCACGTTCTGCCCAACACCCTGGCGCCGCTGATCGTCCAGTCGACCTATGTCTGCGCCTCGGCCATGCTGATCGAGGCGGGCCTCTCGTTCCTGGGCGCCGGCGTGCCGCCCGAGATCCCGAGCTGGGGCAATATCATCGCCCAGGGCCGCACTTTCTTTCAGATCGCGCCGTGGACGATCCTGATCCCCGGCGCGTTCCTCGCGACGACCGTGCTCGCAGTCAACCTGCTGGGCGACGGACTGCGCGATCGTCTCGACCCGCGCCTGGCGAGGCGGCTGTGACGGCCCTGCTCGAGGTGCGCGATCTCTGCACCCAGTTCAGCACGCTGGACGGTGTCGTGCGCGCAGTCGACGGCGTGTCGTTCGACGTGGCGCGCGGCGAGACGCTGGGCATCGTGGGCGAGTCGGGCTGTGGCAAGTCGGTGACGGCGCTCTCGATCCTGCGGCTGATCCCGCCCGAGACCGGACGCATCGCCTCGGGCTCGATCCATTTCGAGGGCAACGACCTCGCGACCCTGGGCGAGCGTGAGATGAAGCGGCTGCGCGGGCACCGCATCTCGATGATCTTTCAGGAGCCGATGACCAGCCTCAATCCGGTCCTGACGGTCGGCACACAGATCGCCGAGAACGTGGTGCGCCACCTCGACGTCTCGTGGAAGCAGGCGCGCGAGCGCGCCCGCGAGATGCTGGACCTCGTGCGTATCGCCGATTCCCGCCGCCGGATCGACGAATATCCGCATCAATTGTCGGGCGGCATGCGCCAGCGGGTCATGATCGCCATGGCGCTGAGCTGCGATCCGCAGGTGCTGATTGCCGACGAGCCCACGACCGCGCTCGACGTCACCATCCAGGCGCAGATCCTCGACCTGATGCTGGAGCTCAAGGAGAAGACCGGCACCGCCATTGTGCTGATCACGCACGATCTCGGCGTGGTCGCCGAGACGGCGGAGCGGGTGGTGGTGATGTATGCCGGCCGCAAGGTCGAGGAGGCGCCGGTCGACGCGCTGTTCGAGCGGCCGCTGCATCCCTACACGCGTGGGCTGATGGCCGCGATCCCACGCCTCGACGTCGATGCCGAGAGCGATGGCCGCCGGCCGCGCCTGCAGGAGATCCCGGGCCTCGTGCCACGCCTCACCCAGCCGATCGTGGGCTGCGCCTTTGCCTCGCGCTGTGGCCTCGCCACCGACCGTTGCCGCACCACAGCGCCGCCCGTTGTCGATGCGGGCGGGGGCCACACCGTCGCTTGCTGGGAGGCCCGGCCGTGAGCGTCCTCGAGGTCAGCGATCTGGTGAAGCATTTCCCGATCTATGGCGGCCTGCTGCAGCGGCAGGTCGGCGCCGTGCGGGCGGTCGACTGCGTGAGTTTCACCATCGCGCGAGGCGAGACGCTGGGGCTGGTGGGCGAATCGGGTTGCGGCAAGTCGACGATCGGCAAGACCGTGCTGAAGCTGATGGAGCCCACGTCCGGCAAGATCGTGCTGGGCGGCACCGACATCACGGCCCTGAAGCCCGCGGCGATGTGGCCGCATCGCAAGCGCATCCAGACGATCTTCCAGGATCCGTACTCCTCCATGAACCCGCGCCTGTCGGCCGGCACCATCGTCGGCGAGCCGCTGGAGAATTTCGGCATCGCCAAGGGCAGGGAGCGCGACGAGAGGGTCGCCCGCCTGTTCGAGCGGGTAGGGTTGCGGCCCGATGCGATGCGCAAGTACGCGCACGAATTCTCGGGCGGCCAGCGCCAGCGGCTGGGCATCGCCAAGGCTTTGTCGGTCAGTCCCGACGTGATCGTGGCGGACGAGCCGGTGTCGGCGCTCGACGTGTCAGTGCAGGCGCAGGTGCTGAACCTGCTGATCGACCTGCAGGAGGAGTTGGGCCTGGCCTATCTCTTCATCAGCCACGATCTGGCGGTGATGCGGCACATCAGCCATCGCATCGCCGTGATGTACCTCGGCCGCATCGTCGAACTCACCGACAAGCGCACGCTGTTCTCGACGCCGCTCCATCCCTACACGGAAGCGCTGCTGTCGGCCGCGACCGCGCCCGATCCGAAGCGCCGGCGCAAGCGTCGCGCGACCGTGCAGGGCGACGTGCCCAGCCCGGCCAATCCGCCGCCCGGCTGCCACTTCCACACGCGCTGCCCCTACGCGAAGGCCGAGTGCAAGGTGACGTCACCGCCGCTGCGCGAGGTCGCGCCCGGCCATCACGTCGCCTGTCTGTTGCGTTAGAGCGAGAGGCTTCGCTCTTCGACCTTGTCGCGGATGATGTCGAGCGGCGTGCGCCGGTCGACTACGACCGCCAGGGCACTGCGCAGCCGTGACCTGAATTCGCTGCGGCCACCGTCGATCGCCAGGCGCGGTGCGCAACGGGCCATCGACGCGGTCAACAGCGATTCGCAGGTCGCGCCTTCGGCGTTGATCACGTCGTGCTTGTCGAGTTCGATGTGGAAGAACTGGCCCTCGATCTCCTCCACGGCGATGGTTGCCCCATTCACGAGGTTGCCGATGGAGACCAGCACGCCGTCCACATAGACCGCGTGCGGCGCGGTGAGCACGAGGTCGGCCGAGGGCACGTTGTGGTCGAGCGCGGAGCGTGAGACACGTACCGCCTTGACGGCGTCGCCCTTGCGGAGAGTGAAGCTGTCGATCTTGCGGATTGGGCTCAGGCCGCCAAAACGCGTGGGTAGTAGATCGCCCACGGCAAGGGTTTCGATCCGGCGATAGCCTTTCGCGATCTTGATACGGGTGCCGCGCAGGAAGCAGGCGGCGCCTCCGCCTCCGCCACCATCGTCACCGCCGCCATGATGATGCCATTGCGCCGAAGCGCTCTTGCTTGCCACAGGAACGGCCGCGACCGCGCCCACGAGAAGGCCGGCGGCCTTCACCAAGTTCCGCCGAGTGCGGCGCAGGCTGGCTGGTGATGACATCAGATTCCCCCCAAAATGTCTTGCACGCTGAGTGCGGGTAGCATTTTGCCTTGGGGAAAGGGAGCCAAAGCGGTTGATGTGCATCCATGCGTCGCAGGCATGCTGCACTGCAACTATATCCAATAAATGCTTTTTTCGCATTGACATTTATTGCGTAATAAGCAATATTGGGAAATGGACTCACCGCCAGAACGCGCCATCCGGTCAGCCGGACGGCACTTTCCATTATTTTCCCATTTATTTAATGGCGAGAGCCTCGGCTGACCGACCTACGCCTGTCGCGCCCCCGGGGCGGTGTCGCGGAGATAGGTAAGGGCGGCCTGCACGCCGCCGGCCTTGTGCGGCACCTTTGCCAGGCCCAGCGCCATTTCGACTCCCGAGAGCGCACCCATCAGCATCAGGTCGTTGAAGTCGCCGAGATGACCGATACGGAAGACCTTGCCCGCCACCTTGCTGAGACCCTGGCCCAACGACATGTTGAAGTTCTCCAGCGCCACCTTGCGGAAGGCGTCGGCGTCGTGACCCTCCGGCATGACGATCGCCGTGAGCGAACCCGAATAGGCTGTGGGATCGCTGCACAGGATCTCCAGGCCCCAGGCGGTGACGGCCGTGCGTGTTGCTTCGGCGTGGCGGGCGTGGCGTGCAAAGACGGAACTCAGCCCTTCTTCCAGAAGCATGTCGCAGGCCTCGTTCAGCCCGTAGAGCAGGTTGGTCGCCGGTGTGTAGGGGAACCAGCCGTTGGCGTTGACCGACAGCATCTCGTCCCAGTTCCAGAACGATTTCAGCATCTTGGAGTTCTTCGACGCCGTGATGGCCTTCTCGCTCACGGCATTGAAGGAGAGGCCGGGCGGCAACATCAGGCCCTTCTGCGAGCCGGCCACGGTCACGTCGACGCCCCAGGCGTCATGGCGATAGTCGATCGAGCCCAGGGAGGAGATCGTGTCGACGAGGAGCAGGGCGGGGTGCTTGGCGGAGTCGATGGCGCGCCGGACGGCGCCGATGTCGCTCACCACACCGGTCGAGGTCTCGTTGTGGACGATGCAGACGGCCTTGATCGTGTGGCCGGTGTCTTCCTTCAGGCGCTTCTCGATGGCCGCTGGATCGGCCGGCTTGCGCCAGTCTCCACCCATGAATTCGGATTTGATTCCAAGCTTGTCGGCCATCTTCTTCCAAAGCGAAGCGAAGTGGCCGGTCTCCCACATCAGCACCTGGTCGCCGGGCGAGAGGACGTTCACGAGGGCTGCTTCCCAGGCTCCCGTACCAGATGCAGGAAACACGATAACTGGTTGTTTTGTCTGGAAAACCTGCCGAACGCTGCGGAGGATTTTCTTCGCCAAATCGTTGAACTCGGGACCCCGGTGATCGATCGTCGGGTAATCCATCGCGCGAAGAATTCGGTCCGGCACGTTGGTCGGCCCCGGAATTTGCAGGAAATGGCGGCCGCTCGGATGTGAATTCAGGCGCATGGTCTAGAGCTCCCTCTGGATCGTGTTGCATTTTGTATACAACATGCCAAAGTGAGTCCAGATGGATGGTTCACATTTTCCGATCGCCCAGATGGCGCTGCCCGAAGCGGCGGCCGAACGGCTGCGCACTCTTATTATCGAGGGCGAGCTGGCGCCCGGAGCCCGGCTGAACGAGCGGGAACTGAGCGAGCGGCTTGGCGTCTCGCGCACGCCGCTGCGCGAGGCCTTCCGTATGCTGGCGTCGGACGGGCTGCTGGTCCAGTTGCCCAACCGCGGCGCCCAGGTCGTGGCGCTGTCGGCGGACGACGTGCGCCACGCCTTCGAGGTGATGGCGTCGCTGGAAGGCCTGTCGGGCGAACTCGCCGCGCAACGGGTGACCGATGCGGAAGTGGCCGAGCTACGCGCCCTGCAGGCAGAGATGGAAGCCGCCCACGCCCAGCGCGACCTGCCGAATTATTACCGGATCAACCGTGCGATTCACGACCGGATCAACGCCATCGCGGCCAATCCGATCCTGACCCAGACCTTCCGCACCCTGAACACGCGCCTGCACGCCTTGCGCTTCCGGTCGAACCTCGTGCCCGCCAAGTGGGACCATGCCGTGGCCGAGCATCGCGACATGATCGACGCCCTTGCCGCCCATGACGGCGTCAGGCTACGCGACATCCTCGTGCGGCACCTGAAGACGAAGTTGCAAGCCGTGCTCGAAACAATGGACACGCCGTGAGTACCCTGGAGCAAAACCTGCGTCGCACGATCAAAGGCGACGTGCTGTTCGACAAGGCCTCGCGTGGCCGCTACTCGACCGATGCCTCGATCTACCAGATCGAACCGGTCGGCATCGTCATCCCGCGCGACGAGACCGACCTTGGGCTGGCGCTCGACGTGGCGCGCGATGCCAAGGCCGCGATCCTGCCGCGCGGCGCCGGCACCTCGCAGTGCGGCCAGACGGTGGGGAAGGCGCTGGTCGTCGATTTCTCGCGCTACATGCGCGACGTCGTGGGCTTCGACAAGGATCGCGCCGAAGTGACCGTGCAGCCGGGCGTCGTGCTCGACCAGCTGAACGCCTGGCTGAAGCCGCACGGGCTCTGGTATCCGGTCGACGTCTCGACGTCGGCGCAATGCACCCTGGGCGGCATGGCTGGCAACAATTCCTGCGGCAGCCGTTCGATCCGCTACGGCAACATGGTGCACAATGTGGCCGCGATCGACGCCATCCTGGCGGACGGTACGCGCGCGCGTTTCGATTCCAAGCGGCCTGAAGACATGCAGCCCGTGGTGCGCGCCATCGCCGACAAGATAGCGGCGATGGCCGTCGCCGAGCAGGACGAGATCGTGCGCATGTACCCCAAGGTGCTGCGCCGGGTCGGCGGCTACAACCTCGACATCTTCTTCCCGCAGTCGGAGCGGCCCTACACGACCGACAATTCAGTGAACCTCGCGCATCTGCTGGTCGGCAGCGAAGGCACGCTGGCGGTAACGGAGCGCATGACGCTGAAGCTCTCGCGTTTGCCCAAACACAAGACCTTGGGCGTCGTGAACTTCACCTCGTTCCACAAGGCAATGGATTCGGCGCAGCACATCGTGAAGCTGAAGCCCACGGCCGTCGAGCTGGTCGATCGCACCATGATCGAACTGGCGCGCGCCAACCCGGCGTTCCGGCCGGTGATCGAGCGGGCCCTCATTGGCAAACCCGAGGCGATCCTGCTGGTCGAATTCGCGGGCGAGGAGCGCGAGGAGCAGCTGCGCGATCTCAAGCGCCTGGTCGAACTGATGGCTGATCTCGGCCTGCCGGGCTCGGTCGTCGAGATGCCCGAACCCGGCCCGCAATCGGCGCTCTGGGAAGTCCGCAAGGCCGGCCTCAACATCATGATGTCGATGAGGGGTGACGGTAAGCCCGTATCCTTCATCGAGGATTGCGCGGTGCCGCTCGAGCATCTGGCCGACTACACCCAGCGCCTTACCGACGTCTTCGCCAAGCACGGCACCAAGGGTACGTGGTACGCGCACGCCTCCGTCGGCACGCTGCATGTGCGGCCGATCCTCGACATGCGCCGCGAGGGCGCCGCCAAGATGCGCGCGATCGCCGAGGAGGCGTCGGCGTTAGTGCGCGAATACAAAGGTGCCTTTTCGGGCGAGCACGGCGACGGGCTGGTCCGTTCGGAGTGGGTCGGCTGGCAATTCGGCCCGCGCCTCTCCAAGGCCTTCGAGGCGATCAAGGACCTGTTCGATCCCGATAACCGTCTCAATCCCGGCAAGATCGTGCGACCCTCGAAGATGGACGACCGGTCCCTGTTCCGCTTCAAGCCGGGCTACAAGGGCATCGACTACAAGCCCGTGCTCGACTGGTCGGCGTGGGATGTCCAAAACGATCCGCTCACCGAGCAACTTACCGAGCCTGGCACGGGCGACGATTCTACTGGCGGCTTCGCGAAGGCCGTCGAGATGTGCAACAACAACGGCCATTGCCGGAAGTTCGATGCGGGCACGATGTGCCCCAGCTTCCGCGTGACGCGCGACGAGGTGCATCTGACGCGCGGCCGCGCCAACACGCTACGTCTGGCCTTGTCCGGCCAACTCGGATCCGAAGCGATGACCTCGAGCATCGTCGCCGACGCGATGGATCTCTGCGTCAGCTGCAAGGGCTGCAAGCGCGACTGCCCGACCGGCGTCGACATGGCGCGCATGAAGATCGAGGTGAAGTCGGCGCGGCGCATGAGCAAGGGCCTGTCGTTGCGTGATCGGCTGATCGGCGACGTGCCGGCGCTGGCGCCCTGGGCGCGGCGGGCGCCGTGGCTGTTCAACCTGGCGGGCCTGGTTCAACCGCTGCTGGGCTTCGCCAAGGAGCGCTCGCTGCCCAAGTGGCGGGCCGACACGTTCCTCGCCACGACCGAGGTTGATGCGGCGGACGCCACCGTGGTGATCTTCGCCGATACTTTCTCGAACAATTTCGAGCCCGAGATCCTGCACGCCGCGCGACGGGTGCTGACCGCCGCCGGCCACAAGGTCGCCGTCGCCTGGCCGGCGCTGGGATCGCGCGCGCTCTGCTGCGGCCGCACCTATCTGGCGACCGGCCAGGTGAGCAAGGCAAAGGACGAGGCCGAACGCCTGCTCGAGGCGCTGGCGCCGTTTGTCGATCGTGGCCTGCCGGTGATTGGGCTGGAACCGTCCTGTCTCTTCACCCTGCGCGATGAATTCCTCGCGATGGGTTTTGGCGAGGCCGCGCGGAAGACGGCGGAATGCGCGATGCTGTTCGAGGAGTTCCTGGCCCGCGAGAAGAAGGCGGGGCGGCTCACGCTCGATCTCAAGCCGCTGCCCCAGAAGACCGCGCTGCTGCATGGCCATTGCCACCAGAAAGCCTTTGGCGCGATGAGCGCGGTTCAGGAAGCCCTGGCCCTTGTGCCCGACCTCGCCGTCAGCACCATCGAGTCGAGCTGCTGCGGCATGGCCGGCAGCTTCGGCTACGAGGCCGAGCACCATAAGACCTCGATCGCCATGGCCGAGCTCTCGCTGCTGCCGGCGGTGCGCAAGGCCGACAAGAACGCTCTGGTCGTGGCCGACGGCACCTCCTGCCGCCACCAGATCGCCGATGGGACCAGCCGTCAGGCGATACACGTGGCCGAGGTCTTGGACCGCGCGCTGAAGTAACGGTAAGTTCGGGGTATGCAACAAAGACCCCAAAATCCCTATTCGACGGCCGAAATCGACCGGTCGAGCCTCGAGCGTGACAACGACGAGCGGATGATCGAGCTGGCTTCGTCCGGCGAGGCGCGTTTCGTGGCGATCGATTCCGAAAAGAACCTGGTGAAGAGCGGCGGCGTTCCCGAGGCGATCTTCCTGCAGGGAATGATGGGCCGCGCGGTGGCCAATGCCGCCGATCACTCGATCTTCCTGGGCTATGTCGATGGCGCGCCGTACTTCGCGATCGATATCACCGGCAAGGACACGCCGGCGTCGGGGCTGGGCGAGTTCGTCGACCTGCGCCAGGTGGGCGCGCTGCTGTTCGCGCGCGAGGGCTCGATCCTGGCCTACGCGCGCGGCATGACCTACTGGCATCGTCGCCACAAGTTCTGCGGCGTCTGCGGCACGATCACCAAGGTGGTGAAGGGCGGGCATGTCCGGCGCTGCACGAACGAGACCTGCAAGACCGAGCATTTCCCGCGCACCGATCCTGCCGTCATCATGCTGGTCCACCACGGCGACAAGTGCCTGCTGGGACGCGGCAAGCAATTCCCGCGCGGCATGCATTCGACCCTGGCGGGCTTCGTCGAGCCGGGCGAGAGCTTCGAGGACGCCGTGGCGCGCGAGGTCTACGAAGAGGTGAATGTGCGGGTGAAGAACGTCATCTATCGTTCCTCGCAGCCCTGGCCGTTCCCGGCGTCGGTGATGATCGGCTTCCACGCCGAGGCCGAGTCGCTCGACTTCGAGGTCAATCTCGACGAGCTGGCCGAGGCGCGCTGGATGAGCCGCGAGGATCTCAAGCCGGAGAACATGCCCAAGGACGGGTCGTTCTTCATGCCGCGCCGCGATTCCATTGCCCGCCGCCTGATCGAGGAATGGCTCGGCCACGAAGCGGGTCCCTCCATCAGCGGCTAGCGTCGAGTTTCAGGAGAGTTACATGGCCAAGCTTTTCACACCGGTCGACCTGGGCGGCGTTACCTTGCCCAACCGCATTATCGTCTCGCCCATGTGCCAGTACGCGGCCGTCGACGGCAGCGCGCAGCCCTGGCACCAGGTGCACTACGGCATGCTCTCGATGTCGGGTGCGGGCCTGCTCTGTCTCGAGGCCACCCATGTCGAGCGCGAGGGCCGCATCACGCAGGGTTGCCTCGGTATCTACAGCGACGAGAACGAGGCGGCGCTGAAGCCGGTTGTCGAATGGGTCCGCGGATGGATGCCGCATGTGAAACTCGGCATCCAGCTCGCCCATGCCGGCCGCAAGGCCTCGGCGCAACGGCCGTGGAAGGGCGGTGGACCGCTCACGCAAGCCGACGCGCCCGACCTGCCGTGGACGACTTTTTCGGCGTCGGCGCTGCCCTACGATCCGGCCACCAAGTGGCATACGCCGGTGCCGCTCGACGAGGTCGGCCTCGCACGGGTGAAGCAGGCCTTTCTCTCCGGTGTCGAGCGCAGCCTGCGGCTGGGCTTCGACGTGATCGAGATCCACGGCGCGCACGGCTACGGCCTGCATCAGTTCCTGTCGCCGCTCAGCAACCATCGCACCGATGCCTACGGCGGCACGATGGAGAAGCGCCGTCGCTTCCCACTCGAGGTCTTCGAGGCCTGCCGCAAGCTGGTGCCCGCCGACAAGGCGCTCGGCGTCCGCCTATCGGCCACCGACTGGGTCGAAGGCGGGCTCACCATCGAGGATACGGTCGAGACGGCCAAGCAGCTCAAGGCGCTGGGCTGCGATTTCATCGATGTGACGTCGGGCGGCAATTCACCGGCCCAGAAGATCACCGTCGTGCCGGGCTACCACGTGCCGTTCGCGGCGCGGGTGCGCAAGGAAGCGGACATCAAGACCTGGGCCGTGGGCGTCATCACCGAGGCCGATCAGGCCGAGCGCATCGTGGCGTCGGGCGAAGCCGACTGCACCGCGCACGCCCGGGCGTTCCTGGTCGACCCGCGCTGGGGCTGGAATGCTGCCCGGGCGCTGGGTGTGGACACGCCGCCCTTGCCCCTGCCGGCCGCACGTGGCACCAGTATCCTGCCGTTCAAGCCTCAGCCCATAGTGCAACGAGCGGCCGAATAGGAAGACGCATGTCGAGCGTGCTGCTGGCTGAGGACGAATTTCTGATCCGTGCTGTTCTAGTCGATGCCCTGGGCGAGCTGGGGATGTCGTGCATAGAGGCGCCCACCGGCAAGGAGGCGCTCGACGTCGTGACCGGCGGCGCGCCGCTGTCCGCCATCATCGTCGACATCGGCTTGCCCGACATGTCGGGCGAGAAGGTGATCGAGGCGGCGGTGCAGCACCGTCCGGGAACGCCGGTCATCCGCTGCTCGGGCGCGTCCGGGCCGGTGCCCGATCTCGGCCAGAAGATCCACGTCTTTCCCAAGCCCTACAGCGCCATCGAACTGTCGAAGTTCGTGGCGTCGTTGATCTCGGCCGCCGCTTCCTGAGGCTTTCCGGTGCGGCGACTTCTCAAGCTTCGAACCTGGTCGTTCCGCGGCAATACCGCAGCCGAATCCTCGATGGTCGTGGCCGTCGGCTGCCTGATCGTGCCGTTCCTGCTCTTCATCGGGGCGAGCTGGCTGGCCTATGATGAAGTCAAGGAACAGTCCAATGAGCGGCTCCAGCGGACATTGGACCTGCTTTACGTCAACGTCCGCACGACCTTCGAGACGGAATATCTCGTCACCACCAACGTGGCCGAACTCGTCGACGACTATTCCAATTCCGAGATCAGGGCGAACGAGACGAAGCTGCACGAGCAGCTGAAGCGCTTGGTCGAACTCTTGCCGCAGGTCGAGGATGTCTGGGTGCTCGACGAGACCGGTGCGCCGCTGGTGACCGCCAAGGTCTATCCACTGCCGGCGGGCTTCAACTATGCCGACCGGCCGTACTTCAAGGCCCATCGTGACGGCAAGGAGCGCAACGTCAGCGAGCTGACGCACGGAAGGGTCAAGAACATCGACTACTTCCAGTACAGCGTGCGCCGGCAGAAACCCGACGGCAGCTTCAACGGCGTGATCGCCGTGTCGATCCTGCCGAGTTATTTCTCGCAGGTATTCGGGCGTGCCTCCGAGGGCCAGAAAACCGTGGCCTCGATCATCCGCGCCGATGGCGAGATATTGGCGCGTTATCCCGGCACCGGGCCGGGCGACAGGGTCGGGCCGAACACCGGCTTCATGAAGACCACCGCCGCGCATCCGGACGAGGGCAGCTACTCACTGGGCAGCGGTGTCGTCGATGGGGTGGAACGCATCGTGTTCTATCGCAAGCTGCCGAATCTGGCGCTCTATGTACTGTATGGCGCGCCGACATCGTCGGTGCGGGACGCCTGGCTCGACCGCATGTCGTCGCACCTGATCTTCGGGGTGCCGGCCACGCTCGGTCTCTTCCTCCTGGCCTTGCTGGCGTCGCGCCGCGCGATGCAGGAGAGTCGGGCGCTCGAGCTGCTGCGCCAGGAGCAAATGCGGCGCGAGATGGCGGAGGAAAGCCTGCGCCAATCGCAGAAGATGAATGCGATCGGCCAGCTCACGGCCGGCATCGCGCACGATTTCAACAATCTCCTCACCGGCATCGGCGGCGCCGTCGAGATGGTGGGCCGTCGGGTCACGCAGCCCTCGGTGGAGGTCACGCGCTTCCTCGACCTGGCGCGCAGCGGCGTGTCGCGGGCGGCGACCCTGACCCAGCGCCTGTTGGCCTTCTCCCGGCAGCAGCCGCTGCAGATCGAATCGATCGAAGCCAACAAGCTCGTCGCCGGCATGTCCGAGCTGCTGCGCCGGACGCTGGGCGAAAAGGTGAAGATCGAGACCGTGCTGGCGGGCGGCCTGTGGCGCGCCAAGGCCGACGTAGCGCAGCTCGAAAGCGCCATCCTCAACCTCGCGATCAACGGCCGCGATGCCATGGTGGCGGGCGGCACCCTCACCATCGAGACCGCGAACGCTCATCTCGACGATGCCTATGCGGCCGCCAATGCCGAGGTGACGCCGGGTCAATACGTGATGGTCGCCATCTCCGATACCGGCGCCGGCATGGACCAGGAGACGATCGCGCGCGCCTTCGAGCCGTTCTTCACCACCAAGCAGCGTGGGCAGGGCACGGGCCTCGGCCTCAGCATGACCTTCGGCTATGTGAAGCAGATCGGGGGACACCTGAAGATCTACAGCGAGCTCGGTCACGGCACGACGGTGAAGCTCTATCTCCCGCGGGCGCTGACCGAAGGTGCGGCGGCTGCCGAAAGCATCGCGCCGCATGCTACTGCCGCCGCGGGCAGCGGGCCGGTGGTGCTGGTGGTCGAGGACGATCCCGTGGTGCGGGAATTCGCGATCTCGGCCTGCCGCGAGATCGGCTGCACGGTCTACTACGCGGAAAATGGCGCTTCGGCGATCGCCCAGCTCGAGGCGCACGACGACGTCGCCCTGCTGTTCACCGACGTCGGCTTGCCGGGCAACATGAACGGCCGTCAGCTCGCCGGCGTGGCGACCGAGCGCTGGCCGCACCTCAAGGTGCTATTCACCACCGGCTACACGGCAAATGCCATCGTCCATCACGGCGTGCTGGATCACGGCGTGAACTTCATCGGCAAGCCGTTCTCGATTGCCGCATTGGCCGCGAAGATCAAGAGCATCGGATTCTAGAGCAATTCCGCCAGGACATCGCGCGGGTTGCGTTGCAGACGATGCGCGTTAGTTTGACAACATGACGCCTCAGCCATCGCCGCCGCCGACCGACCGCATCCTGCGGGCGATCCTGTCGACGATCTTTGCGACGACGTGCTTTGCCGTCCTGAACGGCATGTCGAAGACGCTCTCGACCTCGGGCTATCCGGTGATCGAGGTGATCTGGTCGCGCTACATCTTCGCTTTCATCTTCATGTTGGCGATCTTCCTGCCGCGCAACGGGCGGGAGCTGTTCCGCATTCGCCGCCTCGATACCCAGATTGTGCGCGGCATGCTGCTGTTCATGTCGTCCTATCTCTATTTCCACGGCGTGGTCTATCTGCCGCTGGCCACGGCGGCGTCGATCTCGCTCACCAGCCCGATCGTGGTCACCGCGCTGTCCTCGCGACTGCTGGGCGAGAAGGTGGGACCGCATCGCTGGGCGGCGGTCGGCGTGGGCTTCATCGGCGCGCTGATCGTGGTGCGGCCGGGCCACGAGAGCTTCGACTGGCACGTGCTGCTGATCGTGGCCAGCACCTGCTCGAGCGCGCTCTACCAGGTCTTCTCGCGGCGCTACGGCCAGACCGAGCGGCCGGACGCATCGGCCACGGTCGCCACCATCGTAGGCACGGTGGCCGCCACGCCGTTCGTGCCCTTCGAATGGGTGATGCCGGCCACGACCTGGCACATGGCGATGTTCGTCGGCATGGGAATCCTGGCCGGCACCGGCCATTACTTCCTGACCATCGCCTACAGCCAGGCGCCGGCTTCGATCGTGTCGCCGTTCAACTACACCCAGCTGATCGGTGCCGCGATCATGGGCTACCTGGTCTTCCACGACTTCCCGGATCTCTGGACCTGGGTCGGCGCCAGCGTGATCATCGGCTCCGGCCTCTACATCGGCTACCGCGAACGGGCGCGCTTTCGCGGCAAGGTGTGACGCCTATTTGATGAGCTTGTCCGGCAGCCACATGGCGATGTCGGGGGCGAAGCACAGCACCACGACGGCCAAGGTCATCAGCAGGACGAACGGCACGACGCCCCACACCACGTCACCGAGCGGGATGTCGGGCGCGATGTTCTTGATGACGAAGAGGTTGAGGCCGACCGGTGGATGGATCAGGCCCATCTCCATGACGATGGTCATGATGACGCCGAACCACACCAGGTCGAAGCCCGCGGCCCTGAGCGGCGGCAGGATGATCGGCGCGGTCATCAGGATGATCGAGACCGGCGGCAGGAAGAAGCCCAGCATCACGACCATCACCAGGATCGCCGCCAGCAGGACCCAGCGCGACAGGTGCTGCGCCACGACCCACTCGGCGGCCGATTGGCTGATGTGGAGGTAGCTCATCACGTAGGAATAAAAGAGCGACATGCCGATGATCAGCATCAGCATCGAGCCTTCGCGGATCGTGTTTTCCATGATCGGCTTCAGCTGCGCGGGCCGCCAGACGTTGTAGATCACCGCGATCAGCACCAGCGCCAGGATCGCGCCCAGGCCCGCTGTCTCAGACGGCGTCGCATAGCCGCCGTAGAGGGCGACCATCACGCCGGTCAGCAGCAGCACGAACGGCAGGACGCGCGGCAGGGCGGCGAACTTTTGGCCGAGCGTAAAATGCTCGTCGTCGAGCAGCGCCGAGGTGGCGCCGCCACCCGCCAGGGTCACGCGCGCCTTGCGGGTCTCGTGGCCGTAGCGCCAGGCGGCGTAGGCGGCAAAGAAGAAGACGAGGAGCAGGGCGGGGCCGATGCCTGCAAGGAAGAGCTTGCCCAGCGACTGCTCGGAGGCCACGGCATAGAGGATCATCGTGATCGAGGGCGGCAGCAGGATGCCGAGCGTGCCGCCGGCGGCGATCAGGCCGGCCGCGAAGCCCGGCGGGTAGCCGCGCTTGCGCATCTCGGGAATGCCGGCCGAGCCGATTGCCGAGCAGGTGGCGGGGCTCGAGCCGGCCATCGCCGCGAACAGCGCGCAGGCGAAGATATTGGCGATGCCGAGGCCGCCCGGCAGGCGGCTCATCCAGACATGCAAGGCCGAATAGAGATCGCGGCCGGCGGGCGAGCGGCCGATCGCGGCGCCCTTCAGGATGAAGAGCGGGATCGACAGCAGGGTGATCGCCGACATCTCCTCGTAGACGTTCTGCGTCACCGTATCGAGCGCCGACGTCGGCATGAAGAAGACCATGAACACGGTCGCGACCGAGCCCAGGGCAAAGGCGATCGGCATGCCGGAGAACATGACGAGCAGGGTGGCGACCCCGTAGAGGACGCCGATCTCGACGGTGCTCATGATCTGCGGAAGGCCTGTACCAGGATCTGAAACGTCAGGAGGGTCATGCCGAGCGACATGGCAATGTAGGGGATCCAGAGCGGCGGCGCCCAGGAGGTGGCGCTGGTGTAGCCCTCGCTCCAGGCCTCGTACCACAGCGTCCAGGATTTCCAGCAGAAGAAGGCGCAGAACGCGGCGCTCAGCAGGTCGACGACGACCTGGCGCCAGCGCTCGATGCGCGGCGGCAGCAGCACCTTGACCGCCTCGATGCCGATGTGGCCGCGCTCGGACTGCACCCAGGCGGAAGCGCCGAACGTCACGCCGATCAGCATGAAGACCGAGAACTCGTCCTGCCAGTCGGTCGGCTCGGGCGAGAAGTTGCGCAGGATCACCGAGTAGGTGAGGACCGCGCCGGCGATGACCAGGGCGATCGACGAGAGAACGACGATCGCCCTGTTGAGCTGGTCGAGAGCCTTCACGAGACCTGCTGGCTGAGCTTCAGGAACTCGGCGTTGCTGGCGCTCTTGTCGGCATACTGCTTCCAGCAGGTGGTGGCGGCGACGGCCTTCCACTTGTCGACGGCGGCCTGGTCCATGTCGTAGGTCTTGATGCCGCGCTTCTCGTAGACCTTGGCGACCTCATCGTCGTCGGCCTTGGCCTTCTCGAGCGCGAACTTCTCCATCTCCGCGCCGATGTCCATGATCGCCGTCTGCTGGTCCTTCGGCAGGGCGTCGAAGACCTGCTTGGACATGAGCAGCGGCTCGAACACGAAGAAGAAGCTCTTCTGGCGCGGGGTCGCGAGGCTGTGCGCGATCTCTTCCAGGCGGAACGAGATGAAGCTGGTCGACGTCGTCATGCAGACGTCCATCGTGCCGGTCTGCATCGCCGCGTAAAGCTCGTTCGACGGCATCGACACGACCGAGGCGCCGGCGCCCTTCAGCATCAGGTCCATCTCCTGGCTGCCGCCGCGCACCTTCTTGCCCTTCACATCTTCGGGCACGAGCACCGGCTTGGCGTCGCGGCTGGCGGAGCCGCCGGCCTGCCACAGCCAGGTCACCAGCACGGCGCCCTTTTCGGCCATCAGCGCGTTCATCTTCTTGCCGATCTCGGCCTGCTTCCAGGCGTAGCCCTGGGCATAGGAGCTGACGACGCCGGGCATGAAGCCGATGTTGTATTCGCTCACTTCGCCGCCGGCGTAATTCAGCGGATAGAGCGTCATGTCGAGCGCGCCTTTGCGGATCGCCGAGTACTGCGCCACCGTCTTGACCAGCGAGGAATTGGGATAGATGTCGGCGCCAAGTGCGCCCTTGGTGCGCTTCTCCAGCTCGACGGCGAAGCGGCGGCAGAGCTGGTCGCGGAAGTCGCCGGTGTCGATCGTGCCGCCGGGGAATTGGTGGGAGATCTTGAGCTTCTTGGTCTCGGCTCGGGCGGTGCCGGCGATGAACGGGGCGGCGAGCGGGGCAGCGGCGGTGGCGGCCAGAATCCGGCGGCGAGTGATTGTCATGGGAACTCCTCCAAATGGCAACAAAGGCTTCTTTGTTGGGGCGGATTGGGATTCATCCGGCATGTAAAGTCAATCGGTCTGGACGTCGCGTTGGACGTTCTGCGGGGCAAGTTTTGACCATTTGATCAAGATTTGTGCGCGTGCACTGCAGCACGCGTGGAGACGTGTGCCTGAGACGTGATCGGGAACGGGTGGCACAGGCTTTGCACCCTTGTCGGCAGCGCAGGCCGCGCGAGCGGTTCTCTTCGGTTGGCGTGCCGATGGAGCAGTCCTGGCCCTGAGACCGAAATCATCAGATCCCGTCCCCATAACCTCTTCCCGCGAGGAGACGCATCATGTGTGACCGCATTGGCTGTACGCATTTCCCCGATCTCACCAACGTCGACCTGTCCGGCGCCACGGCCTCGCGCCGCCGCTTCCTGAAGGGCGCTGTCGCCACCACGACCATCGCCATGGCGGCCGGTCCCGGCATGATGCTGGGAGGTGCTGCGCATGCGGCGTCAGGCATCAAGTCGACGCACGGTTCCGGCTTCTGTAACCTCAACATCTTTCTCGCGCACTCGCGCCAGTACGCCAAGGCCGCGGGCGTGGAGCTCGAGTTCGTCAACACGCCGACCCAGGCCGAGATGGTGACCTTCCTCGGCATGGGCCAGGTAGATGTGGGCCTGATGCCCTACACCAGCTTCATGGCGCTCTACGACGCCGGCGCTCCGGTAAAGATCGTGGCCGGCGGCGGCATCCAGGGTTGCGCCATTGTGGCCCAGCCCGGCCTCGACTCGGCCGAGAAGCTCAAGGGCAAGACGCTCGGCACCTTCCAACTCGATACGCTCGAGGTGATGCCCTACGACTATCTGAAGAAGCACAATGTTTCCTTCAAGGACGTGAAGGTCCGCTACATGGGCAACACGCCGGAAGCGGTCGAAGCCTTCAAGGCGGGCGCGCTCGACTGGATCTGCACCATCGAGCCCTATGCCTCGGCACTCGTCGCCGACGTGAAGGGCGCGGTCATGCTGACCGACGGCATCGACATGTACGGCCCGGGCTACACCGACTGCGTGCTGGCTGCGCGCGCCAACATCATGAAGGACAATCCGGCCGGGCTTAAAGCCATCATCAAGTCGATGTTCCAGGCGCAGTATGACGCCGAGCAGAAGCCCGACGAGGTGCTTACCGAACTGGTCGGCAAGTACTACAAGACCTCGATGGAGAACGCGAAGATCGCCAAGGGCAAGCAGCCCGCCGTGGTCGACGCGCGCAGCCAGACCCAGTTCATCCTCGATCGCACCGACAGTGTGATGGAGATGGGCTACATCAAGAAGAAGCCCGGCCGCGACGCGATCGACTGGACGCTCCTCGAAGAGGTCATCAAGGAAAACCCGGACCTCTACTCCAAGCTGAAATACAAGTCGGCGGCCTAAGTGGCCGTCGTCACGCCCCCCGACTATTCGCGCGGGGCCGCCGCCGCCGGAGCATCCCGCCCGGCGGCGGTTGCGCGTCTCTTCGCCACCATGGCGGGCGAGGGCGTGGTGGCGAAAATCTTCTGGGGCTGCCTGTCGATCGGCCTGTTCGCGAGCCTGTGGGAGTTGTGCTGGTTCTTCGGCTGGGCCGATCCCAAGCTGTTGCCGCCGCCGCATATCTTCCTGGGATCGATCGCCGACCAGGGCAAGTTCTTCAACACCGCCACGCGCTGGCAGGTCGGCAAGTCGATGACCGACGGACCCTCGGCCTTCGAATCGGTGATGGTCACCATCGGCGCCACGACGATGCGCGTCTTCACCGGCCTGTCGATCGCCTCGGTGCTGGGTGTCGGGGTGGGCGTGCTGATCCGCTACAACGCGCTGTTCGACAAGCTCGTGCTGCCCACGGTCACCTTGCTCTCGCCGGTGTCGCCGATTGCGTGGCTGCCGGTGGCGATCTTCATCTTCGGCATCGGCAACGGGCCCGCGATCTTCATGGTGGTGGTGGCGCTGTTCTTCCACATGGTACTGGCGACGGTGACCCAGATCGATGGCGTCAGCCCCAACCTGATAAACGTCGCGCGCACCATGGGCGCCAGCAAACCGCAGATCTACGGCCGCGTGATCGTGCCCGCGATCCTGCCCGGCATGCTGGCGGTGCTGCGCATGAACCTGTTCGGCGCCTGGATGGTGGTGCTGATCGCCGAGTCGACCGGCGTCGGCTACGGCATGGGCCAGGTGATCATGCTGGCGCGCAACACCTTCAACCCCTCGCTGGTGTTCTTCACCATCGCGGTGATCGGTGTGCTGGGCTTTGCATTCGACTGGCTGCTGCGGCAGGCGCAGCGCCGCATCCTCTACTGGCTGCCCGACACCAAGGAGAAGCTGCGTGGCCTTTGACGCGCCGGTCTTTTCATCGAAGGACGCCGTGGTCTGCCGTGGCGTCGGCAAGACCTGGGCGGCTGGCACGCGGCGCGCGCATGAGGCGTTGCGCGACATCCACCTCGACGTCGCGCCCGGTGAGTTCGTGGTTTTCCTGGGACCCTCAGGCTGCGGCAAGAGCACGTTGCTGTACCTGATCGCGGGGCTGGAAGACGCGACCGACGGGGTCACCTGGTCGTTCGGCGACAAGGTCGAAGTGCCGTCGCCCGAGCGCAGCCTGATCTTCCAGGAGACCTCGCTCTTTCCCTGGCTGACGGTGTGGGAGAACGTGAGCTTCGGCCTGTCGATCCGCGGCGCGTCCAAGGCCGAGCGCCGGAAGGTCGCGGAGGAGGCGCTGCAGAGGGTCGGCCTCAAGGCCGCGCTGGACAAGCGTCCCGACGAACTCTCGGGCGGCATGCGCCAGAGAGTGGCCGTCGCCCGGGCGCTGGCCATGCGGCCCAAGGTGCTGCTGATGGACGAGCCGTTCGCCGCCCTCGACGTGCAGACCCGCGCCCGCATGCAGGACTTCCTGCTCGACGTCTGGCGCGACAGCGGCGCGTCTGTTCTGTTCGTCACCCATCACATCGACGAGGCGGTGGCGCTCGCCGACCGCGTCGTGGTCTTCACCTCGCGGCCCGGCCGCATCAAGACCATCGTGCCGATCGACCTGCCGCGGCCGCGCAATCTCTTCTCTCGCGAAGCGGAAGCGCTGCGCATCCAACTCACCGAACTCCTGCGCGACGAAGTTGACCGCGCCTTCGCCGAACAGGAAGCTCTTTCCGTCACCGCCTGAACATTTCCAGGAGAAGCCAGAATGGCCACCAGCCTGATCCGCAGCCGCGCCACCATCACCGGCGTCAACGACCGCTTTACCTGGAACGAGATCAAGGATGGCGCTGTCCTGCAGAAGGACGGCGTGATCGAGGAAGTCGGCACCTACGAAGACCTTCATCGCAAATATCCCAACGTCCAGGTGATCGGCACGGGCAAGGAAATCCTGCTGCCGAGCTTCGTCAACGGCCATCACCACGTCGGCCTGACGCCGGTGCAGCTGGGCTCGCCCGACATGCCGCTCGAACTCTGGTTCATCACCCGCATGGTGATTCGCAACGTCGACCTCTATCTCGACACGCTCTATTCGGCGTTCGAGATGATCGGCTCGGGCATCACCACGGTGCAGCACATCCAGGGCTGGATGCCCGGCACCTTGCCCGACGTCGAGAAGCGCGCGAACGACACGATCCGCGCCTATGAAGATATCGGCATGAGGGTCAGCTACTGCTACGCGGTGCGCGACCAGAACCGGCTCGTCTACCAGGCCGACGACGAGTTCGTGCGGGGCCTGCCGAAGGAGCTGCAGGGGCCGATGCAGCGCTGGTTCGACCGGTTTAAGATGAGCCTCGACGACGCGATGGACATGTTCAAGTCGTTCCACTCGCAGCATCACAACAAGCGCCGGGTGAAGATCCAGCTCGCGCCCGCCAACCTGCACTGGTGCTCGGACAAGGCGCTGACCAAGCTGAGCGAAGCGTCGTCGCAGTACAACGCGCCGATGCACATGCATCTGAACGAGACGGCCTATCAGAAGGAATATGCCTGGCGCCGCGGCAACTGCACGGCCCTGGAATATCTCGACCGCTTCGGCATGGTGAACGAGCGCCTGACCTTGGGCCACGGCGTGTGGTTGAGCGAGAAGGACATCGACCGGCTGGCCGCGGCCAAGGGCTGCGTCTGCCACAACTGCTCGTCCAACTTCCGCCTGCGTTCGGGTGTGGCCGCGCTGAACTACTTCGAGAAGAAGGGCGTCAACACCGCGATCGGCCTCGACGAGGCGGGCATCAACGACGACCGCGACATGCTGCAAGAAATGAAGCTCGTGCTGCGCGCCCATCGCGTGCCAGGCATGATCGAGGCCGACGTGCCGACCATGTCGCAGGTACTGCGCATGGCCACGGTCGGTGGCGCCAAGACGACGTCGTTCGGCACGCACCTCGGCACGCTCGAGGTCGGCAAGGCGGCCGACATGGTGCTGATCGACTGGAACGCCGTCGCCTACCCATATCTCGACGAGATGACGCCGACGCTCGACGCCGTGATCCAGCGCGCCAAGCAGCAGGCCGTCACCATGACGATGTGCGACGGCGATGTGATCTACCAGGATGGCAAGTTCACCAAGGTCGACAGGACCGCGGCCCTCAAGGCGCTGCACGACGACCTCGCCAAGGCGCTGAGCGACGACGAGGTGGAACGCCGCAAGCTTTCGGTCGCGCTGCTGCCGCACGCGCGGAAGTTCTATGGCGACTACATCGACACGTCGAAGCACGTGCCGTTCTACCGGCCGAGCTCGATGGTCTAATACGTGGACCGCGCGCATCCTGCGCGCTCGTAAGCGGGCTGGAAGCCCGCGGTCCGGACGATCAGGTCGACAGCCGCGCCACGTAGAAGCCGTCGAGGCCGCCGCGTTCGGGCCACATCGAGGGCAGGGTGCGGACGTCGCCGGCCAGTGTGATCGCCTCGACGAGGCCGGGCAGTTCTTCCGGCTGTACGGGGATGCGCTTCAGCAGGGGACGACGGGCCAGCAGGCTCTCGATGCGCTCGGGACCTTCGTCCGCCTGCAGCGAGCAGACGGCGTAGATCAACATGCCGCCGGGCTCCAGCAGCTCGAGAGCCCGCAACAGCAGACGATCCTGCGTCAGGGTGAGGCGGGCGACGTCTTCGTCGGATTTCAGCCAGGCGATGTCGGGATGCCGGCGCAGGGTGCCGGTGCCGGAGCAGGGCGCGTCGAGCAGGACGACATCGAATTTGTCCGAGGTCTTCCATTTGCTGACATCGGACGTCACCAGTTCGGCCGAGAGGCCGGAGCGGGTCAGGTTTTCGCCGAGGCGAACCATGCGCCGCGCGGAGACGTCGACGGCGGTCACCGCCGCGAGGCCGGCGCAAAGCTGCATGGTCTTGCCGCCCGGTGCGGCGCAGAGATCCGCGATGCGCTTGCCGGCGATGTCGCCCATCAGGCGGACAGGGATCGTGGCCGCAGCGTCCTGCACCCACCACGCGCCCTCGGCGAAACCCGGAAGGTCGGCGATGTAGCCGCCGGCAGCGCGGCGCAAGGTTCCCGTCGGCAGGATTTCGGCCTCGAGTTGCTGGGCCCAGGACTCGGCGTTGCCGCGCGGCGTGATGTCGAGCGGCGCCTCGACCAGATGGGCGGCGGCGATGGCGCGCGCCGTTTCTTCGCCGTAGGCATCCACCCAGGATTGCCAGAGCCAGGCCGGCGCATTGAGCGTCGCGGCATCGCGGTCGCCCAGCAACGCCACACCCTCGCGCGCGATCCGCCGCAGCACGGCGTTGACCAGGCCCTTCAAGTGCGGAAGCTTGGCTTGTTCAACCAGCCGGACGGCGGTGTCGACGGCGGCATGCGGCGGCGTGGCGAGGAACAGGAGCTGGGCCGCGCCCAACCGTAGCGATTGCAGGGCGACGGTTGCATCGTCGCCGATCGGGCGGTCGATCAGCGTGCCCAGCACCCCGTCGATTTCACCCAACCGCCGTACCGTCGTGGCGAGCAGCATGCGGACGAAGGCGCGGTCGCGCGGGTCGAGTTTGGGAAAGCCCGTGTGCTGGCCCAGCACGTCGTCGAGCGGCTGACCCCTGTCGAGGCAGGCCATCAGGATGTCGAGGGCGACCTGGCGGGGGGCGAGATAAGAGGAAGCATCCATTGTGCGCGCGGCTATAAACCCCGTTGGCGCTCCTGTCATGGCCCGGTATGGTTGCCGCAACAAACAATCGGGAGATAAACGCCATGAAAAAGCTCGCTTCGGCGCTGATTTCGGGGGCGCTGGTTCTGGGGCTGGCCGTGACCGCTCCGGCGGTGGCCCAGGACAAGACGGTCGACCTCAAGATCTCGATCTGGCTGCCGCCCGCCCATCCGCTGGTGCCGGCGACCAAGGCCTGGGCCGACGACATCACCAAGGAGTCGGGCGGCACGATCAAGACGGCGATCTTCCCCTCCGAGCAGCTCGGCAAGGCGTTCGACCACTACGACATGGCGCGCGACGGCATCGCCGACGTGACCTACGTCAACCCGGGTTACCAGCCCGGCCGTTTCCCGGTGATCGCGATCGGCCAGATCCCTTTCACCTTCGCCAACGGCGACAAGGGCACGGCGGCCCTCGACGCCTGGTACCGCAAGCATGCGGCGCAAGAGATGAAGGACACGCATTTCTGCTTCGCCTTCATCCACGATCCCGGCGCCTATCACGGCCGCAAGAAGGTGGTGGCGCCTGAGGACATCAAGGGCATGAAGATCCGCCCCGCGCAGAGCACGATCGCCCAGATGGTGACGATGCTGGGCGGCACCAACGTGCAGGCCTCGGCGCCCGAGTCGCGCGACGTGCTGGAACGTGGCGTGGCCGACGGCATCTTCTTCCCGTGGGGCTCGATGTTCCTGTTCGGCCTCGACAAGGTGACCAAATACTCGATGGACGTGCCGCTCTACACGACCGTGTTCACCTACTCGATGAACAAGGCCAAGTACGACGCCATGTCGCCTGCCCAGAAAAAGGTGATCGACGACCACTGCACCGGCGAGTGGGCGGTCAAGATCTCTGCGCCCTGGACGGCCTTCGAGTCCGCCGGCCGCGACAAGATGAAGGCGGTGTCGGGTCACGAGACCTATGCGCTGACGCCCGACCAGGTGAAGGCTTGGAAGACCGCTACCGTGCCGCTGCACAAGCAGTGGGCCGACGCCGTCACCAAGGCCGGCGGCGATCCCGACGCGCTTTACAAGGAATTCCAGGCCGACGTCGCCAAGGCGGGCGCGGGATTCTGAGCCTGACGCGCGCCAGGAGCGGAGGCGCGCGTGCAGCGTAGCGTCATGGACCGCATCATCGACACGATCGAGGCGATTGCCGCCTTGTTCGTGGGGCTGGTGGCGGCGGACATCTTTATCTCGGTGGCGCTGCGCCGGTTTTTCAGCGTGCAGATCCCCGACAGCTACGACTTCGGCCGCATGCTGCTGGGCATCCTGATCTTCTGGGGGATCGCGGCTACGTCCTATCGCGGTGGCCACATCACGGTCGATCTGGTGTGGGCGCAGGCCAGCCCGAAGTGGAAGCGCGTGATCGACGTGTTCGCGACCCTGGTGCTGCTGTTCGTCGTGTCGGTGCAGACCTACACGCTGTTCGACAAGGTGACGGCGACCTACCATGACCACGTGCTGACCTACGATCTCGGCCTGCCGACCTGGCCGTTCTTCGCGGTCGCGTGGATCGGCGACGTGTCGGCGGTGGTGCTGATCGCGATCCGCTCCTATCGCCTGATCTTCCATCCGGAAGACATCCACGACGAAAAGCTGCCTGATTCGGAGATAAGAGGAAGATGAGCGGCGATACCGTCGCCCTGCTGGGCTTTGTCGTGCTGTTCGCGCTGATGCTGCTGCGCGTGCCGGTGGGCATGGCGATGGGACTGGTGGGGGTGGGCGGCTACGCCTATCTCAGCGGCAGCGGGCCGGCGTTGAAGCTGATCGGTCAGACCTCGATGCGCACGGTCACCGACTATCAGTTCGGCGTCATCCCGATGTTCCTGCTGATGGGTGCCTTCGTCTCGACCTCGGGCGTGAGCCGCGAGCTGTTCCGCGCGGCCAATACCTTTATCGGTCACCGGCGCGGCGGGCTGGGCCTGGCGACGATCCTGTCGTGCGGCGGGTTCGCGGCAATCTCGGGTTCGTCGGTCGCTACCGCCGCCACCTTCTCGAGCGTCGCCTATCCCGAGATGCGGCGCTACGGCTACCCCAAGAGCTTCGCCACCGGCGTGATCGCGGCGGGTGGCACGCTGGGCGCCATGCTGCCGCCGTCGACCGTGCTCGCGGTCTACGGGCTGATTACGCAGCAGGACATCGGCAAGCTCTTCATGGCGGGCATCGTGCCGGGCCTGTTGGCCATCGTGATGTACATGCTGACCATCGCCGTGATCACGCGGGTGAAGCCCGACTTCCTGCCGACCGCGCCCAAGTCGAGCTGGGCGGAGCGGCGGGCGGGGCTGAATGACGTGTGGGCGCCGCTGCTGCTCTTCGTGTTTGTGATCGGCGGTCTTTATGGCGGCGTCTTCACACCGACCGAAGCGGGCGGCGTCGGCGCGGGTGGGGCGTTCCTGCTGGGCGTGCTGCGCGGACGGCTGGGCCGGGCGGAGATCCGCGCCTCCTTGTTGCAGGCCACGCGCACGGCGGCCGCGGTGTTCACCGTGCTGATCGGCGCGCTGCTGTTCGGCTATTTCCTCACCATCACCCAGGTGCCGCAGACGGTGACGACGTTCCTGACCGGGCTCGGCATCGGCTCCTACGGCGTGCTGGCGCTGATCATGGTCATGTACCTCGTGCTGGGCTGCCTGATGGACGCCATGGCGATGATCATCCTCACGGTGCCGATCATCTTTCCGGTGGTGACCCAGCTCGGCTTCGACCCGATCTGGTTCGGGGTCATCATCGTCATGACCGTGGAACTGGGGCTAATTCACCCGCCGGTCGGGATGAATGTTTTCGTGATCAAGAGTGTGGTGCAGGACGTCACGTTTTCGTCGATTTTCAAGGGTGTATTGCCTTTCATCGCGACCGACATCCTGAGATTGATTATCCTGATTGCCTTCCCGATCATCGCGCTCTGGCTCCCCGGCCAGATGTAGGGCGTGGCTTTCGGCCCGAAAAAGGACTTCCGTAATGAAAAGAGTTGGCTCGTTCCTCGGCGACTGGTGGCGCCTGGTTGTCCCGTATTTCCGTTCCGAGGACTGGCGCTGGGCCATCCCGCTGCTGATCGGCGCGATCGCACTCACGTTCACGGGCGTCGGGATCGAAGTGCTGTTCAACGAGTGGAACCGGCGTTTCTACGATGCGCTCCAGAACAAGAACGAGCCGGTCTTCTGGGCGGAAGTGCTTACTTTCTCATGGTTGGCGGCGCTCTACATCGTGAATGCGGTGGCACGAGGGATCGTCAGCCCCTATCTGCGGCTGCGCTGGAGGCGGTGGCTGACGCATCACTATGTCACCCACTGGCTCGCAGGCCGCGGCTACTACCGCATCGAACTGCAGCGCACCGTCGACAACGTCGACCAGCGCATCGCCGAGGACCTGAATTACCTCGGTCAATACACGATGCAGCTCCTGCTGGGCTTCCTGAGTTCGGTCGCGTCGCTGTTTTCGTTCATCTTCATCCTGTGGCAGCTGTCGGGTCCGCTGTCGCTCGCCTTCATCGGCCTCGACATCACCATTCCGGGCTACATGGCGGTGGCGGCGCTGCTCTACGCGATCGTTGGCTCGCTGCTGGCCCACTTCGTCGGCCGTCGCCTGATCCCGCTCAACTTCATGCGCCAGCGCTATGAGGCGAATTTCCGCTTCTCCCTGGTCCGCGTGCGTGAGAATGCCGAGGGCATCGCCCTCTACCGCGGCGAGCGGGATGAACAGAAAGCATTGTCCGACCGCTTCGCCGACGTCTTCTCCAATGGCTGGAGTGTGCTGTTCACGCAGATCCAGCTGTCGTTCTACCAGGCAGGCTACGGCCAGCTCGCGATCATCTTTCCGCTGGTCGTGACCGCGCCGCGCTATTTCGCCGGCGCCTTCACCCTGGGAGTCGTCATGCAGACGGCCTCGGCCTTCGGTCAGGTGCAGGGCGCGCTGTCCTTCTTCGTCGACAACTACACCTCGCTGGCCGACCTGCGCGCGGTCATGGATCGCTTGAAAGGCCTGCAGGCCGCTGTGGACGAGAAGCCGCCGACCGCGATCGCCGTCGAGCCGGAGTCCGGTCGTGCCGACGTCGCGGCCGAGGGCATGACCCTGGCGCTGCCGACCGGCCAGCCGCTGCTGCAGAACACCGAACTGTCGCTGAAGCCCGGCACCTCGACCCTGATCTCGGGCGAGAGCGGCTCGGGCAAGAGCACGCTGTTCCGTGCGCTGGCGGGCATCTGGCCGTTCGGCCAGGGCACGGTGCACATCCCGGCCGGCGCGCGCGTGCTGTTCCTGCCGCAGAAGCCCTACATCCCGATCGGCACCTTGCGCGACGCGGTGAAGTATCCCGACGAGCAGTCGACTGCGAGCGATGCCGAGATCGTGGCGGCGCTCGAGACGGCTCGGCTCGGCAGCCTGAAGGGCCGGCTCGACGAGACGGCGCACTGGAGCAACATCCTGTCGGGCGGCGAGCAGCAGCGGCTGGCGATCGCGCGCGCGTTGATCTTCAAGCCGGACTGGCTGTTCATGGACGAGGCGACGGCCTCGCTCGACGTGGCCAACGAGGCCGCGATCTACCAGGAACTGAAGGCGCGCCTGCCCAAGACGGCCGTGATCTCGATCGGCCACTCGCCCGCGCTGAAGCAATGGCACGACCGCAACATCGAGCTGAAGCGCCAACAGGGCGAGGTGGGGCGTCTCGTGGAGACTTCAGCTTAAGAGAAGGCGACGAAGCCCAGGCAGCCGATCAACAGGAGCGCGCCGACCCAGAGCCAGGTCAGCGCGCTGCCGGCCCAGCGGCCTTCGTCGCGCAAGACCAGCCAGACGCCGGCGAGGAAGCCCAGCAGCAGGCCCAGCATGCCGCCCATCTCGGCGCCGGCCATCGTAGACCAGCCGCCAGCCGCACCGGGCGCGATGTGCAGGAGAGCCTGCGCCGTGAGCATGGTGAGCACGGCGCCGCCGATCAGCGCGCCGGCGAGGCCTCCCAGAAATCCGAACAGCAGGCGGATCAACGGTCGTCCACGGATAGGAGCTAGCGCAGGCTCGCGTTGATGCGATCGAGGGCGGCGCTGCCGGGGCAGAGGTCGGACGTGTTCAGCCGGTTCAGCGGCACGTCGACGGTGTTCATGTGGTGGTGCAGGTCCTTCGGCGTCGGATCGACGTAGAGCAGACCGGTCACCACTTCGCCCGCCTGCAGGCCTTCCTGGACGCGCTTCATGGCGGCGATCTTGTCGGACGGATCGTATTCCTCGCCGAGCTTGTTCAGCCGCAGGATCGAGCCGTCGTGCTGGCGCACCACCGTCGTCGTGCCGGGATCGTACTGGGTGGTGATCTCCTCGCGGCCCTCGATGAAGTCGATGCGGTTCAGCGACTCGTTGTGCTCGCGTACGTAATCGTAGCTCTTGGTCGAGCCGGCGTGGTTGTTGAAGGCGACGCAGGGGCTCACGACGTCGAGGAAGGCGGCGCCCTTGTGCGCCATCGCCGCCTTGATCAGCGGCACGAGCTGGTGCTTGTCGCCCGAGAAGGAACGGCCGACGAAGGTGGCGCCCATCAGGATGGCGAGCGAGACCATGTCGATCGCCTCGTCGGAGTTGGCCGCGCCCTTCTTGCTGATCGAGCCCTTGTCGGCGGTGGCCGAGAACTGGCCCTTGGTCAGGCCGTACACGCCGTTGTTCATGACGATGTAGGTCATGTTAACGCCGCGCCGCATGACGTGCGCGAACTGGCCGAGGCCGATCGAGGCGCTGTCGCCGTCGCCCGACACGCCCATGTACATCAGGTCCTTGTTGGCGAGGTTGGCGCCGGTCATCACCGACGGCATGCGGCCGTGCACCGTGTTGAAGCCGTGCGATGCGCCCACGAAATAGGTCGGCGTCTTGGACGAGCAGCCGATGCCGGAGAGCTTGGCCACCTGGTGCGGCAGCACGTCGAGTTCGTAGCAGGCCTGGATGATCGCGGCGCTGATCGAGTCGTGGCCGCAGCCGGCGCACAAGGTCGAGACCGCGCCCTCGTAGTCGCGGCGGGTGTAGCCGGCCTTGTTCTTGACCAGCGAGGGATGATGCAGCTTGGGCTTGGCGATGTAGGTCATGACGCGGCCTTCTCGAACGGGACGACCTTGAACTGGGCAAGCTTCTTGGCGACATCGCCGGCAATGAAGCGGGCGGTGATCGGCGTGCCGTCGTAGTGCAGGACGGGCACGAGCTTGCGGGCATCGAGCGTGAATTCACTCATGATCATGGTGCGCAACTGCGCATCGCGGTTCTGTTCCACGATGAACACCTTGTCGTGCTCGTGGATGAACTCTTCGACCGACTGCGGGAACGGGAACGACCGCACGCGGAGCGCATTGACGTGGTTGCCGTCGGCCTCGAGATGGTCGAGCGCCTCGGCCATCGCCGGGCTGGTCGAGCCGAAGTAGATCACGCCGTACTTGGTGGGCTTGGGCGAAGAGTAACGCAGCGGCTGCGGAGCGATCTTCGCCGCCGTCACGAACTTCTTCTGCAGCCGCTCCATGTTGCGGACGTAGACGGTGCCTTCCTCGGAGTAGCGTGCGTATTCGTCCTTGGTCGTGCCGCGGGTGAAGTACGAGCCCTTGGTCGGATGCGTGCCGGGATAGGTGCGGAAGGGAATGCCGTCGCCGTCGACGTCGAGGTAACGGCCGAAGTTCTTGCCGGCCTCGAGTTCCTCCGCGGTCATCACCTTGCCGCGGTCGAGGTCGCGCTTCTCGTCCCACTCGAACGGCTGGCACAGGCGGTGGTTCATGCCGATGTCGAGATCGGTCATGACAAATACCGGGGTCTGCAATCGGTCGGCGAGGTCGAGCGCCTCGGCGGTGAAGTCGAAGCACTCCTTCGGGTCTTCCGGGAACAGCAGCACGTGCTTGGTGTCGCCGTTGGAGGCGTAGGCGCAGGACAGCAGATCGGATTGCTGCGTGCGGGTCGGCATGCCGGTCGAGGGGCCGCCGCGCTGCACGTTGACGATTACGGCCGGCACTTCGGCGAAGGAGGCGAGGCCGATGAACTCGGTCATCAGCGAGATGCCCGGGCCCGATGTCGAGGTAAAGGCGCGCGCGCCGTTCCAGCCGGCGCCGATCACCATGCCGATCGAGGCAAGCTCGTCCTCGGCCTGGACGATGGCGTACTTGGCCTTGCCGGTTTCCTTGTCGTGGCGGAGCTTCTTGCAATGCGCCTGGAAGCCCTCGGCCAGCGAGGAGGAGGGCGTGATCGGATACCACGCGCAGACCGTGGCGCCGCCGTAGACGGCGCCGAGGGCGGCCGCGTTGTTGCCTTCGACGAAGATGCGGTTGCCGACGTTGTCGGCCTTGCGCACCTTGAGCTTCACCAAGCCGGCATCGATGTTCTTGGTCACCCAGTCGCGGCCCAGCTCCAGCGCCTTCACGTTGGAATCGATCAGCTTTTCCTTGCCCTTGAACTGCTCGCCGAACAGCTGCTGGATCGCCATCTTGTCGATGTCGAGCAGGATCGACAGCGCGCCGACGTAGATGATGTTCTTGAACAGCTGGCGCTGGCGGGCGTCGGAGTAGGTGGCGTTGGTGATCGCCGTCAGCGGCACGCCGATCACGTTGATGTCCTCGCGGAACATCGACGGCGGCATCGGCTTGGTCGAGTCGTAGAACAGGTAGCCGCCGGGCGAGATTTCCTTCACGTCCTCGGCCCAAGTCTGCGGGTTCATCGCGACCATCATGTCGACACCGCCGCGGCGGCCGAGATAACCCTTCTCGGTGACGCGGACCTCGTACCAGGTCGGCAGGCCCTGGATGTTCGAGGGGAAGATGTTGCGTGGGCTGACGGGCACGCCCATGCGCAGGATGGAGCGGGCGAACAGCTCGTTGGCTGAAGCCGATCCGGAGCCGTTGACGTTCGCGAACTTGACGACGAAGTCGTTAACGGCAGCTATTGCTTGCGGCATGCGTGCTCCGCTTGGGTCATTTCCATGTAGTACTTGCGCATGTCCCACGCGCCGGTCGGGCAGCGCTCGGCGCACAGCCCGCAGTGCAGGCAGACGTCCTCGTCCTTGACCATGACGCGCTGGGTCTTGAGGTCGCCGCCGATGTACAGGTCCTGCGTCGGGTTCATCGCCGGCGCCATCAGGTGCGTGCGCAGTTCCTTTTCTTCGCCGTTCTCTGTGAAGGTGATGCAGTCCATCGGGCAGATGTCGACGCACGCGTCGCACTCGATGCAGAGCGTGCCGGTGAACACCGTCTGCACGTCGCAGTTCAGGCAGCGCTCGGCTTCCTTCAGCGCAAGCTCGGGAGTGAAGCCCAACTCGACCTCGGCCATGATGTCCTTCAGCGCCTCTTCCTTCTTGCGGTGAGGCACCTTGAAGCGATGGTCGATGGTCGGAGCGTTGTCGTAGCTCCACTCGTGGATGCCCATCTTCTGGCTGGCGACGTTGACGCCGGGAGCCGGACGCTCCTCGACGTTCTCGCCGATCAGCATCTTGTGGATGGAGATCGCGGCATCATGGCCGTGCGCGGCGGCCCAGATGATGTTCTTCGGGCCGAACGCCGCGTCGCCGCCGAAGAAGACCTTCTTCTGCGTGCTCTGCAGCGTCGTCTCGCCGATCTTGGGCAGGCCCCACTTGTCGAACTCGATGCCGGCATCGGCTTCGATCCAGGGGAAGGCATTCTCCTGGCCGATCGCGACCAGCACGTCGTCGCACTCGTGGAATTCGTCGGGCTCGCCCGAGGGCTTCAGGCTGCGGCGACCCTTGTCGTCGTACTCGGCCTTCACCTTCTCGAACAGCACGCCAGAGATCTTGCCGCCTTCGTGCTTCACTTCCTTCGGCACGAGCATGTTCAGGATGGGGATGTCCTCGCCCATCGCGTCTTCCTTCTCCCAGGGAGACGCCTTCATCTCCTCGAAGCCGGAGCGGACGATCACCTTCACGCTGTCGCCGCCCAGGCGGCGCGCGGTGCGGCAGCAGTCCATCGCCGTGTTGCCGCCGCCCAGCACGATCACGCGCTTGCCGACGGAAGTGATGTGGCCGAACGAGACGCTCGACAGCCAGTCGAGGCCGATGTGGATGTTGGCGGCGGCCTCCTGGCGGCCGGGCACGTCGAGGTCGCGGCCGCGCGGCGCGCCGGACCCCACGAACACCGCGTCATAGCCTTCGGCCAGGATCGCCTTCATCGAGTCGACCTTCTGGTGGCGGAACTCGATGTTGCCGATGCCGGTGATGTAGCCGACCTCTTCGTCGATCACGTGCTCGGGCAGGCGGAAGTGCGGGATCTGCGTGCGGATGAAGCCGCCGAGCTTGGGATCCTGGTCGTAGATCACGATCTCGTAGCCCATCACCGCGAGGTCGCGGGCCACGGTGAGCGAGGCGGGACCGCCGCCGATACAGGCAATGCGCTTGCCGTTCTTCTCCGGCGCCTTCGGCATCTTGAGGCCGATGTCGTCGTCCTTGTAGTCGGCGGCGACGCGCTTGAGGCGGCAGATCGCGACCGGCTCCTTCTTGCCCTTAACCAGGTTCTCGTCCTCGACGCGGCTGCGGCGGCAGGCCGGCTCGCAGGGACGGTCGCACGTTCGGCCCAGGATTCCCGGGAAGACGTTCGACTTCCAGTTGATCATGTAGGCGTCGGAGTAACGCCCATGTGCGATCAACCGGATGTATTCGGGAACGGGGGTATGTGCGGGGCAGGCCCACTGGCAGTCGACTACTTTATGGAAGTAGTCGGGATTCTGAATGTCTGTCGGCTTCAAAACTGAACTCCACGAACTGCGTACGCGCAGTGGCCGATCTTGCTGAACGGCGGTTTATCCTACCCTAAACAGGACCCGCATTGGGGATATTCAGGCCTCTGACGTCAAGCGTGCTGTCCGCGTAATCGCTTGGAATAATGGAGAAATCCCCACTTTTTACAGGGATATGTCAGTCGGCCGCAGGGCGAACGACGCGCATTTGGAGGAACAGCGGGAGGCGCTGCCAGCGACGGCTGGCTTCCGAGTTGAGGGCGTGGTCCGGGATGTCCGGTTCGCGCAAGGCCTCGACCAGAAGGCCCGCCTGCTCCAGGGCCGAGAAGTACGCCGAGATCGGACGGTGCTGGCTATGGAACGTCATGGTCATGCCATCGCGCTCGACAGTGTCGGCGAAACGAAAGGGTCGGAGATAGTCGCCCTTGATGACGAAGGGCGCGTCCGCCGCCGATTCTTCGAAGCGCCCCGCCGAGTTTATCGGATGGACGATCGCCAGGCACAGCTTGCCGCCGGGCTCCAGCACGCGTGCGATCTCACGGACGGCGAGCGGCATCTCATCGATGTCGTGCAGCGTCATGAAGGCGATCGCGAGATCTGCGCTGGCATCCTGCAACGGCAACGCAGACGCATTGGCGTGCCGGATATCCATCGACGGGTCCGCCTCGCGCGCGGCGGCGACCAGGGAAGGAGAGGCATCGATGCCGATGATCCGGTGGCCGAGGCCCTTGAGGTGGCGCGTCAACCGGCCTTCGCCGCAGCCGATGTCGACGGTCTGTCGGCCAGGCGGCGGCACGAGTGCGAGGAACTGGTCGCGGTGATAGCGCCAGTAGCTGTCGAAGCCCGGCGCGCGCGCCCACTCGATCCATTGGCGGGAGTGGGCTTCCCAACTGTCGGCCAAGGTCACGATGCTTCTCCCGTGGCGGAGGGCCGATTCTGGAATTGCCGCGGCGAGGCGCCGGCGGCGCGGCGGAACATGGCGCTGAAGGCGCTGACGCTCTCGTAGCCCAGGTCGAAAGCGACTTGCGTCACCGGCTGGCCGTTGCCCAAGCGCCCCATGGCCTCGAGCACGCGCGCCTGCTGGCGCCAGGCGCCGAAGCTGAGACCGGTCTCGCTTTGGAAGTGGCGGGCCAGGGTGCGGGCGCTGGTGTTGATGGTCTCGGCCCAGGCCTCGAGCGGTCGTTGGTCGCCGGGCGCCTCGAGCAACGCTTGGCAGAGCTGGTTCAGCTTCGGGTCGCGCGGCATCGGCAGCTGCAGCGGTAGCGACTGCAGGCCGCGTAGCTCCGACAGGATCAGCGCGATCACATGTCCGGCCGGGCCGCTCTCGTCGTACTGCAGCGGCAGCTCGGTCGCGCGCACGATCAACTCGCGTAGCAAGGGCGAGATCGAGAGCACGCGGCAGGCGTTGGGCATGAAGGCGGCCGCATCGTCGCGCATGTAGAGCGTGCGCATGGTGACGTCGCTGGCCATCACGATGCTGTGGCCAATATGCGCCGGCATCCACAGCGCGCGCTGCGGCGGCACCACCCACATGGCGTCGCGTGTGGCGACGCGCATCGTGCCGGCCGTCGCATAGATCAGCTGCGAGCGCTCGTGGCTGTGCGGCCTGATCTTGAAGCCCGCCGCGAAATCCTTGGGCATGGCGGCGACCGCGCGTGGCACGCGCTGATAGTCGGCAGGGTTGGTGGACCGGGTTTGGCTGACTTGCGACATAAGTTGGCAATCTAGCGCAAGACAGCCATGGGCGTCCTTTTTATTATTTACACATCAGGAGACGCCCAAAATGAAATTCAGCAGCCCGACGTCGCTCTTGCTCAATCTCGGCCACGCCATGGACCATTGGGTCCTCGTGATCTTTCTCTACACAGTGAGCGTGATCGCCGGCATCTGGGGCGCCGACTGGAAGGAACTGACGCCTTACGCGTTCGGCGCTTCCTTCATGTTCGGCGCGGGCTCGATCATCTCGGGCAAGCTCGGCGACCAGTGGGGCCGCCGCAACATGATGATCCTGTTCTTCGCCGGTCTTGGCGTCTCCTGCATGATCATCGCGCTCTGCACCAACAAGTGGCAGATCGGTGCGGCGATGACGCTGATGGGCGCCTTCTCCTCGATCTATCATCCCGTCGGTATCCCGATGATCGTGCAGGGCGCGGAGCGTCCGGGCTTCGTGATCGGCGTCAACGGCCTGGTCGGTAACCTCGGCATCGCCATCGGCTCCAGCATCTCGGTGCTGCTGGCGACGCGCTACGGCTGGCAAATGGCCTATATCGTTCCGGGCGTCGTCTCCCTCGTGGGCGCCGTGCTGTTCGCCAAGTACGTGCCGAAGGAAGAGGGCTCGCCCGCCAAGCGTAAGGCCAAGATGCTCGACATGCCGCCCGGCATGATGGCGCGCGTGTTCTTCGTCATGACTTGCGCCGCCATCACCGGCTCGATCGTCTTCAACTTCACCACCAACTCCAACGGCGAGATGCTGAAGACGCGCATCGCCGAGCTGGCGGCCCAGCCATGGTTGCTCAGCACGGTGCTGTTCGGGGTCTTCACCTTCGCCTCGCTGGCCCAGCTCCTGGTCGGTCACCTGATCGACCGTCATCCGATCAAGACCGTCTACATGCCGATCCTGCTGGTGCAGATTCCGCTGTTCGTGCTGGCCGCCTATTCGGAAGGTTGGATGCTGGTGTTCGTCACGGCCCTTTTCATGGTCTTCGTGTTCGGCGCCATCCCGTTCACCGATGCGATGATCGTGCGCTATGTCGACGACCGGCTGCGCAGCCGTGTCACCGGCATGCGGCTGGCGATCGGCTTCGGCGTGAGTTCCCTCGTGGTAGCGGGCATCGGCCCGTCGGTGAAGGCCGCGGGCTTTCCCTTCATGCTGATGTCGCTGGCCGGCGTCGCCGCCTGCACCATGATCGCCATTTCGTTTCTGCCCAACGAAAGCGACGTGACCGCCTCGACGGCGCTCAAGCCCGCGGAGTAACGTTCCTCCCAATTGGGAGGAAAAAATGATCAAGCGTCGTGGTGTAATCGCGGGTGCTGCCGGCTGGACGATCGTGGGAGCGTCATCGGTACGGGCACAAGCCTGGCCCAGCCAGCAGGTCAGGATCGTGGTGCCGTACATTCCGGGCGGCGCCACCGACACCGCGGGCCGCGTGGTCGCCGAGAAGCTGGGCGAGCTGTTGGGCCAGCAGGTCATCGTCGAGAACAAGGGCGGCGGCAATACCATCATCGGCATGGAGGCGGTCGCCAAGGCCAAGCCCGACGGCTACACGCTGCTGCTCGGCAGTACGACGCTGGCTACCAATGCCGCGCTCGGGCTCAAGCAGCCGTTCGACCCGCTGAAGGATTTCCAGCCGATCTCCACGATCGCCGACATTCCCGACATGATCGCGGTCAACAAGGATCTGCCGATCAAGAACTTCAAGGACTTCGTGGCCTGGGTGAATGCCCAGCCCGACAAGGTCCGCTTCGCCTGCTCGGGTATCGGCAACCAGCCGCACCTGTGGGGCGAGCTGTTCCGGTCGCGCAACAACCTGAAAATGGAAGTGGTCGGCTACAAGGGCTCGGCCGACGCGATCCGCGACGTGATGGGCGGACACGTTCCGATCGTGTGCGATGTCGTGCTGCCGACCGGCACGCATGTTTCAGGCGGTCGCCTGACTGGCATTTGCGTCGCCACCGCCGAGCGCTCGGCCCTGTGCCCGGACGTGCCGACCGTGGTCGAACTCGGCATGCCCGATCTCGTGAGCGCGGTGTTCTATGGCATCGTCGGCCCGATCGGCATTCCGCGCCCGGTCGTCGACAAGCTCAACGCGCTCTGTCTCGAGATTGTGAAGGATCAGGGCGTGAAGAAGAAGTTCGCCGAGTTGGGCTTCGTCACGACCGGCAGCACGCCCGACGGCTATCTCGACAAGCTGAAGTTCGAGACCGACCGCTGGACCAAGGTGGTGAAGGAAAACAACATCAAGGTTGAAGGATAGCGCGCTCGAGCAGCTTCCGCAGATCCGCCGCCGTGAGCTTGTCGAGGCGCGCCAGCACCATCGGGTAGCCGGCATAGTGGTTGGTGATGAAGAAGGTCGCGGGATCGGCCTGCAGCAGGTGATCCCGCGTCTGGGCGCCGACCTTCAGGACGATCGACTCTCCATCCTGATGCAGGCGCGTCAGCAGCTTGCGCTTGTGGCGCCAGGCCGGCGTCCCGTAGGACGTACCTTCCTCCACGCCGGGCAGAGCAGAGACTGCGCGACGAATTGCCGGGAGGGAGAGCTTGCGTTGGGCCATGGCGCGCTCACAAAGTGCCGTGCTGAGAGAAGAAGGAAAAGGACAAATGGTTGCTGGCTCCGCCGTGCCCGTTCCGGCATCGCATCTCGAGGTGGCGCGTGACGCCGAAACCGCGACAAAGGCCGCGAACACGGCGATGGCGGCCAAGCTGCCGTTCTCCGATACGCGCGATTTCGAGGCGGTCCAACGCGGGCTGATCGCGCTGGTACCCGATGGGGCGATCCAGACGAAGAGCGGCACGACCCTGTGGAACCTCGGTGAATACGCCTTCATCGACGGCGAGCTGGCGCCCTCGACGGTCAACCCCAGTCTGTGGCGCATGGCGCGTCTCAACATGGCCAACGGTCTCTTCAAGGTCACCGACGGGCTCTATCAATTGCGCGGCTTCGACATCGCCAACCTGACGGTGATCGAAGGCAAGACCGGCCTGATCCTGGTCGATCCGCTCACGGTCGCCGAAAGCTCGCGTGCCGCACTTGAGCTCTACTACGCCCACCGCCCACGCAAGCCCGTGGTCGCGGTGATCTATACGCACAGTCACGTCGATCATTACGGCGGCGTGCGTGGCGTGGTCGACGAGGCCGACGTCAAGGCTGGCCGCGCGGTCGTGATCGCGCCGAACGGCTTCATGGAGGCCGTGTCCGGCGAGAATGTGCTGGCCGGCCTGCCGATGAGCCGGCGCGCGCAGTTCCAGTTCGGCGCGATGCTGCCGCGCGGCGCCAAGGGCCAGGTCGATGCAGGTCTCGGCAAGGGCATCGCCCGCGGCACGCCCGGCCTGATCGCACCGACACAGCTGATCGTCGAGGCGGTCGAGGAGCATGTGATCGACGGGGTGAAGATCGTGTTCCAGCTCGCGCCCGAGACCGAGGCGCCGGCCGAGATGCATATGTTCTATCCTGAGTTCCGCGTGCTCAACATGGCGGAGAATGCCTGTCCGCTGCTGCACAACTTCATCCCGTTGCGCGGCGCGCTGGCACGCGATCCGCGGATCTGGGCCAAGTACATCGGCGACGCTATCAAGATGTACACTCCGCACACCGATATCATGATCGGCCAGCACCATTGGCCGACCTGGGGCCGCGAGGCGATCGTCGACTATCTCGAGGCGCAGCGCGATCTCTACAAGCACATCCACGACCAGACCTTGCGCTACATGAACAAGGGCTGGCGACCGGCCGAGATCGCCGAGGCGATCGACCTGCCGCCGGGCCTGGCCGACCGCTGGTCGGTGCGCGGCTACTACGGCACGGTCAGCCACAATGTGAAGGCGGTCTATCAGCGATACCTCAGCTGGTACGATGGCAACCCGTGCAATCTCCATCCGCTGCCGCCTGCGCCCGCGGCAAAGAAGTTTGTCGAATACATGGGCGGCGCGGCGGCGGTGATGACGCGCGCGAAGGCGGACTTCGCCAAAGGCGAGTTCCGCTGGGTTGCCCAAGTGATGAAGGAAGTCGTCTTCGCCGAACCCGAAAACAAGGAAGCGCGCGCGCTTTGCGCCGATGCGCTCGAGCAGATGGGCTACCAGGCCGAGTCGGCCACCTGGCGCAATGCCTTCCTCTATGGAGCGCAGGAGTTGCGGCACGGCGTGTTCCAGGTGCCGGCGCGGTCGCTCGCCAGTGCTGACACGCTGGCGGGACTCAGCACCGACGTGTTCTTCGATGCGCTGGAGATTCGGCTCGATCCGGCCAAGGCGGCGGGCCAGTCGTTCGTCCTCAATTGGCGCTTCACCGACCGCGACGAGGAGATGGCGCTCACGCTCAAGAACTGCACCTTGAGCCATCGCATGGGTGAGCGCTCCGACACGGCGGCGGCTTCGGTGACGACGACGCGCACGACGCTCGATGCGCTGGTGTTGCGCAAGACCACGGCGCCGGAGGCGTTGATGTCGGGTGCGCTCAAGGTCGAGGGCGATGCCGCGAAGTTCGCGGTGCTGTTCGGCATGCTCGAACAGCCAGGCAGCATGATGTTCGAGATACTGACGCCGGGCGAAGGGCGCTAGCGGCGGTCCAGGGCGGCGATGGCGAGCGGCTCGGCGCGGCCACGCACCTCGAGCACGGGCAATTCTTCCGTGCGCAGGTCATCAGGCACCGTCGAGCGTTGCAGTAGTTCGGCGGAGACCAGCACATCGCGTCCCACCGTCTTGGCGGCGTCGAGCAGACGGGCCGCCACATTCAACGTATCGCCGACATAGGCGATCTCGCGTCGGAGGTCGCCGATTTCGCCGGCGACGATCTCGCCGCAATGGAGCGCCGCACGGAACGACGGCACGGCGCCGTAGCGCTCGAGGTAAAGCGCCTTGCGTTTGGCGATGAAGTCCTGGGCGATGAAGGGGCAGGAGAGGGCCGCGCCATCCTGAAGGCCGGCATCGTCGGCCCAGGTGAGGATCGCTTCGTCGCCCACATACTTGTGGATCTCCGCCTCGCATTCGAGGGCGGCATGGGAGACGTCGCGGAAGAAGTCGTTGAGCAGTTTGTGGAAGCGGATCGGTCCCAGGCGTTCGGCCAGGCCCGTCGAGTCCTTCATGTCGATCAGCAGGAAAGTCTTCTGCTCGGCGCGCGGCAGGGAGTAGCGGCCGGTCAGCAGGCTCTTGAGCGTGCTCCAGCCCAGCAGGCCGCCCAGCTCGAAGGTGAGGTTGAAGCCGACCGACATGACGGCACCGAAGATGAGGGACTTCTGGTCGATGTCGGTGCCCTGCAGAGGCAGGCCATAGAGCTTGAGGAAGGCCACGCGCGACACGGCATAGGCGCCGACGATGAAGAACGCATAGGCGAAAATCTTGATGGCGAGATAGGCCCACAGCGGCTGGCGGCGCAGCCGCTCGCCCAGCGCTCCCTGCATGCCGTAGATCTCCAGCAGGACGATCGGGGTCGCCGCGAGCAGCCCGTTGACGACGCCCTGGAGGTAGCCCGCCCACGCCGGTGCTGTGCCGGGCGCGACTTTGCCGCCGAAGAACGCACTGAGGATAGCGGTGGCGACGAGGACGATCGCGGTCACCCGGCGGTCGCGCTGCGCGCGTCGAGAGGTGTTCATGTTGACTGCATATCTCCGAACTTCCCTGGCAGGGTTGACGATCCCGCCGGCCTCTGACTAGCTGTTTAACAACGATTTGGTCGCTCAATCGACAACAAATCGATAGGCGATCGGGTCGTGCCACTCGCCATTCGGGAGGAAGAACATGAAGAAGATGCTGACCGCTGCTGTCGTTGCCGCGACCCTGATTGGTCTCACCGGCACCACCCAATCGGCCGACAAGAAGACCCTGGCCTTCGTCGTGAACGGCGCCTCGGACTTCTGGAAAGCCGCCGAAGCGGGCGTCAAGAAGGCCCAGAGCGAACTTCCGAACTATACTCTGACGTTCAAGTATCCCGAGCAGTCGTCGGCGGCGATCCAGACCCGCATGATGGACGATCTCGTGGCCGCGGGCGTCGCCGGCATCCTGGTGAGCCCCGTCGACCCCAAGACCATGGGCGACGCGCTCAATCGCGTCGGCGGCCAGGTGGCGCTGTTCACCACCGACAGCGACGCGCCCAGCAGCAAGCGCGTCGTCTATATCGGCTCGTCCAACGTCGAGGCGGGCAAGCAGGCCGGCCAGTTGATGGTCAAGGCGATGCCGAACGGCGGCAAATGCATGGGCTTCGTCGGACTGCCGGGCGCCGACAATGCGCGCGAGCGCATCGACGGCGTGAAGGAAGTGATCAAGGGCACAAAGATCGAGCTGGTCGACGTGCGCGCCGACGACATCGACCAGACCCGCGCCAAGCGCAACGTCGAGGACACGATCACCGCCCATCCCGAGATCAACTGCATGGTCGGCTTCTATTCCTACAACACGCCGCGCATCTACGAGGCGCTGAAGGAAGCGGGCAAGATCGGCAAGGTGACGATCATCGGCTTCGACGAGGACGCCATCACCTTGGGCGGCGTCAAGGAAGGCACGATCGTCGGCACCGTCGTGCAGCAGCCCTACGAGTGGGGCTACCAGGGCATGAAGGACATGGCCAAGTTCCTCGAAGGCGACAAGTCGTTCGTGCCCGCCAACAAGCTCATCATCATCCCGACCAAGATCATCGAGAAGGACAATGTCGATTCCTTCTGGGCCGAGCTGAAGGCGCGGCAGGGCAAGAAGTAAAACAAGCGTCATCCCGAGCGGAGCGAAGCGAAGTCGAGGGACCTCTTTTGTCATCGCACCTACAAAAGAGAGGTCCCTCGGCTGCGCTCGGGATGACGATATGAGCGCCGAGCGTCTCCTCGAACTCGCTTCCGTCAGCAAGACCTACCCCGGCGTGAAGGCGCTCGATCGCGTCAGCCTTCACGTCGAGCGGGGCGAAGTGCTGGCGCTGATCGGCGAGAACGGCGCCGGCAAGTCGACCCTGATGAAAATTCTGGGCGGGGTCGTCGAGCCGAGCGGCGGGGCGATCCGCATCGACGGTGCTGAACATGCGGCGCTGTCGGTGGCGGGCGCGATGGCGGCGGGTATCGCCTTCGTGCACCAGGAGCTGAATCTCTTCGACAATCTCGACGTCGCGGCCAATGTCATGATCGGCCGCGAGCCTGTATTCGGCGGGCCGCTCAAGCTGGTCGACCGCAAGGCGCTGGAAGCCAGGGTGACGCCGTTGCTGCAGCGGCTCGGCGTCGATTTCGAGGCGCGCACGCCGATCGCCAACCTGTCGCTGGCCCAGCGCCAACTGGTCGAGATCGCCAAGGCGCTGTCGCTCGACGCGCGAATCGTCATCATGGACGAGCCCACATCGAGCCTGACCGCGTCGGAAACGGCGCGCCTCCTGAAGGTGATCGCCGAGTTGAAGGCCGCCGGCGTGGCGGTGATCTTCATCTCGCATCGCCTGAATGAGGTCGAACAGTGTGCCGACCGGGTCGTCGTGCTGCGCGACGGCGCGGTGGTGGGCGGGCTGTCGCGGCACGAGATCGGGCATGAGGCGATGATCCGCCTGATGATCGGCCGCGACCTGCGCGCGCTCTATATTCCGCCGCAGCGCCCCGTGGGTGAGGCGGTGCTGGAGATCGCGGGCTTCCGGACCAGCGCGCATCCGTCCCACGCGCTCGACCTTGCCCTGCACGCGGGCGAGATTCTGGGCATGGCGGGGCTGGTCGGGGCGGGCCGCACGGAACTTGCCTGCGCGCTGTTCGGCGTCGACACGCCCGCCGGCGGCGAGGTTCGCCTGGCCGGCCGCCCGGTCACCATCCGCACGCCGCGCGACGCCATCGACCACGGCATCTTCCTGATCCCCGAGGACCGGAAGCGTTCCGGCCTCGTGCTCGAATTCTCGGTGAACGAGAACATCTCGCTCGCCAACCTCATGGCCTTTGCTTCGGGCGCGCTCATCGGTAGCGGTGCCGAGCGGCGTAACGCGGAGGAGCGCAAGGCGGCGCTCGACATCCGTACGGCCTCGATCGATACGCTGGTCGGAACGCTGTCCGGCGGCAACCAGCAGAAAGTCGTGCTGGCCAAGTGGCTGTCGATGACGCCCAAGGTCGTGATCTTCGACGAGCCGACGCGCGGCATCGACGTCGGCTCGAAGTCGGAGATATACAAGTTGATGCGTGGGCTGGCCGATGACGGCGTCGCGGTCCTCATGATCTCGAGCGACATGGAAGAAGTGATCGGCGTCAGCGACCGCATCGTGGTGATGCGCGAGGGCCGGATCGGTGGTTTCCTCGAGCGGACGGCCTTCAGCGAAGAGAGCGTGATGCGGCTGGCCGTGGGACAACGGGACATGCAGGAAGCGGAGAACGTGGCGTGCTGAAGAAGGATCTGGGTCTTTTCCTGCTGATCGTGGTCGTGGGCGTGGTCGTGGCGATCCTCAATCCGCGCTTCATCTCGCCGATCAACCTCGCCAACACCGCCAACCTCGTGGGCCTGTTCGGCCTGTTCTCGATCGGCGAAGGCTTCGTCATCATCACCGGCGGCATCGATCTCGCTATCGGCTCGATGTTCGCCCTGCTGGGCGTGATCTTCATCGACCTGCTGGTGACGTGGCGCGTCGAGTGGTGGCTGGCGGTGCCGATCATCGTGGCGTGCGGGGTCGTGCTGGGTGCGGTCCACGGCTTCCTGGTGACGCGACTCAAGTTGCAGCCCTTCATCGTCACCTTGTGCGGCCTGCTGATCTACCGTGGTGTCGCGCGCTACTACACCAACGACGGCACGGCGGGCTTCGAGTTCGGTCAGAGTTTCCCGACCCTGGAGTGGATGACGGCCGGCCGCACCTTCGGCGTGCCGCATTCCTTCATCGTCTTCCTGTTGGTGGCACTGGTGATGGGCGTGCTGCTGCACCGCTCGGTGTTTGGGCGTTACCTCTTTGCCGTAGGCAAGAATGAGGAAGCGGCGCGCTATTCCGGCATCCGCACCGGGCGCATCATCGCGGCGGCCTATGTGATCAGCGGCGGCCTGGCCGGTCTCTCGTCGATTTATCTGGCGATGTACACGCGCTCGATTTCGCCCGCGAGCCACGGCAATTTCTACGAACTCTACGGCATCGCCGCCGCGGTGCTGGGCGGATGCTCATTGCGTGGCGGCGAGGGCTCGATCCTGGGCATCGTGCTGGGCGCGATCCTGCTCCAGATGCTGCAGAACCTCGTGAACCTGCTGGGCATTCCGAGCTCGCTCAACTTCGCCGTGATGGGCACGGTTATTCTGATCGGCGTCCTGGCCGATCAGCAACTCACTCGGCTTAGGGGCCGTCGAAGGCTTTAGTAGATCGTTTCCTTGAGCTTTTGCGGGTACTCGCGGTCGTAGCTGTCGCCGTCGAAGCCCTGCTGCAGGGCCTTCATGATCGTGCCGCTGCTGGGCAGGTCGCTCTCGGCAAGATGCCTGGAAGCGTCCCATAGATGCGATCGCACCAGCGCCTTGGGGCACTGCGTGTAGACGCTTTCCGCCGTGACGACGATGACGCTGCGCGGCACCTTGCCTTCCATCGTGAAGGACTGGCAGAGCTCTTGATTGACGCTGATCGCCGCACGGCCGTTGATGCGCAGCGTCCGGCCGATGCCGGGGATCAGGAACAGCAGCGCAATGCGCGGGTCGCGGACGATGTTGCGCAGCGTGTCGATGCGGTTGTTGCCGCGCCGGTCGGGCAGCAGGACCGTCCGCCGGTCGACCACGCGGACGAAGCCGGCCGGATCGCCGCGCGGTGTGCAGTCGAGCCCCTCCGGACCCGACGTCGCCAGGACGACGAACGGCGAAGTCTCGATGAAGCGGCGATAGTGGTCGGAGATGTGGTCGATCTCCTTGGTCACGGCCGGACCGGCCGGCAGGCCGTAGATCGCCTCGAGTTCGGCTTCGGTTGTGACGAGATCCGGCATGGTTCCTTCTCCTACGAATGGCGGGCGAGAGCCCGCGCGAAGGTGGCGTGATCGACGTTGCCGCCGGAGCAGACGACGGCGACATTGCGGCCCTTCACCGGCAGCTTGCCGGTCAGCGCTGCCGCCAGCGCCACCGCGCCGCCCGGCTCGACCACGAGCTTAAACTCGCGGAACGCCACTTCCATCGCGTCGAGCACTTCCTCGTCGGTCACGACCAGGCCCGGCCCCAGCACGGTCTTCGCCAGCGGGAAGGTGACGTCGCCCGGCTCGGGCGCCAGCAGCGCGTCGCAGATCGAGCCCGAGAGCCTGGCGTTCTTCTCCTTCTTGCCGCTCGCCAGCGAGCGCGCGAGATCGTCGAAGCCTGCCGGCTCGCCCGCATGCACGGTGGCGTTCGGCATGATGCCCTTGACGCCCAACGCCACGCCGGTCGACAGGCCGCCGCCGGAGCAGGGGGCCGCGACCGCATCGAGCGTGACGCCCAGCGCCTTGGCCTGTTCGGCCAGTTCGAGACCCGCCGTACCCTGGCCGGTCAGGATCCAGACATGGTCATAAGGCGGCACGACGGTGGCGCCGGTTCTGGCGGCGATGCCAAGACCAATCTCCTCGCGGCTGTCCTTCACGCGGTCGTAGAGCACGACCTCCGCGCCCGACGCGCGCGTGTTGGCGACTTTGAGCGCCGGCGCATCGGCCGGCATGACGATGGTCGTCTTCACGCCCAACAGGCGGCCAGCCTCGGCCAGACCCTGCGCATGGTTGCCCGAGGACCAGCCGACGGCGCCCTTCTTGCGATCGACCTCACTCATCGACGCCAGGAAATTGTAGGCGCCGCGGATCTTGAAGGAGCCGGTGCGTTGCAGGCACTCGGCCTTGATGAACAGGCGGCCGCCCAGCTTGGCATTCACGCGGGCGTTCTCGAGCAGCGGTGTGCGGATCGCGATGCCCTCGAGGCGGCGGGCGGCGGCCTGGACGTCGGCGAAAGTTGGAAAAGCGGTCATCACGAAACACCAAGTTCAGAGGGAAGGTGGGAGAGGTCCTTGATCTGGGCCACGATCTTGCCGGGCAGGATGTCTTCCGGCAGGCTGCCGCGGTTCACCCAGAGGACGTTGAAGCCGAACTGCGCCGCGCCATGCGCATCCCAACAATTCGAGGACAGGAAGCAGACCTTGTCGGAACTCACGCCGGTGCGCTTCTTCACCAGCTCGTAGGTCTTGGGATCGACCTTGAAGACCTTGGCGTCATCGACGCTGATCACCGCCTCGAAGTAGTCGGCGAGGCCAGAGGCCTTGACCATCGGGTCGAGCATGTCGGGATTGCCGTTCGACAGGATCGCCAGCCGCTTGCCCGCTTTCTTCAGCGTCTCCAGCATGGCCGGCACTTCGGGAAAGGGATCGAGCGCCAGGTAGGCGCCCATCAGCTTTTCCCGCACCGATTTGTCGGTGATGCCCACAGTCGCGAGGCAATGATCGAGCGCATCACCGGTCACCTGCCAGAACGGCGAATAGGTGCCCATGCTGTTGCGCAGCCAGGTGTACTGGACCTGCTTGCTGCGCCACATCTCGGAGAGCGTGTCCGCCTTCGGTCCGATCGCGTCGCGATGGCGGGCAACCGCCGAATTGAAGTCGTAGAGCGTGCCGTAGGCATCGAACACGCAAATCTCGGTGCGACTGAGGGCGGCGTTCATCGAAAACTCCGAAGTTGCCTCGCTACGTCGCACGTTCGTGGGCAGCGTTCAAACGCGCTTTTTTTGCGACGTCCGGCTGTCGGATGTGGCGAGCGATGAGAGCCTTCAGCGTCGAGGCATCGCGCTTGGCCAGCGCTTCGACGATCTCCAGATGCTCCCGGCACGAGCGCTCGATGCGGGCCTGTGAATGCCACTGCACCATCGGGGTCGTCGGCAGGTCACCGCGCACGGCAAGCGCCAGTTTCGCCAGCTCTCGATTGGGGCAGAGCTCGGTCAGCCTTACATGGAAGGCGCGGTTGGTCTCGTATTTCTCCGCGGCGTCGCCGTGCTTCACCGCCGCGGCAAATTCATTGGCGAGGCGCCGCAGGTCGCGGACGTCCGCGGCCGTTGCCCGCTCGACGATACCGGGAACCGCCGCCGTCTCGAGGACAACGCGCACCTCGACCAGTTCAGCTCGGCTCGCCTCGTCGATCACCGTCACGTAGTAGCCGCGCTGTGGAATGCGCTGGACCTTGCCCTTGATGGCAAGCGCTTCCAGCGCACGCCGGGAGTCGGCCCTTGTACAGCCGTAGCGTGCCTCGATGTCGACCTGCTTCAGCCAGGCACCGTTGCCCAGCAGGCCGGAGCCGATATCAGCGGCGATCGCCGCTGCGACGGCTTCGACACCTCGGGTTTTCCTTCTTGATTCCATTCGTGCTGTCCTCAAGAATTGGATCACATTTTGGATCAAAAATATACCATGAAACTCGGCCCCTACGATATCGGCCTCACCGCCGTCTATGCCGCCAAGCTCGACCCGCGCTTTTCCTATTGCCTCTACGTACCGCCGGGCTATCGCGAGAGTACTATGCCGCCCGAGCTGGTCGTGGTCGTGCACGGCAGCCCGCGCACCTTCATGGACTTCCGCGACCGCTTTCAGGCGTTCGGCGACACGCACAACGCATTGATCCTGTGTCCGTTGTTCCCGGTCGGCGTGGCGGGCGACGACAATCCCGACGGCTACAAGTATCTCGTCGAGCCCGGCATCCAGTACGACGAGATCCTGCTCGGCATGGTCGAGGATGTTACCGCGCGCTGGGGCGTGCCGTTCGCGCGCTTTGGCCTGTTCGGCTTTTCCGGCGGCGCGCAGTTCGTGAACCGCTTCCTGCTGCGCCAGCCTGCCCGGCTCTGGGCCACCTCGATCGCCGCCCCCGGCTCGGTGACCCTGGTGAGCGACCGCTGGGACTGGTGGGTCGGCACGCGCGGCGTCGCGGTCGACCGCGAGGCCCTGCGTCGCGTGCCGGTGCAGACGGTGGTCGGTGCGGCCGATCTCGAGACGCACGAGATCACGCATCGCGAAGGCGGCCGCTACTGGATGCCGGACGCCAACATTGCGGGCGCTTCGCGGCCGGATCGATTGGAGGCGCTGCGGGCCTCCCTCGTCGAGGCGGGCGTCGCCGTCACGCACGAGCTGGTGCCGGGCGTCGGCCATGACCCGTGGCCAATCATCGAGCGGGCCAAGATATTTCTCGCGACCGAGCTGTCGCGCCTGAGAGGGAGCTGAGTATGCGCAAATCCGCAATGATCCTGGCCTTGGCAGGTATATGGGTGGGAACGGCGCAGGCCCAGACGCTGAAAGTCGCGATGGGTTCAGACGTGAAGATCCTCGATCCGATCTGGACCACGGCCTATGCCCAGCGCGACTTTGGCTACATGGTCTGGGACGTGCTGTTTGCGCTGGACAACAAGCTCCAGATCAAGCCCGAGATGGTCGAGAGCTGGTCCGTGTCCGACGACAAGCTGACCTGGAGCTTTACTCTACGCGACATCAAGTGGAGCGATGGCCAGCCGGTCACGTCGGACGACTGCATTGCCTCGATCAAGCGCTGGGCCGCGCGCGACACAGTCGGCCAGCGGATGATGAAGTCGGTCGCGGGCTTCGAGGCAGTCGATGCGCGCACCTTCCGGATGAAGATGACGGAGCCGTTCGGCATGGTGCTGGCGGCCTTCAGCAAGCCGTCGTCGAGCCCGGCATTCATGATGCCGAAGAAGACGGCGGAGACCGACCCCAACACGCAGATCAAGGCGGCGGATGTGATCGGCTCCGGTCCGTTCGTCTTCAAGGCCGACGAATGGAAGCCCGGCGAGAAGGTCGTGTTCACCAAGAACACCGTCAGCAAGCCGCGCGACGAGCCGCCGTCGGGACTGGCCGGTGGCAAGGTGCCGGAGGTCGATCGGGTCGAATGGCTGTGGATCGCCGATCCTCAGACGCAGGTCGCGGCCCTCGAGAACGGCGAGATCGATGTCATCCAGAATCCGCCGTCCGACCTGCTGCCGCTGCTCGCCAAGGACAAGGATGTGAAGCTGGTCGACAGCAATCCACTGGGCAGCCAGTACGTGTTCCGCTTCAACACGCTGTTCAAGCCGTTCGACGATCCCCGGATCCGGCACGCCGCGATGGTGGCGTTCGGGCAGGAGGACTTCCTCAAGGCCACCGTCGGCGATTCGAAATACTACAAAATCTGCAAGCAGCCCTTCATCTGCGGCACGCCGCTCGGCTCCGACGAGGGGCTGAAGGACGTGTTGAACCAGGACGCGGCCAAGGCAAAAGAACTGCTCAAGGCCGCGGGCTACGACGGCACGCCGGTCGTGCTGCTGCAGTCGATCGATGTCGCCGCGATGGCCAACCTGGCGCCGGTCGCCAAGGCACAGCTGGAGGCCGCGGGCTTCAAGGTCGATGTGCAGGCGATGGACTGGCAGACGGTCATCGCGCGCCGCAACCGGAAGGACCCGCCGGACAAAGGCGGCTGGAATGCCTTCTTCACCTACTCGGGTGCGGCCGACATCCTCAATCCGATCACGGCGAGCTTCTTCAACGCTTCCTGCGAGAAGGCCTCGTACGGTTGGCCCTGCGATCCCGAGATCGAGAAGCTTCGTGACGCTTTTGCGAAGGAGAGTGATCCGGTGAAGCAGAAAGAGATCGCGATGACCCTGCAGAAGCACTGGGTCGACGCGCCGACCCACGTCAATCTCGGCCAGCTCTACCAGCCTTCCGCACTGCGCACGAACATCGACGGCCTGATCCCGGCGCCCGCCACCGTGTTCTGGAACATGACCAAGAAATAGGCCACGTTCGCCGCTCTTAATTAAAAGGGAGAGCAGGGATGGAACGCCGCAAATTCGGCCGCACGGGCCTCGAACTCTCGGTGCTCGGCTTCGGCGCGGGCGCCGTCGGTGGCCTGATGACAAAGGGTGCCGCTGCCGACCAGGAGCGCGCCATCGCCCGCGCGGTCGACCAGGGCATCAACTATATCGATACCGCCTCGATCTACGGCGACGGCGAGTCGGAGCGCAATCTTGGCCGCGTGCTGAAGGCGCTGAAGCCAAACATCGTGCTCGGCACCAAGGTTCGCCTGAAGGCGGCAGACCGCAAGCGCGTTGCCGCGTTCGTGGCCGAGTCGATGGACGCAAGCCTCAAGCGCCTCGACCGTGATCATGTCGATCTCTTCCAGCTGCACAATCCACTGGTCGCGACCGACGCCGACGATCGCATGGCGATCGAGATCGCGCTGAACGAGGTCGTGCCGGCGCTGCAGGCTCTGGTGAAGGCGGGCAAGACCCGCTTCATCGGCTTCAGTGGTGTTGGCGAGCCCGCGGCGTTGCTGAAGGCCGTCGAGTCCAAGTCCTTCGACACGATGCAGGTCGTCTACAACGCACTCAATCCCAGCGCCGGCGGTCCGATGCCCAAGGGTGCGCCGGGCCTGGACTACAGCCGCGTGCTGGAGCGCACCAAGGCCAATGACATGGGCACGATCGTGATCCGCGCCCTCGCGGGCGGCGCGTTGGCGGGCACGTCCGACCGCCATCCGCTCGCCATGCAGGTCGTGCCGCCGATCGGCTCGGCGTCCGATTTCGCGGGCGACGTGGCGCGCGCTAAGGCGCTCGAGCCGCTGGTGAAGGAGAGCGGCTCGTCGAGCCTCGCCGAGATGGCGCAGCGCTTCGTGATCTCGAACCCGAACGTCACGACCATGCTGGTCGGCTACTCGACGCTCGATCAGCTTGACCAGGCGATCGCGGCGATGGCCAAGGGCCCCCTGTTGCCGGCGATTCTGCAAAAGATCGGCTAGCCGCCCTTGACGAATATATCGCCATTTGGCTATATAGCCAAATGGCGATTAATAATGCACATTCCGATCGGCTGAGCAGCGCCTTCTACGCGCTGAGTGATCCCACGCGACGGGCTATCCTGGCGCGTCTTGCCTCGGGGGAGGCCAGCGTCTCCCAACTGATGGAGCCGTTTCAGCTCAGCCAGCCGACGATCTCCAAACATCTGAAAGTCCTCGAGACCGCCGGGCTGATCGAGGGCGGGCGCGATGCTCAACGGCGCCCCCGCCGGCTCACGCCGCGCGGAATGAAAGACATTTCCGATTGGATCGAACCCTTCCGCCAGCAGTGGGAGAGCAGGTTCAACAATCTCGACGCCCATCTCGCCGTCATGAAGAAGCAGGAGAAGTAGGATGCCCGTGCACGCCCAGGCGAATGCCAGAACCGGCCTCGAGATCGATCACCGCACGCACACGATCAGGCTCGTGCGCACCTTCACCGCTCCGCGTGCCGAGATATTCGACGCCTGGACGAAGCCGGAGCACGTGACCTGCTGGTGGGATGCAGCCGGCGAGCCGCTCACGACCTGCGAGATCGACTTGCGGCCGGGTGGGGCCTTCAAGTTCGTCTCCAAGGGCCAGCCCGACATGGCCTTTGCCGGCACCTATTCCGAGATCGTGCCGCCCGAGCGGCTTGTCTTCGAGGCGCTGGGTTCGACGGGGCGGGTTCTGCTTCAGGACATCGCCAATGGGACGCGCATGACGGTCGAGATCGACTGCGAGTCCGCGGAACTGCTGGAGCAGTATCTGAAGATGGGCGTCGACGTCGGCACGTCGCAAACCCTCGACAATCTCGTCGGCTACGTGGGCCGCTGAGAGACGGGCTTCAACGCTTTCGCTTCTTCTTCGTCGCTGACACAATGAGCAGGGCGGCGGCCTCTTTGGCTGCGCCTGTCATCGCGGAATTGCCGCGCACGAGGGCCGTGGCGATCGCACCATCGAGCAGGATGGCGAGCTGGGTCGCCAGCCTGTCTTCATCCTCGACGCCGAGGCGCGACAGGAGTTCGCGAAACCATAGACGCCGGTTCTCCTTGAACGTAATGGCGAGCTTGTGCGCTTCAGGGGTGCCTTCGCCGAGTTCGGTAACGGCATTGACGAAGGCGCAGCCGCGAAAGCGCTTGGCCGCGATCGACCTGTCGAGACCGTCGAACGCGCCCAGGATCTGATCGAGCGGCGGGCGGTCGGTGATCTCGAGCGTCACCAGCCGTCGCGACATGTAGGCCGCGATCAGCGCGTCCTTCGACGGATAGTAGTTGTAGAGCGTGCGTTTGCTGATGCCGATCTCGTCGGCGATCGTGTCGACGCCCACCGCACGGATGCCCTGCCGGTAGAACAGCCGGTCGGCGGCTTCCAGGATGCGCTCCTGCATCTCCTCGGTGGATAGCCATCTGCTCATGATAACACCGATCTGTGCATTCATTCTTGACAAGGTGAGCGACGGTTCTTAGGTAATTACACAGGGCGGTGTAGTCAAGACATGAGGACCGGCGCATGAGCCACTGGCGCGCACTTCGACCTGTCATGCCGATCCTGATCGGCGCCTCGGTGATGCTGACGCTCAGCATGGGCATCCGGCAGACTTTCGGCCTGTTCCTTCAACCCGTGACACACGACATCGCGCTCAGCGTGTCGGATTTCACCCTGGCGTTCTCGCTTCAGAACCTGACCTGGGGGCTTCTGCAGCCGGTGATGGGCGCTCTCGTCGTGCGGCTCGGCTTCCGGCGGATCCTTGTCGGCGGTGCACTGTTGTATCTCGCCGGCTTGCTTGTTCTTGCCGTAGCGCAAGGAATGCTGGGCTTTGTTGCTGGAGCGGGCCTGCTGATCGGCGCTTCGCTCGCCTGCACGGCGTCGGCGATGGCGCAGGCCACCGCCTCGCGCGTCGTCCCGGCGTCGATCCGCAGCATCACCTTGGGCGTGATCACCGGGGCGGGGACCTTGGGCGCAATCGTCGCCGCGCCGATCGCGCAAAGCGTTACCGCCGCTCACGGCTGGAGGGCTGGCGTACTGGCGCTGGCCGTTCTCGCTTCATTACTCTTGCCCGCGACGTGGATCGCGGGTCGCGTCGACGCGATTTCCATTCCACGCACGGTCCAGGATAAGTCAGCTGACATCACCGTATCCGCCGCCATCCGCTCGGCATTCGGACGCCTGCCGTTCGTGGTGATGACCGCGGCCTATTTCGTCTGCGGCATGCAGCTTCTGTTCATTTCCACGCATCTGCCGTCCTACCTGGCGATCTGCGGCATGGATCCAATGTTGGGTGCGCAGGCGCTGGGCGTCATCGCAGTGTTCAACGTGGCGGGCAGTCTGTTCTTCGGCTGGGCGGGCGGCCATTGGCCCAAGCTCGTTCTCCTCGGCAGCATCTACGTCTCGCGGTCGCTGGTTCTCGGCTGGTACTTTCTCCTGCCGCCGACACCGACCAGCACGTTGATCTTTGCCGGCCTGATGGGCTTCCTGTGGCTGGGCGTCGGTCCGCTCGTCGCCGGCGCGGTGATCGAGATGTTCGGATTGCGCTGGCAGCCCATGATCCAGGGCCTGGCGTTCATGAGCCATCAGCTCGGAAGCTTCCTCGGTGCTTTCGGCGGCGGCCTGCTGTTCGACACCTACGGTTCGTACGACCTGGCGTGGCGCCTTGGTGTCGTCATGGGCCTTACGGCCGGGATCGTGCAGATCACCTTTGCCCTGGCGCGACCGTCGCGGTTGGCTCCGGCCTAGAACAAGGCGAGGACTACGACCGTCCCATCGCGGGCGCGAGCGTGCGGAAGGAGCCGTTCAGGCGGTCGCGATAGACGCCGACGCCTTCCATGATGCGCTGGACGTAGTTGCGGGTCTCGCGGACGGGGATCATCTCGATCCAGTCGACCATGTCGATCTTGCCGCCGCGCGGATCACCGATCGACTCGAGCCAGCGCGACACGCGGCCGGGGCCGGCGTTGTAGGCGGCAAGCGCCAGCTCATACGAGCCGCCGAACTTCTGCAGCATGTCGCCGAGATATTGCGTGCCGAGGCTCACGTTGTAAGCGGGATCGCTGGTGAGCTTGGTCTGGATGTAGGGGACGCCCACCTTGCCCGCGACTTCGCGCGCGGTGCCGGGCATCAGCTGCATCAGGCCGAGCGCGCCCGACGGCGAGACGGCGGCGGCGTTGAAGGCGCTCTCCTGGCGCGTCACCGCGAGGGCCAACGCCCGCTCGATCGCGCCGCTGTTGCCGAGATCGACCACGGGGAAAGACGCGTCGAACAAAGTGATGCCGTACTCGGTCGCGCGCCGAGCGATGGCGACGGCGACGTCGGGGCGCTTCAGTTCGGTGGCGAGCTGCGCCAACAACTGCGTCTCGCCCGGCCCGTTCACCATGCGCGCGAGCTTCAGCAGGAAGGGCTGCGTGCGGTCCGAGGCGCCGGCCTGGCCGAGAGCGCGCGCGACCGTCACCAACTCGCGGCCGCTCAAGGCCAGGCGGTCGGCATCGTTGACGGTGGGATCGCTCGGCAGGCGCGCGGCGCCGCCCGGCAGTTTGCGCGCGGCGAGCTGGCCATAGAACGTCTGCCCGAAGCCAGCGGCGCGGCCGTACCACTCGTTGGCGTCCTTGGGCTTGCCCGAGGCCTCGATCGCGCGGCCCATCCAGTAGGCGGCGCGGCTCTTGGAGATGTCGGTCGACACGCCGTCATACAGTGTCTGGAAATGCTTGAGGCTGTCGGCCGGCTTCTTGAGATGGCGTAGCGCGATCCAGCCGGCGAGGAACTCGGCTTCGGCAAACGCGAGACCCTTGGTCTGGCCGTGCTGGGTGATCACGGCATAGGCGTCCGCGGCGCGGCCCGCGGCCAGCAGGTCGCGCGTGACCTGCTGCTGCTCGCCCAGCCACGCCTCGCTCTGGCCGGTCGCTGGCGCCGCCAGCATCGCCTTGGCCTCTCCGAGATTGCCGGTGCGGCGCAGCCACTGCAGCTGCTCGAGCCGGATCGCCGGCGTGTTGAGCTGGGCGGGCGCCACGCCGCGCAGTATCTGCACCGTGTCGGCCGCGCGCGTCGCCATCGCCAGGCGCGCGTTGGCGAGCGGCTGATAGGTCGGCGGCAGCTTCGGCAGCATGTCCTTGGCGACCTGGGGACGGCCCTCGCGCACGATGCGATCGAACCGGGCGACATTGTCGTCGGGCGTGAGAGACGTGCCGTACTTGTTCAGGAAATCCTGCTCGTCGGCCGGCCTGAACGTTGCCGCGCGCCAGCTCTCGCTCGCCAGGCGCTGGACGTCCTTTGGCGAGATGGCCTGAGCCGCTTCGAGACGGCGCATGTGGCCCGCGCTGGTGAGCGGCGGATTGTCGGTGAAGTATTTCCAGACGACCGCCGGCGGCGTGGCTGCGGTGATGCGGTCCTCGGCCTGGCGGCGCAGCACCTCGGGCTCGGGCCAGTCCGGCGTGTCGTGCAGCAGGTCGACATAGGCCTGGAAGGAGGCGGATGCCTCGGTCTTGGGCGCGACCCGCAGCGCCTGCCATTGGACGATGCGGCGCAGCAGCTTGTTGTTGAAGTTGGCGACCGAGGCGCCGGCGTCGGCGAAGCGGCCGTCGTCGATCGCTTTCAGCGCGGACCCGAGGGCCGCGGCCTCCGCGTCGCTCAGCGGCTTGGCGCCGCCGATCGCCTGGCCGATCTCGCTGGGGGGGGGCGGCGGGAAGCACGCTGCCGCCGCTGCTGTCCCGGATCGGGGTCGCGGAGGAGGGCGCTGGCCGGGAAATAGGCGCGGGGGCGCCACTGCCGCCCGCACCGGGAATCGGGATGCGGTGCACGCCCGCGTCGGGCACGCCGGGCCGGGGCTGGTCGCTTTCGCCGCGCAGCACGGTGACGCCGTTTTGCTGGGCGCCTGCAGGGATCGCCGCGGAGGCGGCCAACAGACACGGCGCGGCGGCGGCCAACACCAGGATGAGGGGATAAGTCTTCTTGTTCACGCTAGGAATCGTAGGCAGGTCAGTGCGGCATCACAATGGCAAGTTGCTCCGCTCGCCGGGCGGGGGGTAAACTGTTATTTCACTGAAAAGTCGTTGGAGGAAGCCATGTTCACCGGATCGCTCGTCGCGCTCATTACGCCGTTCAAGAATGGAGCGGTGGATGAAAAGGGCTTCGAGAAATTCGTGGCCTGGCAGATCAAGGAAGGCACCGACGGTCTCGTGCCGTGCGGCACCACCGGCGAATCGCCGACGCTCTCCATGACCGAGCACAAGCGGGTGATCGACATCTGCATCGCCGCCGCCAAGGGCACCGGCGTGCCGGTCATCGCCGGCACCGGCTCGAACTCGACCGACGAGGCGATCGAACTCACCAAGCATGCCAAGAAGGCTGGCGCCGACGCCGCCATGCTGGTCGTGCCGTACTACAACAAGCCGACCCAGGAAGGTCTCTTCCAGCACTTCAAGGCGGTGGCCGACGCGGTCGACATCCCGATCCTGCTCTACAACGTGCCGCCGCGCACCGGTGGCGACATGCAGGTCGAGACCGTGATCCGCCTGTCGCAGGTAAAGAACATCATCGGCATCAAGGACGCGAGCTACGACATGGCGCGCCCGACGCTGACCAGGCTCAAGGCCAAGAAGGGCTTCATCCAGCTCTCGGGCGAGGACGCGAGCGCCGTGGGTTTCCTGGCGCAGGGTGGCGATGGCTGCATCTCGGTGACGGCCAACATTGCGCCCCGAATGTGCGGTGACATGCACGATGCCTGGAAGAAGCGCGACCTCGACAAGGTGTTCGAGTTGCAGGACCGCCTGATGCCGCTGCACAAGGCGATGTTCTGCGAGACCAGCCCGGGCCCGGTGAAGTTCGCCGCCGAGCTGATCGGCCAGTGCAGCGCCGAGATGCGCCTGCCGATGGTGCCGATCGCCGAGAGCAGCAAGAAGGCCGTACGCGAGGCAATGGTGCACGCGGGCCTCGTCAATTAGATAAGAGTAACCTTTGGCCAAGAAACCGGAACTGGACCGCACGGTGGTGGCCCAGAACCGCAAAGCGCGGTTCGACTACTTCATCGAAGAGACGTTCGAAGCGGGCCTGCAACTGACAGGCACCGAAGTGAAGTCGTTGCGTGGTGGCCGCAGCACGATCGCGGAGTCCTATGTCACCGAGACCGGTGGCGAGGCCTGGCTGGTCAATGCCAACATCCCGCTCTATGCCTCGGGCAATCGCTACAACCACGAGCCCAAGCGGCCGCGCAAGATTCTGCTGCACCGGGCCCAGATCAACAAGCTGATCGGCGCCATCCAGCGCGAAGGCCGCACGGTCGTGCCGCTGCAGGTCTATTTCAACGAGCGCGGCCGGGCCAAGATCGAGATCGCGCTGGCCAAGGGCAAGCAGGCGCATGACAAGCGCCAGACGATCAAGGACCGCGACTGGCAGCGCCAGCGTTCGCGGCTCATGTCCACCCGGGGCTGACCATGACGTCGCTGCTGGAAGTCGACATCCCGTGCACGCTCGACGAGATCGTGCGGGATCATGCGAAGCCGGGCACGTCGCTGGAAGCCTGGCTGTTCGAGGACGGCCTCACGCGGCGTGCCGCCGAAGCAGCCTTGGCCGAGGCCGGCGTGCAGGCCCGCATCCGCAGTGCCTACAAGCCGCTGCTGCACTTCTTTCTTGAGGAAGTGGAGTTGTCGGGATTGACCGCCGTGACGGTTCGGATGCCCAGCCACGCTTTGGCGGCGGAAGCGCGCTTTCGCGTCGAAACCTATCCGCTGGCAGCGTTGCTGCGCGGCGCGTCGGTGACCTTCGAGAAGGGCAGCGAAGAGCTGCACTACGTCGTCGTCACGGACCATGGCGCGCGTCGGACCGAGCATCGGGTCTTCGCGCCGAACCGGGAGCGGGTGAACGTTCTTGGCGAGCGGTCGCTGTCGCCCTGTGGCTGGCTGCAGAGCAAGCCGCTGGTGACGGAATACGAAGCGGCCTTCGACAAGATCATGCAGGCCATGGCCGCGCATGCCTGGCCGAAGACCCAGCCAATGTTCGAGGTGCTCGACATCTCCGTGCATACCGGCGGTATCGAGCAGCGTCTGCCCTATGGCGACGAAACGATGAGCACGCGTGAGGGCTTGCACGAGGATCTCTATTTCTCGCTCCTCGACTACTTCAAGGCCGCCAACGGGCTCGACGCCGAGGACCGCACCCTGCAGGTCGGGCAGATCGTGCCGGACATCCGCTCGGGCACAGGGCCGACGCGTATTCGGGTGGCTCTCCGTCCGGCGGATCGCGCGATCTGGACGGACGAGTTCCAGCCGCTCGAAAAGGCCGGCCGTCCGCTCGCGCCGGCGCAGATCCTGCGCGAGGTCGAAGCACTCGGCGGCACACGGTTCGATGTTACGTCGGGGCAGGGCCGTCCCGTGCTCGCCACGCTTATCGAAGGCAGCGGTCCGGGAGTGTTGGTGAGCGGCGGGCAGCACGCCAATGAGACCTCGGGTGTCGTAGGTGCGCTGCGCGCCGCCAAGGTACTGAAGGAGAAAGGACGCGGCTTCGCGCTGATCCCGCAGGAGAACCCGGACGGGTATGCGATGCACAGCAAGCTGCGGCGGCACAATCCGCGGCACATGCTCCATGCGGCGCGCTTCACCGGCCTAGGCGACGATCTCGAGTTCCGGGACAATCCACCTTTCGGTGAGCGCGCAGCACGGCTCGAGGCTTTCCGTCGAACGAACGCCATTCTGCACATCAATCTGCACGGCTATCCGGCGCATGAATTCACCCGGCCGCACTCGGGCTACGTGCCGCCGCGCTCGGCCTCCTGGATGATCCCGCGCGGCTTCTTTCTCATCATGCGGCATCACACCGGGCGCGAGGCGCAGGCGCAGAGTTTCATGCGCAAGCTCGCCGAGCGCGTCTCCCACGTGCCGGGCCTGAAGGAATTCAACGAGACGCATCTCGTGGCTTTCGCGGCGCATCTCGGCGAGCGGCCGGAGCCGATCCATCATTCGATCTCCTGCGTAATCGGCGTGACCGACCGCTTCGTGCCGCCCTTCACGCTGGTCGCCGAATATCCCGACGAGACGATCTATGAGGATGCGTTCCGTTTTGCCCATTCGGTGCAAATGGCGACCGTCCTCGCCGCGGCCGAACTGCTCGCCGCGGGCGAACTCACCTGAAGCGTAGGAGTAACGATATGCCGACCGTCCTGATCACCGGCGCCGCGCGCGGCCTCGGCCTCGACTTCACCAAGCAGTATGCCGCCAAGGGCTGGAAGGTGCTGGCCTGTGCGCGCAGCGCCGACGGGCTGAAGGGCATAAAGGGAGACATCCATCACCATGCGCTCGACGTCTCCGACTACAAGGCAGTGAAGGTGCTGGCGGCCAAGCTCTCGGGCGAGGCGATCGACGTGCTGATCTGCAACGCAGGCGTAGGCGGTGAGCGCGATTCCAACGCGCAGGATCTTGGCACGCTCGATCCGGCCGAGTGGCGCCGCATCTTCGAGATCAACGCGCTGGCGCCTCTCATGATGGCCGAGGCCTTCGTCGAGCATGTCGCGCGATCGTCGCAGAAGAAGATGGTCGCGCTCTCGAGCGTCCTCGGCAGCATCGGCAACAACAACGGTGGCCGCTATTTCTATCGTGCCAGCAAGACGGCGCTGAACATGGAATGGAGCGTGCTGGCCAAGGATCTCGAGCCCAAGGGCATCATCTGCCTCGCGCTCCATCCGGGCTGGGTGCAGACCGACATGGGCGGCCCGACCGCGACGCTGACCATCGAGCAGAGCGTGCCTGGCATGGTGAAGGTGATCGACGGGCTGAAGAAATCCGACAACGGCCGGTTCCTGCAATACGACGGCAGCGAACTGCCCTGGTAGACCGATGCTGCTCGACGAAGAACAGGTCCTGATCCGCGACACTGCCCGCGCCTTCGCGCAGGAGCAGGTGCTGCCGCATGTCCGCAAGTGGGAGGCCGAGGGCGCGATCCCGCGTGCCTTGCTCAGCGAGATGGGCAAGCTCGGCTTCATGGGCATGACGGTGCCGGCGGAGTGGGGCGGCGCGGGCGCGTCGATGCTGTCCTACGTGTTGGCGCTGGAGGAGATCGCGGCGGCCGACGGTGGTCTCTCGACGGTGATGAGCGTCAACAACTCGCCCGACTGCGCGGCGCTGCTGGCCTATGGCTCGCCCGCGCAAAAGGAGCAGTGGCTGAAGCCGCTCGCGCGGGGCGAGGTGCTCGGCGCCTTCTGCCTCACCGAGCCGCAGGCGGGTTCCGATGCCTCGGCGCTGAAAACGCGCGCCGAGAAAAAGGACAATGGCTGGGTCTTGAACGGCGTGAAGCAGTTCATTACCTCCGGCCGGTCGGCCGACATGGCGCTGGTCTTTGCCGTGACCGATCCTTCCAATCCGAAGCGCGGCATCTCCTGTTTCATCGTGCCGACCAACACACCGGGCTATCGCGTGGCCTCGGTCGAGAAGAAGCTGGGACAGAAGTCGTCCGACACCTGCCAGATCGCTTTCGAGAATTGCGCAATTAGCGCTAGTGCGCTGCTGGGGGAGGAGGGGCAGGGCTACCGCATTGCACTCGCCAATCTCGAGGTCGGGCGCATCGGCATTGCCGCCCAGGCGGTCGGGATGGCGCGGGCGGCGTTCGAGCTCGCCCGGGCGTACGCTGGCGAACGCGAGGCCTTCGGCGTCAAGATCATCAACCACCAGGCCGTGCAATTCCGGCTGGCCGACATGGCGACCAAAATGGTCGTAGCGCGGCAGATGGTGCACCACGCTGCGACACTGAAGGACGCCGGCCAGCCCTGCCTGACGGAGGCCGCAATGGCCAAGCTATACGCCTCGGAGATGGCCGAGGAGGTGTGCTCGGCCTCGATCCAGATCCACGGCGGCTACGGCTACGTCGCCGACTACCTGGCCGAGAAGATCTGGCGGGACGTCCGCGTGTGCCAAATCTACGAGGGCACCAGCGACGTACAGAGAATCATTATCGGCCGGGGGCTTGCAAGCTTGTGAGCCGGGCCGGAGCGTGAGAGAGTCACTGGGTGTGCAGTGGGCGGGCGATTGAACCTTAGCCGTAAATTTCAGGGTGTCGTGGCTTTTGCCGTTGCAGCCATTGCTGCAGCGGGCGTTGCCATGGCTGAAACCCCGACTACGGCACCGGGCGCCACGACGGGGCTCGTGCTGCACATGCAGACTGCCTTCAATCCGCAGCTGCCCGGCGCCGGCGAGGCCGTCCGGACCTTTTCCAAGACGTTGAAGCACATGAGCGGGGCGGCGCTCAGCCTCAAGATCATCGAGCCCGGCAAGATGGCGCCGACGCGCGACATGCTGGACGCAATCGTGTCGGGCGATCTCGAAGCCGCCTTCACCTGGTCGGGCTACGCCGCCCAGAAATCCTCCGTGCTCAGCCTCTTCGCCTCCGAGCCGTTTGGCCCGGGACCGGAGGAGATGACCTCGTGGGTCCTCGAAGGCGATGGCGGCAAGATCCATCACGACGTCTACGACAAGCTGGGCGTCGCCGGCATTCCGTGCGGCGTGCAGGGCTCGAAGGGCGGCGGCTGGTTCCGCGGTGATCTCAATACCTTGGAAGACCTCAAGGGCATGCGGGTGCGCTACGGCCGCATCTCGGCGCCGATCCTGGAAAGGATGGGCGTTACCGTCGTGCCGCTGGCGGCGGGCGACTTCTTCTATCATCTGCAGCAGGGCAAGGTGGACGGTGGCGAGATGGCGACGCCCGCCATGGATGCCGCCCTCGGCTTCGACAAGCTCGGCCTGCCTTATTACATGCCGGGCTGGCAGCAGCCGTCGGCCGTGCTCGACTTCCTGATGCGCAAGGACAAATGGCTGGAGCTGCCGGCGGCGCTCCGCGCGCAGATCGAAACGGCCTGCCGCGCCAACATCGCCTGGACCCTGGGCCGTGCGCCGCATGTCCAGGCGCTAGCGCTGGAGAAGCTGAAGGCCTCGGGCGTCGTCATCAAGCAGTGGGCGCCTGTGCTGCTCGACGCCTTCCGCGCCAACACGGCAGTCGTGCTGCAGGAGCGTGCCGACCACGATCCCGACTTCGCAGCCGCCTGGGCCAACCAGAAGGCCTTCATCAAGCAGGGCATGACCTGGCGCACCATGTCGAGGTTGCCCTAGGTCCCGCTTGCGATAGGTCCTGCTTGCTCTGGGCCGGAGGGCCGGGCAGTTTGGGGCGGCCATGACCGTCCTTTCCTCCTCGATCGACACCCGCTCCGACACCTTCAAGAAGAACGCCGACGCCATGCGCGGGCTGGTCGACGACCTGCGCGCCCGCACCGACAAGGTGCGGTTGGGCGGCGGCGAGGAATCGCGCAAGCGCCACCTCGCGCGCGGCAAGCTGCTGCCGCGGGAACGGGTGCGGGCGCTGCTCGATCCCGGCTCGCCCTTCCTCGAACTGTCGCCGCTCGCGGCGCTCGACATGTACGACAACGATGCGCCGGGTTCCGGTGTGATCACCGGCATCGGCCGGGTGAGCGGCGTCGAGTGCGTGATCGTCTGCAACGACGCCACTGTGAAGGGCGGCACCTACTATCCGATGACGGTGAAGAAGCACCTCCGTGCGCAGGAGGTCGCCGTAGAGAATCGCCTGCCGTGCCTCTATCTGGTCGACTCCGGCGGCGCCAACCTGCCGCAATGGCCGGAAGTGTTTCCCGACAAGGCGCACTTCGGGCGCATCTTCTACAATCAAGCCAACATGTCGGCGGTCGGCATCCCGCAGATCGCCTGCGTCATGGGCTCATGCACCGCGGGCGGCGCCTATGTGCCGGCGATGAGCGACGAGACCATCATCGTGCGCAAGCAGGGCACGATCTTCCTGGCCGGGCCGCCGTTGGTGAAGGCCGCGATCGGCGAGGTCGTGAGCGCCGAGGATCTGGGTGGCGCCGACGTGCATGCCCGCACCTCGGGTGTTGCCGATCACTACGCCCAGAACGACAGCCACGCGCTCGGCATGCTTCGCCGCATCGTGGCCAACCTCAACTGGAAGAAGTCTCCGTCGGTGTCGATGCTGCCGCCGGTCGAGCCGCGCTTTGCCGCCGAGGAACTCTACGGCGTCGTGCCGTCGGACGGCCGCATCCCCTACGACATGCGCGAGGTGATCGCCCGCTTGGTCGACAACAGCGAGCTCGACGAGTTCAAGCAGCTCTACGGCACGACCATCGTGACCGGCTTCGCCCGCATCTGGGGCTTTCCGATCGGCATCGTCGCCAACAACGGCATCCTGTTCAACGAATCGGCGCTCAAGGCCACGCACTTCATCGAGCTGTGCGGACAGCGCGGCATTCCGCTGCTGTTCCTGCAGAACATCACGGGCTTCATGGTCGGCAAGAAGTACGAGGCGGGCGGCATCGCGCGCGACGGCGCCAAGATGGTGACTGCCGTGTCGACGGTGAATGTGCCGAAGTTCACGGTGATCGTGGGCGGCAGCTACGGCGCCGGCAATTATGGCATGTGCGGCCGCGCCTACAGCCCGCGCTTCCTGTGGATGTGGCCGTCGGCGCGCATCTCGGTGATGGGCGGCGAGCAGGCCGCCAGCGTGCTGGCCACCGTGCGGCGCGACAATATCGAGGCCAAGGGCGGCAGCTGGTCGAAGGACGAGGAAGAAGCCTTCAAGCAGCCGGTGCGCGACCAATTCGAGCGCGAAGGCCATCCTTACTACGCCACGGCGCGGCTGTGGGACGACGGCATCCTCGACCCGGTCGACACGCGCATGACCCTGGGGCTTGCGCTGTCGGCGGCGATGAACCAGCCGATCGGGCAGACCAAGTTTGGCGTCTTCCGCATGTGAGGTGCGTATGAGTGATTCAGTCCTGACCTCCATCGAGGACGGCGTTGCGACGCTCCGTCTCAACCGTCCCGACGCGATGAACTCGCTCGACGCCGAAACCGCGCAGGCGATTCGCGACACGGTCGAGGAACTCGCAGTCGACGACCAAGTGCGCGTGCTGGTGGTGGGTGGCGAGGGCCGCATCTTCTCCGCGGGCGGCGACTTCAACTGGGTGCTGACCTGGCCCGAGATCAACTCGATCGCCCGCCGTGTCGGCGCCGACGCGATGATGGCCGCAGTCCAGGCGATCTACGATTTTCCCAAGCCCTCGATCGCCCGCGTACATGGCGACACGGTGGGCGGCGGCACCGGCCTGATGCTGGCCTGCGACTTCGCCATCGCCACCTATAAGGCGCGCTTTGGCCTCACCTCGGTGCGCAATGGCCTTCTGGCTGGCATCGCGATCCCGACCCTGATCGAGGCGGTGGGGCCGCGCATGGCGCGCCAGCTGCTGATGCATGGTGGCTTGTTCGATTCAGCCACGGCGCAGCGCATCGGCCTGGTCGACCAGGTGGTCGATGCCGACACGCTCGATGCGACGGTGGCGGCACTCGCGAACGAGCTGAAGCTCGGCGCGCCGTCGGTCCAGACCCTGGTCAAGAAGCTGGTCACCCAGATCAACGCCCTGCCGCATGATGCGAGTGCCGCCGAGGTGCTGGGCATCCAGGTCGCCAACCAGTGCGTGACCGAAGAGGCACTGGAGGGCATGCGGGCCTTCCTCGACAAGCGCAAACCGAAGTGGGCGAGCTGATGTTCTGTCGGCTAAGCGCGCTTATACTGGCGATACTCATTTGCTTGAGTGAACTTGGATCAGCGTGGGCCCAATCGGATTCACAGCTAGATGAGGCTAGGGAAAGCCTCGACGTCGTGACGGGAGTCGTTGTGCAGTCGGTGCTCGCAGCGATGAATTGCACGCATAGCGACGAGAAAGCCTGGTATCTGGTTCTTGCGTCGATTGATCGACGGCAGGCCGCTTGTGTCCGGCAGAATGTAAATTGGGAAAAGCTCTCCGACGGCTGGCAGGCGGAGAAGGTGGAAGCAGAGCGATTGAAGATGGTGAACGCCGGCATGGGGACGTTCGCGTACTTGCGCAAGATGAAAGAGCTTCCTGTAAAAATTCGTAGTGATGGCGGCTTCGAGAATTTTTGCTCCAGCGTCCCGTGGAAAATGCTTTTGCTTGCGCCTGAGAAAACCACAACTGAGGAAAAGAGCGCGTTCGTCAGAAGCCATCCGGGCATTGATATCAACGCGACTATCGATGTGGTTGCCACGATCAGAGGGTTGGGCCTATCCCGGGAATGGATCGATACGTCCTGCGAAAAGGGCTTTTGGCCCGTGACATTCCGGTAGAGGCGGTAAGTTGATGTTCTCTAAAATCCTGATCGCCAACCGCGGCGAGATCGCTTGCCGCGTCATCAAGACCGCGCGCAAGCTCGGCATCAAGACCGTGGCGGTCTATTCAGACGCCGATGCGGGCGCGCGCCATGTCGCGATGGCGGACGAGGCCGTGCATATCGGCGGCTCAGCGGCGCGCGACAGCTACCTCGTGGTCGACAAGATCCTCGATGCCTGCAAACGGACCGGCGCGCAGGCGGTCCATCCGGGCTATGGCTTCCTGTCGGAGAACGCGGGCTTCGCCGAAGCCTGCGGCAAGGCGGGGCTCGTCTTCATCGGACCGCCACCTGCAGCGATCCGCGCCATGGGCTCCAAGAGCGAAGCCAAGAAGATCATGGAGAAGGCCCAGGTGCCGCTGGTGCCGGGCTATCACGGCGACGACCAGTCGCCGGACCTGCTGGCCAAGGAGGCCGTGCAGATCGGTTTCCCGGTACTGATCAAGGCCTCGGCCGGCGGTGGCGGCAAGGGCATGCGGGTGGTCGAGGCCGCCGACAAGTTCAAGGACGCGCTGGAAGGCGCCAAGCGCGAGGCCAAGGCGTCGTTCGCCGACGATCATGTGCTGATCGAGAAGTACCTGACGCGGCCGCGCCACATCGAGATCCAGGTCTTTGCCGATGGGCACGGCGACTGCGTCTATCTGTTCGAGCGCGACTGCTCGATCCAGCGCCGCCACCAGAAGGTGATCGAGGAAGCGCCGGCGCCCAACATGGACCCGGCGCGGCGCAAGGCGATGGGCGAGGCGGCGGTCGCCGCGGCCAAGGCGATCGGTTACGTCGGTGCCGGCACGGTCGAGTTCATCGCCAACCAGGACGGCACCTTCTACTTCATGGAGATGAACACGCGCCTGCAGGTCGAGCATCCGGTGACGGAGGCGATCACCGGGCAGGACCTCGTCGACTGGCAGCTCCAGGTCGCCGCCGGCGGACGCCTGCCGTTGAAGCAGGATCAGCTGCGCATCGACGGTCATGCGGTCGAAGTGCGCCTCTATGCCGAGGACCCGGCGCGGAACTTCCTGCCCTCGACCGGCAAGCTCGTGCATCTGCGCCTGCCGGAAGAAGATGCGCATGTCCGCGTCGACACGGGCGTGCGGCAGGGCGATACGGTGACGCCGTTCTACGATCCGATGATCGCCAAGGTGATCGTGCACGATCGCGACCGTACCTCGGCGATGCGGCGCATGGCGGCGCTGATGGCGGCGACCGAGGTCGTGGGCGTGACGACCAACTCGGTGCTGCTTGAGGCGCTGTGCTCGCATCCCGCCTTCGTGGGCGGCGAGGTCGATACCGGCTTCATCGAGCGCTATCGCGGCGATCTGTTTCCCAAGGCGGCGCCGGCCGACGACCGCGCCTTCGCTGTGGCGACGTTGGCGCGGGTGTCGGAATGGACGCCTGCCTCGGCGGATCCATGGGACATGAAGAACGGCTTCCGCTTGCTTGATGTCGGTCATGACGAAGTGCGCTGGCTCGATGGCGAACGTGAGGTCGTCGTATTGGTGCGCCGTCACCGTAACGGCACGCTGGGGCTGGAACTGCCCGGCGGCTCGCAGACGGCGACGGTGCGGCCGGCGGGAGAGGGCGCGCTCGCGATCACCTTGGGCGACGATCGCTTCGAGGCGCGCGTCGTGCGTCGCGACAACGATTACACCGTGTTCGCAGGCAAGGGTGGCCGCCGGCTGAGGCTGGTCGATCCCCTCGACGTCACGCAATACGAAGCGACGGCGGCCGATCAGACCGCCGTACGCTCGCCCCTGCCGGGCAAGATCATCGACCTCCGGGTCAAGGCGGGCGATAGCGTGAGCAAGGGTCAGCCGCTGCTGGTGCTGGAAGCCATGAAGATGGAGCACACGCTCTCGGCGCCGGCCGACGGCAAGATCAAGAGCGTGCGCTATGCCGTGGGCGAGCAGGTGCCCGAAGGCGCCGACCTCGTCGAGTTCGAGGCCGGCTGACGCCTACTGCGTCACGACGTAGTTCTTGGGCGGGTGCTTCTTCAACGCCTTCTCGTCGATGTCCATGCCCCAGCCGGGGCCGGTCGGCAGGATGAAGTCGCCGTTCTCGATCTTGGGCGGGTTGGTCACGATCTCGTCGCGCCACGGCACGCTGTCGATGTCGGTCTCCATGATGCGGAAGTTCGGGACCGCGGCACAGAAATGCGCGCTGATCGCGCTCGCCAGGTGCCCGTAGAAATTGTGCGGCGCCACGTTCACCTCGTAGACGTCGGCCATCGAGGCGATCTTCAGCGACTCCGAGAAGCCGTTCCAGACCACGTCGACGATGGCGGTGTCGAAGGCATAGGCCTCGAGATAGGGCTTGAAGTCGCGCCGCTCGAGCAGCGTCTCACCGGAAGCGATCGGGCAGGGCGCATCGCGGCGCAGGAGCGCGATCGACTTGGGATCGTGCACGTCGAGCTCGAGCCAGGTGAGGTCGTACGGTCCCACCGCGTCGGCGATGCGGCGGAAGCCTTCGGTGCGGAAATGGAAATTGGTGTCGAGCATGATGCCGACGTCGTTGCCGACACCCTTGCGGAAGGCCTCGACTGTCTTGGCGGCACTGCGCGCAATGAAGGCGTCCCAGTTGCGCTCGGGGAAGCCTTTGCCGACGACGAAGCCCGGCCGATAGGCGCGCAGCTTGCCGTCGATCTCCATGGCGATGTTGGTCTTGCAGGCCGTGAAGCCGCGTTTGCGGACCTCTTCGCCGACCTTGGTCATGTCTTCGTAGGTGCGCACCGGATCGGTGCCGACGATGTCGGGATTGCGCATGCGGTAGGAGCCGCAGTGCGACCAGTAGACCGGGATGCGGTCGCGCAGCTTGCCGCCGAACAGCTGGTAGACCGGCACGCCCAGCGCCTTGCCCTTGATGTCGAGCAGGGCGTTCTCGATGGCGGCGATCGCCTGGCGCACCACGCCGCCGCGCGACTGCGTCGACTTGGTGGCGAGCACGGCGTTCACCAGCTCGATCTCCATCGGGTCCATGCCGATGACGTTCGGCATCAGCGCGTCGATCACGCCGGCCAGGCCCGGGCTGCCGAAGCTCTCGTTGAACTCCGACCAGCCGACGATGCCGTCCTGGGTCGTGATCTTGAGGAACGAGAAGATCCGCCAGCCCGCATCGCAGCGAAAGATCTCGTGCGCCTTCACTTTCAACATGGTTATTTCTTCTCCCAGCTCAACAGAGCGTGCAGGAGGATAGCACCGAATGTCGCCGTGCCGATCCCGATCAGGCAGCTCAAGGCAGCCCGACTCCGAGAATTTCGGCTTGGGCGACGACGGAAGGGTCGAGTTTGCGGGCGGCAGCCACGTCTTCTTCTCCCCCGGTGCGGTCGCCGGCTTTCAACTTGGCGACTCCACGACAGTACAGAAGGTCTGGCTTGCCGGGGTAGAGCTTGAGGACGGCGTCATAATCGGCAATCGATCGATCAAACCGTCCCACCAAGAGAGAGGCTAGTCCGCGGCTTGCCAGGGCGGTTGCGTTTGTGGGCGCGATGCGGATCGCTGCATCGAAATCCGTTATGGCGCGATCGAATTCTTTTCGAAGCACATAAATCCCGCCGCGGCTGGCCAGGGCAGGGGCGTTTGTCGGAGCGAGTCTCACCGCTTCGTCGAAATCGGCCAAAGCACGGTCATAGTCGTTTTTGTTGGTGTACTCTTGCCCGCGTGCCCGAAAATATTCGGACATCTTCGCGCCGAGTTGGATCGCTCGGGTAAGGTCCTCGATCACGAGATCGGGCTGACCCTGGCCGCGGCGGGCGAGTCCTCGATTGCCGTAGGCCTCCGGCCAATTCGGGGACAGTCTCACAACGACATCGTAGTCCTGGATCGCGCGGTCGTATTTGCGGGTCTGCAAGAAGGCGCTCGCGCGATTGAAGAATGCTCCCGCAAGATTTCCCTTTGGTCCGCCGCCGGCTTCGATCAAGGCCGTGCAGCCGATGATGCGAAGATCGGGGGTGGTGCTTCCGCATCGTGCGGCAGCCTCGCGGAGGTCCTGCGCCGCCGCGATCGTCGGTGCGAGGACAGCGGCAAGTGCGATCACCGTCACTGTCGACGCCTGCATGAATCAGCCTCGAGCCTGCGCGCTCTCGTGGGCTTTCACTTTCAGCATGGCTATTTCTTCCCCCGGCTCAACAGAGCGTGCAGCAGGATAGCACCGAATGTCGCCGTGCCGATCCCGCCCATGGCGAAACCGCCGAACCGCAGAGTGAAGTCACCAGTGCCCAACACGAGGGTGATCGCAGCCACGATCAGGTTTCGGCTGTCGGCGAAATCGACCCTGTTGTCGACCCAGATGCGCGCACCCGCGATCGCGATCAGGCCGAACACGACGATCGAGATGCCACCCATGACGGCGAGCGGAATGGCGTGGATCAGCGCGCCGAACTTGGGCGAAAAGCCCAGCAGGATCGCGAACAGTGCGGCGACGACAAAGATCGCGGTCGAGTAGATCTTGGTCGCGGCCATCACGCCGATGTTCTCGGCGTAGGTCGTGTTGCCGGTGCCGCCGATCGCGCCCGAGACCATGGTGGCGATCGCATCGCCCAGGAAGGCGCGGCCAATATAAGGATCCATGTCGCGGCCGGTCATCGCGCTGACCGCCTTCAGGTGACCGAGGTTCTCGGCCACGAGGATCAAGGCGACCGGCGCGATCAGCGCCATCGCGTGGCTCTCGAACACCGGCGCGGTGAACTGCGGCGCGCCGAACCAGGCGGCCGCCGCGATCGCGGCACCATCGATCGGCGTGCCCCAGCCCAGGCCGTTGGTCAGCACGGCATAGATCACCGTGGCCAGGATCAAGCCGACCAGGATCAGCAGGCGCCGCACCATGCCCGAGGTGAAAACGGCGACGACGCCGACACTCAGGAAGGTCACCACCTGCATCCAGGCGTCGAAGCCCGTGGGCGCCATGTTCTTCACCGGAACGGCCGCCAGGTTGAGGCCGATCACGGCCACGACGGCGCCGGTCACGACCGGTGGCATCAGCCGCTCGATCCAGCGCGTGCCCGAGATCATTACGGCGACGGCGATCACTGCATAGAAGGCGCCGCAGGCCATGATGCCACCGAGTGCCACGGCAATGTTTGCGTTCATGCCCTTGCCGGCATAGCCGGTGGCGGCAAGCACGACCGAGATGAAGGCAAAGGAGGAGCCGACGTAGCTCGGCACCTTGCCGCCGGTCGCCAGGAAGAAGATCAGCGTGCCGACGCCGCTCATCAGGATCGCGATGTTGGGATCGAAGCCCATCAGCAGTGGCGCCAGGATCGTCGATCCGAACATCGCCACGACATGCTGCAGGCCGAGCGCCGTCGTTTGCGGCCACGGCAGGCGTTCATCCGGTGCGACGACGGCGCCGTCGACCGGCTGCTTTACGGTCCAAGTGAACATGGTTTCCCCCGATGGTTATTGTCGTTGGGGGAATTCTATCTCAGTTGACTGTGGAATAGGTCAGAGGAAGACGAAACAGCCGAAAACGGCGCAGAAACCCAGGAAGGCGAGCAGGGCGCCGGGCCGCATCGATCGTGGCCCCGTTGGATAAAGGGCATCGCAGGCGCGCAAGACGAGCCAGAAAGTGCTCGCGCCGCTCGCGCCGAGGAGGCCGAAGCCTGCGGCCACCATGAGGCTGTTCGGGGTGTGTCGGATCTCATCGGGCCAAACAAGAAAGCCCATCGGGATCGCCCCGACCACGAACCCGGCAGCTGCAACAGCCGCCAGGCTGGTCCATCGCCGCCACCAGAAGAACAGGGCGCCTGGCAGGCCGAGGCCAAAGGCATGCAGGATCGTGATGCCAAGCGTGATGGGCAGGAGAGAGGGCGTTCGTGCCCAGGCGGCAAAGAGGACCGCGGGCACGAAGGCGCCCCAGAGCAGGCCCGCGCCCCAGGCGGGCGCGAGCCGGAGCAGCCGCCTCAATTCAGGAACTTGAGGTACTGGCCCACGAAGTCACAGCCGACGTCCTTGGAATAGGCGTCGATCAGCTTCTTGGTGATCGGTCCCGGGATCTTGCCGTCGCCCACCGGCGCACCGTTGAAGGAACGCACGGGCAGGATGCAGAGGCTGGTCGAGGTCAGGAACATCTCCTCGGCATTGGCGGCGTCGAACAGGTCGACGTCGCCCGGCGTGCAGGCGATGCCGAGCTGCTTGGCCATGTCCATGGTCATCTGGCGCGACACGCCCGGCAGCACGTAACGCTCAGACGGCGTGAAGAGCTGGCCCTCGCGGACGATGAAGATGTTCGAGCCGAGGCCTTCGGCGAGATTGCCGTTCTCGTCGAGCAGGATCGGCCAGGCGTCCGGGTTCAGCGCCTTGATCGGCTTCTCGGCCATGATCATGTTGAGGTAGTTGTGCGTCTTGGCCCGCGGGCTGAGCATCGATGGCGCAATGCGGCGTGCGGTCGTCGTCATGCAGTCCGCGCCGTCGCGGTACTGCTTGGCGCGCTTGGCGAAGGGCAGCGGCAGCATCTCGATCACGACATTGGGGCCGGTATGGTCCCAGCCCTCGTCACCCACCGCATCGACGCCGCGGCTGACCCTTTGGCCCAGCCACCAGTCGCCGATATCGGCGCGCAAGTGCTCGTTGCGGGCCACGACCTCTTCGCTCGCCGCGACCATCTCCTTGGCCGTGATGCCCGGATCGATCTGCAGGTAACGCAGCGACCGGTAGAAGCGGTCGATATGCTCTTTCAGCCGGAACGGATGGCCGTTGAAGGTGCGCGTCATGTCGAAGGCACCGTCGCCGTATTTCCACGAGCGGTCGCGGAACGGGATCATGACTTCGTTCTCCGGCACGAACTTGCCATTGAACCAGGCGATGCGTTGATTGCTGAGCTGTTGGGCCATGAAACGTCCTCTCTCGGTTAGGGGAAAACTAATGCACCGGACGGCGGCGGTGAAGAGCGACCGCGCCGGCGTTTCCGCTCGGCGGCGGGCTGGGCGGGAGCGATGTTGCCCGCGGCGTCGGCCAGTCCCGCGATATAGGACAGGGCATCGCCGATGTCGGCCTCGATCGCGCGCCGCGCCGTCGGCGCATCATGGTCCTGCAGGGCCTTGATGATCCGCAGCCGCCGCTCCGGCCCGCGCGGCGAGGTGATGTAGTCCGGGTAGAGCAAATTCATGTACGGACCGGTGCGCAGCCACAGGCCTTCGATGATCTGCAGCAGTGTCGGTTGGCCTGCGATGGCATAGAGGGCGAAGTGGAACTCGCGGATCTTCTGGCGGTCGGCCGCCGTGTCGCCACGACCTCGGACGGCCACGAGCTCACTGGCGATGCGGCGCAGCCGGGCGACCTGGGCGGCGGTCGCGCGGGCGGCGGCCTTCTCGACGGCCATGCCTTCGAGCGTCCTGCGGATGTCGCGCAGCTCAAGGATCTTGTCCTTTGTCATCAGCGGCACGCGCACCGACCGCCCGGCCTGCATTTCGATCGCGCCCTCGGCCACCAGCCGGCGGATCGCCTCGCGTACCGGCGTCAGGCTGACGCCCAGAGTGCCGGCGATGAAGCGGAAGGAAAGTTTCTGTCCCGGGGTAAATCGCCCGGCCGTCAGCGCCGCGCGCAGCGAGTCGTAGACCTGGCTGCGGAGAGAGGTATCGGCGGGGATCTTCGTGCCCATCCAGTGGAGCATAGACCGAACGGCCAAATTTGTGATCACAAATTTTGATTGCCGCCGCCCTGCCGCCAAGGCATCGTTCTTGCTGGTGAGGGACCATGCGCAGTTACGCCAAATCGATCGAACTCTACGAACGTACCCGGAAATCCTTGGCCGGCGGCGTCAGCAGCAACGTGCGCTATGCCGCCAGCCCCGTGCCGCTGTTCTTCGAACGGGGCGAGGGCGCGCGTCTTTACGACGTCGATGGCAACGTGCACATCGATTACGTGTTGGGCAACGGCCCGGCCATTCTGGGGCACGCGCCCAAGTCGGTCGTGGCCGCGGTTGCCGCGACTTTGGGCGAAGGCCAGGTCTTCGCCGCCCAGCATCCGCGCGAGACGGAGCTGGCGGAGCGGCTGTGCCGGCTGCTGCCCAGTTCCGAAGTCGTGCGCTTCGCCACCTCCGGCACCGAGGCCGTGCTGATGGCGTTCCGCCTTGCCCGCGCCTTCACCGGCCGGACCAAGATCCTGAAATTCGAGGGCCACTATCACGGCTGGAGCGACCAGGCCTTCATCAGCACCAAGCCGTCGCTCAACGAAGCGGGCCCTGCCGATGCGCCGGTGCCAGTGGCGGGATCGCCTGGTATGGCGCTCAGCGTACTCGACGATACCGTCGTCTGCGGCTGGAACGACCTCGACCTTCTGAGCGCCGCCTTCCAGCGGCACAAAGACGAGATCGCGGCGGTCATCATGGAACCGGTGATGGTGAATGGCGGGCCGATTGAGCCGGCGCCCGGCTATCTCGAGGGTGTACGCGATCTCTGCAAAGCCAACGGTGCGCTGTTCATCTGCGACGAGGTCATCACCGGCTTCCGCGCCGGCCTGCGCGGCGCCCAGGGGCGCTACAATGTGAAGGCCGACCTTTCGATCTATGCCAAGGCCGTCGCCGCGGGCTTTCCGCTCGCCATGGTCGGCGGTCGCCGCGATGTCATGGACACGCTGCTCGACAAGGGCGTGATGCATGGCGGCACCTACAACGGCAATGTCCAGAGCATGGCGGCGGCAATTGCCGCGCTCGACGTGCTGGAGGCGGGCGACGGCGCGGTCTATCGTGACCTCGAGCGTCGGGGGACGCGTCTGATGCAGGGGTTGGCGGAGCTGGGCAAGAAGCACAAGCAGGCGGTGAAGGTGCAGGGGCTGCCCGCGATCTTCCAGGTCTTCTTCACGTCCGCGGCACCACCGCGCAATTACCGCGAGTCGATGGCCTGCGACCGCGACAAGGCGCTGGCCTTCCATCTGGCGCTGCAGGAAGAGGGCATCCGCACCAACCAGAACGCCAAATGGTTCCTGTCGGTCGCGCATGACGATGCGATTATCGACGAGACCCTCGCCGCGGCCGACCGCGCCATGGCAACGCTTACATGAGTGACATCCGCCTCGAAGGCGTGACGCGACGCTACGGGGCCGTGGCGGCGGCGGATAGCGTCGATCTCTCGGTCACGCAGGGCGAGTTCGTCACCATCCTCGGCCCCAGCGGCTCGGGCAAGACGACCTTGCTGTCGCTGATCGCGGGCCTCAACCGGCCGACCTCGGGCCGCATCTTCATCGGCGGGCGCGACGTCACCGAGGCGCCGGCGCAGGAGCGCAACATCGGCCTGGTGTTCCAGTCCTATGCGCTGTTCCCGCACATGACGGTGCTGGAGAATGTTCTCTTTCCGTTGGGCGTGCGCAAGATCACCGGCGCTACGGCCCGCACGCAGGCGCTCGACGCGCTGAAGCTGGTGCGGCTGGAGGGCCTGCACGATCGCCGTCCGTCGCAGCTCTCGGGCGGCCAGCAACAGAGGGTGGCGCTGGCGCGCGCCGTCGTGTTCAAGCCCGACATCCTGCTGCTCGACGAGCCGCTGGGCGCGCTCGACCGCAAGCTGCGCGAGGAATTGCAAGTCGAGCTGAAGCAGCTCCAGCGCACGCTTGGCGTCACGACCCTGCTGGTGACGCACGACCAGGAAGAAGCGCTGTCGCTCAGCGACCGGATCATGGTGCTGAACCATGGCAAGACGCAGCAGGTGGCGGCACCGACCGAAGCCTATCTCAAGCCTGCCAACCGCTTCGTGGCCGAGTTCCTGGGCATCGCGAATTTTATCGGCCTCCCCGGCGGCGGCACCGGGTTGGTGCGGCCGGAGAGGGTGAAGCTTGAAGCGGCCGGTGTGAACGGTGGCCGGCCTGCCAAGGTGATCGAGGCGATCTATCTCGGCCAGATGGTCCGTTATCATCTCGAACTGGAGGGCGGCGCGGCGCCGATGGTGGCGGCCCAGCCGTTCGTCGGGCGAGCCTATGCCGCCGGCGAAAAAGTTTCTGTGTCGTGGGACGCGACCGACCTGTGGCCGGTCGCGTGAGGGAACAACCGAGGAGGCAAAGATGAGAAGACGTAATTTCGTGGCCGGCGCCGCTGCCGGCGTGTCGACGTTCGGCATCCTGTCGGCGGGCGCGCGCGCCCAGTCGAAGGAAATCCGCATGATCGAGTCGGGTGGCCTCTCCGGCGATTCGATCGAGAAGGGCTACATCGAGCCGCTGCGCAAGAAGTCCGGCATCAACGTCATCCGCGAGAGCCCGAGCTCGCTCGGCAAGCTGCAGGCGCTGGTCGCCAGCGGCCAGACCAGCACGGTGCTGTTCGAGCTAGGTTCGGGTGTCGTGCTGCAGGCCAAGAAACTCGGCCTGATCGAGCCGATCGACTGGGCCGCGGTCAATCCGGCGCCGATGTTCCCCGAGGCCAAGAACGAATACGGCTTCGGCTACCAGTACTTCTCGACGATCATGTCGTGGCGCAAGGGCACCAAGGAGCCGAAGAACTTCACCGAGTTCTTCGATCTCAAGAACTTCCCGGGTAAGCGCTGCCTGCCGGATTATCCGCATTACCTGCTGCCGTTCGCCTGCCAGGCGGCGGGCGTGCCGATCGACAAGCTCTTCCCGCTCGACGTCGATCTCGCCTTCAAGAAGCTCGATGAGATCAAGAAGGACGTCTCGGTGTGGTGGAAGGCGGGCGCCCAGCCGGCGCAGCTCCTGAAGGACAACGAAGTACAGTACGCGATCTGCTGGTCGGGCCGCGTCATCAATGAGCCGGCGCTCGCCATGAGCTACGTCGGCGGCAAGGCCGATCTGTCCTTCTTCGGCATCGTCAAAGGCGCCAAGCCCGAGGACAAGGCGGCGGCCTACAAGCTGATGCACGAGATGTCGCTGCCGGAGAACCAGGCCCAGGCCGCGACGGTGATCCCGTACACCGGCTCCAGCCCTGACATCGATCCGCTGCTGCCCCAGGACAAGCTCGCACTGTTCCCGACCAGCAAGCAGAACAAGGCTGTTCAGTACTTCGAGAACGCCCAGTGGTGGGCCGACAATGGCGAGGCCGTGAACAAGAAGTGGGAAGCCTTCAAGCTCAACCTGTGATGCTGCCTGCCCCCTCACCCTACCTCTCCCCCTAGCGGGGGAGAGGAGCAAGAGAAGAGGAATGACCAACTAGTGCGTGGAAAAGGCCTCTCCTTCATCGTCCCGCTTCTCGTGGTGATGATCGTCGCCTTCAATGCGCCGATCCTCTACATGCTGGGCCTTGCGTTTTGGAACAAGACGCAGGGCTTCACGCTCGAGTACTACCAGGGCCTGTTCGAGGCGCCGGTCTACCTGAAGGTCCTGGGCAACACGATGCGGATCGCTCTGATCGCCACGATCGCCAACGTGGCGGTGGGCTATCCGCTGGCGCACTGGATGCGTAGCCTGAGCGGCACCGGCCGCGCCATCGCGATCACGCTGGTCGTGCTGCCGTTCTGGGTGTCGATCCTCGTGCGCACCTACGCCTGGATCGTCGTACTGGGCAACGCGGGCTTGGTGAACCGCTTCCTGCAATGGACCGGCCTCACCGACGCGCCCGTGTCCTTTCTCTACAACGAGCTTGGCGTCACCATCGGCATGGCCAATGTGCTGCTGCCGTTCCTCGTCTTGCCGCTGTTTGCCGCCATGATCCGCATCGACGATCGCCTGTTGCAGGCAGCCGCATCGCTCGGCGCACCCGCGCGTACGATCTTCTGGAAGGTCTATTTCCCGCTCACCCTGCCGGCGCTGGCGGCGGGCACGTTGCTGGTCTTCATCCTGTGTCTCGGCTTCTACATCACGCCCGCGGTGCTGGGTGGCGGCCGGGTGCCGATGATCTCCAACCTGCTCGATACGCTGATCAACCAGATCCCGCGCTGGGAACAGGCCTCGGCGATCTCGACGATCCTGCTGATCGTGACCCTGTTCATCTTCGCCGCTTATCGTCGGCTGGATCGCAGGGCGTCCGCATGATCGACCTGGCCTCACATTCTCTCAGGCTCCTCTCCCCCGCTAGGGGGAGAGGTTGGGTGAGGGGGCT
>CAIKZO010000073.1 GCA_903832005.1 Enhydrobacter aerosaccus | reverse complement strand
TCCCCCGAAGACGGGGGAGGAAAAGTGAGGAGCATCAACCGCCGTAAGGCGCGCGGTCGGTCACGTAGCCGGCCGCGACATCCGCCTTGAGTGCGGCGTCCGGACGCTTCTTCGGGTCGCCGTGGCCGCCGCCGCCCGGCGTGCCGAGCGAGACGGTGTCGCCTTTGTGGATCACGTACTGTTTCTTCGGGTCGGTCAGCTTGCCGTTGATGTGGAGCTGACCCGGTGCGCCGTCGTTGCCACCCTCGATGCCGAAGGCCGGGAAGATCGTGCGCTCGGCGAGGAAGGAGACGGCGATCGGCGTGTCGCTGCGGCTTTCGATCAGGATCTCCTGGCCGAGGCCGCCGCGCTGCTTGCCGGGGCCGCCGCTGTCGGGCCTCAGCTTCTTGTGATGGAAGCGCAGCGGCGCGATGTGCTCGCTGATCTCGATCGAGGTCGACGACACGTTCGACGGCCAGCTGAGGCAGGTGATGCCGTCGCGCTGCGCGTTGCCGCCCATGCCGCCGTTGTAGAAGAACATGTTGGCGTAGGGCTTGCCGCCGCCCTTGCCGTCCGGTCGCACGCCCGACTGGTTCATGCCCCACATCGGTGAGCCACAGGCGGCCATCACGCGCTCGGGCACGATCTGGCCGAGGCAGCCGAACACCAGCATCGGCACGTAATGGCCGATCAGCATGCGCGAGCCGCCGGGCGCGGGGAACTGCGGGTTGACGATGCAGCCCGCGGGCGCGCTGAGCGTGATCGGCCGGAACGCGCCCTCGTTGTTGGGCAGGTTGGGGCTGGTGCAGACCTTCACCCCGTACATCGCCATCGCCGACGTGTAGCAAAGCGCGCAGTTGATCGCGCGATCGACCTGGGCGTCGGTGCCGGCGAAGTCCATCGCGATCGTGTCGCCCTTGATCGTGAGCTCGAGCTTCAAGGTGATCGGCGTTTCCATGATGCCGTCGGTCTTGAGCTCGCTGCGGTAGGTGCCGTCGGGCAGTTCGGAGATCGCCGCCCGCATCGCCATCTCGCAGCGGCCCTGGATCTCGCGCGCCAAGTCCGTGAGATCGGCCAAGTCGTAGCTCTCCATCAGCACGCGCAGCCGGTCTTCCATCACGTCGAGCGCCACGATCTGCGCGTACAGATCGCCCATCGTCTGGTCGGGCGTGCGCACGTTCTTGCGGATGATCGCGACCAGCGTCTCGTCGGTCTTCCCGGCCGCGATCATCTTCATCGGCGGGATCTGCAGGCCTTCCTCGAAGACTTCGCGCGGCTCGGGGCTGCGGATCTTGCCGCCGATGTCGGGCGCATGGGCCGTCGTGGCGCTGAAGGCGATCAGCTTGCCGTCCTTGAAGATCGGCTTGGCGAGCGTGATGTCCGGCAGATGGCCGGTGCCCAGCCAGATGTCGTTGGTGATCAGCACGTCGCCTGGCGCCAGCTTGTCGGCCGGGAAGAAGCGCAGGAAGTGTTTCACCGTCTCGGGGAGCGTGCCGATGAAGCTCGGGATGCTCTCCGAGGCCTGGACCAGCGACTGGCCGGTATCGTCGGTGATGACGCAGGAGAAATCGTAGCTCTCGCGCACCAGGGTCGAGAAGCTGGTGCGCACCATGGCAACCGCGGCTTCGTCGACCGCCGAGATCAGGCGGCGCCACAGGAGTTCGAGTTCGATGGGGTCAAAAGTGCGGGCCATTACTTTGCCTCCGCCAGGATGGAACCGTCGGCCAGCAGACGCGCCGTCGCGTTGGGTCCGACGATGAAGGTGCTCTCGTCTTCCTCGAACACGGCGGGGCCCTCGATGGTGACGCCCGCCTTCAGCGCGTAGCGATCCCACACCTTTGTCTCGATGGTCTTGCCCTCGTCGGGAAAGAAGACAGGCCGCGTGCCCTTCTGGCCGGTGGCCGAGGCATGGCGCGTCAACACGAGCTTACCGCCGGTGCCGGGCATCGGCGCGCTGACCGACAGGCGCAGCGCCACGAACTGGATCGCCGCCCCCGGCGGCACGCGCGCAAACAGCGCCTTGTAGGCCACCTCGAACGCCGCCCGCACGCCTTCCTCGGTGAGCGGCGACGGCATCGTGACCGTGATCTCGCTGCCCTGGCCGATGTAGCGCATGTCGGCGAGACGCTTGGCCGTGCGGCCGTCGACGTCGGCGCCGGTCAGGCGCAGCACGTCGATCGATTCCTTTTCGAGATCGGCGAAGATCTTCTCGACGGCGTTCATGTCCGCGCCGCTCAGCGCCGGTGCGTAGCTTTGCACGCGATCGACCCGCGCCGGTGCCATCAGCATGCCGATGGTGCTGCCGGCGCCCGCGCCCGGCGGACAGACGACCCGCGATACGCCGAGCTTGCGCGCGACGTGCCAGGCATGGACGGGACCTGCTCCACCGGTCGCCAGCAGCGCGTATTCCGACGGCACCCGACCACGCTCGGCGATCGCCACGCGCGCCGCGCCCGCCATGTTCTCGTTCACCACGTCGTGCACGCCGAAGGCCGCACGGCCCGGCTCGACCTTGAGCGATGATGCCAGCGTGGCAAACGCCTTGTCAGTCGCTGCCTTGTCGATCTTCATCGCGCCGCCCAGGAAGAAGTCGGCGTTGAGGTAGCCCAGGGTGAGATCGGCGTCGGTCACGGTGGCATTGGTGCCGCCGCGCCCGTAGCAGGCCGGGCCGGGCTGCGCGCCGCTGCTCTCGGGGCCCACGTTCAAGGTGCCAAGCTCGGATTTGTGCGCGATCGAGCCGCCACCGGCGCCGATCTCGATCAGCTCGACGGTGGCGATCTGCATGGGCAGACCGGAGCCGCGCAGGAAGCGCTTCTCGCGCGCGGCTTCGAAGCCGTAGGCGACCAGCGGCTCGCCGTCGTCGACCAACGCCAGCTTCGCCGTGGTCCCGCCCATGTCGAAGGCCAGCACCCTTTCGAGCCCTGCGTTGCGTCCGAACCACGCGCCCGCGAGCGCGCCCGCCGCGGGGCCGCTTTCGAGCAGCTGCACCGGCGCGCGCTTGGCCTCGCTCACATGGGTCAGGCCGCCGTTCGACAGCATCAGGAACAGGCCGCCCGGGATGCCCTCGCTGCGCAGCGCCTGTTCGAGACGCTCGAGATAGATCTCGGCAAGCGGCCGGATGTAGGCGTTGGCCACCGTCGTCGAGGCGCGGAGATATTCGCGGATCTCGGGCGACACGTCGGACGAGAGCGAAATCGACAGCTTCTGGAAACGCTCGGAGATCGCGGCGCCCACGGCACGCTCGTGCGCGGGGTTGGCATAGGAATGCAGGAAGCAGATGGCGAGGCTCTCGACGCCCTGCTCGACCAACTCGCCGACTTCGGCGAGGGCCGCGGCGATATCGAGCGCCTTCTCGACCGAACCGTCCGGCGCCAGGCGTTCCATCGCCTCGCGTCGCCACGGCCGCGGCACGATCGGCTTGGGCATCTCGATGAAGAGATCGTAGAGCTCGTACTTGCGCTCGCGGCCGATCTCCAGCACGTCGCGGAAGCCTGCCGTCGTCAGCAGGCCTGTCTTGGCGCCCTTGCGTTCGATCAGCGCGTTGGTGAACAGCGTCGTGGCATGCACGACGCGGCCGATCTGCTCGGGCTTCGCCCCCGCCTTCTCCAGCACGCGTCGCGTGCCTTCGAGCGCGCCGCGCGCGGGATCGTCGGGCGTCGTGCTCTCCTTCCAGATGACGGCGCGGCCGTCGCGCGGATCGTGGATGACGAGGTCGGTGAAAGTGCCCCCGATGTCGATGCCGAGGGACAGAGGCGCGCTCATTGAGATTCCTAATTGTTGTCGGCGCGGATATTGCCCTGCTTCACCACCTTCGCCCAGCGCTCGCGATCCTTCTTGATGTAGGCGGCGAACGCCTCCGGCCCCTGTCCGACCGCTTCGAGGCCTTGCTTGTCGAGCGTTTCCTTGTTCGCGGGATCTGCCATCGCATCGAGAAACATCTTGGCGATCGACTCCTTGATGTCGGCCGGCAGGGCCGCCGGACCGACCAGGCCGAACCAATTGTTGATGTCGAGGGACGGAATATCCTTGGTCAGCAACGGCAGCTCGGGCGCCAGTGCCGACGGCTTGGTCGCGGCGAGCGCCAGCACGCGCACCTTGCCGCCGCGCGCCATGCTGATCAGTTCTGAGATGTTGCCGAAGAACATGTCGACGTTGCCCGACGCCACATCGGCGATCGCCGGCGCGCCGCCGCGATAGGGCACGTGGATCAGCTTCAACCCGCCCGCTTCGGCGGCGAGGAATTCCGCGCCGAGCTGGTTGGTCGAGCCCAGTCCGGTAGACGCATAGCTCACCTTGCCGGGATTGGCCTTGGCGTAGGCCACGAACTCCGGGATCGTCTTGAACGGCGCGTCCATGCGCACGATCAACGCCATCGGCACGCCGACCAGGTTGGCGATCGGCACCAGCTCCTTGTCGAGGTCGAGCGGGATGTTCGAGCCGGGAACGACCGGCCCGACCGAGAGCTGGCCCATGATGCCGATGCCGACGGTGTATCCATCGGCCGGCGCCTGGGCCACGGCCTTGAGCGCGATGAAGCCGCCGGCGCCGGTCTTGTTGTCGACCACGATGTTGTAGCCGTGCTTGCGCTGGATCGTGTCGGCCGCGATGCGGGCGGCGATGTCGGCCGTGCCGCCCGGCGCGTAGCCGACCAGGATCTTGATCGGCTGCTTGGGCACCCAGTCCGCGGCGCGCGCGGCCTTTGCCGTGGCCAGGACCATCGGTGCTGCGAGCACAGTTCGACGAAACATTGTCATTCCCATTTCCTCTTCGCCCAACGTCGAGCAAGTGGCGTGCCGGGTCAACGCACTTGCGTTACTGTCGGGACGTCATGCCGCTCGAGCATCCTGCCGCCGATGTCTGGACTCTTCTCGCCGATTGGGCCGAGTACACGCCCGAGGCGCCCGCGTTTCTGCACGGCGAGCAGACAATCAGTTTCGCCGAGCTGCTCGAGATTTCGCAGCGAGCAGCGCGCGGCCTCAGCGATCTCGGCGTGGGACCCGGCGATCGCGTGGCGCTGTGGCTGCCGAATGTGCCGGCCTATCCGATCCTTTATCTCGCCTGTATCCGTCTCGGCGCCATCGCCGTCGCGGTGAACACGCGCTATCGCGCCGTCGAGGTCGCCGACATCGTCGGCCGCTCGGGCGCCAAGGTGCTGGCCTGCGCGCCCGGCTTTCGGCGGATCGACTTCCTGTCGATCCTGGCGGAGATCGATCCCGCCGCGCTGGAGAAACTGAGCGCCATCGTCACCGTGGGCGACGAGCCGGCCGCCGTGCCGCCCGCGATCGAGCCGCTGCGGCGGGTGCCGTTCGAGCGCCTGCGGTCGCGGCCACGGCATGGCGTGAACCACGCCAAGGTCAACGCGCCCTGCAACATCTTCACGACGTCCGGCACGACCAGCGCGCCGAAATTCGTGCTGCATCGCCAGGGCGCGATCGCCAGCCACGCCCAGCAGGTGGCGCGCGTTTTCGGCTTCACCGCGCCCGATACGCTGTCGCTCGCGGTCCTGCCGCTGTGTGGCGTGTTCGGCTTCAACCAGACGATGGCGACCCTGGCCGCGGGCAAGCCCAGCGTGCTGGTCGAGTCCTACGAGATCGACGAGATCGCGCGCCTGATCGCGTTGCACCGCCCGACCACGATGTTCGGCAGCGACGACATGTACGCCCGCTTGCTCGAGCAGGTGCCGGGCGAGCAGCCGTTTCCTTCGATCAAATGGGCGGGCTACGCGGCCTTCAACGCCGCCCTCGCCGATCTTCCCGAGCGCGCCGTGGCGCGCGGCCTGCGCCTGTGCGGCCTGTTCGGCATGAGCGAGGTGCAGGCGCTCTATTCCTTGCAGCTGGTCGACTCGCCCGTCGCGCAACGCAAGCTGGGCGGCGGCGTGCCGACCTCGCCGCTCGGCCATGTCCGCGTGCGCGATCCTGACTCTGGCGAGCTGCTCGGTCCCGGCACGCCCGGCGCTCTCGAATGCGCGGGACCGTCGCTGATGGTGGGCTACTACGGTAACGACAAGGCCACCGCCGAGGCGATGACCGCCGACGGCTATGTCCGCACTGGCGACCTCGCTGAACTCGACGGACGCGGCGGCTTCACCTTCCTCAGCCGTATGGGCGACGTGCTGCGCCTGTCGGGCTTCCTCGTCAATCCGCTGGAGATCGAGACGCACATCCAGCGGGTGCCGGGCATCGATGCCTGCCAGACCATCGCGGTGCCGAGCCCCTCCGGCGTGCGCGCCGTGGCCTTCGTGATCCTGAAGCCGGGCGCCGCGCTCGACGAGGCCGCGGTGATCGCGCACTGCCGGCAGGGCCTCGCCAACTACAAGGTGCCCGCCCGCGTGCTCGCGATCGACGACTTCCCCAAGACACCCTCGCCCAACGGCTTCAAGATCCAGCGCAACAAGCTCCGCGAGCTGGCGCTGACGAGACTCTAACGCCCTTTGAACTTGCCGGGCTTGCGCTTCTCGGTGAAGGCCCGCGCGGCTTCCTGGAAATCCTCGGTGAGGTAAAGGCGCTCGGGCGCCGCCATGTGCATGACCTCGCGGCTCATGCGGTCCATGTACCAGCGCCGCAGGCGCACGGTGGAGCGCACGCTGAGCGGCGGGTTCTTCGCCACCTCCGCGGCCAGCCCGCGCGCCACGTCGAGGTACGTCCCCTTGGGCGCCACGCGATTGATCAGGTTGGCCTTGAAGGCTTCGTCGGCGGTGAAGAAACGGCCGGTGAGCGCCGCCTCCATCGTGAAGGCGCCGCCGCCGCGGAAATGCATCAGCGACCAGTACTTGCTGGCGCCGAGGCCGCGGCCGGTCTCCGTGATCTGGAATTTCGTGCCCTCTTCCGCCACGATCAGGTCGCACTCGAGCACGATGCCGACCGAGAGGCCCAGCACATAGCCGTGCGGTGCCGCGATCACCGGCTTCCAGTTCACCGCCTTGGTCAGCAGGTCCGACGAATGTGTGCCGCGCCCCTGCGGCCCGCCGAGACGCTTGAATTCCTCACGCGTGCGCAGCTGACGCTGCTGGACGTCGGCGCCGCTGGAGAAGGCGCGACCGTTGCCGCACAGGATCGCGACGTGGGCTTCCTCGTCCATGTCGAAGCGGTGCAGTTCATCGCTCAACGCGCCCACCAGCTCGTCGCTGAAGGCGTTCAGTTTCTCGGGGCGGTTCAAGGTGATGGTGACGATCTGTCCATCACGCGCGTAGTCGACCAACGCCATCGTTTCCTCCTGGGATTTCAGGCATGCTATCCGACAACGAGCGGAGGAAACCATGGCCAAGCGCAAGAGCATCAATTATCCGGGCTATAAGCACCAGAACCCGATCCCCAACGGCAGCCGCATCGGCAACATCGCCATGTCGAGCATCATGAACGGGGCTGAACCCGGCACGCGAAACGTCCCGCCCGATCTCGAGGGCCAGGTCGTCAACATCTTCAAGCACATCCGCGCCTTCGTCGAAGCCGCCGGTGGCACCGTCGACGACATCATCAAGATCAATTTCTGGATGAAGCAGCCGTCGACCGGCCGCGCCGCGCTGAACGACGAATGGTCAAAGATGTTTCCCGACGAGGACTCGCGGCCGGCCCGTCACACGTTGGTGCTGGGCGCGGACTCCACGCACCTCGTCACCTGCGACGTCGTTGCCGTGATAGGCAGCTAACGACCCGGCAGCCGGAGGTTCGCGACTTCGGCGCCGACGAAGAGCTGCGGCTGCGAGGGCCGCACGCCCATCTTGCGTTCGAACCCTTCGACGCAAGTCCGCGTCAATGACGCGAGTTCGCCCCACGTCGTGGCCTCGTCGAACTGCTGCAGCAGGCACCGGTCATAATAGGTGTACTCATCGTCGGCACCGCAGCCAAAGCTCGTGCGGCTGGTCGCCGCCGCGGTCAGGATCACGCGATTGGGCTTGCGCACGCCGTTGTCGATGAAGGTCCCGCTGTGACAGGCCGAGACGATCACGACCGTGGGTACTGCGCCACATCCCTCGCCCAGCAACCGGTCGAGCGTCGGCGGGGTCAGCAGACGCCGGTCGGGACGAAGATAGAATCCGTCCTCATTGCCGTGGCTGGTCATGAAGGCAAAGCAGGCCTGCTTGCCGCCGCTGCCGCGCAACGCCGTCGCGATATTGCTTGAATTCGATAGGCGGTCGCGCGGCACGCTTTCGGGATCGGCCGAATAGGTCGTGACATCGACGACGCCGCGCCGCTGCAGCTTGGCGCGCATCTCCTCGACGCCGTTGTCGAACGCCGGCGTCGCGCTATCGCCGGCGATCAGGACGGCATGCCAGTTTTGGGCGGGCACAGTTGCGGCGGCGGGCGCGACAGCCGCGGCACGCGTCACCGGCGGTGGCGTGTCAGGCGTACACGCAACGGCGAGGAAGAAGGAGGCAACAACGAAAACGCGACGCAGCAACATGCCTTATTTCCCCGTGCCCTAATTCCCTGCGGCTCCGACCGACCGTAGCGCCATCTCGGCATAGAGCGTTGCCATTTGCTCCTCGTCGAGGCGGCGGCCGGGGATGTACCACATCGAAACGTGGGTGCACTGGTCGAGCAGCGCCATCGCCATCGCCTTGAGATCGGTCTTGCCCGCGACCTGTGGCGGATTGAAGACATCGCCCTCGATCCCGCGCGTCATGATGCCAACCAGGATGTCGCGGATCGCGCGCCGGCTGCGGCGGATGTCGCTCACCCGCTCCTGGTCGAGCCAGCCGATCTCGCGGTTGGCGACCAGCGCCTCGATCCGGAGACGGCAATGGCGCATCACGTAGACACGCACGAAGGCGGCGAGCTGCGCGCGCGGATCTGTGCCGGCCTCGGCCACCGCCTGCAGGCAGATCCGCTCGAGCTCTGCCTGGGTCGAGGTGATGATGTCGTGAAGCAGCTCGTCCTTGGACTTGAAGTGATTGTAGAGCGCGCCCTGCGTCAGGCCGCAGGCCTTCATGATGTCGCGCACCGTCACCACGGGATAGCCGCGCTCGGCGAACTGCTTGAACGCCGCGACGCGGATCGCCTCGACCGATGGCCGTGGATCGCGCTCGGCCACGAGCGACGGATCGACCGCTGCCTTGGTGGCCACCTTGCGCTTGCTCATCGTCCCGCCTCCGCGATTCCCGCGACCAGTTGCCAGCCCAGTTCCGCCGCGGGCCGGACCAGCCTGCCCGAATCGGCTGCCCGCACGTTGGACGCCGTGCCATCGAGCGAGCGCGCGTAGACGCCCTGGCGAATGCACGACACGCGAAAAAGATTGTAGGCCATGTAAAACTCCCAAAGCGCCGGTTCAGGGATCGCGCGTTTGGCGAGGCCGCAGTAATAGGCAACCATCTCCTGCTCGCTGGGGAGGCCAAGCGCAACAAGATCGTGTCCTTGCAGGCCGCCCCAATCCTTGGGCGTGCGCCACAACATGCAGAGATACGAGAGTTCGGCGAGCGGATCGCCCAGGGTGGAAATCTCCCAGTCGATGACGCCCAGCACCCGCGGCTCACTCGCGTGGAAGACCATGTTGTCGAGACGGTAGTCGCCATGGACCAGCACCGTCTCGTCGCTCGCCGGAAGATGCGCCGGCAGCCAGTCGAGTAACTTGTCCATCGCCTCGATCGTCTCGGTCTCCGAGGCCTTGTACTGCTTGCCCCAGCGCGAGATCTGACGCGCGACGTAGCTACCCGGCCGGCCGAAGTCGGCAAGGCCCAGCGAGGCGTAGTCGACGGCATGCAGGCGCGCCAGCACGTCGAACTTCGCCTTGTAGATCGCGAGCCGGCCGTCCTTCGGCACCTCGGGCAGCAGCGGGTCCCACAGCACGCGGCCGTCGCAATATTCCATGACGTAGAACATGGTGCCGGCGATGCTCTCGTCCTCGCACAGGGCATAGGCGCGGGGCGTCGGCACGTCGGTCTTGTTGAGGGCCGAGATCACCCTGAACTCTCGGTCGACGGCATGCGCGGACGGCAGCAGCTTGCCCGGTGGCTTGCGCCGCATCACGTAACGGCGGCCCGCGCCGTCGGTCAGGCGATAGGTCGGGTTGGACTGGCCGCCCTTGAATTGCTCGGCGGTCACCGGCGGCACGAAGCCTGGCACCTTCTCCGACATAAAGCGCGCCAGCGATGCTTCGTCGAAACGATGCTTGGCCTGCACCTCCATCGTGCCGATGTAATCCTCGCCTTTTCTCGCCACCCTGCAGCCCCTGAACGACCGTTTACCTTGGCCGAGTTTGCTCGCCCGGCCCCGGTCGCGCAACCGCCGCCCCGATCAGCTGCCGGTGGGATAGACCTCGATGCTGCTGGCGACGGAGTCCGCCACGTGTTCCTTTGTGATCACACCCAGCACGTCGTTCGCGCGAGGAATGCCCCGTCCGCGCGTCACCAATGCCATGATCGCCTTGCGCCGCCATATGCGCCGGATGACGTCGAACACCACTTCGTCCTCGCGCACGATCGTGAAGTCATGGCTGGCGAGGTCGCGCAGCGCGACGCTGGGCTGCAGGCCGACGGCGGCCGCACGCAGCGCCGTATTGACCCGCATGACGCCGACGATGTGACCGCCGTCGCTCACCACGACGTGCCGCAGCCGGCCGTTGTTGTCCGACCGGGCGAGCAATTCGTCGAACCCCGAGTCTGCGTCTGCCACGATGACGTCCTTGTCCATGACCGCACCGGCGTGGCGCACCAGGAACATGTTGGCGTGCCGGGCCTTGGGAATGACGTGGCCGCGACGCACCAGCTTCAGGGTGTAGATGTTCTCGCGCGACAGCAGGCGGCGGATGCCGATGCTCACCGCAACGGCCAGGATCATCGGCAGGACGATGTCGTAGTTGCGCGTCATCTCGAAGATCATGGTGACGGCCATCATCGCCGCCCCCGTGCCGCTGCCGACCATCGCGCCCATGCCGACCATGGCGAATGCCGGCACGTTCAGCGGGATCGGAAAGTGCAGCGTATTCAGGAGCGCCGCGAACGCGCCGCCGATGGTTGCGCCCAGGAACAGCGACGGAGAGAAGACGCCGCCCGACGCACCGGATCCGAGGCTGGTCGAGGTCGCGAAGAGCTTGCACAGGAACAAGAGCGCCAGCAGTGCCGGCGCGGCCATTCCGCCGGACAGGATCTCCTCGATGGTCGCATAGCCCACGCCTTCGACGAAGTAGTGACCCAGGCTCTGCTGCAGCGTGTAGATGAGCACACCGACCAGCAGCATGCCGACGATGTGGCGCAGGTACGGGTTCCGGATCTTTTCGAAGATGTCCTCGAACAGGTGCAGCCCGCGGATCAAACCGGCTGCCGCCACGCCGACCACGACTCCCAACCCGGCATAGACCACCAGCGTCAGCGCCGACGACAGGTCGTTCGACAGCGGCGCCAGGGGCGGCACGATGAAGGCGGGCGCCACGCCGAAGAAGAATCGCCCGATGAAGGTCGCGGCCGCGGTCGACAGCGCGACCGGCAGGAAGCTCGCGATGCTCATCTCGGGCATCATCAGCTCGATCGTGAACATCACGCCGCCGATCGGCGTGTTGAACGTGGCGGCGATGCCGGCGCCCGCGCCGGCGGCCACGAGGATGATGCGCTGGCCCGGCGTCATGCGCACGATCTGGCCGAGCGTCGATCCGAGCGCCGAGCCGATCTGGATGATCGGGCCTTCACGCCCCACCGCCGCGCCGCTGCCGATGGATACCGCCGAGGCGAGCGATTTCACGATGGCCACGATCGGCCGGATCACCCCGCCCTTGTAGAAGATCGCGTCGATGACCTCGGGCACGCCATGGCCGCGCGCCTCGGGCGCGAAAGTCGTCACCAGGAAAGTGACGATGATGCCACCGACGACCGGCACCAGGATCACCCACATCCCCCAGGGGCCGGGTGGTGTGAAAAGGTTCGCGTCGTATTGAGTGGCGAACTTGCCCAGGAAGAAAAGGTTGTGAATGAATCCGATGAGGGCGCGGAAGATGACGGCTCCGATGCCGGTCACGCCACCCACGACGAGGGCCAGCAGGCAGAGGCGCGGAAGGCTGAGGGACACAATTTCCCCATCGGAACTGTCCATTCTGGAGGCCCAGACTGTGGCCGATGAGGAATTTTCCGCTTTCATGATTGCGCTCTCTCCATTCGCTCGCGGTAAGGTGTCGCCGCAAATGCGCGAAACTGAATTCGAACTGGGGTCTCGGGCGTGCTGGAGCTGATATTCGCTTATCCAGCCGGCGCTTGGTTCAGTCTTTTGGCCGCAGGCGTCGTCATCGGATTGTTGGCGGGCCTCCTGGGCGTGGGCGGCGGGATCGTCGCGGTTCCCGTGCTCGTGGAAATCTTCGAATTCATGGGCGTGGCCGATGCGATGGTCCTGCCGATGGCGGTCGGAACCGCGCAGGCCAATATCCTGATCGCCTCGTTGAGCGCCGCCATGCGCACTGGCGCGGCGGGACGATCGACCTCTCGCTGGTAAAGACGTGGCTGCCGGCCCTCGTGTTCGGGGCAGCCGTCGGTCTGATCCTGGGTCCTCTCGCACCTGCGAAGGTGATCACAAGTCTCTTTGCGGTGATTGCTGCGTTGCTCGGCCTGAAAATGGCGCTGGGTGACAGGCTCGTGTTCGCACAACGATTACCCACAGGCTCGGCCGCACAAATTGCGCCCGTTCTGGTCGGCGGCCTGGCCGCCGCACTCGGCGTCGGTGGCGGCACGCTCAGCACACCGGCCCTGTCTCTCTTCTCGTTTCCGATCCGGCGCGGCATCGGCGCGGGGGCATTGTTCAACCTGGTCATCGCCCTGCCGGCCACGATCATATTTCTCCTGCAGGGCTGGGGGATTGCCGGAAAACCCGCAGATGCGACCGGAGAAATCGCATGGTTCTGCGTGGCGGCCCTCTCTCTGCCCGCGCTCTTTGTCGCGCCCGTAGCGGCACGCTGGTCTGCGCGCGCGCCGCTCGTGCTATTGCGGCGACTGTTCGCTCTTTGCCTCGTCGCCATCGCCTTTCGCCTGCTGCTACGGCTTTGAATTGGCGCTTTTGCAAGGCACTGAATATGTGTTTATCTAGGGTTAGATTGGTCCGGGGGGTTCCGGGCCCAAGATCTACAGACAACGAGTACGCGTCGGGGAGGCATCGTTGAATCGATTCCTAAGCAAGGACTTCTTGTCCGGGGTGATGTTTATCGCCTTTGGATTGACTGCATTGTATTTCGGGCGAAACCTCGCCGTCGGCACGACGGTCCGCATGGGACCGGGCTACGTGCCGCACATGCTGTCGTACATCATGCTGGTGCTCGGCCTGATCATCGCCGTGCTCGCGCTGTACAACGGCGGAGACACGGTGGAGGCGCCCAAGTGGAAGCCGATCACCATGGTGACCATCGGCATCATCGCCTTCGGCCTCCTGCTCGAGACGACCGGTATGTTCCCGGCTCTTGTCGCGCTGGTCTTCATCGCCTCGCTGGGTGGTGACGAGTTCAAGCTGTGGGAGGTCCTCGGCAACATCGTGGTGCTGACGTTCCTCTGCATTCTCGTGTTCAAGGTCGGATTGAGCATGAACATCGCCGTCATCAACGGAGTTTGGTGATCCATGGACATGCTGCATAACCTGACGCTGGGCTTCAGCGTCGCCCTCTCCTTCCAGAACCTGCTGTACGCCCTCGTCGGCTGCATGGTCGGCACGCTGATTGGCGTGCTGCCCGGCATCGGCCCGGTCGCCACGATCGCGATGCTGCTGCCGATCACCTTCCATCTGCCGCCCACGGCGGCGCTGATCATGCTGGCGGGCATCTACTACGGTGCCCAGTACGGCGGCTCGACGACGTCGATCCTGGTCAACCTGCCGGGTGAAGCTTCCTCGGTCGTGACCTGTATCGACGGCTACCAGATGGCCCGCAAAGGCCGCGCTGGCGCCGCACTGACGATCTCGGCGCTCGGCTCGTTCTTCGCCGGCACCGTCGGCACGATCATCATTGTGCTGTTCGCCGAACCGCTGACGCAGATGGCGCAGAAATTCGGCCCTGCCGACTACTGCTCGCTGATGGCCCTTGGCTTGGTGGCCGCAATCGTGCTGGCCAACGGCTCCGTGCTGAAGGCGATCGCGATGGTGTTCCTGGGCCTGCTGTTCGGCCTGGTCGGCACCGACGTGAACACCGGCGCACAACGCTTCACCTTCGACATTCCCGAACTCTCGGACGGCATCGACTTCGCCCCGATCGCGATGGGCTTGTTCGGCATCGCCGAGATCGTGGTCAATCTCGAGAAGAAGATGTCGAGATCCGGCGCCATCAAGGTGACGTCGCTCTGGCCAACCCGCGAGGAAACACGGCGGTCGATCCCGGCCGTGCTGCGTGGAACCATCCTCGGCGCCATCCTGGGCGTGCTGCCCGGCGGCGGCCCGACCCTCGGCGCCTTCTCGGCCTATACCTTGGAGAAGAAGATCTCCAAGCGGCCGCAGGAGTTCGGCAAGGGTGCTGTTGAGGGTGTCGCGGCGCCTGAATCGGCCAACAACGCCGCCGCCCAGACATCGTTCATCCCGATGCTGACGCTCGGCATTCCGTCCAACGCCGTCATGGCGTTGATGGTCGGCGCCATGATCATCCAGGGCATCCAGCCGGGTCCCGAGGTCATGACCAAGAAGCCGGATCTCTTCTGGGGCATGATCGCCTCGATGTGGATCGGCAATCTGATGCTGGTGATCATCAACCTGCCGATGATCGGCATGTGGGTGAAGCTGCTGACGGTGCCTTACCGCTTCCTGTCTCCGGCCATCCTGCTGTTCTGCGCGATCGGTGCGTACAGTCTCCAGAACAGTACGTTCCACGTGCAGCAGGTCGCCATGTTCGGCGTGCTCGGCTACATCTTCGTCCGCCTCGGCTGCGAAGGTGCACCGTTCCTGCTCGGTCTGGTGTTGGGACCGCAGATGGAGGAATACTTCCGTCGCGCCATGCTGCTCTCGCGTGGCGACCCCATGGTGTTCCTGCAGCGTCCGATCAGCCTCGGCCTGTTGATCACCACCACCGTGCTGCTGATCCTGATGGCGCTGCCGAACCTGCGGAAAGCCCGCGAGGAAGCGTTCCAGGAAGAAGAAGGCTGATACACGAAGGAGACTTTCTATGTCCGACCTGCCCAAGCGCGTGCTGATCTCCGAGGAAGGGCCTCGCGAGGGCTTCCAGTCGGAAAAGAAGATGATCCCGGTCGCCGAAAAGGTGCGTCTCATCGAGGCGCTGGCGGAGACCGGGTTGAAGCACATCGCGTGCGTCTCCTACGTCAACCCGAAGCGCGTTCCGACCATGGCCGATGCCGATGAAGTGGCAGCGGCGATCCATCAGAAGCCCGGCATCGAATACGCCGCGCTCTATCTCAACCAGCAGGGCCTCGAGCGCGCGCTCCGAGGCCCTCTGCATGTCGAGGGCAGCGTCCGGGTGACCGCCTCCGACACCTTCTCGCGCAAGAACATCGGCAAGTCCGTCCCCGACTCCCTGGTCGAGCAGCGCATGTCGCTGAAGACCTTCAAGGACCGCGGCATGCCGGTCGAATGGGGCGTCGTGCTGGGCGCCTTCGGCTGCAACTACGAAGGCGAACTCTCAACCGAACTGATCCTGACCCGCTGCCAGCAGGTGCTCGACGAGGCCGTGCTGGCCGGCTTCAAGCTCAAGGGCGTCAAGCTCACCGACGCCATGGGCTGGGCCACGCCGCAGTCGGTCGAGCGCCTGATCGGCGCCATCCGCAACAAGTGGCCGGACCTCGAAGTGGGCCTGCACCTGCATGACACGCGCGGCACTGGCATGGCGGCGGCCTACGCCGGCCTGCGGCTGGGCGTCACCGAGTTCGATGCCTCGATCGCGGGCCTGGGCGGTTGCCCGTTCGCGGCGACCGATGGTGCCGCCGGCAACATCTGCACCGAGGACTTCGCCTTCATGTGCGAGGAGATGGGTGTGGAGACCGGCCTCGACATCGATCGCCTGATCGAGGTGGCCAAGATCGCCGAGCACGTGGTCGGCAGGCCCCTGCCCGGCCACGTGATGCGGGGCGGCACGCTCAAGGCGGCCAAGCAGAAGGCAGCCCAGAAGGCCGCGGCGTGAACGCCGAGACCATGCCCGCCGACTCGACATACGTCGATGTCGCGACGGTGCCATGGTCCAAGACCCGCTTCCCCGGCATCGAGACCAAGATGCTGATGGAAGACAAGGCGACCGGCATGTCGACCCAACTGATGCGCTGGGCGCCCGGCGCGCGCCTGCCGAACCACGAACATGTCGCGATCGAGCAGACCTACGTGATCCAGGGCTCGCTGGCCGACCATGCCGGCGTCGCCCGCGCCGGCCAGTATGTCTGGCGCCGCGCCGGCAGCCGCCACGATGCCTGGACCGACGAAGGCTGCCTGGTCCTCGCGGTCTTCCTGAAGCCCAACACCTTCTTCGACTGATCTGCCCGCAAGCGAGGGACTAATGCCCGGCGTTCTGGACGGAATTCGCGTACTCGATTTCGGGCGCTACATCGCCGGCCCCTTCTGCGGCACCATGCTGGGCGACCTCGGCGCCGAGGTGATCCGCATCGAGAAGCTCGAGGGCAGCGAGGATCGCTGGGTGACGCCGGTCACCGATGACGGCCAGGGGGCGATGTTCCTCCAGATGGGCCGCAACAAGCGCGGCCTGACGCTGAACCCGATGAAGCCGGCGGGCCGCGAGATCGTGAAGAAGCTGGTCGCCGTCTCCGACGTGGTGATCGCCAACCTGCCCTACGAAGACATGAAGAAGATGGGCATCGACTACGACACCATCTCCGCCATCAACCCGCGCATTATTCTCGCCACCAACTCGACCTTCGGCTCGGAAGGCCCCTACGCCACCCGCGTCGGCTTCGACACGATCGGGCAAGCAATGTCGGGCGCCATGCACCTGTCGGGCGACGGCGAGGTGCCGACCCGCGCCAATGCGCCGTACGTTGACTTCGGCTCGGCCCTGCTCAGCACCGTGGGCGTGATGGCCGCTCTCATGGACCGCGCCAAGAGCGGCAAGGGCCAGAAGGTCGAGACGGCCCTGCTGCGCACGGCGATGAACATCACCAACAGCCACCTGATCGAGCAGGCGATGCTGGGCCTCGACCGCAACGCCACGCTCAACCGCGGCTTCACTGCCGGCCCCTCCGACACCTTCAAGTGCTCGGACGGCTGGATCTACGCCATGACCATCGGCCAGCCGCTGTTCGTGCGCTGGTGCCGCCTGATGGGCAACGAAGACCTCGCCGCCGACCCACGCTTCAAGGACGACCTGGCGCGCGGTGACAATGGCGAGGCGCTGTCGGAAATCATGCAAAACTGGTGCAACAGCCGCACCGTGGCCCAGGCGCTGGAGTCGCTCGAGGCCAATCGCATTCCAGCAGGCGCGATCTACACGCCGCAGCAGGCTCTGGACGATCGCCACGTCCAGGAAGCGGGCTTCTTCCATGCGATGGAGTTTCCCGGAGCGGCCAAGCCGATCCCGGTGCTGCAGGAGCCAGTGAAGCTCTCCCGCACGCCGCTCACCATCCGCAGCCGCGCGCCCAAGCTGGGGGAGCACACCGACGAGATCCTGCAGGAACTTGGCTACACGGCGGCCGTTATCCAAGAGCTGAGGGCCGACCGCGTCGTCTGATCCCGGTCCCCTACGGCATCACGACAACGCCAGGGAACCGCAGGACACCGACGATGTTACGCCGCTCACTCCTTCTCGCGACAGGCGCGACCTTCGCCAGTGGCCTCGCGCGGGCCGATGGCCTTCCCTATGGGCCCTCGCTCAGCTTCGTCGCCCATCGCAAAGGCCAGCGGATCGGCGTTCATTCCGTTGCGTTTCGTGAAGAAGCCGGCCGGCAAATCGTCGTCACGCAGATCGACTTCGCCGTCCGCCTGATCGGCATGGTCGCCTATCGCTACACCCATCGCTGCCAGGAGATCTGGTCGGGCGACAAGTTTCAGGCCGTCGTCACGGAGACCAACGACAACGGCGAAAGATATGCAGTCCAGGCCCAGCAGGAAAACGGTGCGCTGGTCGTGCGCCGCCGCGAGCCGCAGTCGTTCATCAAGACATCCGGCGGCGACGAGGCGGTCGAGCAACACTGGATCCACGAGACCCATCGGCGTTCCATCCTGCCGTCCACCCACTGGAACATCGCACAGGTCCGCCAGCGGGAATTGCTAAACACCCAGAGCGGCAAGATCACCGAGGTCTCGGTACGCGAGGTCGGCCGCGAGACGGTGCAGACGGCAACCGGGGCGCCGCCCGCCACCCATTACGCCTACGACGGCGGGATCGACATGCAGCAATGGTTCGATGACCGCTCCCGCTGGGTGAAATCGACGTTCAAGGCGACGACAGACGGCTCGACGATCGAGTATATTTTGCAGGGATGAGCCCCGCCGACCGTTTCGCCCGCCTGCCCGCCCTGCTTGCCGCCGACGAGGATCTGCTGCGTCGCGGCCGATGGCTGACCGTCGACTGCCGCGTCGATATCGGCAGCGAGCCCTTCTTCCTCACGATTCGCGACGGCGCGCTCGCGGCAGTCGATCGCGGGCCGAGACTGATGCGCTCCACCGTCTTCACCTTCCGCGCCACCGACGAGGCCTGGACGCAGTATTGGCAGCCGATCCCCGCGCCCGGCTGGCACGATCTCTTCGCGCTGACCAAGCGCGGCGCCGCCTCGATGGACGGCGACCTGCGGCCGCTGCTGCAGAATCTCCAGTACTTCAAGGACCTGCTGGCCCTGCCGCGAGGAAAAGCCTGACCATGGCGCCCAAGCTCGATCCCATGATCGGTCGCTACGTCCGGACAGACATCGACGGCGTGCCGCATCGCCTTTACTTCGAAGAGGCAGGTCAGGGTATTCCACTCGTCTGCCTGCACACCGCCGGCGCCGACAACCGCCAGTTTCGCCACCTGCTCGCCGATCCCGAGATCACAAGCCGCTTCCGCGTGCTGGCCTTCGACATGCCGTGGCACGGCAAGTCGACGCCGCCCGACGGCTGGGAGCGCACCGAGTACCGGCTGACGACGCAGTCCTATACGGCGGCGATCCGCGCTTTCTGCGCCGCCATGGAGCTAGACCGGCCGGCGGTGATGGGCTGCTCGATCGGCGGGCGCATCGTGCTCAACCTCGCAATCTCCCACGCGCGCGAGTTCCGCGCCCTGATCGCGCTCGAAGCCGCCGATTTCCAACAGCCCTGGTACGACACGGCGTGGCTCCATCGGCCCGACGTGCACGGCGGCGAAGTTTGTGCCGCGCTGATCTCTGGGCTAATTGCCCCGCAAAGCCCAGCCATCAACCGCCACGAGACGCTGTGGATGTACATGCAGGGCGGTCCCGGCGTGTTCAAAGGCGATCTGTATTTCTATCGCGTCGACGGCGACCTGCGCGAAAAGGTCAAAGGCATCGACACCGCCGCCTGTCCGCTCTACCTGCTGACCGGCGAGTACGATTTCTCGTGCGCCGCCGAGGACACGACGCGCACCGCGGCCCAGATCCCGGGCGCCGAGCTCCAGATCATGAAGGAACTCGGTCACTTCCCGATGAGCGAGAACCCCGCGAAGTTCCGGGAGTATATCCTCCCGGTGCTTGCCAAGATCAGCTAGCCGCTCGCTTCAGTGCCGCGCGTGCCAGCAGGCGCGTCGAGTCCAGCGTTGGCAACGGTGAATTACCGTCGCTGATGATCAGCGGGATTTCCGTGCAGCCCAGCACGACCGCGTCACAACCCCTGTCCTTCAGCGCCCCGATGACCTTCTGGTGGTACGCGATCGCTTCGGGCGAACGGATGCCTTTCACGAGTTCGTCCATGATGAAGCGGTTGATCTCTTCCCGCTCCGCCTTCTCGGGCCGCAGATAGTCGAGCCCTCGATCGGAAAGCTTCTGCGGATAGACCTCGCTCTCCACCAGCCACTGCGTCCCGGTCAGTCCGATCTTGCGGAAACCCCGTCCCGCCGCTTCGGTGGCGACCGCCTCGGCGATGTGCAGCCACGGCACCGGCAACCGCGCCTCGATATGGTGCAGGGACTGATGGATCGTGTTGTCCGGGCAGATCACGAAATCCGCGCCGATGGACGCAAGCTTCTGCGCCGAACCCAGCATCAGTTCGCCCACGCCTTTCCAGTCGCCGCGATAGATGCAGGCCATGTAATCCTGGAACGGCGGCGTGTGCATCGAGACTTCGGGATGGCCGTGCGGTCCGAACAGCGCCTCGCCTTCCGTGCAGATCGTGCGGTAGCAGAGCGACGCGCCTTCGGCCGAGCAGGCGACGATACCGATGTGTTTGGGCATGACCGTCAGAGAATATGGAAGACTTCGTAGACCGGCCCGGCCGGTTCGCGGCGGCCGGTTGCCACGCAAATGATGCGGTTGAGGAACCGGTACTTCTCGGACGCCGTCTCGAAGGTCGGCGTGGTGCGGAAGTAATATTGGCTCGGCTCGACCTTCTCGCCCGTGTTGAGTTGCTCGATCACCCAGGCCGGGCCGTGCCGCATGCCCTTGTACGTCATGTAAATGAGGTGCCCATCATCGGTCTTCAGCGTGAGCCGCACGTCGAGCATCAGGATGCCGTCGCGCCGCTGCAGCAGCCAGTCGCCTGCCGGCGCCGGCAACACCGTCCCCTTGAGTTCCTCGCCCTCGAAAGTGCCACCCCTCACGGTGGCGATGCGCCGGCGGCCGTACGGCGTCTCGCCGACGTCGGTCACGTTGGGATCGACGTCGAGCGTCAGCGTGAACAGGTGAGTGGAACGAAGCTCTGTCATGGTTGACCTCAAATCCTGGCGGTGCGGCCGGCCCAGTAGGGCTCGCGCAGCTCGCGTTTCATGATCTTGCCGATGGTGCTGCGCGGAAGCGAGTCGCGAAACTCAACCGCGACCAGCCGCTGGGTCTTGCTGAGCTGGCCGTTGGCCCACTCCTTTACCTGATCTTCTGTCGTCGTGGCACCGGATCGCCGCACGCAGAGCGCCATCGGCGATTCGCCCCACTGTTCGCTCGGAATGCCGATCACCGCCACGTCGATGACATCGGGATGTTTCAGCAGCATGACCTCGATGTCGGCGGCATAGACGTTGAAGCCGCCGGAGATGATCATGTCCTTCTTGCGATCGAGCAGGACGACGAAGCCGTCCTCGTCGATCTTGCCCATGTCGCCCGACTTGAAGAACAGCCGGCCGTTGGAGTCGTACCAGAACAGGTCCTTCGTCTTGTCGGTCTGCTTGTAGTAGCCCTTCATCATGATCTGGGCGCGGCCCGCCAGCTCGCCGACCTCGCCTTGCGGCAAGACCTTGCCCTGTTCGTCCAGCACCACGATCTCGCTGCCGAGGCCGGGCTTGCCCACGGTATGGAGCTTGTCCGGAAACAGGTTGGCCTCCAGCGTGCAGGAGCCGCCGCCCTCGGTCAGGCCGTAGATCTCGATCAGCCGACCCGGCCAGCGCTTCACCGCATCGGCCTTGGTCTGGGCCCGGAGCGGCGCGCTGGTCGAGAGCTTGCACTTGAACGACGTGAGGTCGTAGCGATCGAAATCGGGATGCGCGAGGATGCGCTGGTACTGCACCGGCACCAGCATTGCGTGGGTCGCGCGCTCACGCTGGGCGATCTCGAGGAACTTCACCACATCGGAGCGCGGCATCACGATCAGGGTGCCGCCGACGCCGATCGTGGCCAGGGCGGAGACCAGCGTGGTGTTGGAATAGAGCGGCGTCGAGGCGATCGAGATCGTGTCGGGGCCGTAGTCGAAGGCCGTGAAGCGCACCGCCAGCAGGTCCCGCATCATGTGGCTGTGCAGGATGCCCTTGGGCAGGCCGGTCGTGCCGGAACTGTAGATGATGTTGAAGTCGTCGAGCGGTCCCAGCGGCACCTCGACCAGTGCGTCGCTCGCCGGCGCCAGCCACGCCTCGAAATCCTGCCAGCCATCGCGCCTGAAGTCGTAGGCGATGCGACCGCCATCGATCAACTTGGAGAGGCGATCCTCATAGGGCTCGACCAGCGCGCGGTACTGGTCCGACAGGAACAGCACCTTGGCATCGCAATCGTCGAGCATCTTCTCCAGCGCATCGGCCGCCGCCATGGTCGAGAGCGGCACCACGCAAGCGCCGGCCCGCAGGCCGCCCATGAAGGTCTCGACATATTCGACCGAGTTGGTGGCGAGGATGGCGATCTTGTCGCCCTTGCCGACGCCCATGCCCGCCAGCCTGCGCGCGATCTTGTTGATGCGACTGTCGAAGTCGCCCCAGTTCCGGATCTTCCCCTCGCACACCACCGCGCGCTTGGCCGGGAATTCCCTGGCATGCCGCGCGGCCCGGATGGGGATCGACAGGAACTCGGGGAACTCGCTCGCGGTCGGCTGCGGAACGAGCGCCGTATCGGGGCTCATTTCTTCGGCTCGACCTTTTCCACCGGACCGCCCGCCTTCTTCCAGGCGCTGAGGCCACCTTCGAGATGCGCCACCGGCATCAGCCCCATGTCCTTGGCGGTCTTGGTGGCGAGCGCCGAGCGCCAGGCGCCGGCACAGAAGAAGATGAACTTGTTGCCAGTCTGGAAATATTCCTTGGCGTAGGGGCTCTCGGGATCGATCCACATCTCGAGCATGCCGCGCGTCACGTTGATTGCGCCGGGGATCGTGCCGTCGCGCCACAACTCGCGCGGATCGCGGATGTCGATGAAGGTGACGCCGGGCTGGCCGACGAGCTTCAACGCCTCTTCCGTCGGCACGGTCTCGATAGCGGCACTGGCCTCGTCGACCATCTGCTGCACGGTCTTCTTCATTTTGAGCGGCATCGACCTTCCTCCCGGTCTGCGATGCCCATTTGTACTTCAGCAGATGCGTCAGAGGCGACCGATTTCGAATTCCTCGATGGAAATGCCGAGCTGTTCGAGTCCATCCTCGAGGAAGTCGCTCACCAGCGGCTGGCCCAGCAGGTAGGCCGCGACGCGCCCGCCATGCTCGCGCATTCCCTCCGCCCGCATCGCTTCCCATTCTTCCATCGTGCCGTCCTCGCGACCGAGCTGCATCAGCGCGATCAGATCAGCCTTCTCGTCGTCGTCGAGTGCACTGACGAAGGCGCGGATTTCCTGCTGCACCGGATTGTCGGGATGATCCTCCAGGACGTCGGTCATGCCGTCATCGATACCGTTGGAACCGGAGTCCGGATCGGAATTCGCATCCTGCACGTCGAATTCACGCGCCTTGATGATCAGGTAGGCGACTTTTTCAGGCGAGATGGCGAGTGTGGGCATGGGGTGCTCCTTCGATGAAGGAACGCAGCCAGCCGGCCGAGGCTGCCCGTCGAATCAGCTCTTAGGGACTGACTTTTCGAGTTCCGCGAGCCAGACGTCCGGGGAACCGTCGGACGGCGCGCGCCAGTCGCCGCGCGGCGACAGCGAGCCGCCCGAGGAAATCTTGGGACCGTTGGGCAGCGCCGAGCGCTTGAACTGGTTGGTGAAAAAGCGCCGCAGGAACAGTGCCAGCCAGTGACGAATTTCCTTCAGCTCGAAGGCGCGCATGCTGCCGGCCGGCACGTTGGCGGGCCAGGCGCCCTTCTTCACGTCGTGCCACGCGTTCCACGACATAAAAGCGATCTTGGACGGCCGGTAGCCCAGGCGCGTCAAGTAATAGAGATTGAAGTCCTGCAGCGCGTAAGGACCAACGGTGGCTTCCGTCGACTGCGTCACGCCCTTCGCATCGGCCGGAACGAGTTCGGGCGAGATCTCGGTGTCGAGGATGTCGTGCAGCGTCTTTGCCGTCGCCTTGTCGACGTCGCCCGAGGCCGCGACAAAGCGGATCAGGTGCTGGATCAGCGTCTTGGAGACCGAGCCGTTGGGATTGTAGTGGGACATGTGATCGCCCACGCCATAAGTGCACCAGCCGAGGCCCAATTCCGAGAGATCGCCGGTGCCGACGACCATGCCGCCATTCTGGTTGGCGAGGCGGAACAGGAAGTCGGTGCGCAGGCCCGCCTGCACGTTCTCGAAAGTGACGTCGTAGACTTTCTTGCCCTTGCCGAAGGGATGGCCGATGTCGGCCAGCATCTGCGTCGCCGCCGGCTTGATGTCGATCTCGCCCGCGGTGACGCCCAACTCTTTCATCAAACGCCAGGCATTCTTGTAGGTTTTGTCCGACGTGCCGAAGCCCGGCATCGTGTAGGCGAGGATGTCCTTGCGGTCCTTGCCCAGAAGATCCATCGCGCGGCAGCACACCAGCAGCGCGTGCGTCGAATCGAGGCCGCCCGACACGCCGATCACGGCCTTCTGCACGCGGCTCGACTGCAGGCGCTGCGCCAGGCCCTGAACCTGAATGTTGTAGGCCTCGTAGCAATTGTCGCGCAGCTTGGCAGGATCCGACGGCACGTAGGGGAAGCGCTCGATGGCGCGTTCGAGCTTGATGCTCTTCTTCGGCGCATCGAGCACGAATTCGATGCGGCGGAAGCGCGAGACGTTGGTGCCCATGTCGCGCGCATTATCGGCGAGACCGCCGTTGCGCAGGCGCTCCTGGCGGACACGGCCGAGATCTACGTCGGCCTGGACGATCGTCGAGTCCTTCTCGAAGCGCTCGGTCTCGGCCAGCTGGTCGCCGCACTCGAAGATCGCGGCCTGGCCGTCCCACGCGAGATCGGTGGTCGACTCGCCGGGACCCGAGGCCGAATAGGCGTACACCGCGCTGGCCCGCGCCGACTGGCTGCCGCACAGCAGGCGCCGCAGATCGGCCTTGCCGATGGTGATGTTCGACGCCGACAGGTTGACCAGCACTTCCGCGCCCGCGAGGGCGGCCAGGCTGGACGGCGGCACCGGCACCCAGATGTCCTCGCAAATCTCGACGTGGAAGGTCATCGGCACGGTGCCGGTCGAGCGGAACAGCATGTCCGTGCCGAAAGGTACTTTCTGGCCGGCAAGCACGATCTCGTTCTCAAGCACGTTGGCACCGGTCACGAAATGCCGCTTCTCGTAGAACTCGCGGTAGTTCGGCAGGTAGGTCTTGGGCACCACGCCGATAATCTTGCCGCGATGGACGATCACCGCCGTGTTGTAGAGCCGGCCATGCAGGCGCAGCGGCGCGCCCACGATCAGGACGGGCGTGAGCTTGCGCGAGCCTTCGACCAGTTGGGCGATCGAGCGCTCGACATCGTCGAGCAGCGAGTCCTGCTGCAGCAGGTCGTCGATGGCGTAGGATGAGAGCCCAAGCTCGGGGAAGATCATCAGGACGGTGCCGGCCCTGTCGCCTTCTTTGGCCAGGCGCAGCGTCTCGGCAAGATTGTAGGGCGCGTCGGCGACCCGCGTGCGCGGTACGCAGCAGGCGATGCGGGCAAATTCGTGGGAGTAGAGCGAAAAGAAGTCGGACACTTTATTCAGTTCGCCCGTAAGGGGCCGGCGGTGGTGGGCGCGACAGGGATCGAACCTGTGGCCACTGCCATGTCAAGACAGTGCTCTACCGCTGAGCTACGCGCCCATCGCCGGAAGGCGGTTCGTCTACACGGCCCTTACTACCTTGGCAAGACGGGCGCTGAAGTGCCGCCGTGACGAGGCCCGCCCGGCGGGCTATTACACTTATATGAGTTTGTCGCCGAGCCCGGCCGATCAGACGGCCTTGGACTGTTATTTTCCGGTCCGTCAGACCACTCCCGTCGTGGTCGCCTCTCCGCACAGCGGCTCGCTCTACCCCGCCCCCTTCCTGGCCATCGCCGCCGTTCCGCTGACCGCCCTGCGGCGGGCGGAGGACGCCTTCGTCGACGAGCTTTTCCGGGCTGCGCCGACGCTGGGCATGCCCCTCCTGGCCGCCCGTTTCCCGCGCTCCTACGTCGATGCCAACCGTGAGCCCTACGAACTCGACCCCGGCATGTTCGAGGGTCCGCTGCCGCGGCCGCTCAATCACCGCACCACCCGCGTCGCCGCGGGGCTGGGCATGATCCCGCGCGTGGCGGCCAGCGGCGAGGCGATCTATCGCGGGCGCGTCCCCTCCGAGGAGATCGAACACCGGCTCGAGACCTGCTGGCGGCCCTACCATGTGGCCCTGTCGATGGCCGTAGAGCAGACCTATAGCCTGTTCGGCGGTGCTCTGCTGCTCGATGCCCACTCGATGCCGTCGTCGGCCTCCGGCATCGGCCTGCGCGACCGCGACCAGCGGGTCGATATCGTCCTGGGCGACAATCACGGCGAGGCCTGCGCGCCCCACCTGATCGAGTGTGCCGAGCGCTGCCTGCGCGAGCAGGGCCTGCGGGTACTGCGCAATCAACCCTATGCCGGCGGCTTCACGACCCAGCGCTACGGCCGCCCCGCTCTCGGCCGGCATGCCCTGCAGATCGAGATCAACCGGTCGCTCTACATGGACGAGGCGCGGCACGAGAAGCTCGCCACCTTCGGCGTCATGGAGCGCATCATGGCCGGGCTGATGGAAGAGATCGCCCGGCATGCCGTGGAAACCCTCATCCCGAGGCCGCTGGCTGCCGAATAGGCAGGCCTATAAAACGGCCAAAAAAAAGGGGCCGTGACTAGCACGGCCCGAGTTTAGGGAGGAAACGCCCAAGACGGGCATACAGCAAACAAAGAGGTCACCGAGGTGACGTTTGCTGCCCACTCAGAATGGTGCACCTGCGAAGAGAATGCAAGAGCTAAAAAAGGCCCTGAATTCACAGATTTAGGAGGGAGAGCGTCTCTTCATTAGGTGTGGATTTTCTGCAACGCACAATATTTGCGCGAGTCAGGTCTGCATTGCACGCAAAGCTATGACGCTGGCGTCAGGGCAAAGTTATAGTCGGTTCAAGGACTTAGTAGTTTGGGGGACAATACTATGGCGAAGAAGTTTGTGGTCGCGATGATGATGCATGAGACCAACACGTTCTCGCCGCTGCCCACCCCGATAGAATCCTTTGCCCGCAGCGGTGACCTGACCGGCCCCAAGGCCATCAAGGAGGCCGAGGGCACCAACACCTCCCTGGGTGGCTTCATCGAGATCGCCCGCAAGGCCGGCGCCGAGTTCACCGTCCCGATGGCCGCCTCCGCCAACCCGTCCGGCCTGGTGACCAAAGCAGCCTACGAGCAGATGACCGCCGCCATCGTCGAGGAGATCAAGAAGGGCTGCGACGCCGTCCTGCTGGCCCTGCACGGCGCCATGGTCGCCGAACACTATGACGACGGCGAAGGCGAGCTGCTGAATCGCATCCGCAAGATCGCCCCCGACGTGCCGATCGCCGTCGCTCTCGATTTCCACACCCAGATGACCGACGACATGATCAAAGGCGCCACGGTCATCGCGGGCTATCGCACCTATCCGCATATCGACATGGCCGACACCGCGCGCCGCGCCGGCCGCACCTTGATGCGGGCGCTGGCAGGCGAGGTCGAGCCCATGATGGTCTGGGGCAACCGCCCGATCATGAGCAGCTCGCTGGTCCATACGCCCTCGCGCGAGCCGATGAAGACGCTGATGGGCATGGCCAACCACGCCGAGGACACCGGCCAGGTGCTGAACGCCTCGGTGTTCGGCGGCTTCCCGCAGGCCGACATCCCTCACCTCGCTCTCTCCTCGGTGATCGTCTGCGACAAGCGCACGGCCGAAGGCGAGATCCTGCTGAACAAGATCCTCGATACCGCGTGGGAGAAGCGCGAAGGCTTCCTGTTCCACCCGGAGCCTCTGTCGGTCCAGGTCGCGCGCGCCAAGTCGCTCGACGGCGGCCCGGTGGTGATGGCCGATCACGGCGACAACACCGCCTCGGGCGGCACGCAGGACGTGATGAGCGTGATCGAGGAGGCGATGAAGCAGGGTCTCGAGGATGCCTGCGCTGGCCCGATCTGCGATCCGGGCTGCGTCGAGCAGATGATCAAGGCCGGCGTCGGCGCCGAGATCACCTTGGAACTGGGCGGCAAGATCGACATGCCGGCCATGGGCCTGAAAGGCAAGCCGCTCACGGTCACCGGCAAGGTGAAGGCGATCACCGACGGCCAGTTCACCGTCACCGGCCCGATGGCGACCGGCACCACCATTCGCATGGGCCGCACGGCCGTGCTCGATACCGGCAAGATCCAGATCGTCGTCTCTGAGAAGCGCGCCGAGCCGTTTGACCTGGGCGTCTTCACCCACTGCGGCATCGATCCGCGGCGCAAGAAGTACGTGCTGATCAAGTCGCGCCAGCATTTCCGCGCGGGCTTCGAGCCGATCGCCAAGCACATCGTGATGTGCGATGGCGACGGTTGCACCGCCTCCGACCTCAAGCTGTTCAAGTACGAGCGGGTCAAGCGCCCGCTCTATCCGTTCGATCTCGACATGCGGCTGGGCCGCAACGAAGCCTAAGGGAGCACAGCCATCATGGCCGCATACGACATCGTCATCCGCAACGGCCAGGTCGCCGACGGCACCGGCAAGAAACTGTACGCCGCCGACGTCGCCGTGAAGGGCGACCGCATCGCCGCCATCGGCTCGCCGGGCAGCCTGCGGGGCGACAATGAAATCGACGCCAACGGCAAGGTCGTGGCGCCGGGCTTCATCGACGTCCACACCCACGACGACACCGCGCTGATCGACAATCCGACGATGGCGATGAAGGCGAGCCAGGGCGTGACCACGGTAGTCTGCGGCAACTGCGGCGTCTCGGCTGCGCCGTACACGCGGCCGGACGTCGGCCACTGGATGTCGCTGATCGTCAAGAAACGCGAGAATATCTGCAAGGACTTCACGGCTTTCGCCGCCAAGGTCGATGCCGCCAAGCCCGCGATCAACGGCGCCTTCCTGATCGGCCACGGCACGCTCCGCCTCACCACCATGGGCGACGACCTCAACCGCGTGGCCAGCGCGTCCGAGATCAAGACGATGAACGAGCTGCTCGACCAGAGCCTGAGCCAGGGCGCGATCGGCATGTCGAGCGGCCTCTTCTACGCCGTGTCGAGCCACGCCTCGACCGACGAGGTCGTCGATGTCGCCAAGCCGCTCGGCAAGTGGAAGGGCGTCTACACCGCCCACATGCGCGACGAGGGCGATCACATCATCAAGTCGATGGACGAGACCTTCGAGATCGGCCGCCGCGTCGGCGCCGAGATCATCGTCTCGCACCACAAGTGCTCGGGCCGCAGCAACTTCGGCCGCATGGTCGAGACCTTGCCGAAGTTCACCGAGGCGATGAAGAAGCAGCAGATCGCCTTCGACGTCTATCCCTACGTCGCCGGCTCGACGATCCTGCGCTCCGACATGCTGGAGCGTGCCGACAAGGTGCTGATCACCTGGTCGGACAAGATCGCTGGCATGAGCGGCCGCGACCTGAAGGACATCGCGGCGGAGATGGGCTGTTCGATGAAGGAGGCGGCCGACCGGCTGCAGCCCGCCGGCGCCATCTACTTCATGATGGACGAGAAGGACGTTCAGGCGGCGATGAGCCACCCGGGCGCTATGATCGGCTCCGACGGCATCCCTTTCGACGCCCATCCGCATCCGCGCCTGTGGGGCACCTTCCCGCGGGTGCTCGGCCACTACTCGCGCGACCTCAAGCTCTTCCCGCTGGAAGACGCCGTGCGCCGCATGACGTCCTACTCGGCGCAGCGCTTCCACCTCGCCAAGCGCGGCGAAGTGAAGACCGGCTACTATGCCGATCTCTGCGTGTTCGATCCGGCGACGGTGATCGACACCGCGACGTTCGAAAAGCCGATTGCGCCCGCCCAGGGCATCGACACGGTGATTTGCAATGGCGCCATTGCCTGGCGCGACGGCAAGGAAGGCGGCGGCCGTGCGGGCCGCGCGCTCAATCTCCAGCAGATGCAGGAAGAGGCGAAGGTCGAGGCTTAAGCCGAGATCCTGAGCGCAGCGAAGGACCTGCAACAGGTCCCTCACTTCGTTCGGGATTAGCGGCTGCGCCGCTAACCCTCGTCGCGCCGCGTGCGCTCCATGCGCTCGTGGCGCTCCTGCGCCTCGACCGACAGGGTGGCGATCGGACGGGCTTCGAGGCGCTTCAGCGCGATCGGCTCGCCGGTCTCCTCGCAATAGCCGTAGGTCCCGTCGTCGATCGTCTTCAGCGCCTGATCGATCTTGGAGATCAGTTTGCGGAAACGATCGCGGGTGCGCAGTTCGAGCGAGCGATCCGTTTCGGCCGTGGCGCGGTCCGCGAGATCGGGCTGCGCCAGGCTTTCTTCCTGCATGTTCTGCAGGGTCTGGTTGGATTCGTCGATCAGCTCGTTCTTCCACTTCAGCAGCTTCTGGCGGAAGTACTCCTGCTGCATCGCATTCATGAAGGATTCGCGGTCCGTCGGCCGATAATTCTGCGGCAACGTAATCGACATTGTCGGCAACTCCACGCAGCAACCACTAGTCCGCCAAGGGAAAGGCGGACTTCCAAAGGCGCGCGGAGTATAGGGACGGTCGGTCGTGCCGCAAGGTGATTGAAGGCCTCAGGCCGACTCTTGTAGTGCAGCGCAGCAAACATTTAGGCGGCATTTCAACGAGTCTGCGGGGTATTATTGCCGCAACGCAGCAAACACTTCACAAGCCAGTAGGCGTGCAAAAGCGGCCGTAAGGTCGAAAGCCGGCTCGACGGCGAGCGCCGCGCCGGCCGCCACCTCCACGACCTGCCCCTCGCCCAGCACCTCCACAAACGCCGCCTCCCCCTCCCCGAGCGCGATGAACGTCGCATCGTCCGCCCGCCGGTGCACCAGCAGGCGCGCCGCGCCGCCGTCTAGATCAACGGTCCCTTCCGGGGCGCCGGGCTGGGACACGGCCCAGATTCTGTCGAGCGGATAGGCGGATCGGACCAGTGCCACGCCGGGCGCCAGTACCAGCGCGCTCGCGGCGAGCCGCTCGGGTGGCACGGCGGACAGATCGGCAGCTTCAAGGCGCGGACTGTGAAAGGCCACGTTCAGCGCCCAGTCGAGGCGCGCCACGTCGGCGAGATACGGCAGGCTCTCGGCCGACGGATAGGCCTCGATGAAGCCGGCGAAGTCCGCCCCGTACTCGGCGAGAACCGGCTGCGTCGGAAGCCCGCGCGAAATGAAGGCCTGAGCGGCCTGCCGGAAGAACTCCTCACCCACCAGCGCCCTCACCGTTGAGAGGGTCGCGCCCAGTGAACGGATGAGGCTCGACGAAATATTGTGGCGATGGATCGCCAGGCGTCCCTCCCCGCCGCCGCCCGCGAGTTGCGCCGCGAACGTCGCCTGCCACTCACGCAGCGCGAGCGTCATGTGAGCCTCCTGCAGCCAGCATCGCCTGCGCGCGCTGCGCCTCGCCGAGCAGCACCGGCAGCGCGGGGATATCGCTGTCCCATTCGATCAGGGTCGGGCGCGGGCCAAACCGCGCGAGACACTCGGCGTGGAGCGCCCATACCGCGTCGGCAACCTTGCTGCCGTGATCGTCGATCAGGACCCGGCCGCTGTCGGTCTCGTTCACCGCGTGGCCAGCCAAGTGATATTCGGTGATCGCCGCCGCCGGCAGCCCGTCGAGCCAGGCCCGAGGATCGAGGCCGAGATTGTGTGCCGTCACATGGATGTTGTTGGCATCGAGCAGCAGGCCGCAGCCGCTGCGACGCACCAGCTCGGCCAGGAACGCGGGCTCGCTCATCGTCGAGTGCGGGAAATCGAGATAGCAGGACGGATTCTCGACCGAGACCTGCCGCCCCAGCGCCTCCTGCAGGCGGTCGAGATTGCGCGTCACGACCTCAAGCGCCTCCTCGGTATAAGGCAGCGGCAGGAGATCGTTGAAGTAGCGGCCGCCGAAGGTGCTCCACGACAGATGATCGGACACCAGGTCCGGCTCGAGCCGCTTCACCAACGTCGCCACGCGCGCGAGGTGCACGGCATCAAGTCCGTCGACGGACCCCAGCGACAGGCCGACGGCGTGGACAGAGAACCGATAGTCTGCGCGCAGCCGCTCGACGGTCGCCAGCGACGACGACGGAGTGAGATAGTTCTCCGCGTGGATCTCGAGAAAGCCGAGGGCCGGCCGGTCGCGATCGATTTCCCGGAGATGCGGCGCCCGCAGGCCGATCCCCGCGACCGCGTTCATGGTCTCAGCTCTTGACCATGCCGCCGACGATCTTCTGGCACGTGCCCTTGGGCACAGCGATCCAGGCGTCGGGCTGGTTGTCCTTCTTGGAAGTGCCGGCACAAGACGAATTGTCGGTCTGGCAGTCGTTCTGCCCGGCCTTGGACACGCCGTAGCACTTCTCGACGGTCATCTTGCCCTGGGCCTCGGCGCGCTCGGAGATCGCCACGGTACCGGCAAGGGCACTGGCGAGAGCGGCGGCGATGGCAATGCGCGTGGGGGTCATGCAATGCTCCGATATGACTGTGACGTTCTTATACGATATTTCATTGGGCCGGCCCCTCATGAGCCAAACCGATGGCTGAAACACGGCCCGGCAACACCCTGCTCCAGCCCGGCGATTTCGTCCGCCATCCGGCGCGACCGGATTGGGGCCTCGGCCAGATCCAATCGATGATCGGTTCGCGCATCACCGTCAATTTCGAGAACGCGGGAAAGCTGCTGATTGACGGGACCGTGATCGAGCTTGAACGAGACGTGCCTCCGCGGCCTTGAGTTCTTCAGGCGTATTTATGTTCGCGAACGGCGCCGTACCACCCTGCCATCTCAATTCGGCGTGATGATGGCGCCCTGCAAATTCCTGCACGCTGCGCACGCCCTCCTTCAGGATCGCGCGCCGCAGGTCATCGACCAGTTTCACCGACCAGATGCCCACCGCATGCTCGCGCCGCACGGTCAGCACGTCGGCCTCGGGCACATGCATGTGGCCACACAGGCGGACGGTAAGATCGATCGGCAGGAACGGCACGTCGGCCGGCGCGGTCAGGATCCAGCCCGCGTGCGGATGACGCTTCAGCGACCATTCCATGCCGGCCAGGATTCCCGCCAACGGTCCCAGCCGGCGCCCTTCACGTTTGGCCGCCGCGCTCACGTCGCGCGGATCGGGAACGAGCGGCACCTTCAGCGCGCGATAGCCCGGCGCCGTCAGATCGTTCGTCACCACGACCAGGTCCATGACCTGCGGCCACAGCCGCTCGACCACGTGCGCCACCATCGTCTTGCCGCCGAGCTTGCGCAGTGGCTTCGGGACTCCGGCGCCCATGCGCCGCCCCTCGCCGCCTGCCAAGACCACACCGACCACGGCTGCGGCGCGCACAGGACCCGAAGTGTCGCCCGAAAAACCGATTCCATTGACCGCCATGGCTGCACTATGCGAAGCGCTGAGGGACATACAAGGGGAGGAAACGATGGCACTCAAGATCGCCAAGGTCGCCAACTGGCTGCACAAGGTCGACAAGGCCCGGGCCGCGGTAGGCTGGTGGCCGGCGGAGTTCGCCACCGACGACGAACGGCTGGCCTACAAGGTCCAGGATGCCTTCCTCAAGAAGCAGGTCGTGAAGCAGGGCCCGCTGGTCGGCTACAAGATCGCGCTCACCTCGCCCCAGATCCTGGCCCAGACCGGACTCAAGGGTCCCGCCTACGGTCCGGTGCGCAAGAAGCGCGTGTTCGAGCACAAGGCCATCGTGAAGGCCGGCACCTGGACCCGCCTCGGCGTCGAGCTCGAGATCATCCTGTTCCTGAATGCCGACGTGCCGAAGCCCGCCAGCAAAACAAATGGGGGCAAGCCCTACGACAAGGACTCGATCGCGCAATATGTCGGCGAGGCGCGGGCCGGCTTCGAGCTGATCGAGGATCGCGGCGCCGACTACAGCAAGCTCGCCGTCAACCCGCTGATCATGGATGCCGGCTGGAACGGCGGCTCGCTGCTGGCCAAGCCCAACAAGAATTGGAGCAACCTCGACCTCGGCAACCTCGAAGGCTCGATCTCCTTCGACGGCGTCGTCGTGCGCGAAGGCCATTCCGGCGACGTGCTGGGCCACTGCTACAACGCGCTCGCCTGGCTCGCCAACAAGCTGGGCGATCACGGCAAGACCCTCAAGAAGGGCATGTTCGTGTCGAGCGGCAGCATGGTCGCCTGCCAGTTCGTCCCGCCCGGCAGCACCGCAACCGGCAAGATCGCCGGCCTCGGCGAGGTCACACTGAAGTACGAGCTGAAATAACTCACTTCTTGCCCTCCCCATTCACATGGGGAGGGGTAGTTACCGCGCGGTACTCGTTTAATTGACGGGAATTAAACGGGGACGCGCTTCGAAGATGGATCGACATGCGCCCATTGTAAGCGCGTTCGTCGAAATCCCGACTTATGGTCGTTACTGATCACCGGACGTCGCGCACCCAGCCGGTTTGGGCGAGCGAGAGATCGGGCCGCAGCTGACGCCACGACAGGCGGCGGACCGCGTCCTTTCCGACGAGCAGCGCGTCGTAATCGTCGGGAAAGAGCTGCGCGATCGCGGGGTCGAGCGCGTTGAGACCGCCGGTGTAGGCGCCGAACGCCGGCAGGATCAATTTCTGGCCGTTGGTCAGGAAGCAGCGGCGGCGGATGCCGCGGCCGCGCACCGTGAGAGCCGCCACCGGATGGTAATGGCCGGAGACCTCGCCACGGCTGAAGCCGAACTCTGCCTCATGCCGGAACACCAGCGGCCCTTCGTCGATCTCCTCGGCGACCTCGCCCCAGCCGTCGGGCGGTGGCGCGGGATCGTGATTGCCCGCGATCCACACGAACCTCGTGAGCTTCGTCAGCCGCTCGATCTCGGCGCGCTCCGCCGCGAGCAAACGCTCGACTGCGCCGCGGTCGTGGAACGAATCGCCCAGGCACACGACCCGCTCGGGCCGCAGCGTCTCGATCAAAGATGCCAAGACCGAGAGCGTCTGCCGCGTGTCGTGGCGCGGCAGCAGCTTCATCGCGTTAACTGCGTAGGACGAGCCCTTCTCGAAATGAAGATCGGCCACCGCCAAGGTGCGGCGCGCCGGCCAATAGAGCGCGCCGGCCGGAAGAGCCTGGAGATTCTCGCCACCACAGGAGAAGTCGAAGGGAGTCATGAGAGGATGGGCGCGGCTATACGGCTCAGCAATCGCATGAGCGCACGATTGACCGAGCGCGCGCCGATGCGCAAGGTGGCGCCATGCGCGGACCTGTGAGTTTCGCCTTCGCTCTTCTTGCCCTGCTTTCGCCTCAGTTGGCCTGTGCACAGATGCAGCCGCATCACGCGGTCTATAACCTGCGCCTGGGCGCAGCGGTGAATGCGCCGCGAATCGGTACGGCCGTGCAGGACCTGACACAAGATTGTGCGGGCTGGCATCTGAAGCGCGACATCACCACCGAGATCGCGCTCACCTCGGCCTGGAAAATATCGGTGGCCTCCAAGCTCGATGCCGAAGAAGGAATGGGCGGCAACGCGCTGCGCTATCGCACCGTGCAGATTCAGAACGGCGTCGAGCGCCAGACGAGTGGCAAGGTCCAGCGCACCGGCAAGGAGATGCGTGCCGAGATCGTGTCGCCCACGGGACCAATCCAACTCACCCTGCCGGCGCCCACCTTGCTGCCGGTCGCGTCGATCAATCATCTGGTCGAGCGCCTGACGGCAAAGGCCGCTTCCTTCCCCGCACTCGCCTTCGATGCCGAAGTGGTGGGCGATGCTTTCCTGATCGACGTGACCGAACTGAACGATGGCGATATCCGCCCGCCTCCTCCGTCCGAGCATCCGGTCACCTTGCCCAAGCTCAAGGCCTGGCCGGTCTTCATGACCTTCACGCGCGGCCGCCAGCAGGACCAGAAGCCGCTGTTCTCGGTGAAGGCTGTCGTGTTCGCCAACGGCGTGCTCGACCGGCTGACCGTCGACACCGGCCTGGTCCAGGTCCAGGCCGACCTGCAGGAGCTGAAAATGGGAACCGCGCCGGTCTGCCCCCGCTCCTGACGGGCGTTTAGGGACACTCCAGGCCCAACATCCGGGCGCGAAACATGTTCGTATCACTTCCAACGTCGTCTTGTTGGGTGGGTACGTGTCAGCTTCCCTGGTCTGGTTTCGCAACGATCTACGCCTGGCGGACAATCCCGCACTCATCGCCGGCCTCGGCTCCGGCCGCCCTGTCATTCCGCTCTATATCCTCGACGAGGATACGCCCGGCGTCCGGCCGATGGGCGCCGCATCGCGCTGGTGGCTGCATCACAGCCTGCTCTCGCTCGACGCTTCGCTGCGCTCGCTGGGATCGCGCCTCATCCTGCGTCGGGGAGCGGCGGAACAGGTGATCGAGGAGGTCGCCGCCGAATACGACGCCTCGGCCGTCTACTGGAACCGCTCCTACGACCAGGCGCCGCGCGAGCGAGACGAAAGGGTGAAGCAGTCGTTGGTGGGTCGCGGCGTGTCTGCCGACGGCCTCAAGGGCAACCTGCTGTACGAGCCCTGGGAAGTGAAGACGGCGGCCGGTGGCCCGTTCAAGGTCTTCACGGCCTTCTGGCGTGCATGCCGCGCGCTGCCCTCGCCCGGCGCCGGAATGCCGACACCCAAGAGCCTGCCGGCACCGAAGAAATGGTTCGCCAGCGACGCGCTCGACGACTGGAACCTGCTGCCGAGCGCGCCCGACTGGGCGGGCGGCATGCGGGCCACCTGGACGCCGGGAGAAGCGGCGGCGGCCCGGCGGCTCTCGTCCTTCCTCGACACATCATTGGCGAACTACCGCCAGGCGCGTGACCTCCCCGCCGTCCCGGCGACCTCGCGCCTGTCGCCGCACCTCGCGTTCGGCGAGATCAGCCCGCGGCAGATCTGGCGCGCCGCCACGACGCGCGGCATGTCGGCGGCCAGCGAGAAGTTTCTGTCCGAAGTGGGCTGGCGCGAATTCTCGTATCACCTGCTCTTCCACTTCGGCGATCTCGGCCGCAATAACTTCCGCGCCGAGTTCGATACGTTTCCGTGGCTCGAAGAGGAAGAGAAGCTCGAGGCGTGGCGCCGCGGCAGCACCGGCTATCCTATCGTCGATGCGGGCCTGCGGGAACTGTGGACCACGGGCTGGATGCACAATCGCGTCCGCATGATCGTGGCATCGTTCCTGACCAAGGACCTGCTGATCGATTGGCGGGCGGGCGAGCGCTGGTTCTGGGACACGCTGGTCGACGCCGATCCGGCGAACAATGCCATGGGCTGGCAATGGGTCGCCGGCAGCGGCGCCGACGCCGCGCCCTACTTCCGCATCTTCAATCCCGTCCTGCAGGGCGAGAAATTCGATCCCCGCGGCGACTATGTCCGGCGCTGGATTCCCGAACTGGGCGGCCTGCCGAACGAGACCATCCATAAGCCCTGGACCGCCGCCACGCCCCTGCCGCCCGAGATCTATCCGGCCCGTATCGTCGACCACGCCTCCGCGCGCGAGCGTGCCCTGATCGCTTTCCGGAGCCTGAAAGGCGCGGCCTAGTGCCGGGACCAATGCCAAAGGACCTATTGCCGGCCCTTGAAAATGCGGCGAAAGCGCGCAAGATTTTGACCAGAGCCACCCTAGGTTCGGGAGTTTGCAGCCCGCTAATCGAATGACCATAGCCTCGCGCTTCGTTCTCAAGGCCCTCGACCGTCTCGCCATTGGCCGATTGACCATGCGTCTGCCGGACGGTGCGACGCGTGTGTTCGGCCAGACGGGCGCCGAGCCATCTGCAACGATCGAGGTCAAGGACTGGCGTTTCTTCCGCAAGATCCTGCTCGACGGCGACATCGGCTTCGCCGAGGCCTACATGGATGGCTATTGCGACTCGCCGGAGTTGCCCAAGCTGATCGCGCTGTTGGCGGCGAACGACAAGGCCCTGGGCAACGTCACCCACTCGAATTTCCTGCACAACATCGCCTTGAAGCTGATGCACTGGCGGCGGGACAATTCGCGTGAAGGCTCGAAGCGCAACATCCATGCGCACTACGACCTCGGCAATAATTTCTATCGCCTGTGGCTCGACCAGACGATGACCTACTCCTCCGCCCTCTACGACGGAGAGAAGGGCAAGCCGCTCGATGTCGCGCAGTCCGACAAGTACGACCGCATCCTGACCCAGCTCGGCGCCAAGCAGGGCGACAGCATCCTCGAAATCGGCTGCGGCTGGGGCGGCTTCGCCGAGACGGCTGCGCGGCGCGGCATGCGGGTCACCGGCGTCACCATCTCCAAGGAGCAGCTCGCCTTCGCGCGCGACCGGCTGGAGAAGGCCGGCCTCGCCGATCGGGTCGACCTGCAGTTCTGCGACTATCGCGACATCAAGGGCAGCTACGACCACATCGTCTCGATCGAGATGATCGAGGCGGTTGGCGAGCGCCACTGGCCGGAATATTTCGAGGCACTGAAGCGCCACGTCTCGCCCGGCGGCTCGGCGATCGTGCAGGCGATCGTGATCGCCGACGACTTCTACGAGGGCTACCGCAATCGCCCCGATTTCATCCAGACCTATATCTTTCCGGGCGGCATGCTGTTGTCACCGCAGCGTATCGCAGAGCAATGCCGTCGCACCGGCCTCAAGATCGCCGAACTCTATAGTTTCGGCTTGGACTATGCGCATACGCTGGAGACCTGGCTCGGCCGTTTCGACGGCGTGGCCGATCAGGTCGCAACATTGGGCTTCGACGAGCGCTTTCGCCGGATGTGGCGGTACTATCTGGCCTATTGTGCCGCAGGCTTCTCGACGCGGCGCACCGATGTTTTGCAGGCGCATTTCAAGCATTTGTAGCTATAACGGTCGGCAACGACCAACGCCCCCGATCAACGTGAGGCGAACAGGAAGGCTTTAGAGTGGTAGCAGGTCCGACCGGGAGCCCCTCCGCGGCGCCCGTCAAAGTGTCTTTCAGGGGTCTGGTCGCCTATTCGACGCTGCAATTGCCGTTGGCGATGACGGCTCTGCCGATCGTGCTGAACGTCAGCCACTTCTATGGCGAGGTCATCAACCTGTCGCTCTACACGATGGGCCTGATCTTCATCTTCGCCCGGCTGATCGATGCCGTGCAGGATCCGCTGATCGGCCTGATCAGCGATCGTTTCACCCGCCGCGGCCCCAGGGGCCGCCTCGCCTTCGTCGCCATGATGCTGCCCGTGCTGTGCGCCGGCTTCTACATGCTGTTCGTGCCGCCGGCCTCCATCGCCAGCAGCCAGACCTGGATCGCGACCTGGCTGATGGCCTCGCTGCTGCTGGTCCATATCGGCTATTCCGGCGTGTCGATCAGCTACCACAGCCACGGCGCGGAGCTGTCGGACGATTACAACGAGCGCACGCGCGTCACTGTCGGCCGCGAAGTGTTCGGCCTGCTCGGCATGACCTTCGCCGTGGTGACGCCGATCGCGCTCACGCAGAAATTCGGCGAGATCCCGGGCTATGCCGTGCTGGGCCTGGTTTTCATCCCGATCATCATCGTGTTCGCGACCCCTACCCTGCTGTGGTCGGGTCCGTCGGTGCACCCGCCGGTCGTCCACTCCGAGCGCAACGTCTTCCTGGCCTTCCTGTCGCCGCTCAAGAACCGCCTGTTCCGCCGCCTGATGCTGCTGTTCATCGTGAACGGCAGCGCGCTCGGCGTCGCCGTGACGGTGATGCTGTTCTACGTCGAGCACGTGCTGATGGGCTCGAAGACCGAGGCTGGCATCATCCTGCTGGTCTATTTCGTGGCGGGCGCGCTCAGCGTGCCGCTGTGGCTTATCCTGTCGCGCCGCCTGAGCAAGACCTCCGCCTGGTTCGTCGGCATCGTGCTGACGGCGATCGCCATGTCGTGCGCGATGTTCGTGGGCCCCGGCGACTTCAAGTGGTTCGTGGCGCTCTCGGTGCTGACCGGCATCGGCCTCGGCGCCGACTACGGCCTGCCGCCGTCGATCCTGGCCGACGTGATCAACGCCGAAGAAGGCGGTGACAGCAGGGGCAAGACCGGCAGCTACTTCGGTCTTTGGGCTCTCGCCACCAAGCTGGCGACGGCGATCGGTGCCGCGGGCTCGCTGCCGGTGGCCGCTTTCCTTGGCTTCAATCCGAAGAAGCTGGAGTACGGCACGACTGCCCTGGTCGTGGTCTATATCGTGCTGCCGGTGCTGGTGAAGATCTGTGCCGCCCTGATCATCTGGTTCGTCCGCATCGAGCCCGAACGCGGCTCGGTGCACGAGGAATTCCGTCGCCACAAGCTCTCGACCTGAATCCCGCCTCAGGCAAACAGGTCGAGCCTGTGCGGCTGATGCACACCGAAATCATTGCGCACGTTCCAGCAGCCCTGCGCCATCGTCGAGAAAACCGTACGGAAGTCGACGCTATAGCGCATGTCGCCATCCTGCAGGTCGGCCAGTGACGGATAGGCGCCATGCAGGCCGCCCTTCACCTTGCCACCCATCACGAAGTGCGGTGCAGCGGTGCCGTGATCGGTGCCGTTGCTCGCATTCTGGCGCGCGCGCCGGCCGAACTCCGAATAGGTGAGAACGGCCACGTTATTCCAGAGATCGGCCGCGATCAGGTTGCGGCGCAGGGTCGCGAGGTCGGTGGCGAGGACGCCCAGCAGGCGCTCCTGCGTCGGCATCTGGTTGGCATGCGTATCGAAGCCGTTCAGAGACACCTTGATCGCGACCACCGGCACCTTGGCCATCAGGATGCGCGTCGCCAGGTCGAGCTGCCGACCGAACGCTGGATCCTGATAGGCATAGGCCGGTGACGGCCCCTCGTGGAGCCTGTCGCGCAGGCCAGCGGCCGCTGCGTTCACTTCGTGGCGCACGTCGAGCAGATGGCGCAGCGCCGGGTTGCCCCCGTCGCGCAGGCCCGACGAGTCCTTCACCGACTGCGCCGCCTTCAGAAAATTCTCGGCGTCCTGCATCACGATGGTGCGCAGTTCGGGACCGGTGACCGGCAGCGCGTTGGTGTCGATCACGATGCTGTCGACACCCGCGCCGCGTGGCAAGGTCGCGCCGTTGAAGGCCTGCGCCACCCAGCCCTCGCTCACGGTCTGGTTCGAGGCTGACGCCGTGTCCCAGATCTCGATCGAGCGGAAGTGCGAGCGGTTCGGATAGGGATAGCCCACGCCCTGTACGATGGCGAAGTCCTTGGCCTTCCACGCTTCCATCAGCGGCTCGAGCTTCTGGTGCAGGCCGACCTTCTCGTCGAGTTGGATCACATGATCGCGCGCCATGCCGATCGACGGGCGCAGCTCGCGATACTTGGGATCGGCATAGGGGATCAGCGTGTTCATCCCGTCGTTGCCGCCCTTCAGTTCGACCAGCAGCAGCACGCGCGGCGGGCTGATCTGGTCCGCAAAGGCGGTGCGGGAGGCGAACGCCACCGAAAGGGCGCCGGCGCCGAGCAGGAAACCGCGACGATCCATGGCGATGGTCCTCACTTCAACTGATACGCGGAATCGAACAAGGCGGAAGCGACCACCGTGCCCGGCGAAGACGTCACGTCGACACCGTCGATCGGTGCGCGCGGCAGCAGAGTACGCAGCAGCAGCTCCTGGTCGGTGCCGGCCAGCGACGGGCCGAGCCTGGCCTCGACACCGGCGTTGCGCAGGCTGCGGCCCTCGACCGGACGCGGTTCGGCACTGGGAGCCATCTCCTTGCGGTCGGCGCGACGGTTGGGACGGTCGGCGCCCGGCGCCACCATCATGCCGCCCTCCATCGACGACACCGTCGTCGCCTCGACCATGCGGCGCAGGAACTGCTGGCGCAGCAGCAAGGTGTAGGTGCTGATCCAGGTCTCACCTCCTGACCAACCTTTGACATTGGGCGGATCGAACGGCAGCTGGCCAAGCCCCTGCATCATGCGCACCAGCCCGGTCTTCTCCGGCACCGGCAGGCCCAACACCCGCACCGTGCCCACGATCAAATCGACCGGCGACTTGATGAGGCCGCCGCGGTTGGCGGGATCGCGGAAGGCCGGCGACAGGAACATCGCGCGCATCAGCGGTTTGATCTCGTAACCGCCTGTGCGGAAGATCGCGGCAAGCCGTGTCACCTCGTCGGGATCGGGCTTCAGCGAGACGAACTCGATCCACAGCTTGCGGACGATCGTCTCCGCCGTATGCGGGTTGCGCAGCAGGATGGCGAGGATGTCGTCGCCGCCGAAGTTGCCGCTCTGACCGAGGAAGGTCTTCTCGCCGCCGTCGTGCTGGTGGACGTGATCGGCGAAGGCGCCGGTCGCCGGATCGATCGACCAGCCGGTGAAAGCGCGCGCGGCGGCCTTGATGTCGGCTTCGCTGTAATGGCCCTCGCCCAGGGTGAAAAGCTCGAGCAGTTCGCGGCCGAAGTTCTCGTTGGGCTGGCGCGCCACCGAGCGCACGCCGTCGAGATAGATCAACATTGCCGGATCGCGGGCGACGGCTTTCAGCAAGGTCGCGAAATTGCCCAGCGCCTGGCTGCGGAACAGCGCGTTCTGGAAGAACAGCGCCGGCGCGAACCGCACCTTCTGGAACGAAGAGGTAAAATGATTGTGCCAAAACAGCGTCATGCGCTCGACCAGCGGCTGGTCCGTGACCAGCATCTCCTCGACCCACCAGTTGCGCAGTTCCCGTCCCTGCTCCTGAATCGGCCTGACGATGCCCGCGACTTGCGCCTTGTCGCCCTTGGCGTCGCGCAGTTTCTCGACCGCCTCGCGCTGCTCTTCACGCACGCTCTTCAGGCCCTCATTGACCCAACGCGGTGCGGACGTGATCGCCGTACGGCGCGGATTTGCCAGCAGACGCTCGACAGCCGCGCCGTAGTCGAGGCTTGCCAGAGGCTGGACGTCGGCGGGCGTGGGACCGAAGGACGTGCGCGACAGCAGGTGGCGCGCTTCGTCGAAGCCCATCGCCTGTGCGGCGCGGCCGATACCGGGTGCCGACAGAACAGCAGCGGCCGAAACCGCACCACCGAGAAAACGCCGCCGATCGAGACGAAAATTCATCGTCCAAGTCTTTCCTGAACGAGGGAGCCAAACGCTCCCTGTCATCAGACTACGATACTGGCGCGGATAGTATCCCTATTGCGGCGGACGGCCAGGGCCGGGTCCACCGGGACCGCCCGGACCACCGGGCCCGCCAGGACCAGGACCACGCGGCGGGCCACCCGAACGTCCGGGCGCGCCCATGCCGACATAGCGCTCGGCCAGAATCTCATGCATGCGCTCGCGCTGCTGCGCGGTCAGATGCGCATCCATCTCCAGGATGCCGTGCAGATTGGCCTTCTGCTGATCGCCGCGCAGCTTCGCGACCTGATCGATGAACGCATCGATCTTGGCGAAGTCGACCGGCTGCTTCTTCAGCTCGTCGCTGGTCTGCTCGCGGATCTGCTGGATCTGGTGGAGGCGCTCGCGACGGTCGGCGATGCTCTTCTCGAACTCGTCGTGCAACGCCTTGCGCTGGGTCTCGTCGAGCTTGAGATCGTTCGCCATCATCTCGAGCGGGCCACCCGGCCGGTTACCCTGCTGCGGCTGCTGCGGCGGCTGACCACCCATCCGCCCCTGAAAAACCGGCGGCGGCACGATCCAGCTTCTGTAGACGAAACCCGCGAGCACGAAACAGTTCAAGAGCAGCGACAGCCCCAGCAGGAGCTGGACGAGACGAGAGTTCATCGCTCAGATGCCATCCGATGTGAAGAACGACGTGAGTTCGTTGGTCTGTTGCGTCTGGGTCAGCGACACGACTTGGGTCGTGCTGGCGACTTTCTCCTGGGCATAGGACTCGCCCAGACCGCCGCCCAGCATGAAGCCCGAGATCGCGACGATCACGGTCGCCGCCGCCATCACGGCGCGCGGCATGGCAAAGACGTCCAGCAGGCCGGCGAGCCAGCCGCGGTTTGCGACCCGGCGCTCGACCTCGAAGCCGACCAGCGCCTGGGCACGAACGGCCATGCGGGCCGGCGCCGCCGGCAGCGGCATGCCCAGGATGTCGGCCAGTTCCATCGCAGCCAGACGCATCTCAGGATTGGCGGCGACGGCCGCCTCGATGTGCGCCGATTGGGTCTCAGACAGGCGTCCTTCCAGCCAGGCGGCAAAATCCATATCAGATACCGTCCCGGGCACCGCATCAGACGCGACCGGGCCGGTGGACAGGCTCTGCCACAGCTCCTTGTCGGTCTTGGGGATACGATCGGTGGTCATGGTTGTTCTCCTTGCCCTCAGCTTACGCCACAATTACGAGATTCATCCCTCGCTCATGACGATTCTTCTTTGAAGTGCTCCCGCAGCCGTAAAAGGGCCTTGTGATGCGTACTTCGGACGGTTTGGGCATCGATTTTCAGAAGCTGTGCAATCTCGGCGACATCCCTTTCCTCGTCATATAGGTACTTGAGGATCAGGGTTTGCCGCTCGGTCAGCAGCCCCTCGGGAATCTTGAGCTTTTCGACATGCCGGTCCTCGACCGCCAGGGCCGTCTCGGGCACGTCGTCGATCGGGGTCGTGCTCTGGCGCCGGCGACGGGCATGGTCGATCGCCGAGGACCGGGCCACGACGGCCAGCCACGTCGAGAGGCCCGCACGGGCCGGATCGTAGGTTTTCAACAGCCGATAATCGTTGGCGCAGAGCCGGACGTAGACGTCCTGGGCCGCGTCCATGACGTCTTCCTCGCTCAGCCTGTACGTCGAGAGAGACCGGCGCACGACAGCATTGATCAACGCCGTCGACGCGAGGACGAACTGATCCCAGGTCCGCTTATTGCCAACCGCCAGGGCGCGCAGATCGATCTGATTGAGGTCCGACACGCCCTTTGCGTTCCGTTCTTGCTTATCCGCCCTGCAGTTTAACGGGGTTTGTGGCTAAATCAGGCCCCGCTACAGTCCCGTCGCATTTTCCGAGGAGTTTCGATGAGCGAGTCGCTAACACGGCAACAGAAGATCACCAAGCAGGCTGTCAAAGGTAAGGGGGTGGTCGTCGCCCAGAATTGCCGAGCGGCTGAAGTCGGCGTGGACATCCTGCGTCGCGGCGGCAATGCAATCGATGCCGCCGTCGCCACTGGCTTGGCGATCGGCACGCTCGAACCGTGGATGAGCGGCATCGGCGGTGTCGGCTTCATGACGATCTGGAGCGCCAAGGAAGGCCGCGCCTATACGATCGACTACGGTCCCATCTCCGCCGCCAAGCTCGATCCCGCGAACTACCCCATCGTCGGCCCCGGCCCGGCCAATCCCTTCGCCTGGCCGGACATCCTCGAGCGCCGCAACGAGTTCGGCTACCACTCGATCGCGGTGCCAGGCCAAGTGGCCGGCATGGGCAAGGCGCTCGAGCGCTTCGGCACCCTGAAGTGGCAGGACGTCATCGCGCCCGCCGTCACGCTCGCCGAGCGCGGCATGGAGCTCGACTGGTACATGCAGGTCATGATCGCCAATGGCGCGCAGGACCTCGCCCAGTATCCGGCCTCGAAGGCGGCCTATCTCTGCGACAACGGCTTCGTGCCGACCAACGACTGGACCGGCACCAAGCGCTACATCAAGCTCGGCAATCTCGGCGAGACCTATCGCCGTCTCGCCGCAGGCGGCCCGCGCGAATACTACGAAGGCGCCCTGGGACGCGACATCGCCGCCGACCTGCAGGCCGGCGGTTCGGCGATCTCCTTCGACGATCTCGCGAACTTCGAAGCCAAGATCATCGAACCGCTGTCGTTCCAGCACAACGGCGTCACGGTCAATGTCGCGGGCGGTCTCACCGCCGGCCCGACCCTGAAGCGCGCGATCGAACTGATGGGCGAGCGCACCAAGGGCACGGGCGCCCCGGGCGCGGAATTCTTCACCGCCGTCGCCGAAGGCATGCACCTCGCCTACGACGAACGCCTCAAGACCTTGGGCGAGAAGCCGACCAACAGCTGCACGACGCACTTCTGCGCCGCCGACTCCGAAGGCAACATGGTGGCGCTGACGCAGACGCTGATGTCGCTATTCGGCTCGTGCGTGATGTTGCCCAAGACCGGCATCACCATGAACAACGGCATGCTGTGGTTCGATCCGGTGCCGAACAAACCGAACTCGATCGCGCCCAGCAAGAAGCCCCTGTGCAACATCTGCCCGGTGGTCGTGGCGAAGGACGGCAAGCCCTGGTTCGCCATCGGCGCCTCGGGCGGCCGGCGAATCGTGCCCGCCGTGTCGCAGATCTCGTTGATGATGATCGACCGGGGCATGGACGTCGAAGCGGCGTTCCATCAGCCGCGCATCGACGTCTCGGGCGTGGGACCGATCCGCGTCAACCGCGACCTGCCGGACACCGTGAAGAAGGCGATCGCGGCCAAGCTGCCGATCGTCGAGGTGGAGAACCAGATGTCGCCGCTGGGCTTTGCCAATCCGTGCTGCATCGTGCGCGACCCACGGACCGGCGAACTCACGGGCATGAACGAAGTGATGTCTCCGTGGGCTGGCGGCGCGGCGCAGTAGTCTCGACGATCCTCCTGCTGCTGGCCGCGCCCGTCGCGGCCCAGCAGCAGGAGCGACTGCCCGTGCTGGTGCCGCTCACAGGCTTCGTGGCGCTGGAAGGCACGAGCCAGCGCAACGGCGCCCTGCTCGCGGCAAGCCAGGACGCTCGTATGAAGCCGGAGGTGCTCGACACGGCCGCAACGCCGGAGGCCGCGGTCACCGCCTGGGAACGCAGCGTCGGTCGCGGCAAGCCGCCGTCCGCTGTCGTGGGTCCGATCCTCGGCACGCAAATGCTGGCGCTGTTGCCACTGGCGCAGGAGCGCAAGATCCCGCTGCTCACCATCTCCGGCACCGCGCGGCTGGGCGAGTTGGGCAATCCCTACTTCTTCCGCTTCTTTCCCAGCGACGCCACGGTCAAGGTCGCCCACGCGCGGTACGTGGTCGAGAAGCTCGGCGCCAAGCGCCCGGCCGTGATCTACCAGAGCACCGCCTATGGCCAGTCGGGTCACGAGCAGCTCGTCCGGACTTTCACGGAGCTGAAGACACCAACCGTGTTGGAGGAGAGCGTCGGCACCTCGGCCAATGACCTTACGCCCGCGCTGCTACGCGCCAAGGCCGCCGGCGCCGACGTGCTGGTGTTCCATCTGCATGCCGCCTCGACGGTGCTGGCTGTGCGCCAGGCACGACAGTTGCTCCCCGACCTGCCGATCGTCGCCGGCTCGGCAATGCACCAACCGGCGACGGCTGCCCTGCTGGAACCCGCCGAGTTGAAGAACGTTTGCGCCGAGACCGCTTCCTCGCCGATTTCCGCGGACACGCCAGAAATGCGCACATTCCTCGACGCCTATCGCGCGGCCTACAAGGCCGATCCCGACGCCTACGCCGCTGCGCAATACGACGCGGTCCGGATGCTGGCGCTCGTGCTCGCGCAATTGGGCCTCGCGGCGACGCCGGAAGCCGTCCGCGCGCGCCTCGCCAGCGATACCTATCGCGGGATCGCAGCGACTTATCATTCGGACGGCAAGGGCAACATGGCGCACGAAGCGGAGATCGTCTGTTACGATGGCACGAGCCGCGTGCCGCGGGTCGCGGTACACTATTAGGAGATGACGAAGGTCCCGCACGCCCCGCAGAGCGAAGAGTTCACCAAGCGCATCCTGCCGTGGATGGTGGCGGTGGCGTTCTTCATGCAGGCGCTCGACACCACGATCCTCAATACGGCCGTGCCGGCGATCGCCAAGGTCATGGATGTGACACCGCTCAACATGAAGTCGGTGCTGGCAAGTTACACCTTGAGCCTGGCCGTGTTCATCCCGATCAGCGGCTGGATGGCCGACCGTTTCGGCACGCGGCGGGTGTTCGGCGGCGCGATCATGCTGTTCTCGCTGGGCTCCCTCCTCTGCGGCTGCTCGACCAACATCACCATGCTGGTCGCCTGCCGCATCCTGCAGGGCATCGGCGGCGCCATGATGGTGCCGGTCGGACGCATGACCCTGGTGCGTACCTTCCCCAAGTCCGACCTGATCCGGGCCATGAGCTTCGTCTCGATCCCGAGCCTGATCGGCCCGATGCTGGGACCCGTGGTCGGTGGCGTGATCGTGCATTACCTGCACTGGAGCATCGTCTTCTTCGTGAACATCCCGGTGGGCCTGGTCGGGCTCTATCTGTCGCAACGTTACCTGCCCGACTATCGCGCCGACGAGACCCACCCGCTCGACGTCGTCGGCCTGATCCTGTTCGGCGCCGGCATTGCGCTGCTGTCCTATGTCCTCGAGGTGTTCGGCGAACACAGCCTGAGCGATCTCGAGATGGCCGGCCTGCTTGGCCTCGCAGCCCTCCTGCTGGCGGGCTACGGCATCCGCGCGACACAGACGGCCCATCCGCTGTTGATGCTCAGCCTGTTCAAGCTGCGCACCTTCCGCGCCGCCGTGCTCGGGAGCTTTGTCGGTCGCCTTGGCCTGGGCGGCATCCCGTTCCTCTTCCCGCTGCTCTACCAGATCGGCCTCGGCTACTCGCCGATCCAGTCAGGACTGCTGATCGCGCCGCAATCGATGGCGGCGATCGGCCTCAAGATCGTGGTCTCCCGGATTCTCTCGCGCTTCGGCTATCGCACGGTCTTGATCGGCAACACGCTGATCGTGGGCTGCATGATCATGCTGTTCGCGACCGTCGGCGCCGATACGCCGGCCTGGCGCATCGCCCTGCAGGCTTTCGTCCTCGGGTTCTTCACCTCGATGCAATACACCAGCATGAACACGCTGGTGTATGCCGACGTGACGTCGAGCCAGACCAGCAGCGCCAGCACCATCGCCAGCACCGGCCAGCAGATGTCGATCAGCTTCGGCGTCGCATCCGCATCCCTCATCGCGTCAATGTTCGTGCCGGAGCAGTTGCATTCCGATCCGGCAGCGATGGTTCATGGCGTGCACGAAGCCTTCATCGTCCTGGGCGTACTCACCATCGCCTCGTCACTCGTGTTCCTGGAATTGCGCAAGAACGACGGCGGCGCGGTCAGCAGCTACGCCGGCCGCAAGCCGAAGGCTTAAGGCTCCGTCACGAATTCAGCAGGCTGGCGCCGACATTCACCATCAGTGCCAGGATCGCGGTGTTGAAGGCAAAGGCCACGATGCCGTGGATCAAGGTGATGCGGCGCATGGCATGCGAGACGGTGTTCACGTCGCCGGTCTGGCAGGCGCAACCGACCACGAACGAATAGTAGATGAAGTCACGATAGTCAGGCGCGGCGCCGCCCGGAAATTCCAGGCCCTCCGGGTGGCCGTCTTTGTGCGGCCTATAGTAGAGGTTGGCGTAGTGCAGCGTGAAGACCATGTGCGTGAAGGTCCACGACAGCACGATCGTCAGGCCGGTCACGCCGAGGCTGATCACCGGGGGCGTGGTGGCGGACTTCACCACCGCCAGTTCGGCGAAGATGGCACCGAAACTTGCCGCCGCACTCGCCACCACAAGGGTCACGATGACCCAGTCCGACTCGTCGTAGAGCGCGGCGCGGCGATGGCAGGTCTCGACGGTCGACTTCGCGATCATCAGGAACGCGAAGGCGATGTAGATGAACGCCGTCAGGTCCCAGGAAACCAGTATTCGGGTCGCGAGGCGGAGGTGCTGTGGCAACAGGAGGAAGAGCACGACGCCGGCGAAGATCGACGCCAGCAGCCGGCGCCGGGCCAGCAGGATCCGTCCGGCACGGTTATCGATGAACGACATGAACCCTCCCTTGAGGCCTCACTCTGCCATAAACTGCCGTGATGTTTCTCGACGCGATCGACCTCGCCGCCACCTTTGTCTTCGCGATCAGCGGCGCGACACAGGGAGTGCGCCATCGCCTCGACCTGTTTGGCGTACTGGTGGTCGCGTGGGCTGCGGCCGTGACCGGCGGCCTGGCGCGTGACCTCCTGATCGGTGCCGTCCCACCCGTGGCGATCGCGGACTGGCGCTACCTCGCGGCAGCGGCCGCCGCCGGACTTCTGGCGTTCTGCGCCTCCGAGCCGATTGCGCGGCTGAAGCGGCCGGTCCAGCTCTTCGACGCCACCGGTCTGTGCCTGTTTGCCGTTACCGGTACCCAGAAGGCCCTGGCGCATGGGCTGGAGCCCGCCATGGCCGCCATCCTGGGCATGATCACCTGCATCGGCGGCGGCGTTGCACGCGATCTGCTGACCCTGCAGGTGCCCTCCGTCCTGCGATCGGAACTTTATGCCGTGGCGGCCTTGGCAGGGGCCGGATCGATTGCGCTGGGCTATTGGCTGGGCTTTCCCCACCTGCCGGTCGCCCTTTTTGGCGCGGCCCTCTGCCTTTTCCTGCGCCTGATGGCGATCTATCGAGGCTGGCACCTTCCTGTCGCCGGCGGCAAGGGTGAGTCCTCTTTAGAGACTGACTAAAATTAGAGTCCCTAAACGGTAATTCAGTTGGTCCGCGCCCTTGCCGGTCCTGTGGATGAACGCTAAACACTCGCCCGTCATTTTGTCGCAAGCGGCGCGGGGGAAAAGCAGCATGGCGACGGCGAAAAAGACTAAACCGGCGGCCATCGCTCCTGCGATCGTTCCGGGCGCTACCAAGTTGAACGGAAAGGCTCTTTTGGCCAAATCCACGGGCACGCCAGAGGCCCGGGAAACGGCGCGCCTGCTGCTCGATATCGAAGCCATCCACTGCCGGCCCGATAATCCGTACATCTTCACGTCTGGACGAGCGAGCCCGGTCTATATCGACTGCCGCAAGATCATTTCGTTCCCCGAGGCGCGGGCCAAGATCATGGCCCATGCCTTCAAGATCATCGAAAAGACGATCGGCTGGAGCAAAATCGATGTGGTGGCCGGTGGCGAGACCGCCGGCATCCCCTTCGCAGCCTTCCTGGCCGCGCTGGCCAAGAAGTCCATGATCTACGTCCGCAAGCAGCCCAAGGGCTTCGGCCGCATGGCGCAGATCGAAGGCGACCTGAAGCCCGGCAAGCGCGTTCTGCTGGTCGAGGATCTGGCGACCGATGGCGGCAGCAAGCTCGTCTTCATCGACGCGCTCAAGAAGGCCGAGGCCAAGGTCACCGACTGCTTCGTCGTCTTCCACTACGGCATCTTTCCGCAGAGCGTGGAGACGCTGGCCGTCGCCGGCGTGAAGCTCCATGCGCTCGCCACCTGGTGGGATGCGCTGGAAGCGGCCCAGAAGGGCAAGTACTTCGACGAGAAGGGCCTCGCCGAGACGCGTGCCTTCCTCGAGGCGCCCGAACAGTGGTCGTCCAATCACGGCGGCCGTCCGCCCGCGCCGCGGCTGACAGCCCGGTAAGCCTCCCCTAGTGTGCGGCGGACATGTTCCGCCGCGTTCTGCTCGTTCTCGCCGCGCTCTGTGCGCTCACCTCGCCCGCCCTCGCCAAGGACGAGCTGGTGATCGCCATGAATCAGGCGCCCGGCACCATGAATCCGCTGATCAGCTCGATGCTGGCCAAGTCGCTGGTCTCGAACATGACCGCGCGGCCGCTTACCGCCTACGACGTCGCCTGGAAGAACATCTGCATGGTCTGCACCGACCTGCCGACCATAGAGAATGGCAAGGCGCGCGTGGTCGATCTCGGCGACGGCAAGAAGGGCATGGCGCTCGACATCGAGCTCAAGCCCCTGGTGTGGGGCGACGGCGTGCCGGTGACCGCCAAGGACTACGCCTTCACGATCGAGGTCGGGAAGAACCCGGTGTCAGGCGTGGCCTCCGCCGAGGCCTACAAGCGCATCGTGAAGTTCGAGATCAAGGACGACCTGCACTTCACGATGACAGTCGATCGCGTGACTTTCGACTACAATGCCATCGACCTGCAGATCGTGCCCGAGCATATCGAGAAGCCGATCTTCGATGCCAATCCAGCCGAGTATCACAACAAGACCGCCTACGACACCGATCCGACCAACAAGGGCCTGTACTTCGGGCCCTTCCGCATCACCGAGCTGGTGCCCGGCAACCGCATCACGCTGGAGGCAAATCCGACCTGGATCGGCGAGAAGCCGCACTTCAAGCGCATCGTCTTCAAGATCATCGAGAGTACTGCCGCGCTCGAGGCGAACCTGCTCTCCAGCAACGTCGACTATGTCGTGGGCGAGTTGGGCATGAGCCTCGACCAGGCGCTTGCCTTCGAGAAGCGTCACAAGGACAAGTACGTCGTCATCTACAAGCCGGCGCTGATCTACGAGCATATCGATGTGAAGCTCGACAATCCGTTGCTGGCCGACAGGCGTGTGCGGCAGGCGCTGTTGATGGCGATCGACCGCAAGGCGATGTCCGAGAAACTGTTCGAGGGCAAGCAGCCGGTTGCCGACAGCGGCGTCAGCCCACTCGACCCGATGTACGATCCCAGCGGCCGGAAATTCGCCTACGATCCCGGGGCTGCGAAGAAGCTGCTCGACGAGGCGGGCTTCTCCGAGATCAAGAATGGCGTGCGCCAGAATGCCAAGGGCGAGCGCTTCTCGATCGAGATCACGACGACCGCCGGCAACCGGGTGCGCGAACAGGTAGCGCAGGTGATTCAGAGCCAGTTGCGCCAGGTGGGCATCGAGCTGCGCATCAAGGCCGAGCCGCCGCGCCTCTTCTCGGACGCGCTCAACCATCGCGCCTTCTCGGGGCTTGCGATGTACGCTTGGGTCTCCGCGCCGCAAAGCGTGCCGCATTCGACGCTGTACTCGACCGAGATCCCGACCGAAAAGAACGGCTGGAGCGGCCAGAACTATCCGGGCTACGCCAGTCCCGAGATGGACAAGGCGATGGACAGTGCCGAGCGAGAACTCGACGAGAGCAAGCGCCGGGGCTACTTCGCCGACATGCAGCGCATCCATGCCGAGGACCTGCCGGTGCTGCCGCTGTTCTTCCGTGTCGACCCGTTCGTGCTGCCGAAGCAACTGAAGGGTGTCGTGCCGACCGGCACGCTCAACAGCTCGACCTTGTGGGTCGAGCAATGGCGCTGGGAGGAGTGAGCGTCCGCCATGGGTCGCACGCTCTCCACCCGCCTCATCGAAACCGTGCTGACGCTCGTGCTGATGAGCATCGCCGTCTACCTGCTGATCGGACTGATGCCAGGCGATCCGATCAACATGATGATCGCGGGCGACCCCAAGATGACGAGCGAGGATGCCACCCGGCTGCGCGCGCTCTATGAAGTCGACAAACCGATCCTGCAGCGTTACCTTGCCTGGGCCGGCCAGGCGCTGCAGGGCAACCTCGGCTACTCGCGCTCCTTCAGCCTGCCGGTAATGACGGTGATCTGGCCGCGCCTGCTCAACACCTTCGAGTTGACGGGCCTGTCCCTCCTGCTCTCGGTTGCGATCGCGCTGCCTCTCGGCATCTGGGCGGCGGCACGCCCGCGCAGCACGGCCGACTATCTCATCAATCTCTTCAGCTTCGCCGGGATCTCCACGCCGCCCTTCTGGCTGGCGCTGTTGGCGATCTGGCTGTTCGCCGTGACCTTGGGCTGGCTGCCCGCGGGTGGCACGGCCGACCTGCGGCCGGGCACAGGCTTCGGCACCGCGCTCCTGCAGAAGCTGCGCTTCGCTGCGTTGCCGGTTCTCACCCTCACTGTGCTGCAGATCGGCAGCTTCACGCGCTTCATGCGCGGCGCCATGATCGAGACAATGCGCCAGGACTACATCCGCACCGCGCGCGCCAAGGGATTGAGCGAACGCGGCGTGATCCTGGGCCATGCGTTTGGCAACGCGCTCGTGCCGGTGCTGACCCTGCTCGGCCTGTCGTTCGGCGGGCTGTTCTCGGGCGCGCTGATCACGGAGACGATGTTCGCCTGGCCCGGCATGGGCAAGGCGATCTACCAGGCAATCCTCGACAACGATTACAATCTGGCGCTGGTCGGCCTCCTCATCGCCACCTTCACCACCATCCTCGGCAACCTGCTGGCCGATCTCGCTCAAGCCTGGGTCGATCCGCGCGTGGCGCTGCAATGATCGCGGCCCAGCGCCCCACCCTGCTCGTCTGGCACCGCCTGCTGCGCCATCGGCTGGCGCAGGCGTCGCTCGTCTTCCTCGCCATCGTGCTGGCCTTGGCATTGGCCGCTCCTCTGCTCGCAGAGCTGCGCGGCGTCGATCCGTCGGCGACCGATCTCTTCCGACGCTTCGAGCCGCCGTCGGCCGAGCATTGGCTGGGCACCGACGACTTGGGCCGCGACCTCTTCCAGCGCCTGCTCGATGGCGGGCGGGTTTCGCTGCTGGTCGGCATGTCCGGCGCCCTGCTGTCGGCGATCCTCGGCGCGCTGATCGGTGTCGTCGCGGGCTATCTCGGCGGCCGGCTCGACAGCGTATTGATGCGTTTCACCGACGGCGTGATCGCGCTACCGCTGTTGCCGTTGCTGATCGTGCTGGCCGCGCTCGATCCCGCGAAGATCGGCATCCCGGAGCGGATCGCACACTCGGAGGCCTTCTCGCTCTACCGCATCGTGCTGATCGTTTCGCTGACCGGCTGGACAACGGCGGCGCGGCTGGTGCGCGCGGAGACCTTGTCGCTCAAGGCGCGCGACTTCACACGGGCCGCTCGCGCACTCGGCGCCCGGCCAGTGCGGATCATGCTGCGTCACATTCTGCCCAATGCCATGGGCTCGCTGGTCGTCTCCACCACGATGGTGGCGGGCACGCTGATCCTGCTCGAATCGACGCTGTCCTTTCTCGGCCTCGGCATCCAGCCGCCCGAGGCAAGCTGGGGCAACATGCTGACCGGCGCGCAGGACTTCCTGCAGGACGCCCCGTTGCTGGCGCTGTGGCCCGGCCTGCTCATCTTCCTGACGGTGATCGCCTTCAATTTCCTGGGCGACGGCTTGCAGGATGCCCTCGATCCCCGTAGCGAGCGTCGTTGATGAACTACACCCTTCAGTTCCGCGACGTCTTCGCCGCGTCAGACCTCCTTCTGGACGGGCTGGCGCTCACGCTCGAACTGTCCGTCGTGACCATGTTGAGCGGGCTGGTGATCGGCATCACCGGCGCCGCGGCCCGCGTCTACGGCCCCAACTGGCTGAAGCGGCCCGTCGGGGTCTACGTCGAAGTGATCCGCAACACGCCGCTGATCGTGCAGCTCTTCCTGATCTTCTTCGGCCTGCCCAGCGCCGGCCTCAAGTTCGATGCCGCGACGGCTGCGATGATCGCGCTGTCGATCAACCTCGGCGCCTATTCGATCGAGATCCTGCGCGCGGGGCTGGAAGCCATTCCCAAGTCGCAGATCGAGGCCGGCCAATCGCTGGGCATGACCGGCCTGCAGATCTTCCGCTACGTCATCATCTTCCCTGCGCTCAAGCTGATGTACCCCGCGCTGGCCAGTCAGTTCGTGCTGCTGATGCTCGCGACCTCGGTCGTGTCGCAGATCTCCGCGCAGGACCTCTTCCACATGGCCTCGATCGTGCAGTCGCGCACCTTCCGTGACTTCGAGTGCTACATCGTCGTGGCCGCGGCCTATCTTGCGCTGGCGCTGGTCTTCCGCCTCCTGTTCGCGCTCCTCTACCAGCTCGTGTTCGCGCGCCGGACGAGCAGCCGATGATCCGCGAATTCTCCTTCAACGACGTTCTCTACCTGATCGCGGCCATGCGCTGGACCCTGGCGCTGACGGCGATCGCCTTCATCGGCGGGGGAATCGTGGGCCTCGCGGTGGCGCTGCTGCGCACCTCGGCCTTGGCGCCGCTGCGCTGGATCGGCTCGATCTACGTCCATGTCGTGCAGGGCACGCCGCTGCTGGCCTGGCTGTTCGTCTTCTTCTTCGGCCTGTCGATCTTCGGCATCGAGGTCTCGCCCTGGATTGCCGCGGCCGCCTCCTATTCGATCTATGCGGGCGCCTTCCTCGGCGAGATCTGGCGCGGCTGCCTGCAGGCCATCTCGAAGACCCAGTGGGAGGCCGGCGCGTCGCTGGGCCTCGGGCTTGGCGCGCAACTGCGCTACATCATCATCCCGCAGGCGATGCGGCTGGCGATCCCGCCCACCGTCGGCTTCCTGGTCCAGCTCATCAAGAACACCTCGCTTGCCGCCGTCATCGGCTTCGTCGAGCTGACACGCGAGGGTCAGCTCACGACGGCGGTCACCTTCCGTCCCTTCACCGTCTATCTCACCGTGGCCGCCCTCTATTTTGCGCTGTGCTTCCCGCTCACGCAGATCTCGCGGCGGCTCGAACGGAGGCTGCATGTCGCTCGTTGAACTGAAGGACGTGGTGAAGAGCTACGGTCAGAACCAGGTCCTGAAAGGCGTCTCCCTTACCGTCGAGAAGGGCGAGATCATCGCCATCATCGGCCGCTCCGGCTCGGGCAAGAGCACGATGCTGCGCTGCGTGAACGGGCTGGAGCCGATCCAGGGCGGCAGCGTCTCCTTCGAGGGCACGAAGGTGAACGATCCCAACACCGACCTGCGCAAGCTGCGCCAGCATGTCGGCATCGTGTTCCAGAGCTTCAACCTCTTCCCCCATCTCAACGTCGAGAAAAACATCACCCTGGCGCCCCGGGTGGTGAAGGGTGTCGCGCCCGCCCAAACGCGCGCGCTGGCCGAGTCGGTCCTGCGCAAGGTGGGACTGGCCGACAAGATCGACGCCTACCCGGACCAGCTCTCCGGCGGCCAGCAGCAGAGGGTCGCCATCGCTCGGTCTCTGGCCATGCAGCCCACACTGATGCTGTTCGACGAGATCACCTCAGCGCTCGATCCCGAGCTGGTCGGAGAAGTGCTGAAGACCTTGGAGGAGATGGCGCGCGACGGCATGACCATGATGCTGGTGACGCACGAGATCGGCTTCGCCCGCCGCGTCGCCAACCGTGTGGTCTTCATGCACCACGGCAAGATCTGGGAACAGGGCCCCGCCGCCGACACGCTCGCCAAGCCTGCGACACCGGAGCTCGAAACCTTCCTGAGCGCTGTCCTTCATTGAGGGAACCACGCGCCCGAGGCGCACGTTAGCTCCCGTCGGCAAAAATGCCGTTCGGCAAAAATAAGGTAAAAAATGAAGCCCTTCTTCGCCCTCGGTCTGGCTCTGTCCCTCGGAGTCGCCGCCTGCGCGCCCAAGCCCCTCGCGGAGAAGAAGCCCGCTCCCGACTATCAGATGAAGGTCGCCCAGGTGTCGGCGCCCGCCTCCAAGCAGGCCTGCTACGACCAAGGGTCGCTCAGCGCCTACAATTCTCGCATGGTCCAACAGGAAATGGCGGTCGGCACGCTCAGCTGCCAGAACGCCGATGGCAGCCGCAAGTACGACAAGCAATATGGTGAAGTGCTGGCCAAGTTCTCCGGCGACTTGTCGAGTAATGCCGTCGAACTGAAGGACGTCGTTACAAAGCGTCGCCAGAACTTCGACGTGGTGATCACCGAGTTCGCCAATCGGGAGGCCCAGCAGCGCAACACCGACCCCGAATACTGCACCCGCCTGGAACGCGCCTTTGCCTGGGCCCTGTCGCCCAGCGTTACGTCGCTCTCGCAGGTCCCGCCGCCGCACGATCTCGGCCCGGAGATGAACGCGCTGCCCTGCGGGAAGTAATCCCGGCCCTCTGGCGGTGGCAGGATTTTTGCCTTCTACTTCCGCCATGAATCATCCCGCCATCCTCGATCGCCCCCTCACCGGCCCCGTCGCCTGGACGCGGGCTGACATCAAGGATGGCGACTATCGCGTCGTGCTGTCCGATGCCGCGCAAACTGAGCTGATCGAGGCCGCGCGGACCCTGCGTCGCCAGCCGGTGCCGCTGCTGGCACTGCGACCCGGCAGTTTCGAGCTGCCGGCCTGCCGCGCCGCGATGGAAGAGGTGCGCGGCGTGCTGACCGACGGGCCCCGATTCGCGCTGCTCCAGGGCCTGCCGACGGAAGAGCTCTCGCTCGAGGAAGCCAAGGCGCTCTACTGGATCCTGTCGGCCATGCTTGCGCGGCCGGTGGCCCAGAAGCTCGACGGTACGATCGTCTACGACGTGCTCGATACCGGAGCACAGGCTCTGCCCGGCAGCGGCATTCGCCCGGACAAGACCAACATCGACCTGCAGTTCCACAACGACAACGCTTACAACTTCCTGATGCCGGAGTTCGTCGGCCTGCTCTGCGTACGCCAGGCGCGCGAGGGCGGCATGAGCCGGGTCATGAGCTTCGCCACCGCGCACAATGCGCTGCTCGACGGTCACGCCGAACTGCTGCCGCGCCTCTATCAGCCCTTCTGGTTCGACCGCCAGCGCGAGTTCCACGCCGGCGAACTGCCAACCTTCTCGGCTCCGCTGTTCACCTGCGACGGCGGCCGCATGCGCGCGCGCTTGTCGCTCCACCAGATTCGCGGCGCCTACGCAATGCGGGGCGAGCCGATGGATAACGAGACTGCCGCGGCGATCGAGGCGGTCGCGGAAGTCTTCCGCGATCCCGAGCTGCGCTGCGAGTTCCGCCTGCAGGCCGGCGACATGCAGTTCGTCGCCAACCGCGAGATCGGCCACAGCCGCACCGAGTTCCATGACTATGACGAAGCCGAGCGCCGGCGCCTGCTCGTCCGACTGTGGCTGCGCGACCAGGGCGCGCAGGGCTACATCGGCTGAGGCCTACTCGGCCGCTTCGCTCTCCGGGATCCAGCTCTTCTTCTCGCCGGCATAGATCGCGCCCGGATTGCCGCGCACCGTGGTGCGCCACATCATGCGCTGCTCCGTGTCGGCGTCGTACCAGGTCGCGGTGTGGATGAGGCAGCGATTATCCCAGACCAGCACGTCGCCCGCGGTCCATTCATGGACGTAGACGAACTCCGGGCGTGTGTAGTGCGTCATCAACTCGTCGAGCAGCTTCGCGCCTTCGCCGTGCGGGCCGGGCTCCATCCCCACGAACGGGCCCTCGAACCAGTCCATCTGGCTCGCCTCGCAGACATAGATCGCCTTCCGACCCGTGACCGGATGCGTTCGCACGACGGGCTGCGGGCGAGAGCGCTCGTGCGGCGCGAATGGCCCGGGCGTCTTGCCGGCGATGGCGGAGGCGCGATCGCGTCCCGAACCAGGCTGCGCGTGCAGGCCTTCGAGGTTTTCGATCCTGGTCTTGAGCGACGGCGGCAGCGCCTCATAGGCCAGCGCGCCTGATGCGAAAAGCGTCTGGCCGCGTTTCCGGTCGACGGGCAGTACCGCATAGAAGAGCGAGATGTCGGGCGGCGGCCGGCGATAGCTCTGATCGGTGTGCCAGCCCTCGCGCTGCGGGTACTGCACGGGGAACTTGCCATCCACCGTCAGCAGCGGCACCGGCGGATCGGGCGGCCGCCGGAAATTCGGGACCATGTTGGTTACCTGGAAGATTTCGGGCACCGCGTCGTGCGCCAGGATCATCCGCGTCAGCAGCCGGCGGTAATCCTCAACCTCGGGCCCAAATTTGTAGCTGAGGTCGACCAGCAGCTGCGGCGTTCCGGTGATCTCGCCGAGGCCCGGGAGCAGCAGCAGGCCACCCGCATCGGCCAATGCCTGCGGCAGGCCCTCCGGCATCGTCTCGCTGAGCGGACGGGCGAGCCGCACGGTCGCGCCGAACGCGGCGCCCGGCAGCGGCATGGAAATATTGATTGATGCAGTCATACGCACTCTCCGGGCTTTCGCTCCACCGGAGCCTCATTCAAGATCGATGCCGAAGTTGGGGATCATAGGGGGAGAAACCATGAAACGCATTCTTGCGGGCCTGCTGGCCTTGTCTATCGCTGCTTTCACCGGTGCTGGAGCGAAGGCCGACGCCTTCGAAGATATCCTGAAGAAGGGCGTGGTACGCATCGCCGTGCCGCTCGACGTGCCGCCGATGGGCTCGCAGAACGAGAAGCGCGAGGCCGAGGGCTTCGATGTCGAACTGGCCGGCATGGTCGCCAAGGCGCTGGGCGTGAAGCTCGAGCTGCAGCAGGTCACCGGCGCCAACCGCATCCCGTTCCTGATCACCAACAAGGTCGATATCGTGATCTCGGCGTTGGGCCTGACGCCCGAGCGCGCCAAGCAGATCATGTTCACCTCGCCCTATGCCGACAGCCAGCTCGCCGTGTTCGGCCCCAAGGCGCTGGCTGTCACCTCCGCCGACCAACTGGGCAGCTACAAGGTCGCCGCCGCCAAGGGCACGACGCAGGAGACCGCTCTGTCGGTCATGAACCCCAAGGCGCAGATCATGCGCACGGAGGACGATGCCACGGCCGCCGCCGCCTACCTCTCGGGCCAGGCTGAGCTGCTGGCCACCAACAATCTCGTCACGCCGGATCTTGCCAAGCGTAACCCGGGTAAGGAATTCGAGCTGAAGTTCACGATCCGCCGCAGCCCGGCCCACATGGGCGTGCGCATGGGCGAGCACAATCTGGTGCGCTGGCTCGACGAATTCATCTTCTTCAACATGATGAACGGCGAGATCGACCGGCTGCACCAGAAGTGGCTGAACATGAAGCTGCAACCACTGCCGTCGCTGTAGGAGGGCGCAACATGAAACGCCTCCTCGCGGGCCTGCTGGCCCTCTCGATCGCCACCTTCACCGGCGCCGCCGCAAAGGCCGACGCCTTCGAGGACATCCTGAAGAAGGGCGTCGTCCGCATCGCCGTGCCGCTCGACGTCCCACCCTTCGGCTCGCAGAACGAGAAGCGCGAGCCCGAGGGCTTCGACGTGGATATGGCCGGCATGATCGCCAAGGCGCTGGGCGTGAAGCTCGAACTGCAGCAGATCACAGCCGGTAACCGCATCCCCTTCCTGATCACCAACAAGGCCGACATCGTGATCGCGGTGATGGGAATGACGCCCGAGCGCGCCCGGCAGGTCATGTTCACTTCGCCTTACGCCGATACCCAACTGGCCGTCTACGGGCCCAAGGCACTGCCCGTTTCCTCCGCCGAGCAACTGGGCAGCTACAAGGTGTCGGCGACCAAGGGCTCGACGATGGAGATCGACCTGTCGACCATGGCGCCCAAGGCCCAGATCATGCGCACCGAAGACGATGCCACGGCGGCGACGGCCTACGTCACCGGCCAGACGGAGCTGTTCGCCACCAACTCGCTACTGATTCCAGACCTGAAGAAGCGCAATCCGGGCAAGGAATTCGAGGTCAAGTTCTCGATCCGGCGCAGCCCCGCCCACATCGCGGTGCGCATGGGCGAGCACAATCTCGTGCGCTGGCTCGACGAATTCATCTTCTTCAACATGATGAACGGCGAGATCGACAAGCTTCACCAGAAGTGGCTGGGCGTGCATCTGCAGCCCCTGCCCTCGCTCTAGGAAAACCCGAATGACTGAAATCGACTGGTCGAGGCTGAAGGCCTCGGAGATCAAGGCGCTCGCCGCCCGCAATGCCGTCGTCATCATCCCGATCGGCGCCACCGAGCAGCATGGGCCGCACTTGCCCAGCATGGTCGACTGGCGCTGCGTCCACGAAGTGTCGCATCGCGCGGCACGGATCATGGAAAAGACCACGCCGGTCGTGGTCGCCCCCACCATCCCCTTCGGCATGTCAGAGCATCACATGTCGCTCTCCGGCACGATCACGCTCGACTACGCCACGATGTATGCCGTGATCAAATGCGTCGTCACCTCGGCGATCCGCCACGGCTTCAAGCGCATCTTCGTGCTGAACGGCCACGGCGGAAACACCACGGCGCTGCAGAACATGATCGGCGAGCTGACGGTCGAGTACAAACTGCCGCTGGCCACCGGGACCTATTGGGACATCGCGGCCAAGTCGATCGCGAGCCTGCTCGAGAAGCAGAAGGCGCTGTTGCATGCGTGCGAGGCCGAGACCTCGATGGTCATGGCGATGGCGCCCGAACTGGTGAACCCGGAGGAGCTGTCGCAGATGCACGGGCCCTACATCCCCGGCCTGTCGGCGATCCCCGGCGTCAACGAGGGCGTCTATCGCTGGCGCCAGCTCTCCAGCCGCTCGCCGATCGGCGTGATCGGCGATGCGGGCACCGCCAGTGCCGCCAAGGGCGAGAAGCTGCTGTCCGCGATCTCGGCCGACGTGGCCGAGGCCTTGTGCAACGAACGCCTGTGGAACGAGCCGATATGAGTAGCACGACGGACAAGGTCGACTTCGCGGCGGTGAGCCGCCTCGCGGCCGACATCGACCTCACCGCCGAAGGCAAGGCCACCGGCTTCGTGCGCGTGCCGCATTCGGTGCATCGTTCGGCCTATGGCTGGATCCCGATCCCGATCGTGCGGATCAAGAACGGTGACGGGCCGAACGTCCTGATGCAGGCCGGCAACCATGGCGACGAGTGGGAAGGCCAGATCGGCCTCGGCAACCTGATCCGCGCGATCGAGCCCAAGGACATCAAGGGCCGGCTGGTGATCCTTCCGTCGGCCAACTTCCCCGCGGCGATGGCCGGCCAACGCACCTCGCCGATCGACGATGGCAATCTCAACCGCTCCTTCCCGGGCAATCCCGAGGGCACGATCACCGAGCAGATCGCCCATTTCATCGAGCACGTGCTGCTGCCCGGCTTCGACTACAGCTTCGACTTCCATTCGGGCGGCAGTTCGCTGACCTATATCCCGAGCGCACTGGCGCCGCGCCATGCCGACCCGGAGCGCATGAAGACGGTCGTCGGCATGCTGAAGGCCTTCGGCGCCCCGGTAAGCTACCTCGCGGCCGCCCCGCAGGGCGGCGGTCGCACCTTCACCTCGGCCTCGGCCCGACAGGGCGTGATCTCGATGGGCACCGAACTGGGCGGCGGCGGCCTCGTGACACCGGCTTCCCTCAAGGTGGCGGAAGACGGCATGCGCCGCGTGCTCTCCCACATCGGCCTGCTGCAGGGCGCGGTTCCCGCGCCCCAGCCGACGCGCCTCACCGAGATCGGCGGCGACGATTACTACGTCTACGCTTCCGACGGCGGCCTATTCGAGCCCATGGTCGACCTCGGCGAAGAGGTGAAGGAAGGCCAGCCGGCCGCGCGCATTCACTTCCACCATACGCCGTGGCGCACACCGGAGATGCTGACCTTCAAACGCGCCGGGCTGGTGCTGTGCAAACGGGTCCCCGCGCGTTGCGAGCGCGGCGACTGCCTCTTCCACCTGGCGACGGATACGACTGGCTAACGCAAGGGCGGCTAGCGATGAACCGCGGCCGCCGCTCCCTGCCGACACGGCTGGCAGGCCAGCTTGGGCGCGGTCTGGAGTCCGTCCTTGCGCGGACGGGCGACGGCGTGGCCACAGGCGCGGCAGCCGTCGATCTCGAAATGGATGTAGTGCGTGGGCTGGCCGCAGCCGCCGCACGGCAGGCCGCGGCGGGAGTCGATATGGCCGAAGCCCGGCGTCCCGCATTTCGGGCAGAGGTTCGCCAGCCGCTTGGCCAGCTTCCAGCCAAGCGCGCGCAACACCTTCATGCGTGTGGGATTCCGGTGCGCGCGCATGTCGGCAATCATCAGCGCCAGCCCGTCGGCCGAGCGCTTCGCCTCGCGGTCGACGGCGGCCACGATCTGCTCGATCGTCTCGAGCCCCTTCACCGGCCGGCTGAAGTCCGAGTTCGTCATCACGAACACGCCGTAGGTGGGAAAGCCCAGCGCCTTGGCCGCGACCGGCACCAATGGATCGCCCGGCCTGAAGCGCCACATGCGCCAGTTGGTGCGATGCGTGAGCATCGTCTCGACGACGCTGACGCCGCGCTTGCGGTCGACAAAGGCCATGATCTCGACGCCGCCGGCGTTGAGCGGCACCTTGTCGATCGGCCCGTAGCTTCCTTCACTGGCGATGGCGCAATCGACGTCCATCGTCGTGAAGGCCATCTCCGCCTTGAGGACGGCGGTGTGGGTCAGCTCATCGGTGCGCTGGATCTCGCCCGAGAAAGTGCCGAGGACATCCGTGTCGACCTCGGGCGCCACCAGGACGTTGGCGCCCAGCAGCCGCCGGAACGGCGGCGCGATCGCCTGTTCCTTGGCATGGATGGTCGCAAGACCGATCCGCTGATTGGCGTAAGGATGCGCCGGATGAGACACCGAAAATTCCGCCGACTGGCTGTCCGCCCTACTCCGCGGCTTGGGACAGGGCCTCGCGGCCGAGCTGCTGCTCGACCAGGGTCGCCCAGTAGGAAGCGCCGATCGGCAGGATGTCGTCGTTGAAGTCGTAGCCCGGGTTATGGACCATGCACGAGCCTTCGCCGTCGCCGTTGCCGATCCAGATGTAACAGCCCGGCCGCTTCAGCAGCATCCAGGCGAAATCCTCGCTGCCCATGGCGGGCGTCGGGTTGCGATTGACGTTCTCGAGGCCGACCAGCGCGGAGGCGGCATGGGCCGCGAACTCGGTCTCCTGCACGCTGTTCACGGTCGCCGGATAGCGCCGCTCGTAGCGCCACTTCACGACCTCGGCGCCGAAGCCTGCCGCGACGTTGCGCGAGATCTTCTCGATGTTCTTCTCGATCATGTCCTGCACCGGCTTCTTGAAGGTGCGGACGGTGCCGCGCAGGACGCACTCCTGCGGGATCACGTTCCAGGCGTCGCCGGCATGGATCTGCGTCGTCGAGACGACGGCGGTGTCCATCGGATCGACGTTGCGGGCCACGATCGACTGCAGCGCCGTCACGATATGGGCGCCCACCACGACCGGATCGATCGTGTGATGCGGCATCGCGCCATGGCCGCCGACGCCCTTCAGCACCACCTCGAAGATGTCGTACGCCGCCATCATCGGGCCCGGACGCACGGCAAACTTGCCGACCGGAATGCCCGGGATGTTGTGCATGCCGTAGACGCCCTCGACCGGGAACTTGTCGAACAGCCCCTCTTCCACCATCACGCGGCCGCCGCCCTCGTTCTCCTCGGCGGGCTGGAAGATGAAATAGACGGTGCCGTCGAAATTCTTGGTCTCGGCCAGGTACTTGGCCGCACCCAGCAGCATCACGGTATGGCCGTCATGACCGCAGGCGTGCATCTTGCCGGGGATCGTCGACTTGTGATCGAAGCTGTTCGTCTCGTGCACATCCAGTGCATCCATGTCGGCACGCAGGCCGATTGCCCGGTTGGAGGTGCCGGCCCGCAGGACGCCGATCACGCCGGTCTTGGCCATGCCTCGATGGACTTCGAGGCCGAAGGACTCGAGCTTTGCCGCGACGACGTCGGCCGTCCGCACTTCCTCGAAAGCCGTCTCCGGATGGCTGTGAATGTCGTGGCGCCATGCCGTCATGTCCCGGTGAAACGACGCGATGCGGTTAATGACCGGCATAGGGACTCTCCAATCGCATAAAATTTAAGCGCTGGATCGTACGGCAGCGGCGCGAGGGGTCAAGGGAAGTCAGGTCTGCAGCAATGCACACCACGACCTACACGGGTATCTGCATCACCCGCGCGCGGTATAGCTTCGGTCCTCGATCGGAATGCGATTTTCTTCGATGCCATGGCACGCGACCGTGCCGCCCTCGATCGGCAGCGCCTTGGGCCGCTCGGCCTTGCAGCGTTCGTTCGCGAACGGGCAACGCGGATGGAAGGTACAGCCCGACGGCGGATTGAGCGGGCTCGGCACCTCGCCCGCGACCGGGGCGCGCTGGCGGCCGGTCATGTCGAGGTCGGGGATCGTGTCGAGCAGCATCCGCGTATAGGGATGCTTCGGGCGCTTGAAGAGCGTGTCGGTCGGCGCCTCCTCGACCAGCCGGCCGAGGTACATCACGCCGACACGCGTGGAGATGTGATAGACGACCGCGAGATTGTGGCTGATGAACAGGTAGGTGAGCTTCAGCCGCCGCTGCAGGTCCATCATCAGGTTCAGGATCTGGGCCTGCACGGAGACGTCGAGTGCCGACGTCGGCTCGTCGCAGATCAGGAACTCCGGCTGGCTGGCGAGCGCGCGGGCGATCGAGATGCGCTGGCGCTGCCCGCCCGAGAACTCGTGCGGGAACTTGCGGCCGTCGGCTGGCGTGAGACGGACCTGGCGCAACAGGTCGCCGACCTGCTTCTCGAGGTCGGCCTTGTCCTTGGATAGACCGAAGGCACGGATCGGCTCGGCGATGATGTCGAACACGCGCCAGCGCGGATTGAGGCTGGCAAACGGGTCCTGGAAGATCATCTGCAGCCGCCGGCGCAGGGTCGAGTGCGCACCCTGCCCGCGCCGCTCGGACATGTCGTTGCCGTCGAACACGATCTTGCCCGCCGTCGGCGGATAGAGGCCAACCACAAGGCGCGCGACAGTCGACTTGCCGCAGCCCGATTCGCCCACCAGCGAGAAGGTCTCGCCCTTGGCGATCTGGATGTCGATGCCGTCGACCGCCTGTACGATCTGGCGCGGCTTTCCCTCGAGCTTGCGCACCAGCCAGGGCGCCGAAACGTCGAAATAGCGCTTCAGCCCTTCGATGCGGACGTAATTGCCGTCAGGCATTGGCCATCTCCCGCACGGGAGCCACAGGTGTGCCCACGCCGCCCGCATCGTGCAGCCAGCAGGCGGCCCGGCTTGCGTCCGCCGCCATCAGCTCCGGCCGCTCCACTAGGCAACGCTCGCCGCGCACGGTGCAGCGCGGATTGAAGGCACAGCCTGTGGGGATCTCGGTGAGGCGCGGCATCGAGCCGTCGATCTGGGTTAACCGCTCGGCGCGATGGCCGAGGCTCGGGATCGAGCCCATCAGGCCCTTGGTATAGGGATGCTTGGCGTTCTTGATCACGTCGCGCACTGGGCCGATCTCGGCGATGCGGCCGGCATACATCACCGCCACGCGATCGGCCGTCTCGGCGATCACGCCCATGTCGTGCGTCACCAGCATCACGGAAGTACCGTGCTCACGGCAGAGCTTCTTCAGCAGCGCGATGATCTGGGCCTGGATCGAGACGTCCAGCGCGGTGGTGGGCTCATCGGCCACGATCAGCCGCGGGCCGGCGCAGAGCGCCAGCGCAATCACCACCCGCTGGCGCATGCCACCCGAGAACTGGTGCGGATAATGGTCGATGCGCTGCTCGGCGCCCGGGATGCCGACTTCCTTCAGCAGATCGAGCGCACGCGCCCGCGCCGCCGAAGCCGAGAGCGGCATGTGGGTCTGGATGGTCTCGACCAGCTGGCGGCTCACCGAATAGAGCGGATTGAGGCTGGTGAGCGGGTCCTGGAAGATCGCACCGATGCGCGCGCCGCGGATCTTGCGCATCTCCTCGTACGGCAAATTGTCGATACGCTTGCCTTCGAGCCGCACTTCGCCGCCGGCGATGCGGCCGGGCGGTTCGAGCAGCCCGATAATGGCGTTGCCGGTCAGTGATTTGCCCGCGCCCGACTCACCCACCACGCCCAGCACTTCGCCCGGCGCGATGTCGAACGATACGTCGTCGACCGCCAGCAAGGTGCCGCGCCGCGTCGGAAACTCGACGCGCAGGTTCTTCACTTCCAGGAGAGGGGCGTTGTTCGTGACCATCAGCGCAGCTTCGGATTGAGGGCGTCGCGCAGCCAGTCGCCGAGCAGGTTCACCGCCAGGACGAGGGCCGCGAGCGTGATGCCCGGGAAGACCGTGATCCACCATTCGCCCGACTGCAGCAGCTCGTTGCCGAGCCGGATCAAGGTGCCGAGCGAGGGCTGGGTCGACGGCAGACCAACGCCCAAGAAGGACAGCGTCGCCTCGGAGATGATCGCGAGGCCAAGGTTTATGGTGGCGATGACCAGCACCGGGCCCGTCACATTGGGCAGCACGTGCCGCACCATGATCAGGGTCGGCGACAGGCCGATCACCCGCGCCGCCTGGACATATTCCTTGTTCTTCTCGACCAGGACCGAGCCGCGGATCGTGCGCGCGTACTGGACCCAGAAGCTGAGGCCGATCGCGCCGATGATGACGAACAGCGCGATCTCGTCGTGCCGCTTCACCGAGATCAGGCCACGCACGACGCCGTCGATCAGGAGCGCGACGAGGATGGCCGGAAAGGTGAGCTGCACGTCGGCGATGCGCATGATGACGGCATCGGTCGTGCCGCCGACGTAGCCGCTGACGAGACCGAGCGTGATGCCGATCGCCATGGAGACGATCACCGACGCCAGGCCCACGACCAGCGACAGGCGCGTGCCGTACATGATCGACGAGAGCACGTCGCGGCCCTGGTCGTCGGTGCCCAGCACGAACGACCAGTCGCCGTCGGTCATCCAGGCTGGCGGCTTCAAACCGTCAGACAGACTGAGCGACCCCGGATCGAACGGCGTGTGCGGCGCCAGCAGCGGCGACAGGAAAGCAATCCCGATGATCAGCACCGTCACGACGGCGGCGACCACCGTCAGGCTGGACGACTTGAAGCTCCACCAGATGTCGCTGTCGGCGGCGCGATGCAGCCAGGAGGACCCATTGGCCATGTCAGTGTCCTGCCCGTGCCGTGCCCGGCCCGCGCAGGCGCGGATCGACGGCGAAATAGAGAAGGTCGACGACCAGATTGATCAGCACGAACAGCAACCCGATCAGCATCAGGTAGGCGGCCATCACCGGGATGTCGTTGAACTGGACCGACTGGATGAAGAGCTGACCGACACCCGGCCAGGCGAAGACCGTCTCGGTCACCAGGGCGAAGGCAATCAGGGAGCCCAGCTGCAGGCCGGTCACGGTGATCACGGGCACCATCGTGTTCTTGAGCGCATGTCCGAAGTTGATGGCGCGGTTGGTGAGGCCGCGTGCGCGGGCGAACTTGATGTAGTCCGTGCGCATCACCTCGAGCATCTCCGAGCGCACCAGACGCATGATCAGCGTGAGTTGGAAGAGGCCGAGCGTGATCGACGGCAGGATCAGCGCCTGCAATCCCTTCCAACTCGTGAAGTTCGTGGTCCACCAGCCGAAGGTCGAGGTCTGCCCTCGGCCGAACGACGGCAGCCAGTGCAGGATCACGGCGAACAATAGGATCAGGAGAATGCCGATCAGGAAGGTAGGCAAGGATATGCCGATCAGCGACACCGCCTGGAACAGCCGGCTGCTCCAGTGTTGCGGATACAGGCCGGTGTAGACGCCCATGGGAATGCCAACCAGCAGGGCGAACACCGCTGCACAGAAGGAGAGTTCGAGGGTCGCCGGCATGCGCTCGAGGATCAGGCGATTGACCGGTTCGGAGGTGCGGTAGCTCAGCCCGAAGCGGCCGTGCGCTGCATTGTTGATGAAGTGGACGAACTGGACCGGCGCCGGATCGTTGAGGCCGAGCTTTTCCCGCAGCGCCTCACGCTCCGCGGCGGGCGTGTCCTGGCCCACCATCGAATTGATCGGATCGCCGACATACTGGAACAGGAAAAAAGACACCAATCCCACCGTCAGCAGCACGGCGACGGATTGGGCGAGACGACGGAGGATGAAAGCGAGCATTTATGGATAAATTTGCCTGGGCGTAGCCCTAGCAGGATTGAGGCCGAAACGGAACCGGCCTCAGCCACCAGGGGTGGCCGAGGCCGGTCGTTACAGCGACGCAGTGTGGATGACTGGGTCGATTACTTCACGTTGACGAAACGCAGCGGGAACGTGTTGTCCGCGGGCTGGACCAGGTCGATGTTCTTGCGCATCGCCCAGACCAGCGCCTGCTGGTGCAGCGGGATGTACGCATAGTCATCGACGTAGATCTTGGTCGCCTCGTGAATCATGGCGTCACGCTTGGCCTTGTCCGTCTCGACCTCGACCTTGTCGGCCAGCTCGTCGAACTTCTTGTTCGAGTAGCCGCCCGAGTTGTAGAGGCCCTTCTTGCGCTTGATGTCCGGCGTCTCGATGATCTGCTCGAACACGTTGTGGACGTCGTAGGTCTGGCCCGGCGACCAGCCCAGCATGTAGAAGCTGGTCTGGTTCGGCTTGCCGTCCTGCGTGCTGCGCAGGATCTTGGCGAAGAAGAGATTGCGGGTCTGGGCCCGCAGATTCACCTTGATGCCGATCTTGGCGAGCATGCCGACGACGGCCTGGCAGATCTTCTCGTCATTGACGTAGCGATCGTTCGGGCAATCCATGCCGGTCTCGAAGCCGTCGGGATAACCGGCGTCGGCCAGCATCTTCTTGGCTTCTTCCGGCTTCAGCAGCGACGGACGGACGTCGAGGTCCTTGGTGTAGCCGTTGAGGCCCGGCGCCACCATCAGGGCGGTCGGGAACGACTGGCCGCGCATCACGGTGCGCTTGATCGCCTCGATGTCGATCGACCGGTACATGGCTTCGCGCACGCGCTTGTCCTTGTACGGATTCTTGCCCTTCACGTTGGACTCGACCAGCTCGTCACGCTCCTGGTCCCAGCCCAGGTAAACGACGCGGGTTTCCGGGCCTTCCATCACCTTGATGTTGGGGTCCTTCTTCAGGTTCTCGGTATCGGCCGGCGGGACCTCGTAGGTCATGTCGATGTCGCCCGCCTTGAGCGCGGCGATGCGGGTCGCCGCATTCGAGACCGGCGTGAAGATCACCTCGGTCAGGTCGTGGACCGGCTTGTCCCACCAGTTGGGGTTCGGCACGAGGATCGTCTTCTCGCCCGCGCGGCGCTCCTTGACCATGAACGGACCGGAACCCATCGCGTTACGGGTGGCGAAGTTCTCTTCGTTCTTGATCATGTCGGCCGCCTGGACGGCGTTGTTCTTCTCGCACCAGGCCTTGGACATGATTCCGACCGACGACCACTTGTCGGCGAGCAGCGGATCGGCGACCAGCAGCTCGACCTCGACGCGGCTGTCGCTCACCTTGGTGATCGACTTAACCGACGAGAAGTTGCCGTTGACGTTCGAGCCGGGGCCATTGGCGCGGTTGAGCGAGAACACGACGTCGTCCGCCGTGAGCGGCGAGCCGTCGGAGAACTTCACACCCGGACGCAGGTCGAAGAACCAGTGCATCGGGTCCTGCTGGCCCCACTTGGTGGCGATGGCGCCCTCGAGCTTCAGGTCCTTGTCGCGGCGGACCAGCGGGTCATAGATGTTCGCCGTGAAGGTCAGGAGGAAAGTCTCCTGACGGGCATACGGATCCATCGAGCTCACGTCGCCCGAATTCGCCCACTTGAAAGTCTTGGCATCGGCGATCGACGCGACCGAAAGGCCCGCGCACACGACCGCCAGAGCGATGCCACGCCCGAAGCTCAAATTCATTCTGAAACCCCCTTCTAAAACGCCCGAAATCCACCCACGGGCGCCGATAGCGGCGCAAGTTGCACTGGCTCTGGCATGGCGTCAATTGGTCTGCTTTGTAAGCCAGGAACGTAGGCTCGATATGTGCGCTGCACGGTCCCTGAGCGTTCCAGATCAGCCATCGCCTTTGCGATCTGATCAACCGGTACCGACGCCATATCCTTGTTGCCGGCGAGCCAGACTGGCGCTGCCTGCAAAGTGGGGCCGATGTGCAGGTCCTTCAGCCGGCCGACGGCGTCGATCTGAAGGGCGATCTCCGTGGAGGTCGCGTACCAGGCGTCGATCTCGCCCGCCGCCAGGGCTTTTGCGATCTCGGCAGCCGTCGCAAACTGCACGAGATTGGTGAAGCCGTTATCCCGCAAGAAGCTCTCCTGCACGCCGGCACGAACCACACCTACATGCGCGAACTTGCGCGCCATATCGAGATCGGCAGCGGGCTTGCCGCCCAAGGTCCCCATGGCTTGTGGCACGTCGATCACCTTCGCGATCCACGCGAAGCCCGCTTCACGCTGCAGCGAGCGGGCAAGCGGCGTGACCAGCGCGCCCGGCTGCGACTGCGTGCGTTGTAACGTCTCCGCGAACGGCAGGAATGTATACCGCACGTCACGGCCGATCGCCTTGAAGACCTCGCTGACAATATCGAGCACGAGCCCGCGACGTGGACCCTCCGCGATCGACAACGGCCGGATGTCGGAGCTGAAGATTTCAAGCGGATCCGCAGCCTGGGCTTTGTGCGTCAAGGCAAGTGCACCGGCGGTGCCCATCAAAGTGCGTCTGTTGAGCATCTCGATTCTCCCTAAGCGGCGAGCCGTAAGTAGTTCTCTCCCAGCACACCGATCAGTTCGGCGCGCGAGAAGCCCTTGGCTTCGAGCGCCAGCATCAGGTCGCCGAACTGCTCCGGCTGGAAGAAATCCCAGGGCGGCACGGGATAGCCACGCGGCCAACGACCCGGCGCACTATGGAAGAACCCGTAGTCGCTGCCTTCGAGAAACATGAAATCAAGACCGAGTCCCACACGGTCGGCTCCGGCCAGCGACGCGATGTGGGCAACATGTTCGGCAATCGTCGCCGGAAGGTACGGCCCATCGACACCGAGGAACATGCCGACGCCGTTGACGCCGATGTAGCCACCGCGCGCAGCACACGCCTTGATCTGAGCATCGGTGATGTTGCGCTCATGGCCGAACAGCGCCCGGGCATTGGAGTGCGAGAAAATCGGCGCACGCTTCAGCGGAGCGTCCATCGCGTCGAACGACGTGCGCTCGCCGCAGTGGCTGAGGTCGACGACCATTCCTACTTCGTCCATGCACGCGATCAGGCGCTTTCCATAGGCCGTCAGCCCACCATTGCGCGGCTCATGGCAACCATCGGCGAACACATTGGCTTCGTTGTAGGCAAGGATCGACCGCCCGATACCCGCGCCCTTGAAAGCCTCGACGAGATCGAGACTTCCGGCCATCGGCGTCGCGGTCTGGAAATGAAACGACACGGACATCCGTCCGGCAAGGCGCGCGGCCTTGATCGTCGTCACATCATCGGCAATCGATATCCAATCGGCGTGCGCGGCGACGGCACGGCGCAGGAAGCCCAGCCGGACGAGCGCTGCTTGCGCATCTTCATTGCTGGCCGCCGCCGTGAGCGAGATGTGATCGACGCCAGCTGCACGAAAGCGCCCGAGCTGCTCGGCGAGATCCGAGCCAGGCGGCAGGAAGTGATCAGCCCAGGGCAACAGGCCGTCGCATACTGTGGCATCGGCAAGCCACGGCCGCTCCGCGCGCCACGCGGGCTTCATTGGCCCAACGCCGCGCGCACTTTGGCGCCCATCCCGCGCAGCCTTTCGACCGGCTCGTTGGCGAAGACGAAGCGGATGTATTGCTGACCGTGCGCTACGCCCCATCCGGCCATGCCAGTCGCGCAAATGCCCTGCTCCAGCAGCCGCTCCGACATCGCAGCGCCATCGAGGCCGAAATCGGACACTCGCAACAGCAGCGACCAGCCGCCTGACGGCAGACCGAACGGAAGACCGCGCAATTCCTCGGCCACCGTGTCGCGCCGACGCTGCAGCTCCGCCACATAGGCAGGCAACGTCTCCTTCGATTTCAACAGGGCAACAGCAGCGGCGGCCTGCGCGATGCCGACCGGCACCACGACGTTGCCGAGCGAGACAGCGACAAGGTCGGGCATCAACCAGTCCGGAGCCACCGTCCAGCCGACGCGCCAGCCGATCATGCGCAACTCCTTGGACGCTGCACCGACGGTGATGGTCCGCTCCTCCATGCCGGGCAGGCCTGCCGGATGGATCACGCCGCGGCCATCGAACAGCAGGCGCTCCATCGCGCTGTCGAGGATCAACAGAAGATTGTGACGGACGCAAAGCTCGGCCACCAAAGCCCAGTCGTCAGCGTCGAGAACGCCGCCGCTTGGCATAGAGGGCGACATCAGCAGCATCGCGCGGCTGCGTGGGCCGATCGCTTCCTGCAGCGCTCGTCGGTCGAGGCGCCAGACACCACCGGGCTCGAAGACAAAGGGCACCTGCCGCGGCGTGCCGCCGGCCAGCCGGACCCTGTTCAGCAATCCCGCGTAGGTCGAATCGGTGACGATCACCTCGTCGCCGACATCGACCGTCGCCAGCAGCGCATTGAGGATGCCCGAGAGCCCGCCGGCGGAGATCACGCAGTTGCGCGCGCTGTAGGACACGCCCGACATCTCCGAGACGTGCGCCGCGGCGACTTCGCGCAGGACATCCTGGCCAACGAACGGCAGGTAGCTGTTCGCCGCGTCCTCTTCGGCCGCGGCGCGCGTCCGAGCGATTGCCTCGGCATCCGGCGGGATATCGGTGTCGAGGTTCTCCAGCCTCAGGAAATCGCGACCCGACGCGTCGGCAATCGAACCCATCCGGTCGACGCCGATACCGGCGACGTGCTGAAGGCGGGCTGGGCGAATATGTTTGGGCGTCATGTTGGTTTCACCGCGAGAGTGAGTTCCCCGGCAACGGGAGCGTTGCGGGCGAGCTCATGTTGATAGAGCGCCGATCGCGCGTGCCGGCCGTCGTTCATGCCGAACACCTCGACCAGTAGGTCGGAAGCGCCATTCAGGACTTGGGGGGCGTCGCGGAATCCGGGCGCGGCATTGACGAAGCCCAGCAGGCGAATGACGCGCGCGATCCGGTCGAGACTTCCCACGACGGCCTTGGCCATCGCGAGATGGTTGATCGCCATCAGCCGGGCAGACCGGTAGCCGTCCTCGATCGAGATATCGGCGCCAACCTTGCCGACGATTGGCAGGAAGTCCGCATCGTCGGGGCCAACGGCGGTCCCGTAGGTGCCGGACAGATAAAGCAGGCCACCATGCTCGATGCCGTAGGCAAAATTGCCAATCGCCCGCGGAGGCCGGGGCAAAGCTATCCCCAACGCCGTTAGACGCCGCTCCACCTGATCGCTCATGGTCACCGCCGACACGCTGGTAATCGAGGCCACAGAAATATAATCTATTATCTATAATATTATGAAATCAGAGACGCAAGACCCTATCGACGACGACCGCTCCCTCGCCGGCCAGATCGCGCGCGCGCTGGCCAGCCAGATCGTGTCCGGCGTGCTTCAGCCGGGGACGCGCCTGCGCCAGGACGAGATCGCGCAGGCGTTTCGCGCCAGCCATGTCCCCGTGCGCGAGGCCTTCCGGCGGCTCGATGCGCAAGGGCTGGTCGTCACCGAGCCACGACGGGGCGTGCGGGTGGCGACCCTCGATCCGGCCGACGTGATCGAAGTCACGGAAATGCGGGCCGCCTTGGAGACGCTCGCGCTCCAGCACGCGATGCCAAAGCTTCAGCCTGCGGATTTAGAGCGCGCGCGCGAGGCGCTGGAGGCCTGCGTCGGGCAGTCCGACGTCACTGTCTGGGAGGCAGCCAACCGGCGTTTCCACGACGCGCTGACAGTGCCCTGTGCCCTGCCCCGGCTGCTGGCCGCAATCTCCGACTTGCACCGGGTGAGCGCGCGCCACCTGTTCGCAACCTGGCAGAGCCTCGACTGGCAGCCACGCTCGGACGACGAGCACCGCGCGCTTCTGAAGGCCGTCGAGCAGAAGCGCACCGAGGCTGCCTGTAAATTATTGCGGGAGCATATCCTCGACGCCGGCCGCGCCCTGGCAGCCGCGCTCGAGCGCAAATAACTCACGTCCTTCGAGTCGACAGGGACCGCTGCGGGTCGCTATCTTGGGCCTCCTACAGCGTTTTCCAAAGGTGTGGCCATGAACGACGTTCCTCGCAGCTTCCGCGGCAATTCCAACGCGGCGCGCGACATTGCGCACCATTTGCACCCCTACACGAACTTCAAGAAGCACGAGGCGACCGGCCCGTTGACGATCGTGCGCGGTCGCGGCGTCTATGTCGTGGACGACGACGGCAAGGAATACATCGAGGGCATGGCGGGCCTCTGGTCGGCCGCCCTCGGCTTCAGCAACGAGCGGCTGGCGACGGTCGCCTACGAGCAGATGAAGCAGCTGCCGTTCTATCACGCGTTCAACCAGCGTTCGCATGAGCCCGCGATCAACCTCGCCGAGAAGATCAAGTCGATGGCGCCGTTCGCGGCGTCGAAGGTGTTCTTCGCCAACTCCGGCTCCGAGGCCAACGACACCGTCGTGAAGATGGTGTGGTACATGAACAATGCGCTGGGTCGCCCCGAGAAGAAGAAGATCATCTCGCGCATCAAGGGCTATCACGGCATCACCGTGGCGTCGGGCAGCCTCACCGGCCTGCCGGTCAACCATCGCTCCTTCGATCTGCCGATCGCCGGCATCCTGCATACGAGCTGCCCGCATTTCTATCGCTTCGGCCTGCCGGGCGAGACCGAGGACCAGTTCACCACGCGTTGCGCCGAGGAACTGGAGGCCCTGATCGTCAAGGAAGGCCCCGAGACCTGTGCCGCCTTCATCGCCGAGCCGGTGATGGGTGCCGGCGGCGTGATCGTGCCGCCGAAGGGCTACTACGAGAAGATCCAGGCCGTGCTGAAGAAGTACGACATGCTGTTCTGCGCCGACGAAGTGATCTGCGGCTTCGGCCGTACCGGCAACGTCTGGGGCTCCCAGACCATGGGCATCACGCCGGACATCCTGACCTGCGCCAAGGCGTTGTCGGCGTCGTTCCTGCCGATCTCCGCGGTGATGATCAACGAGAAGGTCTACCAGGCGCTCATGATGGAGAGCGACAAGATCGGCACGTTCGGTCACGGCTTCACCTACTCCGGCCATCCGGTCGCCGCCGCCGTCGCCCTCGAGGCGCAGAAGATCTACGACGAGACCGACCTGTTCGGCCACGCCAAGCGCATGTCGCCGACCTTCACCAACCACGTGCAGTCGTTCGCGGACCATCCGCTGGTCGGCGAAGCGATGAGCGTCGGCATGATGGGCGCGATCGAGATCGTGGCCGACAAGAAGACCAAGGCGTCCTTCGACACGACGGTCGGTGCCGGCCTCAAGGTCGCCACCCATGCCCAGGCGCTCGGCCTGTTCGTGCGCAACATGGGCGACCGCGTCGCGATCTGCCCGCCGCTGATCATCAACGAGACCGAACTTGGCGATCTGTTCGGCCGCCTGCATCAGGCGTTCGATGGCGCCCTCGCCGACCTCAAGTCGGAAGGCCACTTCAAGGGCTGACGTGCCAGGCTCAGAGATGAGCGACGCTCCCGCCGGCACGAGCCGCAAAATACGAAAAAGGGCGATCTGGGCGGTCGCCCTTTTTGCTGCGTCCGTGGTGCCGGCGATCATCGGCGTCGGCATCATCAACACCACCGCCGGGCAGGCCAACATCGCCACGCCCTTTGCCTTCGGTCTGTGGGCGATCGGCGCGCTGTTCGCGCTCGCCGCCGCCTTTCCCACCTTGCGTCACTGGGACCTGCTGCCGGCCCAGACACGCTGGATCGGGGCGCTGCCGATGCTCTGTGTGTCTCTCTTCCTGAGCGCGGCGCTGGTCGCGGCGACGATCCTGCACGCCTAATTGCGAGTCATTCGCAGAATTCTTCACGGGATGTTGCGACTAAAGTGCCTCTGTTGACCACAGGCGTAGCGACTAATATCCGCCCGTCACATAACGGGGCAGCATGAACTACGAGGCGTTTTTCACCGGCCATCTCGATCGCCTGCGCGACGAGGGCCGGTACAGGGTTTTCGCGGAGCTCGAGCGTATCGTCGGCGCCTTCCCGCGCGCGCGCTATCACAGTGCCGGCGCCGCGCCGCGCGACGTCACCGTCTGGTGCTCGAATGACTATCTCGGCATGAGCCAGCATCCGACCGTGGTGAAGGCCATGCAGGATGCGATCGGCGCCCAGGGATCGGGCGCCGGCGGCACCCGCAACATCGCCGGCACCAACACGCTGCACGTGGCCCTCGAAGACGAGCTGGCACACCTGCACGAGAAGGAAGCGGCTCTCGTCTTCACCTCGGGCTACGTCGCCAACGAGACCACGCTCGCGACCCTGGGCGCGATGATGCCCAACTGCGAGCTCTATTCCGACTCGTTCAACCACGCCTCGATGATCGCGGGCATCCGCCACTCGGGCGCCGTGCGCAAGATCTTCCGCCACAACGACCTCGCCCACCTCGAGCAGCTCCTCGCCGCCGCCGATCCGGCAACGCCGAAGGTCGTGGCCTTTGAGTCCGTCTACTCGATGGATGGCGACATCTCCCCGATCGGCGAGATGTGCGACCTCGCCCATCGCTACGGCGCCCTCACCTACCTCGACGAAGTCCATGCCGTCGGCATGTATGGCGAACGCGGCGCGGGCGTGGCCGAGCGCGACGGCGCGCTGGCCAAGGTCGACATCGTGCAGGGCACGCTCGCCAAGGCGTTCGGCGTGGTCGGCGGCTACATCGCCTCGACCGCCGCGACCGTCGACTTCATCCGCTCGTGCGGCAATGGCTTCATCTTCTCGACCTCGATGCCGCCCGCGATCGCCGCGGCAGCGCTGGCCAGCGTCCGCCACGTCAGCGCCCATCCCGAACTGCGCGTCCGCCACCAGGAACGCGCGGCGGCCCTGAAGAGCCGCCTCACCTCGGTCGGCCTGCCGGTAATGCCGTCGGTCTCGCATATCGTGCCGGTGTCGGTGGGCGATGCCGCGCTCTGCAAGCAGGCGAGCGATCTGCTGCTCGACCGCCACGATATCTACGTCCAGCCGATCAACTATCCGACGGTGCCGCGCGGCACCGAACGGCTGCGCATCACGCCGACGCCGCTGCACAGCGACGACGACATGACCCGTCTGGTGAGCGCTCTGCAGAGCGTCTGGCAGGACCTCGGCCTCGGCAAGCAGGCCGCGGCCGAGTAGATCTACTCGACGGTCCGCATCGACCACAGGCGCGAGCGGAACAGCACCACGGCCACCAGGACCAGCATCGCGAGCGCCGGCACGGTCAGCGCCGCCTTGGTGCCCCACAACGCAGCGATCGATCCCGCCAGGAAGGCGCCGATCGGCCCGCCGCCGCTCAGCCCCAGCTGGAACAGCGACATCAGCCGCGCGCGATGCGTGGCCGGCGCCACGATCTGGATGATCGTGCGGCCCTGGGTCATCGAGATGCCGGCACCAATGCCCCACACGAAGTTGAGCGCCACGAAGACCGGGAACGGCGGCAGGGTCGCCAACGCCAGCAGCACCGTCGCGCCGGTCATGACGGTGAGACCGATCAGGCGGCCGCGCAGCGTCAGGCGCCGTCCCAGCGACGCGAAAGCCATCGCGGCCACGATAGTCGCGGCCCAAAAGGCGAGATTGACGTAGGCGAGATCGGCCGAGCCACCGAGATAATAGTCACGCACGACCAGCGGCAGCACGGCCATGAACGGCCCGACGTAGAACACGCCGACACCGAAGTTGAGCAACAGCACCGGCCAGATCTGGTTGTTCTGGGCCGCAGCCGCGACACCGTCGGCGATGCTGCGCCAGAAGCCCGGATGCTGGGTCGGCGGATGCGGCGGCGGGTCCGGCAGCCGCCAGACCACCGCGATACCCAGCAGCACGAGCACCGCATGCAGGACCAACAGAGGTGGCGCGCCGATCCGGTCGGCCGACGAGGCGCAGGCGATGCCGATCAACTGGCCGCCGAACTGCAGCGCCGTCGCCAGCGCCACCGCGCGCGGCAGGTTGCCGGCGGCCACGACCGGCAGCAGCGCGTCGCGCGTCGGCACCGCGAAGGCGCTGATCGAGCCCGCCGCGAGCCCATAAGCGATCAGCAGGGGATAACTGAGGCCGCCCATCGACAGCACGCCGGCCAGCACCAGCGGCGGGATCGCGTAGAGCACGTGGTAGCGGAGCAGCAGCTTGCGCGGGTTACCGCGATCGGCCGCCAGCCCGCCCAGCGGCAGGAACAATAGCGACGGCGCCATCAAGGCCATCTGAGCCACGCCGACGGAGAAAGCGTCCATGTGCAGCACCACCGCGACCAGCCACGGGAACAGCACCATCTGGATGCCGAAGGGCACGAACCAGGTTGCAAGCCCCGTCAGGTAGGCCGCGAAGGTGGAAAGTCGGACGGTCACGGAGCGGCTTGCCTGCGCGGTGGGTGAACTATATCTTGTGGACGTTTAGTGCCGCTTGCTCATCCAATAGTCAAAGACACATAGCCGTGTTTGTTCGTCCCCTCGGACGCATGGCGGTGGCGGAGCGGAAGACCATGGCGAATTTCAATCGCGCTACCTTGGCGAAAGTCCTGCAGATCCTCGAAAGCAGTCACTCCGGCGAAGCCCTGGCCGCGGCCAAGCTCGCCTCGGCGATGGTGCGCGAGGCCGGCCTCACCTGGGAAGACGTGCTGGCCAAGGATATCCAGCCGCGCATCACCGAGGCCGCCCCGGCTCGCGCGACCACCAATGGCCCCTTCGGCTATCGCAAGGACCGCGAACTCTCCCCGCACGAGCAGTTCTTCATGGTCCTGCTGAGCCCGCGCACGCCGGTCGAACTGAAGCGCCGCCTGCGCGGCTGGGAAGCCCGCGTGCTCGACGGAGAGATCACGCCGCAGGAGACCCAGGACCTGAAGGCGATGTACCAGAACTTCGTGACCTAAGGTTTGTCTCAGGACTGTCCCAGGATTGTCTCCAAATCCTGAGACACCTCCGATGCTGATGGCATAGGCCTTTCAGGCCATTTGTCTCGGATTCCGCCACACCCCCTCATATCCCTACCCAGTCTTTCGGGGGAGGCGGCGCCGTCATACGGCGACGGAGGGGGCGAGCCCCACACAAATTCTCTCCTCGCGAGGATCTCCCCAAAACGCGGGCCCGCTTCTATCGAAGGCCATTCCTCCCGAACGCCTCGCGAGCGCTCGCGAGCTGGTGCATGCACGGCAGTTACCTGCAACTCCACTCCAACCTCATGCTGAGGAGCATCGCGCAGCGATGCGTCTCGAAGCATGGGCCACAAACGCGGTGCGCGTTCCCATGCTTCGAGACAGGTGCTTCGCACCCTCCTCAGCATGAGGATTACGGCGAGTATCGACATACTGCGCCAACCTACGCGCGACGAACCGAAACACCTATTACGGTCGTTACTGACGACATATCGTTGATCCGCTTGAAACAGAGGCGTCTCACGGTGCGGTGATTCAGGTGTCGATGGGGCCACCGCCGACAGGATCCTTCATTCGCTCGCCGAATGAGCCAGACTTCCTTCGTCTAGCCGCGCTTTATGAGCTATCGAAACACTCGTTCCCGTCGGACCACTCATGACCTCGATCTGGGCACCGAGTTGTTGTGCAAGAGCCTTGACCAGACTGGTGCCGAGGCCGCCACCGGGTCGCCGCACCGGCACGGGCGTGGAATATCCGACGCCATCGTCGGACACGCTCAGTTGCCAGTCGCCACCCGCCATCTCGTAACCCACGACGACATGGCCCGCACGGTCTTCGCCGGGGAAAGCGTACTTCACGGCATTGATGACGAGCTCGGTGACGATCAACCCCAGGCTGACGGCATGGGCCGAGCCGGTTTCGCTGCCATTCGCCTTCACACTCAGCGTAATGGGTCGCTTGTCGCCGATGATAGACGAGGCAAGGTTGGTGCAAAGCTCCGTCATGTACGGCGCGACCTGGATGAGATCCCCGCCGCCCGCCTTGAGAAGGTGCGTCTGCACGGCGGCGACCGACAGGACGCGCTGATGCGCGTCGCGCAGGCTGATCCGCGCTTCCTCGGACTGAGCGGAGCCGGCCTTCAGCGACAGGATGCTGGCGATGATCTGGAGGCTGTTGGCGATGCGATGTTGCATCTCCCGCAGCAGCATTTCGTTCTCGTCGGAGAGTCGCTGCAGCGCCTTTTCAGTCTCCTTGCGCCCGGTGATGTCGCGGATCGCCGTCAGCACCAGCGAGCCCTCGCCGTGAGTGAACGGACTCAAGCTGATCTCGACGGGAAATTCCGAACCATCCTTGCGCAGCGCAAAGAGGTCGAGGCCTGCGCCCATGGTCCGGTTTCTCGGCTGCACGACGTAGTTGGAGCGGTGTCCGACATGGTCTTTGCGAAAGCGCGCCGGCAACAGCTGTTCCACGGGTTTGCCGTGCAGCTCGCCGCGCGCGTAGCCGAACAAGTCTTCGGCGAGCTTTGTGGTCAGGACGATCTGGCCGCCGACATTCACGAGAACGATGGCGTCGGGCATGTATTCCAGCAAGTCGCCGAACTGCGCGGCCAGTACTTCCGGATTCAGGTGGACGTTCACTGGCGAAGACCTTCAAGGTAGCATTCAAGGGTAGTTGCTGGAGGCGCTGAAGTCTGTCTCCTATTGACCATCCGTTTGCCAGGAACCGGCCGCAGAACGAGGCGTTGCCCCTGCACTCATACAATTTGGCGGAGAATATATGTCCCACGCCCATGCCGTCGTCTGGCTCGATTTCAAGGAAGCGCACATCTTCCTGTTCAATGCGGACGACGTGGAGCGCAAGCAGATCAAGGCGCACGCACCGTCCCACAAGGTTCACCAGAAGGCCGGTGTCGTGGGATCGGGTCACACGCACGACGACAACGCCTACTTCAAGAGCATCGTCGACGCTTTGGCGGGCACTAAGGGCTGGCTGGTGACGGGACCAGCAGCGACCAAGAACGAGCTGGCGAGCTACGTCGAGAAGCACGCGCCCCAACTCAAGAGCCAGTTGATCGGTATCGAGCCAATGGACCATCCGACCGACGGCGAGCTGATCGACCATGCACGCCGCTTTTTCAAGGCCGCGGACAAAATGAACCCGGTCTGATCGGACCGGAACCTTTCCGATCAGGGGGTCGTTGACCTACCAAGAAAGAGCAAGCATCGATTTAACGATGCGACCATGGCAACGCTGCTGTTGCAGTGACCAGTGTTCCAGCTATCGCTGGGCGCAAACACGATTGCCTTGGTCCGATCGCAGCCGATCCGGCCTGAAAGATCACATCAAAATGGAAAACCCAACCTCGGTCGTTGCCGTGTTCGACGACCATTTGGCCGCCGAATCCGCCGTAAAGAAGCTGAGCGCGGCCGGCTTCGACATCAAGAACCTCAGCGTCGTCGGCAAGGGTTATCACACCGAGGAAAAGGTCGTGGGTTTCTACAATACCGGCGACCGCATCAAGTTCTGGGGCACGCGCGGCGCGTTCTGGGGTGGCCTGTGGGGCCTGTTCGTCGGCGGACTCTTCGTAACCGTCCCGGTCGTGGGCCAGGTTGTCGTCCTGGGATACCTCGCGACGATGGCGATCGGCGTGCTCGAGACCGCCGCCGTCGTTGGTGGCTTGAGTGCTCTCAGTGCGGCGCTGTACGGCATGGGCATCCCGAAGGATAGCGTGATCAAATACGAGACCGCGCTGAAAGCCGACGGCTTCATGGTGGTGGCCCATGGCACCGCCGTGGAAATGGCCCGCGCCAAGGCCGTCCTGGGAACCATGAGCGCCGCGAGCCTCGACGTACATGCGAGCGTGCCCACCGAACCGCGGATCGGCGCTCTCGTCCGCGAAGGCTAGACGCGGCTTCACTCCCACTATTTTTTCGGGAACGACGTCCCGGGCAGGAAAATCATGACCTACTCCACGCTAATGGTGCATCTCGACGTCGGCCGTTCGAATGCCGGCCGTCTCCAGGTGGCTGGCGATCTTGCCGATCGCTTTCACGCCAGCGTCGTCGGCATCGCAGCCGCCCAGCCAATGCAGGTCGCCTATGCCGACGGCTATGTCTCCGGCGAGATGGTCGAGGACGACGTCAAGGCCAAGGAAAAAGAGATCGCGGCCGCCGAAGCCGAATTCCGCGGTGCCTTCCAGAAACGCACCAATGCGCTCGAATGGCGGTCCGTGATCACGCTCGATCCGCTCTCGGACTTCATCGCCCGCGAGGCGCGCAGTGCGGACTTTGTCATCACCGGCGCCGACCGGAACAAATCCGTGTTCGATTCCTCCCGGCATATCGAGTTGGGCGACCTCGTGATGCGGATCGGGCGGCCGGTTTTGGTGGTGCCCGAAGCCGCGACGAAAATCGGCTTCGATCGTATCATCGTCGGCTGGAAGGACACGCGTGAGACCCGGCGCGCGGTCGCCGACGCGCTGCCGCTCCTGAAGAAGGCCACCTTCGTGACCTTGGTCGAGATCGCGCCCGAAAACGAGATGGTGCAGGCAAGGGGGCATCTCGACCAGGTCGTCGAGTGGCTGAAGCGCCATGGCGTCATCGCCGAGTCGATCGCTACCACATCGACCGGCAACGATTCCAGGCACCTGGCGGAAATCGGCCGCGAGCAGAAGGCCGACCTGATGGTGGCCGGCGCCTACGGCCATAACCGCCTGCGCGAATGGATGCTGGGGGGCGTCACGCACGACCTCCTGACGCGGCCCGAAGCCTGCTCATTCGTGTCCCATTGAGATGAAAGCGCTCGCCTATCTCGGCCCCGACAAGAAGGCGTTGGAAGAACGTCCCAAGCCCATGATCGCGGCGGCAACCGACGCCATCGTCCGGGTGACGCGGACCACGATTTGCGGGACGGACCTGCACATCCTCAAGGGCGACGTGCCGAGTTGCACGCCCGGCCGCATCCTCGGCCACGAGGGGGTCGGCGTTGTCGATTCGATCGGCACGGCCGTGACGTCGTTCAAGCCGGGCAACACCGTCCTGATCTCGTGCATCAGCTCCTGCGGGAAGTGCGTCTATTGCCGCAAGCTCATGTACTCCCACTGCACCACCGGAGGCTGGATCCTCGGCAACAAGATCGACGGAACGCAGGCCGAGTTCGTGCGCATTCCCCATGCCGATACCAGTCTCTATCCCGTGCCGGCGGGCGCCGACGAGGAGGCGCTGGTGATGTTGAGCGACATCCTTCCAACCGGCTTCGAGTGTGGCGTGCTGAACGGAAAGGTCACGCCGGGCAGCAGCGTGGCCATCGTCGGCGCCGGGCCCATCGGCCTCGCTGCATTGCTGACCGCTCAGTTCTATGCGCCGAGCGCGCTGATCGTCATCGATCTCGACGACAATCGACTCGAGGTCGCCAGGCGCTTCGGCGCAACCGCAACGATCAACAGCGCCGACGGCCAGGCGCTGCGACGGGTCATGGAACTGACCGGCAATCTCGGTGTCGACACCGCCATCGAGGCCGTAGGCATTCCCGCGACGTTCGAGCTGTGCGAGGCGATCGTCGCCCCGGGTGGGGTGATCGCCAATGTCGGCGTGCACGGCGCGCCGGTGTCGCTACACATGGAACGGCTGTGGGACCGCAACATCACGATCACCACACGGCTGGTGGATACGGCAAGCACGCCGGACCTGCTCAAGATCGTGCAATCGCGCAGGATCGATCCCAAGCTGCTGATCACCCATCGCTTCAAGTTCGACAAGATCCTCGACGCCTACGAGACCTTCGGTAACGCGGCCAAGACAGGCGCTCTCAAGGTGATCATCGAAATCTAGAGGCGGCCTCCAGCACGGCAGAAAGGTTCTCATGACCACGCCTGAAATACCGTCGTTCGACAAGACGACATTCCTCGTCTCGCACGAGGGAGTCGTCACGGCAAAAGTCGATTCGACGTCGATGGAAGAGATGGGCGGCGACCCGGAGACGGGAAACGAGACGGCGTTGCTGAAGATCGCCCGGCGCCTCGCCGCCGACGGCTTCGCGGATCGCCTATCGACCGGAAAAACCGGCCGAACCATGCACACAAAGATACCGGCCAAGCTCGCCGCCATTGACGGATTCACACGGATCGCGCTCGCTTGCGTGGCCGAAATTTCGGCCAGCAGCCAACTCATGCGTACAGGCAGCGACCGCGAAGCGCTTCACCGGATGCGCGTCGGGCTGCGCCGTTTGCGCGCCGCCTTTGCCGCCTTCAAGGGCATTCTCCGGACCGGTGACCTGGAGACGCGGAAGAAGGAAGCGAAGTGGCTTGCCGGTGAGCTGGGTGGAGCGCGCGATCTCGATGTCTTCATCGAGAATATCTCGCCCCTGAAGGCTAATGGATCCGGCGAAGATCCGGCGTGGGCCCTGTTCGGCAGCCGACTTCTCATGATGCGGGCGGCCGCCTACGAACAGGCACTGGCCGCGATCGAGTCCCGGCGTTTTTCCGCTTTTACGCGTGATTGTGCCGATTGGGCTGGTGGCGCCCTTGAGCCACCTGCCGCCGACGCCAACAGCACAAATATGCGCGATGGCAATTCCTCGACTCTGGGCCGGCACACGCTGAGCCGCCTTCATCATCGCCTGCGCAAGGCAGGCCGGCATCTGACGAGGCTCGATCCTGCGGACCAGCACATCGCCCGCATCCGCGCGAAGAAATTGAGATACACCGCGGAGTTCTTCGCCGAGACCTTCGACGGGAGCGCAGAGGGACATCGTCTGAACTATATCGCGTCACTGACGGTACTGCAGGACGCGCTGGGGAAACTGAACGATCTGGCGATGGTCCAGAAATGCGCGTGCGCCGTGGCGGGGCACAGCGCCGAGCTCGCCTTTCATGCGGGCCAAATCATCGGTGACCGCACAACGGAGCATACGAGGCTTCTTGCCAAGGCGGCCCGCGCGTACGGGCATTGGCGCGATGCGAGACCATTCTGGCATTAACCTTCAAAGGAGAAATGACATGACCAAGGACACTTTGCTGCAGCAGGCCGTGCTTGCCGAGCTGACCTGGGAGCCGAGAGTTACCGCCAGCCACATCGGCGTGAGCGCCGACAATGGGGTCGTGACGCTGACCGGACACGTCGAGAACTTTGCCGAGAGGCGTGCCGCCGAGGCCGCGGTCGGCCGGGTCAGCGGCGTGAAGGCCGTGGTGGAGAACATCGAGGTCAAGCTCCCGTTCGCCATGAAGCGGACGGACGACCAGATCGCCGCCGCGGTGCTGGAGCGTTTCGCCTGGGATGTCGTGGTCCCGCAGGACAGGGTCAAGGTGAAGGTCGAGAACGGCTGGATCACCCTGACCGGCGACGTCGACTGGAACTTCCAGAGCGAGGCTGCCGAGGAGGCCTGCCGCCGGATGCTGGGAGTCGTCTCCGTCATCAATCAGATCTCGATCAAGCCGCGGGTCAACGCGTCCAACATCCAGGAGAAGATCATGATCGCCCTTCACCGCTCGTGGTACGAGCCGGTGAAGGTCAAAGTCACCGCCGATGGCGGCAACGTGCGCCTGACCGGCAGCGTCCGGACGTGGCACGAGCGGCAGCAGGCCGAGACCGCCGCCTGGGGTGCGCCCGGCGTCACCATGGTCGACGACGCCATCGTCATCGATTGATCGGAAGCGCCGCCGTCGGTCCGCAAGCGCGGGCCGGCGGCGGTGCGTCGATCGTCACATCATGAGCCCGGACCCGGCGATTGCGCCGACAGGATTGACCAGCGACGAAGCCGGGCGGCGTCTGACAAAAACCGGCCCCAACACGATCGTCGATGTCGACGTTCATCCCTTGTGGCGTGCGCTCGGAAAATTGTGGGCGCCGATTCCCTGGATGCTGGAGGCCGCGATTCTCCTTCAGCTCGGCCTCGGCGACTATCTCGAAGCCGGTGTCGTCGCTTTCCTGCTGATTTTCAATGCCGCGCTGGGCTTCGTTCAGGAAGGCCGGGCTAAGGCAACCATCGATGCGCTCAAGTCGCGGCTGGCGCTGGTGGCGTCCGTGCGGCGCGACGGCCAGTGGAAGACCGTGCCCGCCGCCACGCTGGTGGCCGACGATGTCGTCAAGCTATCGCTGGGCTCGGTGGTCGCCGCCGACGTGCGCCTGCTTTCCGGATCGACCCTGCTCGATCAGTCCATGCTCACCGGAGAATCGCTGCCGATCGAGGCCGAGGCCGGGAAACAGGCCTACGCCGGCGCCCTGGTCCGACGCGGCGAGGCAGTGGCGCTGGTCACGGCGACGGGAACGCGCACGAAATTCGGAAAGACGGCGGAACTCGTCCGCACCGCGAAGGCGGAGAGCTCCGAACAGAAAGCCATTCTGCGGGTCGTGCGTAACCTGGCCGTGTTCAACGGCGTCGTGACCCTCGCGCTCGCCGCCTACGCCACGCATCTGTCCCTGCATGTCGTCGACATCGCGTCTCTCGTCCTCGTCGCGGTTCTGTCCGCCATCCCGGTGGCGTTGCCGTCGATGTTCACGTTGGCGGCCGCGGTCGGTGCGCGCAGGCTGGCGCTCGAGGGCGTCCTGCCGACTCGCCTTTCGGCGGTCGATGAGGCGGCGAGCATCGATGTCCTGTGTTCGGACAAGACCGGCACGCTAACGCGCAATGAACTGGCAGTGATGTCGGTCTGCTCGATGCCGGGCTTCGACGACGACCATGTTGTGGCACTCGCGGGATTGGCGAGTTCCGACGGCGGGCAGGACCCGGTCGATGGCGCCATTCGCGCCGCCTCGGCGCACCGTCCCACGGCGGACGCCCCGGCGCTCGTCAGCTTTACGCCGTTCGATCCTTCGGCGAAGCGAGCGGAAGCGATGGTTCGTGTGCCGAGCGGTGACCTCATGCAGGTGATGAAAGGCGCCTTCGCGGTCATTCAGGGACTGGCTGTGTCGCCCGCCACGGCGGCGCCAGTCGCGGCGAGCTCCAGTCCCAGGGGTTCAGGGTACTGGCGGTCGCCACCGGGCCTGCGGGAAAGCTGCGTTTGGCTGGGTTGATCGCGCTCAGCGACCCACCCCGAGAGGACTCGAAGGCACTGATCACCGAGCTTGCGGGATTGGGCGTGCGCACGATCATGGTGACGGGTGACGCCGCTGCCACGGCGGAAGTCGTGGCACGGGCGATCGGTCTCGACGGACCGGTGTGGTCGACGACGCCCCTCCCCGGCAAAATCCGCGCCGAGGATTACGTCCTCTACGCCGGGGTTCTTCCCGAGGACAAATACAGTCTCGTGAAAATGCTCCAGGGCAGCGGCCATATCGTCGGCATGTGCGGCGACGGCGCCAACGACGCGCCGGCGCTGCGCCAGGCGCAGATGGGCATCGCGGTCTTCTCGGCGACGGATGTGGCAAAATCTGCCGCCGGCATCGTGCTCACCGAGCCCGGCCTCGGCGGCATCGTCGCCTCCATCAAGGAGGGGCGAGCGACCTATCAGCGAATCCTGACCTACACGTTGCGATCGCTCGTTCACAAGGTCGGCCAAGTCCTCTTCCTGGCGGCCGGCCTGATCATCACCGGCCAGGCCATCCTGACGCCGATGCTCATGGTCTTCATGATGATCACCGGCGATTTCCTGGCCATGGCTTCGTCGACCGACAACGTCAGGCCCTCGGCGACACCCAGCGTCTGGAAGATCGGCAACCTGACGGTAGTCGGCATCTCCATGGGAGCGCTCGACCTCGCGTTCTGCGTTAGCTCCCTGGCGATCGGAAAATTCGTGCTGCACCTCGACATCGAGGGCTTGAGGACGCTGGCCGTCGTGACGCTGGTGTTCAGCGGCCAGGCCGTCCTGTACGTCGTGCGCGAACGCCGGCATCTGTGGAATTCACGACCCGGACCATGGTTGATGGCTTCTTCCAGCATCGACCTGGCCCTCGTCAGCCTGCTGGCCTACTCGGGCATCGCGACCGCCCCCTTGCCTGCCACCGTTCTGGGCGGCGTTTTCGGGGCGGCCGCGCTTTTCGCGCTGGTTCTGGACATGGCGAAACTTGCCTTGTTCCGTCGTTTCGCGGTGGCTTAGTCGTCGCCTACGCCGCGAGCAGGACACTCTGCTCGCGCTCCAGGACGCGCATCACGGCCGGACGCGCCATCATGCGCTCCTTCCAGGCTGTGTAATTCTTGAGGTCGGCCATCGGCAGACCGATCCTCTTGCCCCAGGCGTAGAATACCAGCGCGTAGCCATCGACGACGCTGAAGGCATCGCCGACCATCCACTGCTTGCCCGCCAGGAGGCCGTCGATCTCCTTCAAGTTGGCGTGGAAGTTCTCGCGGCCAGTGGCCTTGAGATGATCGAACACGGCGATGTCGGTGGCGAAGCGCTCGGGCCGGCCGATATGCGTGAAGTTCGGATGCACCGTGTTGGAGAGCCACGCCATCAGCGAGATTGCCCGCGCCCGCTGCACGGGATCCTTCGGCATCAGCTGTGGTGCGTACTTGCCCGCGATGTAGTCGAGGATCGCGGTGTTCTCGACGATCGTGCCCTCCTCGACCACCAGCGCCGGCACGCGGCCGCGCGGATTGATCTTGAGGTACTCCGGAGTCTTCTGCTCGTTGTTGGCGAAGGCGATCTTCTGGCCGTCGTACTTGGCGCCGCTTTCCTCGAGGCCGATGTGCGTGGCGAGCGAGCAGGCGCCGGGAGCGTAATAGAACTTGAGCATCTCTTGATCTCCTAGAGTCGCTGTTCGCGCCCGGTACGGGAGCGCAGCAGGAATTCACGGCCGACCTTCACCCGGGGCTTGCCATCGTATTCGACGATGTCGGCGGTGGCGTAGGTCTCGCTCCAGTTCGAGGGCAGGAATGAGCCCGTGCCCACGACATCGATCGGCGCCTTCGCCTCGGCCATGACGCGGCACTTGGCCGGCCCGAAGCCCGACGAGGCCACGATCTTGGTGGCCTTGAAGCCCGCGGCATCGAGTTCGTGCCGCAGATGGAAGATCGCCGCCGCCGACACGCCAGTGCCGACGAGGTAGCGCAGCTCTTCTTCGCTGCGATAGCCACGGATCGATTCGGGCGAGTATTTCTCGAGCACCGCATAGGAGCTGGCCGGATCGAGGCCCTCGACGTAACGGCCGCCCGTGGTGTCGAGACGGAACGACAACATCCCCTTCTCGGCGAGATCGGGGAAACGCCGGCAGACCTCGAGCGAGTCGGAGACTTCACGGGCGAAGTAATCCGACAGCACCGTCATCGGCTCGCCAGGAAATGTCTCGTGGAACATCTCGGCGGCGCGCAAGGTCGAGCCGGCATAGCCGATCAGGGCATGAGGCATGGTGCCAAGGCCCTTGTCGCGGCCGAAGAAATGCGCGGTGGCATGCGTGGCGTTGCCGATGAAGCCGACGGCCCCGACCTTGCGCTTGGCGCGCGTCGAGCCGACGGAAGCGGCATAGGCCATCATCTCGGCCATCTCCTGACCCGCGCAGTGGCGCGCGTCCATGGCGAGGAAGGCCGCCGCCGGCATGTCCGCGCACATCGTCCAGGCGTTATAGGCGGCGACGCAGGCCGGTCCCAGCTTCTGCAGGAAGATCGTCTCGAGATCGACGAGATGGAAGAACGATCCGGTGATGTACATCATCGGCTCGCCGGCGCCGACCCACTTGCCCTCGACGTAGCGCTGGTCGATCTCGACCGTGGCCTGGCGGTCGGCCACCATCTCCTTCAGCCAGTCGAGCGCCAGCCGTGGCGCGAACACCACCGGCCGGCGCATGAAGATCGCGTAGGTTACGCGCGCGTCGCCGAACTTGCCGATCACATCCTTCGTTCGATTGAAGTAGTGATCGGTGAACTGTGAGATCTCGCCGTTTCTCGGATGCGTCATCGGTCTCTCCGACCTTGTCAGACCGGTCCGTCAGACCGAGGAGCGCGCCTTCTTTACGGACAGGCGTTCGGACTTGAGCTGTTCGGCGAGCAGGAACGCGAGTTCCAGCGCCTGGCTGGCGTTGAGGCGCGGATCGCACTGCGTCTCGTAGCGCTCGTTCAGGTTATCGACAGTGATATGCGTCGCGCCGCCGATGCACTCGGTCACTTCCTGGCCGGTCATCTCGAAATGCACGCCGCCGGCATGAGTGCCCTCGGCGCGGTGCACGGCGAAGAACTCCTTCACCTCTTTCAGGATGTTGTCGAAGTTGCGTGTCTTCCGGCCGTTCGAGGCGGTCTCGGTGTTGCCGTGCATGGGATCGCACGACCACACGACCGACTTGCCGGCCTTCTTCACCGCACGTACCAGCGGCGGCAGCTTCTCGGCCACCTTGTCGGCGCCCATGCGCACGATCATGACGATGCGCCCAGCCTCGTTGTCCGGATTGAGCACGTCGATCAGCTTCAGCGTGTCGTCGATCGACAGCGACGGGCCGCACTTGAAGCCCAGCGGATTGCGGACGCCGCGCAGGAACTCGACATGCGCGCCGTCAGGCTGGCGCGTGCGATCGCCGATCCAGATCATGTGCGCCGAGCAGTCGTACCAGTCGCCGGTCGTCGAATCGACGCGGGTCAGCGCCTCCTCGTACTGCAGCAGCAGCGCCTCGTGGCTGGTAAAGAAGTCGGTCTCGGCGATCTGCGGCGTGGTCGCGGAGTTGAGGCCGCACGCCGCCATGAAGTTCAGCGTCTCATCGAGGCGCGCCGCCAGGTCCTGGTAGCGCTCCGAGGCCGGCGAGTTGCGCACGAAGTCGAGGTTCCAGCGGTTGACCTCGTGCAGGTCGGCGTAGCCGCCCTGGGCGAAGGCGCGCAGCAAGTTGAGCGTCGCGGCCGACTGATTGTAGGCCTGCACCATGCGCTCGGGATCGGGAATGCGGGCCGCCGGCGTGAACTCGAAGCCGTTCACGTTGTCGCCGCGATAGGATGGCAGCTCGACGCCGCCGATCTTCTCGACGTTCGACGAGCGCGGCTTGGCGAACTGGCCGGCCATGCGGCCGAGCTTCACGACAGGCACGCCCGCGCCATAGGTCAGCACGACGGCCATCTGCAGCAGCACGCGGAACATGTCGCGGATGTTGTTGGCCGAGAAGTCGGCAAAGCTCTCGGCGCAATCGCCGCCCTGCAGCAGGAAGGCCTCGCCATTGGCGACCTTGCCGAGCGCCGTCTTGAGCTTGCGTGCCTCTCCCGCAAAGACCAGCGGCGGATAGCGGCGCAGGCGCGCCTCGGCGCCCGCCAGGACGGTGGCGTCGGGGTAGACCGGCATCTGCAGCGCCGGGCGGCCGCGCCAGCTCGTGGGCGTCCAATCGGCAGCGCTCGAACTGCGAAACTGGGTTGCGGCCACTGAAGAGCCTTGGATCGCCGTCATCTTCTCCTCCTGAACCCGGGCCCTCGGCCGTCGGGGGTGGTGACCCTATACGTGCCGTGGGTCGAAGGCCAGATGGCCCGGCGGCCCACCGTAACATCTTTGAAAGACCGGGAAATCAGCCCCGTCATCGAATGGCGTTATCCCTGCCATATGAACTTCGCCTACCGTCTAGCCCTCACTTGGGCTGCTCTCGTTGCGCTCGCCACGGTTGCGCTGGCCGGCGCAGCCTTCGCCGCCGAACCTGTCCCGGCAAAGCCGCTGCGCGTCGCAGTCTATGACGTCGAGCCCTACGGCGGCCGGGGCCGTGACGGGCTGTTCAATGGCGCCAGCGTCGATCTCTGGCGCCGTACCGCGGAGACACTCCACTGGCAGTATGAACTCACGCTGGTCGCGCACATGGACGACCTGCTGTCGGGCGTGCAGAGCGATACCTACGACGTCGGGATCGGCGCAATCACCATCACGCCGGAACGGCTGGCGCGGGTCGATTTCTCATACCCCACGCATCGCTCCGGCGTCGCCGCCGTCTTCGCCAAGCGCCTGGGCGCAGAGTCCGCGCTTTACGAATATGCCGTCGCGCTGGGCGAGCTTGGACCGCTGATCCTGGTCATCGTCATCCTGCTGATCGTGATCGGTCTCGCCATGTGGTGGTTCGAGCGCACACAGTTCAATGCGGGCGGCAAACCGCACTCGTCGGTGACGTCTTGGAACGAAGGCGTCTATTGGGCCGTCGTCACGATGACGACCGTCGGCTATGGCGACAAGACGCCCCAAACGCCCATCGGTCGCGCCATCGCCGTCGTCTGGATGGTGGTGAGCCTGGTGATGGTGTCGCTGCTGACGACCAGCCTGGTGGCGCGCATCACCGTCAACCAGGTCGAAGGCAGTGCCGCGACCCGCTCGGGCGATCTCGCGAACAAACGGCTCGCCGCCGTCTCCGGCTCGTCGGGCGCCGAGTATCTCGACACCCAGCGCCTGGCCTACCAGAAGTTCGACAGTCTGCCGGAGGCCTTCCGCGCGCTCGCCGTGGGCAAGGCCGATGCCGTCGTGAACAGTACCGGGGCGTTGCAATATCTGGTCAGCACCGGCTTCTCCGACACGATCGCAGCGCCACGCGGTCTGCTGGCGCCAGCCTATATGGCCTTCGCGTTGCCGATGAACTCGGCTTTGAAGAAGCCGCTCGACCGCGCGCTGACCATCGTTTCGGCGACGCCCGAGTGGCGTTCCGTCGAAGAAAGCTACTTCGGCCGCTAGCGCGCCCCCAGCAAGAGTCTGGTTACTCGGCTGCCGCTTTGGTCGGCGCCGGCTCGGGGCGCGCGTTCCGCATGGTCACGAACTCCTCGCCGGCCGTGGGATGAATGCCCACGGTCGAGTCGAACTGGGCTTTGGTGGCGCCTGCCTTTACCGCGACGGCCAGCCCCTGGATCAACTCGGCCGCATCGTCCCCCACCATGTGGACGCCCACGACCTTGTCGGTCGCGGCCTCGACCACGAGCTTCATGAAGATGCGCTGCTTGTTGTGGGAGATCGTCGACTTCATCGGCGCAAAATGCGTGGCGAAGATCCGCACCTCGCCCAACGTCCGGCGCGCTTCTTCCTCGGTCAGGCCGACGGTGGCGAGTTCGGGCTGACAGAACACCGCCGAGGGCACGTTGCGATGGTCGCCCTTGCGCGGCTTGCCGCCGAACTCGGTGTCGGCGAAGGCATGGCCTTCCATGATCGCCACCGGCGTGAGGTTGAGGCGATCGGTGACGTCGCCCACGGCCCACATGTTGGGCGCGGTCGTCTTCGACCATTCGTCGACGGCGATAGCGCCCTTCTTGTCGAGCTGCACGCCCACCTTCTCGAGGCCAATACCCTGGGTGTTGGCGACGCGGCCGGTGGCATACATCACCAGATCGGTCTCGAAGGACTCGCCCTTCTTCGTATGGAGGCGGTACGGCGCCTTGCCGTTCGTTGCCTCGATGCGCACGACCTCGGTATCGCTGCGGACGTTGATGCCGCTGTCCTGCAGGCTCTTGTGCACGAAGTCGCGGCACTCCTCGTCGAAGCCGCGCAGCACGCGGTCGCGCCGGATCACCACGTCGACCTTCGATCCCAGGCCGTTGAAGATGCCCGCGAACTCGACGGCGATATAGCCGCCGCCCACGACGGTGATGCGCTTGGGCAGCGGGTCGTCGATATGGAATGCCTCGTTCGAGCTGATGGCGAACTCGCGGCCGGGAATGTCCGGCATCTCCGGCCGGCCGCCGGTCGCGATCAGGAACTTGGCGGCCGTGATCGTCTCGTTGCCGATCTCGAGGGTGTGGCGGTCCATGAAGCGGCCGCGCCCCATGTACACGGTGACGCCCGAGTCCTTGAGCAGCCGCAGGTAGATCCCGTTCAAACGGTCGACTTCCTTGCCGACGTTGTCGCGCAAGGTCGCCCACGAATGCTTGGGCTCGAGTCCGGACCAGCCGTAACCCGCCGCGTCTTCGAACGCGTGCGCGAACTTCGAACCGTAGACCATCAGCTTCTTGGGCACGCAGCCGCGGATCACGCAGGTGCCGCCGACGCGGAAATCCTCGCAGATGCCGACCTTGATGCCGTAGGTCGCCGAGATGCGGGACGCCCGCACGCCGCCCGAACCGGCGCCGATGACGAAGAGGTCGTAGTCGTATGCCATGAACTTCCCGCTCCCGAGAACAAAACCTCAACACGGCCACAATTCGGTCGCGAGTCGGACTATATCGGCCCTTAAACGCGCCGGTAAGGAGAACGACACGTGTGTTTTCGTCCTCTGATTCAACCTAAAGGATACTATCCGATGATGAAGCTCGTCTCACTGGCCGTAGCCCTTCTCTTCACCGTTCCCGCCTTTGCCGCCCCGGCAGACGCCGATCCCGGCAAGGCGCCCCCCGCCCGCAAAAGAACCTCGGCGCTGATGCGCTATGACACAAATAAGGACGGTTTCGTTGACCGCAAGGAGTGGGCGACCGGCCAGGAAGCGCGCTTCAAGCTCCTCGACACCAACGGCGACGGCAAGCTCTCCAAGGACGAGTTGTTCGTCGGCAACGGCGTGCCGCCCAGCGATCGGCAGATCCAGGGCCAGATCACCTATTTCCGCCTGCTCGACACCGACAAGGACGGTACTGTGAGCAAGGCCGAGTTCCTGGCCCAGGCCGAGCGTAACTTCACACGTTGCGACCTCGACAAGGATGGCCGCATCAGCACCGCGGAATGCCGCCAGGCGCTGCGCCGCAAGCCGGTCGAGCCGGCCAACGCCAACCGCTGAAACGAAGAGGCCGCCGGAGCAACCGGCGGCCTTCCCTTCTCGAGAGTTCGAGCGATTACGAGCTTTCGGCGTGCATGACCTCGCCGAACAGGTCCCAGGTCTCGCCCTTGAAGCGGGCGAGCTGGACGGCCTGGATCGGATAGAAGTCGGTCGCGCTGGTGTTAATCGAGATGCCCGGCAACAGCAGCGGCGGCACGTAGCCGTGGAAGGACGCCGCCTGCTTCATGACGTTGGCTCGGGTGAGATTGTCGCCGCAGCGCTTCAGCGTTTCGACCATCAGGCTCGCGACCGCATGGGCGAAGACATAGTTGGCGTCGAGCGTGCTGGCGCTCGGCATGTTCTTGCCCATCCAGGCGCGCCAGGCCTTCATGTCCGCGGAGTCGTCCCACTGCTTGTCCGTGGGATCCTTGAGGTACGCCGCCGTGAGAATGCCCTGCGAGTTCTCGTAGCCGGCCGGCTTGATCACCGAGCCAACCGAGGCCGACACATTGACCAGGTACTGCGTCGGCTTCCAGCCGATGTCGCCCGCCTTGCGGATCGCCTGCGCGCTGAACTTGGGCGTGCCGACGTTGAAGAACACGTTGGCGCCCGAGTCCTTGAGCTGGATGATCTGCGAGTCGACGGTCGGATCCGTCACTTCGTAGGTCGTGTGCTTGACGATCTTGCCCGCGTTGGCGGCGCCGATGCCTTTCTTGAATCCGTCGACGTAATCCTTACCGAAGTCGTCGTTCTGCATCAGGATGCCGATCTTCGGCTCCTTGACGTTGGCCAGCATGTGCTTGGCGTAGATCTGACCTTCGGTGTTGTAGTCGGGCTGAAAGCCCATGGTCCACGGGAAGTGCTCGGGATCGCCCCACTTCGACGCGCCGGTCGAGATGTAGAGGTGCGGCACCTTCTTCGCATTCATGTACTTGTGAATCGCCGTGTTGGTCGGCGTGCCGAGTGTCTGGAAGAGCAGCAGTACCTTGTCCTGCTCGACGAGCTGGCGCGCGCATTCGACGGCCTTGGGCGGCGAATAGCCGTCGTCGAGCGTCACGAAGTTGACCTTGCGGCCGTTGATGCCGCCGGCCTCGTTGATCGCCTTGAAGAAAGCCTGGTGCGCCTGGCCGATCACGCCATAGGCCGATGCCGGTCCGCTGTAGGGACAGAAATGGCCGATCTTGATCTCGGTATCCGTTGCCCCGTCGTCGTATTTCTTTTGTGCGAACGCGTTACTCGACGCTGAAATAATCGCGGCGGACGAGACTCCGCCGATGAAACCACGCCTATTGGTCTTCAACGTACCCTCCATCGTTTTTTATATTTAGCGATGGAAGCCTTGCTCGAAATCCGCTCTGTGGAAAGAGCCGATTGGCGAAAAAGAAAGGCCGCCGGGGTGCCGGCGGCCTTTTTTCGCTCAGGAAGCCGAAATCACGCGCTTTCGGCGGCCATGATATCGCCGAACAGATCCCAGGTGTCGTCCTTGAAGCGGGCGAGCTGCACCGACTGGATCGGATAGAAGTCGGTCGCGCTGGTGCTGATCGTGATGCCCGGCAGCAGGACGGGGATCTTGAACTTCTGGAAGGACGCCGCCTGCTTCATGACGTTGGCGCGGGTGAGATCGTCACCGCAGCGCTTCAGCGTCTCGTGCATCAGGAACGACACGCCGTAGCCGTAGATGTAGTTGGCATCGCCCTGGTTGCCGCCGGCGCAATACTTGTCCATCCACGCCCGCCACGTCTTCATGTCGGGGTCGTTGTCCCACTTCTTGTCCGTCGGATCCTTCTGGTAGTAGGCCGTCAGCACGCCCTGCGAATTGTCGAAGCCCGCGGGCTTCATCACCGAGGCGACCGACGCCGAGACGTTGGTCATGTACTGCGCCGGCTTCCAGTTGAGGTCGCCCGCCTTGCGGATCGCCTGCGCCGCGAACTTCGGCGTCGCCACGTTGAAGAAGACGTTGGCGCCGGTGTCCTTGAGCTGGATGATCTGCGACTCGACGGTGGGGTCGGTCACCTCGTAGGTGGCGATCTTCACGATCAGCTTGGCGTTGTCCTTGCCGAGGCCTTCCTTGAAGCCGTCGACATAGTCCTTACCGAAGTCGTCGTTCTGCATGAGGATGCCGATCTTGGCGTCCTTCACGTTGGCCAGGATGTGCTTGGCGTAGATCGCGCCTTCGGTGTGGTAGTCGGGCTGATAGCCCATCGTCCACGGGAAGTCCTTGGGCTTGCCCCACTTCGACGCGCCGGTGGCGACGTAGAGCTGCGGCACCTTCTTGGTGTTCATGTACTTCTGGATCGCCGTGTTCGACGGCGTGCCCAGCACGTTGAAGGTGCAGAGGACCTTGTCCTGCTCGACGAGTTGACGGATGACCTCGACGCACTTGGCCGGATTGTAGCCGTCGTCGAGCGTGATCAGGTTGATCTGGCGGCCGTTGATGCCGCCCTGGTCGTTGACCATCTTGAAGTAGCCCTGGATCGCCTTGCCGATCACGCCGTAGGCGGAGGCCGGGCCGCTATAGGGGCCGCAGTGGCCGATCTTGATTTCCTTGTCGGTCGCGCCGTCGTCGTACTTCTTCTGCGCAAACGCCGACGTGGAACCCGACAACAACGCGGCGGCCGACGCGCCACCGATAAACGTACGCCTCTTGGTGCTCACTTTACTTTTTCCTCCCTTTTAGGTGCGCGGACTTTCGGCCGGAATGCGCTCGGAGTGAAGCGCTAAAAGAGCGCGCTGGGACAAGGCGCCATCGACACGCCGGCCAGCGCATCGATGGCGCGATAGTCGCTCCAGAGAGGGCTGTCGCGACTACCCTGTGATCCCTCGTCTCTCGCATGTTTTAATTGCGAGTAAGTCTCAATTGCATATGCTCACTGGCTCGTCAATCCGACCGGGAGCCCTCCATGAACGACGTCAGCGAGCAGGATCGACACGGCGCCTTACAGTCCCTTCTGGAGCGCCGTTCAGTCGGCACGCTCGAGGCGCCCGCACCAACGGATCCGGAGATCGACACGATCGTCGATGCGGGCTTGCGGGCGCCCGACCATGGAAGGCTCCGGCCCTGGCGGTTCGTCCTGATCCGCGGCGAGGCGCGGTCCGCCTTCGGCGCCTGTCTCGTGGCGGCGGCCCGCAAACGCGATGCGTCGTCGCCGCAGTCCCTTCTCGATCGCTATCAGGCGTGGGCGATGCGCACCCCGCTGCTGATCGCCGTCGGCACGAAGATCAGCGCGCGACATTTCATTCCCGAGGTCGAGCAACTGCTGTCGGCGGGCGCCGCAGCAATGAACATGCTGAACGCCGTGCATCTCCTCGGCTACGGCGGCATGTGGGTCACCGGACCGAACTCGTATGACTTGGACGTCAACGCAGCCCTCGGCTTCCACGCGCCGGACAGGCTCGTCGGCCTGCTGGCCATCGGGACCGCCCGCGCCATCACGAAAGTCGAACGGCCCGACCGCGCGGCGCATCTCTCCGAATGGACGCCGCCCATCGACGCCGACCTGCAGGCCCTGCGGTCAGCCTAGGGGCGGCCTAGCTGCTCTCGGCGTGCATGATGTCGCCGAACAGATCCCAGGTCTCGCCCTTGAAGCGTTCGAGCTGGACGGCCTGGATCGGGTAGAAATCGGTCGGGCTGGTGCTGACGTTGATGCCGGGCAGCAACAGGGGCACGCGGAATTTCTGGAAACCCGCCGCCTGTTTCATCAGGTTGGCGCGCGTCAGCTCGCTGCCGCAGCGCTTGAGCGTTTCGGTCATCAGGAAACTGACCCCGTAGGCGTAGATGTGGTTGGCGTCGGCCTTGTTGGCGCCCGGCATCCATTTGTCCATCCAGGCGCTCCACGTCTTCATCTCGGCATGGTCGCTCCACTGCGCGTCGGTGGCGTCCATCAGATAGGCCGCGGTGATGATGCCTTGTGCGTTTTCGTAGCCGGCGGGCTTCATCACCGCCGCCACCGAGGCCGAGATGTTGTTCAGGTAGTGCACCGGCTTCCAGTGGAGGTCCGCCGCCTTGCGGATGCCTTGCGCCGCAGCCTTCGGGCCGGAGAAGTTCATGAAGACGTTGGCGCCGGAATCCTTGAGCTGGATGATCTGGCTGTCGACCGTCGGATCGGTTGCCTCGAAGGTGACGGACCTCACGATGCGCCCGACCTCCTTGCCAAGCCCTTCCTTCAGGCCGCCGACATAGTCGCGGCCGTAGTCGTCGTTCTGGCTCAGCACGCCGATCTTCGCGTCCTTGACGGTGGCCAGCGCATGGCGGGCGTAGATCACGGCCTCGGTGTGGTAGTCGGGCTGGTAGCCCATGGTCCACGGAAAGTTCGCGGGATCGCCCCACTTCGACGCGCCGGTGGCCACGAAGAGCTGCGGCACTTTCCTTGTGTTCATGTATTTCTGGATCGCGTTGTTGCACGGCGTGCCGAGCGGCTGGAACAGCGCAAAGATCTTGGCGCTCTCGACCATCTCGCGCACCACCTCGACGGTCTTGGACGGGACATAGCCGTCATCCATCGAGATGAACTTGACCTTGCGGCCGTTGATGCCGCCCGCCTCGTTGACGCTCTTGAAGTAGGCGTCGATCGTCTTGCCGATCGCGGCATAGGCAGAGGCCGGACCGCTGTAGGGATTGGTGTTACCGATCCTGATCTCGGTATCGCTGACGCCGTCTTCGTACTTGTTCTGCGCGAACGCAGCCTTGCCGGAAAGCGCTGCTGCCGAGGCTCCGGCCACAAAGGAACGCCTGCTGCTCTTCATGGTCCAGCTCCCTGTTGTCAGATCATGCCAGGTACGCTTCTCACGCTCAAAAAAGGCAGCGACGGAGGGACTTCAGCCGCGACGGAAGCGGCGGACCAGCACGTAGACGCCGCCCACGATGCCCTGCGGCATCAGGTACATCAGGAGGATCAGCAGCACGCCGAAGATCGTGTAGGCCGAGATGTCGAACTGCAGCCCGAGGTCGTTCTTGATGAAGGTCGAGATGGCCTGTGCAGAGTTATCGACCAGCACGTAGAAGATGCCGCCGACCACAGAGCCGGTGAGCGAGCCCACGCCGCCGACGACAAGGCCGATCAGGAACTTGATCGACAGGAAGAGGTTGAAGCTGTCGGGCGCCACGAAGGCGATCGCCGAGGCCGAGAGCGCGCCGGCGATGCCGGTGTAGGCCGCGCTGATGCCGAAGGTCACCGTTTTGTAGCGTGCGGTGTTGATGCCCATCGTGTCGGCGGCCATGTAATGGTCGCGGATCGCCATCATGGCGCGACCGCTGCGGCTGTTCAGCATGTTGTTGGCCGCCCAGAACAGCACGATCATGGTGACCAGGCAGTAGTAATAGAGCCACTGGTCTTCATTGAGCGGCAGGCCGAATGGCACCTCGGGCTTTGAGAGCACGATGCCCTGCACGCCGCCGGTCAGGTCCTCCAGCCACTTGTATTTCAGGATCTGCGGCACCGCGAGCGCCAGCGCGAAGGTCGCGAGCGCGAGGTAATGGCCCTCGAGCTTCAACGCCGGCAGGCCGAACAGGTAGCCGACGGCGAAGCAGACCACGGCCGCGGCCGGCAGGGTCGCGTAGTAAGGCACGTCGAGCTTGTCCATCAGGATCGCCGCCGTATAGGCGCCGACGGCGTAGAAGGCACCGTGCCCGAGCGATATCTGGCCGTTGAAGCCGGTCAGCAGGTTCAGGCCCAGCACCGCGATCGCCGCGATGATCATCGTACTGACCAGGAACAGGCGATAGTTCGAGACGGCATCGGGCAGGATCGGCTGCAACAGCGGCACGCCGAACGCCAGGATAAGGACGACCCACAGCCACTTCTTGGGGAATGCGGGCATCTCAGACCCTCTTCACGACGACGCGGCCGAACAGGCCGGCCGGCTTCACGGTGAGCACGAAGATCACGATTATCAGCGCCACGGTGAGCTTCTCGCCGTTGCCGATGATGTAGATGCCGGTCGTCTTCTCGATCATGTTGCCGGCGTAGGCGACCATGTTCTCGAGCACGCCGACGATGAAGCCGCCGACCACCGCGCCGCCCGGATTGCCGATGCCGCCGATCAGGGCGCCCGCGAAGGCATAGAGCAGGATGCCGCTCATCATGTTGGGGTCGAGATAGACGATGTGGGCGACCATCATGCCGGCCACCGAACCGACGGCGGCGGCAAGGCCCCAGCCCAGCGCCAGCATCCAATCAACGCGCACGCCGACCAGGCGGGCCATCTGCGGATTCTGCGCGGCCGCCCGCATGGCCAGGCCCAGCGGGGTGTAGCGGAAGAAGAGGAAGAGCAAGGTCAGCACGATCAGAGTGACGATCACCACACCCAACTGGTGCGGGCCGATGACGCCCGCGACGCCGAACGTCGCCTTCGGGAACGGCGAGGGATATTCCTTGATCAGGTAGCTCCAGATCGCGCCCGCCATCGAGTTGCAGATCGCCAGCAGGCCGATGAAGACCACGACGACCGATAACACCGGCGCATTATGCAGCGGTCTCAGGATCGCCCGCTCGATGATCACGCCCAGGACGAACGAAATCGCGATCGTCAGGATGAAGGCCAGCCAGAAGCTCACCCCCCAGGCCATGAGCTGCCAGCTGATGTAGGTGCTGAACATCGCCATCTCGCCCTGGGCGAAGTTGAGATGGTCAGTCGAGACGTAGATCATCACCAGGGCGAGCGCCACGCAGGCGTAGATCGCGCCGTTGGCGAGGCCGGAGGCGACCTGCTCGAGGAGCTGTTCCATGTCGGCCCTCTTCCTCAGTAGCCCAGGTATGATTTGCGGATGTTCTCGTCGTTCTTCACGACATCGGCCTTGTCCGCCATCACCACGTTGCCGGTTTCCAGCACGTAGGCGTAGTCGGCGAGGTCGAGGGCCAGCGCGGCGTTCTGCTCGACCAGCAGGATGCTCACCTGCTCTTCCTCGTTGATGCGCTTCAGGATCCGGAAGATCTCGACCACGATGAGCGGGGCGAGGCCAAACGACGGCTCGTCGAGCAGCATCAGGCGCGGCTTCAGCATCAGGGCGCGCGCGATTGCCAGCATCTGCTGCTCGCCACCCGAGAGCGTGCCCGCCTGCTGCTGGATGCGTTCCTTGAGGCGCGGGAAATAGCCGAAGACCCGGTCGCGCTCGGCGGCAACCTCGGCCTTGTTCCGGCGCGTGTAGGCGGCGATGCGCAGGTTCTCGTCGACGGTGAGCGAGGTGAAGGTGCCGCGGCCCTCGGGCACGTGCGCGATCCGCCGCCGCACGATCTCCTCGGTCGGCTTGCCGCCGATGTCTTCGCCCGCGAACCGGATCGTGCCCTCGGTGCGCACCATGTTGCAAAGCGCGCGCAGCGTCGTGGTCTTGCCGGCGCCGTTGGCGCCCAGCAGGGTCGTGATGCCGCCCTCGGCGATGTCGAAGCCCAGGTCGTAGAGCACCTGCGTCTTGCCGTAGAAAGCCTTGAGGCCCTTCACTTCAGGCAGCGCGGCCATCACGACGTCCCCAGGTAGGCGCGGATCACTTCCGGATCGCGTTGCACTTCCGACGGTGTGCCATCGGCGATCTTCTTGCCGAAGTCGATGGCCACGACCTTGTCGGAGACCGACATGACCAGGCTCATGTGATGCTCGACCAGAAGCACCGTGACGTGCTGCTGGTCGCGTACGCGCTTGATCTGGCCCTTCAGCGTCTCGACTTCGTCGTGGTTCAGGCCGGCCGCCGGCTCATCGAGCAACAGCAGCTTGGGGCTCGAGGCGAGCGCCCGCGCCAGCTCGACGCGTTTGCGGATCGGGAAGGGCAGCGGTCCCGCCATCGCGTTGGTGAAGGGCACGAGGTCCATGAACTCGATCAGCTCCCGCGCCCGCTTCTCGATCTGCGCTTCTTCGGGCGCGACCTTGGGCAGGCGGAATGCATTCTCGAAGAAGCTGGTCGAGCTGCGGCTGTGGCAACCGACCTTGACGTTGTCGAGCACCGTCAGCCGATCGAACAGAGCCACGTTCTGGAACGTGCGGCCGATGCCGATTGTCGGGATGTCGTGGCGCGGCCGCTTCAGGATCGATTTGCCCTCGAACAGCACGTCGCCGCCATTCGGCGTGTAGAGCCTGCTCAGGCAATTGAAGAGCGTCGTCTTGCCGGCGCCGTTGGGGCCGATCAGCCCGGCCACCTGTCCTGGAAAGACGTCGAAGGTCACACCGTCGAGCGCGACGATGCCACCGAAGCGGACGGACACGTTGCGCACACTGAGCAACGGCGACGCGTTGGATGAGGACGGTCCTGCCATGGTCACGCTGATTCCGCGGCGGGCAATCAACATGCCCATCTCGCGAAATTACCCTTGCCTCCCAAAGACTTGCGACCCTTCTGTGGGGTCGACGTATCGGCACGATGAACCATCCCGCGAAATGACGCAACTCAAATGCCGCTGCGCCATTGTTTCGGCGTGATTGCGCCGCAGGGTGTTATCGTGGGAGGAACCGTTGACATAACCAGCGGCGCCGCCGATACGAATTGCCCTCTCAAAACACGTAAGCCCTCGCCAATGAATCGCCTTCTCTCTTCGCTCCTCGTCGCCGCTGCAGCCGCTGTGACGCTTCCCGTCGCCGCGCAAACGCCGCCCGCTCAGCCAGCCAAGCCGGCGCCCGCGCCGGCTCCTGCCAAGCCCGCTCCCGCAACGCCTGCGCCTTCGACTGCCGCACCGGCTGGTGCTCCGACTGCTGGCGCTACTGCGCCGGCACCAGGAACCCCGCCCGTCGCCGGCGCACCGGCGGCGCCAGTCCCCCTTCCGGTCTGGTTCCATGAGATCGACACGGCCAACAAGGGCGAGGTCACGCGCGCGGAGTTCCTCAAGTACCGCATGAAGACGTTCGAGCAGCTGGACGTGAAGAAGGACGGCAAGCTGACGATCGAGGAATTCCTGAAGGTCGCCGAGCCGCCGTTCACGACTGAAGGGCCGAACTTGCCGCCGCTCGAAGAGCGCCAGACGCGGGCCAAGGCCGAGTTCGACAATCTCGACACCAACCGCGACGGCTTCGTCGAGCGCGCCGAGGCCGAGGCGCTGGTGCATGCCGAATTCAACCAGTACGACACGGACCGCGACAACAAGGTCACGGAGCCCGAGCTGCGCCTGATCGTCCAGCGCTCGATGCAGCGCGAGCAGGCGGAGCGTCAGCAGCTCGAAGCACGCCGCCGCCAGGGCATGGTGTCGCTCAACGACTTCATCGACATCCAGCTGCGCAATGCCGACCAGCTCGACAAGAACAACGACGGCAAGGTGACCCAGCAGGAATACGCCACCGTCGCCGGTCCCGCCGAGGGGCCGCAGGCGCAGGGCCTGCCGCCGTTCGAGCTGCGCCGCAAGATTGCGATGATGAAGTTCGCCGAGATCGACACCAACAAGGATGGCGTCCTCGATCGCGTCGAGCTGACCGGCCATGCCGTCGAACAGTTCATGCAGATGGACCTGAACAAGGACCGTTTCCTGAACGAGGAAGAGTTCAAGAAGGCCCAGGAAGTCGAAACGGCCAAGCTGCGCGCCACGATCCAGACGCTGATGCCGGCCCAGGCTGCCCAGCCGCGTCCTGCTCCGGCCCAGCCGCGGCCGGCGCAGCCGGCAGCTCCCGGCGGCCTGTCTCCTGGCCTGCCGCAAGGCACGCGCTAAACAATCGTCGTTTCCCCTGGCCGCTCCGGCGGCCAGGAGACTACCGCCGGATCGGGCGCTATTCGACCGTAACGCTCTTGGCCAGATTGCGCGGCTGATCCACGTCGGTCCCCTTGGCGATCGCTGTATGATAGGCGAGGAGCTGTACCGGCACGGTGTAGAGGATCGGCGCAACCACGGGATCGACTGTCGGCAGGACGATAGCGGCGGCGGCATGGCTCGCCAGCCGCGCGTTGCCGGCCTTGTCGCTCAACAGCACCAGCTTGCCGCCACGCGCCTTCACCTGCTCGAAGTTGGACGCGATCTTGTCGAAGATAGCGTCCGTCGGAGCCACGACCACGACCGGCACGTTCTCGTCGATCAGCGCGATCGGGCCGTGCTTCATCTCGCCACCGGCATAGCCCTCGGCGTGGATGTAGGAAATTTCCTTGAGCTTCAGCGCACCTTCCATCGCCACCGGGAAGGACGAACCGCGGCCCATGTAGAGCACGTCGCGCGCCTCGGCGAGGATCTCCTCGGCGATGCGCTTGTATTGGGCCTCCATGTTCACGGCCTCGTTGATGTGCGAGGGCAGCTCGATCAGCGCATGCGCCAGCCGTTCCTCGTCTTCACGCGTGAGCGTGCCGCGCGCGCGGCCCGCGGCGATCGCGGCCGACAGCAAAACAACGAGCTGCGTCGTGAAGGCCTTGGTCGAGGCGACGCCGATCTCCGGCCCGGCCAAGGTCGGCAGCACGACGTGGGACTCGCGCGCGATGGCGCTTTCCGGAACGTTCACCACCGACAGAAGCGTCTGCTTCTGCGACTTGGCGTAGCGCATGGCGGCCAGCGTATCGACGGTCTCGCCCGACTGGGAGACGGCGATGCACACCCCGCCCTCCGTCATTGGCGGCTCGCGATAGCGCAGTTCCGAGGCCACCTCGGTCTCGACCGGCAGGCGCGCCAGGCTTTCGAACCAGTACTTGGCGACCATGCAGGCGTAATAGGCCGTGCCACAGGCCGTCATGGTGATCCGGCTCACCTTGTTCCAGTCGAACGGCAGGGCCGGCAGGCTGACCGAGCGCGTCGCCGGGTCGAGATAGGTCTGCAGCGTGTCGCCGATCACCGTCGGCTGCTCGTAGATTTCCTTGAGCATGAAGTGGCGATGATTGCCCTTGCCCATCATCGCGCCCGAGATGCCGCTCTGGCGAATCTCGCGCTTCACTTCCTTGGTGCCCTGGAAAATCGTGGCGCCCTGGGCGTTCAGCACGACCCAGTCCTCGTCCTCGAGATAGGTCACGCGCTTGGTGAAGGGGGCCAGCGCCAGCGCGTCGGTGCCGATGTACATCTCGCCTTCGCCGTAGCCCACAGCGAGCGAGCTGCCACGCCGCGCGCCCATCAGGATGTCGTGCCGGCCGCTGAACAGCACGACCAGCGCGAAGGCGCCGCGCAGCCGCGCCATCGCCTTGCCCATCGCCGCTTCCGGCGACATCTGCTGTTCGAGGTACGACGTCAGAAGCTGGGCCACCACTTCGGTGTCGGTGTCGCTCTCGAAGCGCTTGCCCTGGGCCGTGAGCTCGTCTTTCAGTTCCTGGAAATTCTCGATGATGCCGTTATGCACGATGGCAACACGATCGGTCGCGATCGGATGCGCATTGCGCTCGGAGGGCTTGCCGTGCGTGGCCCAGCGGGTATGGCCGATGCCGATGGTGCCGGGCAGCCCCTTCTCCGCCAGACGGGCCTCTAGATTGACCAGCTTGCCCTCGGCCCGGCGACGCTCGATGTGACCGTTCACCAGGGTGGCGACGCCCGCCGAGTCATAGCCGCGATATTCCAGCCGCTTCAGCGCGTCGACCAGCAGGGGGGTGACGGGCGCCTTGCCGATGATTCCGATGATGCCGCACATGGGAGAGGGTCCGGTAAAGAGAGGAGGCTATTTCTTCTTTTGGGCCCGCTTGGCCGCGGCCGCGCGGGCGGCCAGTTTCGCACGAAGCGCCGCTGCCCGCCCCTTCTTTGTGACCTGCCGTGCTCGCCCGAAGGCAATCGCCCCCGCCGGCACGTCCTCTGTGATCACGCTACCTGCAGTCACATTGGCGCCCCTGCCGATCGTGACCGGGGCGATCAGCGAGCTGTTGGAGCCCACGAAGGCCTCCGGACCGATCACGGTGCGGTGCTTGCCGTAGCCGTCGTAATTCACGGCGATCGTCCCTGCCCCAACGTTGCTGCCAGCGCCGACGTCCGTATCCCCGAGATAGGCAAAGTGATTGGCTTTGGCGCCCCGCCTCATCTTCGTGGCCTTCAACTCGACGAAGTTGCCGATATGGACGTCCTCCGCCACCTCTGAGCCCGGCCGGATGCGCGCGAACGGTCCCACGATCGCGCCACGGCCGATGCGACCGCCTTCGATGTCGCAGAACGCCCTGATCTCGACGTTCGACGCGACCGTGACGCCCGGCCCGAACCGCACGTTGGGGCCGATCGTGACGTCGTTGCCCAACTTCGTATCGGCCGCCAGCCAGACGGTTGACGGATCGGTCATGGTGACGCCGGCCTCGAGTGCCGCCAACCGCAACCGGACCTGCAGGGCCGCCTCCGCCGCCGCCAGTTCGGCGCGAGAGTTGATGCCTTGGAACTCCGCCTCCTCGCCTTCGACGGCGATGGCGCGATGGCCGAGGCTCCGGGCCACGGCGACTGCGTCGACGAGATAATATTCGCGCTTCACGTTCTTGTTGCCGATGCCGCCCAGCAGTTTCGCCAGCAGGCGGCCATCGAGGCACATGACGCCGGAATTGCAGAAATCGACGTCGCGCTCGGCACCGACCGTGTCCTTGCTCTCGACGATCCGCTCCAGCTCGCCGCCCTTCATGATCAGCCGGCCGTAGGGCGTCGGATCGGCCGCTCGGAAGCCCAGCACACCGACCGCGGCCTTGGCGCGCGCGCAGGCCGTGAGCAGCCGGCGCATCGACTCCGTCGTCACCAGCGGCGCATCGCCAAACACCACCAACACCGGGCCGCGATGGCCCTCGAGAGCGCCCAACGCTGCCTTGGTGGCGTGGCCGGTGCCGAGCGGCTTGCTCTGAACAACTGTCGGATGGGGCGCGAATGCCGCAGCCACGGATTTGGCCCCGGGCGCCACGACGCCCACGATCCGGGTCGGCCGCAGCCGCGCGACGTTCTCCAGCACATGCCGGACCATCGGCCAGCCGGCCAACGGGTGCAGGACCTTGGGGAGGGCTGATTTCATGCGCGTGCCGGCTCCCGCCGCCAGCACCACGACCGCAATTGGCGATTTCATGCCCGATCCGATGCCATGAGGCTCGCGGTCCTGCAAGGCGGATGTGCTAAGGAACGTTCATGAATTCCGACGCCCATAGCCTTATCGCCGCCCGCTTCCCGACCGTGATCTACGATCTCGACGGCACCCTGATCGACAGCGCCAAAGACATGCAGGTCGCCGTCAGCAACGTGCTGACCGACCACGGCCTGCCGGCCGTCACCGAGGACGATGTCCGCTTCTTTATGGGCCAGGGCAGCAAGGTCACCATGGGCAAGGCCTTCGCCAAGTACGGCAAGCCCCTGGACGACGAGGCGCTGTCGGCGGTCACCCGCGAGTTCGTGCGTTACTACGAAGCCGATCCGATCAGCCATACCGTGGCCTTCGCCGGCGTGGCCGATGTGGTCGCGGGCTTTGCCCGCCTGGGACTCAAGCAAGGCGTCTGCACCAACAAGTTCGAGAAGCCGTCGCGCATGATCCTGGAACATCTCAAGCTGATGCCGCCGATCGCCGACGTGGCCGGCGCCGACACCTTTCCCGTCCGCAAGCCCGACCCGCGCCATATCCTGATGCTGGTCGAACGCATGGCTGGCGATCCCAAGCGGGCCGTGATGATCGGCGATTCGATCCACGACGTCGAAGCCGCCCACGCCGCAGGGCTCCCCGCCGTCCTGGTGAGCTGGGGCTATACGGTGAAGCCCGCCAGCGAACTCGGCGCCGAGGCTGTTATCCGGCACTTCGGCGACCTGCCTGACGCGCTCGCCGGTCTTGCCGCCTGACGCACACCGGTCGACTGGAATCGCAAGCCGCCTGTGGTCGATCCCGGAGCGAATGAGTATTCTCGGTGAGCATGAAAAAAGAGCCGATCTATTTCTACCTTCGTCCTCCCAGCTGGCCGCCCGCCGACGCCCTGCTCGATCCGAGCAGTGCCGATCACCTGTATTTCGGCAACGCGGCCTTCTGCTGGATACTGCAAACTTATCTCAGGTTGCGCACGCGAGGCTGCAACGTCGAGTTGACCAATCGGCTCGTCGATTCGGGCATCATCGTCATCTGCAGCGGCGACGTGCCGGTCACGTTCGTTCCCAACCCACGGCAGCTGATCATAAGCATCAACGCCGACGAGGCGCCGGACGTCTTCACGCAGCTGCGCGTCACGCAGAACAAGATCCAGGAAAGGCTCCTGGCCGGCAGCTATTTCATTCCCCTTTGGCCACAGGCCGGGTTGATGGCACGAGACCCAGCCCGCGGCGAGATGTTTGCCTCGGTCTCCTACTTTGGCGACGATCCGCATTTGTCCCCCGAGCTGAGGGACGAGCAATGGGCCGACTTTCTTGCCAGCCGCAATATCGAGTGGATTTTCAAGAACGCGAGTTCGACGGGCAATGCCGACTACAGCAAGACGGATTGCGTGATCGCCGTGCGCAGCTTCCGGCGCGCGGGATTTATCCGCAAACCCGCGTCGAAACTCTTCAACGCTTGGATCGCGGGCGTGCCGGCAATTCTGGGGCGCGAGTTCGCCTTTCGCGAGCAGCGGAAGAGCGCCCTCGACTACATCGAGATCAATTCCTACGCCGAGGCCTGCGCCGCCATCGACCGGCTGGCGGGCTCTTCCGCCTTGCGGCGGCAGATGGTCGAGAACGGCCGCAAGCGGGTTCACGAGGTTTCAATCGACCAATTGGCTCAGCGCTGGGAACACCTGCTCTACGAAGTCGCGCCGGAAGCAGCCCGCCGGTGGGCGGCGCTGTCCGATAACGGGCGCAAGGCCTTCCTGCTCCGCCGGCAGTTGGGGAAGAAGGCGCGCGGCGCGGCGCACCGCCTTCTGCGCGCTGCCGGGCAGGAACAATACGCCATTTGACGAATCGGCTACGAGGCCGTATACGCGCGCCTTCCGGGCGCGTAGCTCAGCGGGAGAGCACACCCTTCACACGGGTGGGGTCGTAGGTTCAATCCCTACCGCGCCCACCATTGCCCCCAGAGAATCCCAGGGCCCGGACCGCATGACCAACGCCTTGTTGCTCCGTCCCGGCGACCGCCTCCCCGACTTCTTCCTGCCCGGCCTCGACGGCAAATTGCGCAAGTTCATCTGGTCGTTCACCGGCCAGCCGGTCGCGTTGATCGCCGTCGACGACCTCAAGACCGTGGATGCCGAGCCGCTCACGGCCCTGCTTGCAGCGTGCAAAACCGCCGCTGTCGTGCCGATCGTGGTCTGCGGCACACCGGTCGCGGCTGCTGCCGCGCCGTGGACGAAGCTTGCCGGCAGCGACGGCCCGCTCCTGCTCTGCGATGCCGAGCGCAAGTTCCTGCCCGCCCTGCTCACCCAGGGCGGCATCGGCTTCGGCCAGAGTGCCATGCGCAGCCGGGTGATCCTGCTCGATCCCAACCAGCGCGTGGCCACGACCTTCGACACGCGCCCGCTTGTTGCCGCCGCCGAGGGAATCGGTGCCGCGGCCGACGCCGTGCGCAGCAATGGCGGCGCGGGCCAGGTGATCGCGACGCCGATGGCGCCCGTGCTCGTGCTGCCGCGCGTCTTCGAGCCTGACTTCTGTGCACAGGTGATGCGGCTCTGGCACAAGGGCGATCATCAGGACAGTGGCGTCTCGAGCCGCTACGGCAATGTCGGTGTGGCCGAGCTCAAGCGCACCGAAGACTATATGGTGAACGAGCCGATGATGCAGAAGGCGATCTCCGACCGTCTCGCCTACCGCATCGCACCGGAACTCACGAAGGTCTTCGCCTTCGATCGCCAATTCACCTTCGACGCCCATGTCGTGCTGTCCTACGACGCCGACAAGAAGCACTTCTTCGGCGCCCATCGCGACAACGGCGCGCCGACCACCGCCGACCGGGCCTTCGCGGTCTCGCTCAACCTCAACGACGACTTCGAGGGCGGCGAGCTGATCTTCCCGGAATATGCCGGCATCAAGGTGAGCCCGCCCGCCGGCGCCGCCGCGGTTTTCTCCTGCTCGGTGCTGCACGAGGCACTGCCGGTGACGCGCGGCCGGCGCTTCGTGCTGACGACGTTCTTCCGACAGAAGAAATAATGCGGCGCTGGCTGGCGGCCGCCGCGCTGGTCCTCTCACCGCTGCTGGCGGCGGCGCAGGATCGCGAGTCGCGCGCTCACATGGAAGCCTGCGTGCGCTGGTCCGGTGTCGACGGCCAATACATCACGATCAACAGCTGCGACACCGCCGTCGCGATCCAGTTCATGACGCTCTACGACGGCAAGCTCACCGAAAAGAACGTGATGCCGGGCGGCTCGTTCGAATCGGGCCCGATCGATCCCGCCCATCCGACCGACATGATGTTCACGGTCTGCCCGATCAACTATCGCCCCAACGTTCCCTTCAAGCAGGAGAACGCCGAAACGATCTCGGTCAGCCTCTACAACTGCCTGCCGATCGCCAAGCCCGCCTCGTAATCCGCGCTATTCGGCGGCGACGGGGATCCAGCTCTTGGCTTCGCCCGCATAAGCGGCGCCGGGATTTCCGTGCACCGTCGTGCGCCACATCATCCGCTGCTCGCCGGATTCGTACCAGGTCGCGGCATGGACGAGGCAGCGATTGTCCCAGATCAGCATGTCGCCCTGTTGCCACTCGTGGGCATAGACGAACCGGCGTTGCGTCATGTGCGACATCAGCTCGTCGAGCAGCCTGGCGCCGTCGCCATGCGGTCCCTTTTCCATGCCGACGAACGGCCCGTCGAACCAATCCATCTGGCCGCCTTCGCAGATATAGAGCGAGCGCTTGCCGGTGACGGGATGCGTCCGCACGACGGGCTGACGCTGCGAGCGCTCGTGCGGCTTGAACGCACGCGGCGTCTCACCCGCGACGGCTGCGCGGCGCGACCGGCCTGTGCCGGGTTGAGCATGCAGCCCGTCGAGCTTCTCCACCTTGGCCCTGAGCGCCGACGGTAGTGCCTCATAGGCGAGCGTGCCGTTAGCAAATAGCGTCTGGCCCTGGTCGCTGGCCACCGGCGTCGCGGCATAGAACAGCGAGATGTCGGGCGGTGGGCGGCGATAGCTCTGATCGGTGTGCCAGCCGACGCGGTGCGGATACTGCACCGGCAGCTTGCCGTCGGCCGCGATCGGCGGCTCGGGCCGCGGCGGCGGCATCTTGCTGACCGGCACCATGTTCGAGACCAGCAGGATCTCCGGCACCTGGGTGTGCACGGAACTCAAGTTGGTGAGCGTGTGGCGATAGTCCTCGACCTCCGGGCCGAAGACGCGGCTGAGGCGCACCAGCAGCGCCGGATCGTCGTTGATTTCGTTCAGCCCCTGCACCAGCAGCAGCCCACCGTTGTCCGACAGGATCTTCGGCAACGACAGGGGCTCCGCGGCCATCGCCGCATCGAGCGCCTGCGCACCGCGTCCGCTCTTCAACGAGACCGTGGCTCCGAACGCCGCATCTTTCAGCGGACCTTTGACGTCGAACAGGCTCATGGGCGTTGCCCTCCTGCATAGGGATCGTTGATGCCGTCGAGCGGCCAAATCGGCCGGCGCAGCTTCTTGAACTTAAGCCGCGAGATGTCGGGCGAGCAAATGCCGCCCGAATCGACCAGTACGATCTCGCGCGCGATCGGCCCGTAGGCGGCGCGGAAATGCTGCACGCTCTTCACCACCAGCACGCTCTTGGTCGTGGGGTCGATGCCCTGGCTCAGGAACACCTGCAGGTCGATCGTCTGCACGCGGCTCGAGATGGTGATCACGTCGATCGCGCCGATGCGCAACACCGCCGTCGGGCCCATCTGGGTCTCGACGCCGGCGTTCATCGGCCCGTCGTTCCGGAAGCTGCCGTCCGACAGCATCTTCACGACGGCCTTGGCCTTGACCGGCTTGCCCATCGATTCGTCGGTGTGGCCGCCCAGCTCGACATCGATGGTAGCGCCGACGCCGGCCTTGATCGCCTGCTGCACCGCCTTGGGATCGAAGATCGTGCCGTAGGCCACGTTCTCGATGCCCGCGTCGAGCAGCGCCTGCAGCACCGGCGTCGTGTCGTTGTAGCCACCACCGCCCGGATTGTCGGTCCCGTCGGCGATCACCAGCGGGCCCTTCTTGCCCGCACCTGCCTTGGCGGCGGCAATGCCGTCGGCGATCGGGCTGTAGCCCGTCTTGAGCGTCTCATCGCGCCGGCGCCAGATGTCATCGATCAGCGTCTGCGCAATCTCCCTGGCCCGCGGCTCCGCGTCCGGCTCGTGGCTCACCGCGATCGAAGGGCCGGTGTAGGGAATGTCCGACCAGGTGAAGCCCACCTGGATCGACACGACGTTGATGCCCGGCTCCTTCTCGTAGGCATCGGCCTTGGCCAGCAGGTCACGCATCTGGCCGGGCTGTGTGGTGCGGCCATGATCGGCACCTTCCAGCATCGCCGGCTGCACCAGCAGGCAGCGCGGCTTCTTCTTGCCCTCCATCGCCTCCTGGACGAGTGCCGCGGCCTGGATAGAGCGCTCATAGCCGTCGACATGCGGATAGGTTCGGAAGCTCACCAGCGCGTTGGCATTGCTCGCCATCTTGATGGTCGCATTGGCATGCAGATCGAGCGTGGCGGCGATCGGCACGTCGAGCCCCACGATCTTGCGCAATGCTTCGAGCAGCGCGCCTTCGGCATCGTCCTCCGTCTCGGTCACCATCGCGCCATGCAGCGAGAGGCAGATACCGTCGAGCTTGCCTGCCTTCTTCGCCGTGTCGAGGACGATATCGCGGATCGTCTCCCACGTTTCCTTCGTCAGCGTGCCGGAGGGCGTGGCATTGGCGGCCACTGCGTAGACCGCCTCCCAGCCATACTTGGCGGCAGACTCGATGTAGCCGCCCATCTCGTTCTTGGTGCCTTTGAACGCGGGCAGGATGGCCTCGCCCTGCACCAGGAAGCGGCGACGATAGTCGTCGAGCGTGGTCGGCAACTTGGAGAAGGTATTGGTCTCGTGCATGAACTGCGCGAGCAGGACGCGGTACGCCATCACGTAACTCCTAGAGCTTGGCCGTCTTCAGCCACTCCGCCTGGCCTTCCTCGCCCTCGACGCCGGTCGTCTCGAGGAAGCGGCAGACCATCATGTAGTAGCCCACGGTCAAGGTGAGCTCGACCACGGCACCGGGCGACAGGAAGGCCTGCACGGCCTTCAGGGTCTTGTCCGAGGCCTTGACGTTGCGCACCACGTCGTCGGCGAAGCGCAGCACCGCCTTCTCGTTGTCGTTGAAGGCCGGCGCCTCGATGGTGGCATCGCGCAGCGCCGCGATCTTGTCGTCGGTGACGCCTGCCTCGCGGCCGATCCGCTCATGTTGGAATACCTCGTATGCAGCACGGCTGAGGCGGCCGACCCGGATGATCGCCAATTCGCGCAGCACGGGATCGAGCTCACACTTGTAAAGCAGCGCATTGCCCATCCGGATGAAGCCCTTCAGGCCTGCCTCGGAGTTGGCCAGCATGCGGTAGATGTTGAGGTGTGGCTTTATCTTGTCGAGGAACTCGGCGTGTTTGCCCGAGGCGTTCTCGACTTCGTAATACGGCAGGCGCGGCATGGTGGTCCCCTTTCCAGGGGACCGAGACTACCGGCAGCGACCGACTACAGCCAGCCGCGCCTGAGCAGCGGATTGAGCAAGGGCGCCCAGCGGTTGGTCAGCACGATCGGCTGCTCGAGCACGATCATCGCGATGCAGGGCTCCCCCGGATCGGCGATCGGCTCGTGGTCCGTCGGCCCCGGGCCCATGGCGAAATCCCCGACGCCGTAGTTGCCGGTGACGTCAGTGAAGCCACCTTGCATGACGATCGTGTATTCGGAACCCGTGTGATGATGCTGCGGCAGGCCGACGCCCGGCATCAGGCGCAACACTTCGATGCGATGCCGGTCGCCCGGAATCCGGATCGGTATGTTCTCGAACCCACCCAGCGCCTTGCGCCAACGCGGCGTGCGGCCGAGGTACGGCACGAGCGTCGCGGGGGCCCACTCGAAACCGGGGATCGGTTGAACTGTCGCAGGAGGCGACTCGACGGGAATCTCATCGAGCTTCGAAAGCGCAACTTCCAGTGAAATTTCATCATCAGATGAAATTTGCGCACTCTCGAGCAACGCGCCGCCAATCGCCTGGAAATCCTGCACGGTCCGCCGCGCCACCGGATCGAGCGCGACATGGAGCGACAGCAGCAGCGACGGCCCAGGGGGCAGCGCGCCTGCGGCGAAGTCCAGCAGCAACTCTTCAGGGGCCTGATGGCGGTTCATTCGTCCTTTTCTCTTTCCAGCGCATCGCGCAAACGCCCAAGGGCGAGACGGATGCGTGATTTCACAGTGCCCAATGGCAGCCCAAGCTCTTCAGCAATGGCCGTGTGGGTTTTGTCCTCGAAGAAGGCTTTACGGATCACAACGAGCTGATCGGCGGACAAGTCGTCCATCAGCTCTTTCATCCTTGTATACGTCTGGCCCGCGAGAACGGATTTGTCCGCGTCCTCTTCTTCTGGGGCAAAGATTGTAAGCCAATCTTCTGCCTCAATCGGAGGTCGTCCAGTCCTGCGTAAGTGATCGATCCGTTTGTTGCGCGCAATCGTATAAATCCAAGTCGCGGCAGCGGCGCGCGTCCGATCGAAGCTGGCGGCCTTGCGCCAGACCATGATCATGGCTTCCTGCGCCACTTCCTGGGCGGTTTCCGAATCGGAACCACCCCTCATCAGGAAGGCCTTGATGCGTGGACCGTAATGACGGAACAGCGCCGCGAACGCCGCGCGATCCTGACGGGTCGCAATCGCCTGGATGAGGTCGGCGGCCTCGTCGGCGGTCAGCATCGCGCGGGAATGGTCAGGACGGTCGACCGTGCGTGCCCAGATCCCAGAACAGGCCGGTCATCAACCGCAGGCCGTCGCGCGCGACCGGTGCAAGAAGATGCTCGTTCGGCGCATGCTGCGAGCAGGCAGCGTAGGAGTGCGGCACCCATACCGTGGGCAGGCCCAGGATGTCGGTGAACACCTCGTTCGGCAGCGAACCGCCCAGGTTCGGCAGCATGTTGGGCTTCTGCCCCGCCGTCTTCTCGATCGAGGCCGAGGCGAACTTGGCCCAGGGATTCTCCGGATCGAGACGCGTGGCACTCATGATCACGTCGCGTGCCTGCTCGACCTCGATCTGGCCGAAGCCATGCTTCTCCAGATGCCGACGAAGCGCCGGAATGATGTCGTGCGGGTCCGTACCGACGACAAAGCGCAGCTGGCAGTAGGCGATCGCGCTGGGCGGGATCGCATTCACCGGACGATCGGGATTGCCTGTTTTGAATGCCAGAACTTCAAATGAGTTCCAGCCGAACACGCGCTCGACCGGCGTCAGGTTCTTCTCGCCCCAGTCCTCGTTGATCTCGGGCGCACCCTCACCTGCATCGACCACGGCATCGGCCAGCGCCGCGCGGATCGAGTTGGTGAGCGTCGTGGGACGCCACTCCGGCACTTTGATCTGGCCGCGCTCGTCGGTGATGGTGGCCAACGCATGCGCCATGATGATGCCGGGATTGGCCAGCAGCCCACCCCAGTTGCCCGAGTGATGGCCGCCCTCGCGCATCGTGAGCTTCAGGTTGAAATTCAGCGTGCCGCGCGTGCCGCCAAAGATCGTCGGCCGGCGATGGTCCAGCCGCGGTCCGTCCGAGCCGATCAGCGCATCGGCCTTCAACGCGTCCTTGTTGGCCTTGCAGAAGTCCCCGAGACCGGGGGAGCCTGTCTCTTCACCGGTCTCGATCAGGATCGTCGAATTGAAGCCGAGCGCGCCGCGCTCCTCGATCACGCAGGCAAGGGCCGCGATGTTGATCGTGTGCTGGCCCTTGTTGTCGGCTGTGCCGCGACCGTACATGCGGTCGCCCTCGATCACGATGTTCCACGGCGACAGGCCTTCGCGCCACTGATCCTCCTGGCCGCGGATCACGTCGCCGTGACCGTAGGTCAGCACGGTCGGCTTGGCGGGATCCTCGACCCGGCGCGCGATCAGGAACGGGCCGTACTCGGCGCGCGGGTTCGGCAGCACCGTGCATTCATAGCCCAGCTTTTGCAGCGACTCTGTCATCTCGCCCGAGACGTACTGCTGCAGGGCGGGCATCGAGCCCTCTTCCTGGCTGGTGGTGGGAATGGCGACTCGGCGGCGCAGGTCCGCCAGGAAGCCGCCATTGTCGAAATACTTCTCTACGCGCTCGATGGCGCCATCTCGTGTTCCGGTCATGGAAATCACGCTACCAACAAGCCGACGCCGGAGCTACCGAAGAGCCGTTCACGCGCCACGCACCGCCGGCCAAATTGATTCACAGTCGACAAGATGAAAGCCCCTATTCTGGTACGCAGCCCAAGGTTCGACAGATTTGAAAAGGACCGATCCGCGACCAGTCCCGTTTAATAAACGGGAATT
>CAIKZO010000072.1 GCA_903832005.1 Enhydrobacter aerosaccus | reverse complement strand
AGGCCCACGTGACCCTGGGCCAATGCGTTGCCCTGCTCGGCGGCCTTGAGATGCCAGGCGAGCGCCTCGCGATAGTCGCGCGTCACCGCCTTGCCGCGTTCGTAGAGGCGACCGAGTGTCTCCTGCGCCACCGGATCGCCCTGCTCGGCGAGCGGCTGCAACAGCTTCAGCGCCTTGTCCCAATCACGCTTCCTGTAGGCCGCGACTCCGTCCTCGAGCGGGCCGGCGGACGCAGCCGAACTCGCCAACATACCGATCGAAAAGACGAAGAAAGCCCTGCGCTGCATGTCGATCTCCCAACACAGCGATGGTGCCACGCGCCGGCCTGTCGAGGAAGGCGGAACCGTGGCGAAGCCCTCACGTTGAGTGCACCAAGCTGCATCCCGCTGCTTTACTGCGAGGTTCCCATGAGCACGATCCTGATCATCGTCATTCTTATCGTGCTGCTGGGTGGCGGCGGCGGATATTACGCGCACGGCCGTTACGGCGGCGCCGGCCTGGGCGGCGTGCTCGGCCTTGTGCTGGTCGTCATTCTGGTGCTGTGGCTGCTCGGCGCTTTGGGCGGCGCAGGTATTCACTGAGATCGCCGATCCTCTCTCCCTCGAACGGGAGAGAGGATCGGACCTCAGAACTTGGTGGGCGAACCGTCCTGCTTCTCCGAATCGACACCCATGTCCTTCTGCGCCTTCTTGATCTCGGGCAGCGGGTTCTTCTTGTTGTCGTCGACCGCCTTGTCGTCGTCCTTGGTCATGCCTTCCTCGGCCGCGACGGCGGTGAGGCGCGTGTCGAGCTCCCATTCCTCCAGCGCCTTCTTCTTCTCGCGCGCCGTCAGCTCGCGATTCTTCACGATGTCTTCGGGCTTGTTGAAGACGCTGGCCGGATTCGTCTGGGCCTTTTCCTTGTCGATCTTGCTCATGGCGACCTCCTGGCTGTGAGGACAAGGAACGTCAGGGCGCCTGCGATGTTCCGCCGTCTGTACAGCTCACGGATGCAACCTTTTCTCTCTGGCGGGCCTCAGAGCCAGCGGCGCGATCGCGATCACGGCGGCCACGGCGCCCAGCGCAAACGGCCCGGCGTTCGTGGCGCCAGCAAAGACTCCTCCCAAGGGACCGCCGATGGCGACGCCCAGGTCCCACGCCGACGTCACCGCGCCCAGCGCCGCGGTGCGTTCGTGCGGGTTGGCCGCTTCCGTCACCAAGCTCGTGACGCTCGGGATCAGCAGCGACAGCCCGGCGCCGGCCACGGCGGTCGAGAGGAAGGCGAGCCACTGGATGTCGGTGAGGAACAGGCCGGCGAGGCCCGCCGCCTCGATCAGGAAGGCCGACAGCAGCACCCGCCGCCCGCCGAAGCGATAGGCGTAGCCGCTGCCGAAAAAGCGCGTGACCATGAACGCAACGCCAAAGACGCTGAGCGCAAAGTTCTGGCCGGAAAATCCCAGCGCCGCGAAGCGCGGCACCAGGAACGCCGCGATGATTCCGTAGCCGATGCTCGAGAAGACGCCCGACGCGCCGGGCACCCACGCCGCCCGGGGCACCAGCGCGCGGCGCAGATGTGTGCCGGCGACAGCAATGCGCAGCTCGGGCCGCGTCGCCGCGACCAGCGCCCACGCGAGCGTCGGCAGCACGCTGGCCGCGATCCACACGTCGCGATAGGGGCCGAGCGACAATATCGCGGTGCCGAGGATCGGCCCGGACGCCATGCCCATCCACATCGACAGGCCGAACTGCCCGGCGACCTTGCCGCGCTGCGCCTGCGCCGTGTGCGCCAGGATCCAGCCGACCGATCCGGTGAACAGCGCGCCTTCGCCGGCGCCGAGTGGCCTGCCCCCTGCAGCGATACCAGTCCGTGAGTCACAGTCCGGCCGCTTTGGCCAGCCCGTGGGCTGACCGGAGCGT
>CAIKZO010000071.1 GCA_903832005.1 Enhydrobacter aerosaccus | reverse complement strand
GGAGCATGCTCTACGAGTTGATCCCTAACATGCCCGAGGCGCGGTTGCTGCCGCTGATCGAGAAATTCGCCGCCATGCTCGCAGAAGTGCCGGTGTTCACGGAGACTTTCGGGATTGTGTAAAGATGAGGGGAGTCATGAGGGTTTCAGTCCCGCCCATGATATTGAGGTGATTCTTAATTTCCGTCCCGAGAATCTGAGCCTATGGCCACAACTACATTATTAGACTGCCACTAATCCCGAGGGAAGATTTGTCGTCAAGATAGAAAATCTGGGACGCAAAGAATTTACCACGTTGGAGATGCTGCATTCCATTGGGCCGATGCCGGAAACGCTTCGAATCCGTACTCCTCGAGGAGAATGTAAAAAAGTGGCAATGGCACCGGTTCAGGTATTCTCGGGTCAAATACGGGTAGGGGTCATCCTGCTTATGATGCTGGGGGTGTTCACGATCTTTGACGTTGCAGCTCATCTGCTTTTATATATTTTTAGAATATCGGGACCTCAACCATAATGGGGCGAATTTATCGACTTTGAAATCAGACCGGGCGGTGGTCCGAAGATCCTACCGGTGAGCCTAAAATGTTAGTCACTCTCCGACCCGCTACATTCCCGAGGGCGCGGGGCTGGCTAGCCCCGTTAGCGTCGATTCATAACCCGCAAAACCGCTTCGGGGTCCTGTTCTATCACACGCAACAGCACCTGCGCGGCAGGGTCGGGCGTTCGGCGTCCTTGCTCCCAATTGCTGAGCGTCGCGGCGGGAATGCCGAACCGTTGCTCGAAATCTCGAGCGGATTTGGAGACCCCACGCCGGATGGATCGGATGCGTTCGGGCGGCATCGGATTGACCTCGACCGTTTCCAAGACCAATTCACCGCGTTTCCAGGCTGCGGCTTCGCGCAGGCCTTCCAGCAAAGCGTCGCCAAACGTTGGCGCGTCCTCAGTTTTGGTCATCGGTCATCTCCTTTACGGTTGCGAGAGCAACGCGCTTCTGCTCCTGGGTCAGGTCTTCCTGCGTGGATTTGCCGTAGGCGAACAACATGACGGCGACATCGTCTGCCAGCATCAGGAAATAAATTGCCCGTCCGCCTCCCCGTTTGCCACGGCCGCCATAGCCAAAGCGCAGCTTACGGACGCCGCCCAGGCCAGGGATCACGACCCCAGCCAGCGGATTGCCCGCAATCAGGGCCTCAAGCGCGGCGCTCTCCGCTTCGGTCGCGCCCAGCCGCTTGAGGTCCTTGGTGTATCGCCCCGTCCGAACGATCTTCATAGCATGGAAATACGCCAATGGCGCAAATCCGTCAACGACTCGCCATTCGGTGGCCTCGTGCTAACCTCGCACCCAACAACCCGAGGAAACCCAAGAATGCGCCGCCTCCTGCTCGCCCTGCTCCTGCTCGCCGCGCTTCCGGCCGGCGCCGCCGAACCCACCAAGATCACCTTTGTCCAAAGCAGCTTCGGCTTCAATTTCGTCCCCCTCGCGGTCGCGCGGGCCGAGGGCTACTTCGCCGACGAGGGCCTCCTGGTCGACGTCGTCCTCACCGGCGGAGGCCCAAAAGCCATGACCGCGCTGCTGGGCGGCGGCGGGCAGTTCAGCGCTTCGGTCCTGCTGGATGGGATCATGGCGCACCGCAAAGACCTCGACGATGTGCGGGTGCTAGCCAAATTGTCCGGCTTCTTCAATTCGTTGGTGATCCGTAAAACCGTCGCCAAAGAGCGCGGCATCACGCTGGAGATGTCGTTGAAAGACCGTGTCGCCCGCATGAAGGGCCTGCGCATGGCGATCACCACGCCGGGCGCGAGTTCCGATCTGGTGATCCGTTATCTTGCCATCACCAACGGCCTATCGCCCGACCGCGATCTGCAAATCGTTCCGTTGGGCGGCATCGCAACGTCGATCGCGGGATTCCGGGCCGAGCAGGTGGATGGGTGCGCGTGCATTCCGGGGGCGGAGATTGTGTTGAAGCGGGAAGGGATCGCCATGGACCTCGCGCGTCCCGGCGAAATGGCGGATATGGAAAACATTACGTATGGCGTGCTGTACGGCCTCGCCTCTTACAACAAAGCCCACCCGGAGGTCGTTCGCGGCGTCGCCCGCGCCGTTGCCCGTGCGGAAATATTGATCGGTAAAGACCCGAACCGAGCGGCCCGCGATGCTCGGCCGTCGATGAAGGAGTTGGACGACGAAACCTTCGCCGAGGCGTGGCGTTCGTATTTGCCGTATATTCCGACCGATCCCGATATTCCGGAATCCGATTTCGTTCGCGAGTTGGCGTTCGAGAAAACCGTTCTGCCGGCGAATGTTTACAAGCCGGTGCCTTACAACGCGCTGGTGGATGCGAGTTTCGTGCGGGCGGCTATGAAGGAGCTGCGCTGACATGCGCCAGAAACGCCCGTAGCGCGCTGGACAAATACGCCTCCCGCCGGTGGATGAAGACTGTTGCGACTTGCGATTCCTCGGGCGGCAGCGTGTGCAGGCTGACTCGGCCGGCCTCCCACACCGGGCCGATCAGCGCGCGCGGCAGCAACGAAATCCCCAGGCCGGCGGCGACGCAGCCGAAGATGGCCTCCAGCGTGCCGAACTCCATCACCCGAGGCACCGCGATGCCGCGCCGGGCCAGCAGCCCTTCCAACCGCTGGCGATACGAACAGCCGACGCGCAGCACGACGATGCGGGCGATGCCGCCTTGGGTCGCGGCCTCGATGGACGCAATGCCGGGGGCGGCGAGGATCGCGAGTTCCTCGTCGAACATCGGGCGTTCCGTCAGCGAGGGGTGGGCGACGGGGCCGCAGACGAAGGCGCCTTCCAGTTTCCGTTCCAGTACCGCGTCGATCAATTCCGCGGTGGTGCCCGGGCGGAGCGCGATATCGACCTCCGGGCACGCCGCGGCGTAGCTGGCCAGGAGCG
>CAIKZO010000070.1 GCA_903832005.1 Enhydrobacter aerosaccus | reverse complement strand
GGTCATGAGCGCGCAGGATGCGCGCGGTCCGGAAGACATGACGGTCTATGGATGTCTTTCTCATGAAACCCAAGCTCAACTGGCAGACCATCGTGTCGGTCGCGGTGATGCTGCTGGTGGCGTTTCTCGTCGTCCTGCCGATGATCTTCCTGGTCGAGGAGTCGCTCAACATCGGCGACCCGATGGCGTTCCCGCCGCAGGAATATGGCATCAAGAACTACATCGCGATGTTCGACGAGGACTTCAACGTCCTCGTCAACACCGTGGTGATCGCCTTGATGGCCACCGTGATGGCGATCCTGATCGGCTTCACGCTGGCCTGGATCCTGACGCGCACCAACGTGCCCGGCCGCGAGAAGCTCGAGCGGCTGATGGAGCTGCCGTACTACATGACGCCGCTGGTCGGCGCGCTGGCGTGGAGCATCATCGCCGGCCCCAAGAGCGGTTTCGTCAACCAGCTCTGGAAGGCAGCCGGTCAAAGCGGCGACCTGGTCGACATCTACAGCCACTTCGGCATCGCCTGGATCATGGCGCTGTTCGAGGGCACGGTCGCCTTCGTCATGATCTCGGCGTCGATGAAGTCGATGGATCCGTCGTTGGAAGAATCCGCCCGCGTCATGGGCGCCTCCAAGCTGCGCACCATGCTGACCGTCACGCTTCCCCTGGTGATGCCGGGCGTGCTGGGCGCCACCTTGTTCGTGTTCGCCGAGATGCTGGGCTCGTTTGCCGCCGCCCTCGTGATCGGCATTCCCGCCCGCATCTACGTGATCACCACCGCGATCTGGGATTCGACGCTGTCTTATCCGCCGGACTACGGCCGCGCCTCGGCGATGGGCCTTGCGCTGTTTGTCGTGATGTTCGGCACGCTCACTTTCTATCGCTGGCGGATCAACAAGGGCAGCTTCACCACGATCACCGGCAAGGCCTTCCGGCCACGCCCGATGGACATGGGACGGCTCGCCTGGGTGTTCTGCGGCGTCTGCCTGCTCTACGTCGCGGTGGCCGTGGTGCTGCCGCTCGCCGCCCTGATCTTCACCTCGCTCGAGCGCTTCGCGACGGTGATCCTCAGTCAGGCCGAGTTCACCCTGGCGAACTACCAGACCGCCTTGTCGCTCGGCCCTGTGCGCATCGCGCTGGTGAACAGCCTGTCGCTGGGCTTTGGCGTGGCCACCGTGGGTGTCGTGCTGATGGCCTTCGTGGTCTGGATCATCTACCGATCGAAGATCGTCGGACGCGGCGCCATCGAATATCTCGTGATGTTCCCGCAGGCCGTGCCGCGCCTGGTCTTTGGTCTGGCGCTGCTGTGGGCGTGGCTCAACATCCCGATCCCGATCTACGGCACCTTGTGGCTGCTGGCGATCGCCTATCTCACGGTCATGCTGCCGCTCGGCGTACGCACCTTGGCGGGCGTGGTGCTGCAGATCGACAGGAGCCTCGAGGAGTGCGCGCGCGTTTGCGGCGCAGGCTGGCTCTACCAGATGCGCACCGTGACCCTGCCGCTGCTGCGGCCCGGGATCCTGGCGGCGTGGCTGCTGATCTTCATGGCCTGCGTACGCGAACTGGGCGTGTCGGTCTTCCTGATGGGTCCCAATGCCAAGGTGATCGCGCCGTCGATCGTGGCGGCTTTCGCCTCGAGCGGTACCGAGCTGACGGCGGCGATGGCGCTGATCCAGACCGCGACGGTGATCGTGGCGTTGGTAATCCTCTTTAGACTGAGCCGCGGCGCCACCAAGGAGCTCTCGTGAGTAGCACGCGTATCGAAGTATCCGACCTCGTCATCCGGTATGGCGACGCGACGGCCGTGAACGGCGTCAGTTTCACCGTGGGGCAGGGCGAGCATCTGACCCTGCTGGGCCCGTCGGGCTGCGGCAAGACCACGACCTTGCGCGCCATCGCCGGTCTTGAAGTGCCGGCGTCCGGCAGCATTCGGGTCGACGGCAAAGCGATGTTCGACGGCGCCGCGAGGATCAACGTCGCGACCGAAGATCGCGGCGTGTCGATGGTGTTCCAGTCCTACGCCGTGTGGCCGCACATGACGGTGTTCGACAACGTCGCCTACGGCCTGCGCGTGCGGAAACTGGGCAAGGACGAGATCAAGTCCAACGTCGAGCGGGCACTCGACCTGGTGCAGATGCGCCACCTCGCCGACCGCGGCGCCTCCAAGCTCTCCGGCGGCCAGCAGCAGCGCGTCGCGTTGGCGCGCGCGATCGCTTTCTCGCCGACCGTCGTGTTGTTCGACGAGCCTCTTTCCAATCTCGATGCCAAGCTGCGCGCCGAGATGCGCGTCGAGCTGCGCGAGCTTCAACGCAGGCTCGGCATCACCTCGGTCTATGTCACGCACGATCAGGAGGAGGCGCTCGCCATCTCCGACCGCGTGATCGTGATGAACGTGGGCGTGATCGAGCAGATCGGAACGCCCGAGCAGATCTACAACAGGCCGCGCAGCCGCTTCGTCGCCGATTTCGTGGGCTCGGCCAATATCCTCAAAGGCAAGGTGACCGGACCGGGTACCTTCCAGACCGAGGGCGGCGTGGCGCTGCGCATGACCGCGCCGCATGCGCCGCATGGTCGGGAGACCGAGGTGGCGGTGCGCACCGCCTACATCGGCCTCGCCGCGCAGCCGGGCGACAACCAGGTGGCGGGCACCGTGCGCCAGCGCCTGTTCCATGGCGACTTCGTGCAGTACGTCGTCGAAAGCCCGCTCGGCCGCTTGATCGTGCGCCGTCCGCCGATCCAGCTCCTCGACGAGGGCGCCGCCGTTACGCTGTCCTTCTCGCCCGAGCACTGCGTCCTGCTCGAGGCCTGAGCTTGGTCGCGAGCGATGGCTTCGGAGAATTCCTGCGCGAGCAGCTCTCGCCGCTGGGCCGGGTCACCTTGCGGCGCATGTTCGGCAAGACCGGCATGTTCAGCAACGGGCTGATGTTCGGCATGGTGGCCGACGACACTTTCTACGTCCGCGTCGACGACCAGAACCGCGACATCTTCAAGGAAGCCGAATCCGAGCCGCCCCTCAAGTATGCAAAAGGCGGCCGCACCATCGACCTCGCCTTCTGGAAAGTGCCCGAACGCCTGCTCGACGAGCCCGAAGAGCTCGTCGTCTGGGCCCGCGCCGCGCTCGCCGCCGCCCGACGGGTGGCGACCAGGCGCAAACCCAAGCCCAAATCCAAGTCAGTAACGACTTAAGTCCACACCGGAGACATTGACGACGGCCTGCCACGCGGCTTCCTGGCTAGCGCGATCGTAGAGGTGTGGCTGGCGCTGTACCTCCATCGGGCCTGAGAACTTCCCTTTAGCCGAGGCGAAGAATTGCCCTGAGACGTCGGTTCCGAACTCCGACGCCTGGAGGTACCGACCGGCCGCGATCTCCGGAGTCTGATTCATGCCGGGAATGAGGTTCACGATTGGAATCATCAGATACTTCAACAACGGGCCAGCGTTTCGCGCCACATTGGTGGCGTTCGATGCACCGGGCGAGACTGCGTACACGGCGATGCCGGAGGGTAGTCGGGGCGCCAGCGCTGCGGCCCACCAAGCGACAATGAGCTTGGCGTCGGCATACGCATTGTTGGGCGCGTATTTCACGTTCGGCCCGCTGCGAATCAGGGCTTCAACAGCGGCGGTTTGGTCGTCCCGGAAGTATTTGGCCGCGAAGGCGGGCACGTCGGTGTATTGGAACATGGGGACGCCCCCACGCGCAGGTTCCGCGCTGGTGATGACAATCCTCGCTTTGGGACTCAGCAAGTTGGCGCGGAGCAACCCGACAGTCAGTAGATGATGGCCAATTAGCGGGGCCTCAGAAGCCTCGATGCCCGCAGCAGTGAGCACGCGCTTCTTACCTGGGACCATCCCGGCATTGAGCAGCAGGAAATCGATCGGCCGACCTCGCTTGACCAGTTCGGCGAGCGCGGACTGGACGCTGGACGGTGTGTCCAGATCCAGCTCCAGTGGCGTGAAAACCTGTGTCTTGGACTCAGCCGCGAGTTGAGCGGCCGTTTCACGGAGCTGGGCCTGGTTGCGGCCTGTGACAATGATCTCGTGCCAGCCTTTGGCGGCGAGCAAGCGCGCTGCGGCGTGCCCAAGCCCGGAGGTGGTGCCGGTGACGAGCGCGATCGAATGTTCCATGGGCGTCTCCGGGTGAAGGTCGGGTCGTGAGGCCCTGCGAGGCCAAGGCTGGTTTGCTAATTTAGAACTATTTAGTATAATAATAGGGGCGGAAGGTGTGATTCAAGGATTTTTTAACTGAATGGTTCAGAATACCCCTAAGGCGCGTGGGCGGCCGCGCAGCTTCGACGAGATGGACGCGCTGGAAAAAGCGACCCAGGTGTTCTGGTCGAAGGGCTACGACGGAGTGACGATCGACGATCTCGTCGCCGGGATGGGCGTGGGGCGGCCGAGCCTGTATGCCGTCTTCGGTGATAAGCGGACGCTATTCTTGCGTGTCCTTCGGACCTACGCAGAGGCGAAGGGCGCTCGTGCTGCAAAGGCGCTCCTCACGCCGACGACTCTTCGCGACTCGCTCGCCGGCTTCTTGGAGCACGCCGTAGAAAGTGCGACCGACAGAGGACGCGCACCGGGATGTCTTCTCGTGTGCGTCGCGCCCCTCGTAGACGACGCTGAAGTCAGGCAGTTCCTGAAGGACGCCGCAGCTGGTGGCGCGGCCCTCGTGGAACGCCGTTTCCGGGACGGGATCGACGCGGGAGAAGTCCCGTCTGATTTTCCAGCTGCCGTGCGCGCGAGCCAGGTCATCGACCTTGCCCGCGGTCTGACGATGCGTGCGCAGATGGGCACGCCGCGCAAGACCCTCCTCAAGGACGCCGAGGAGGCGGCAGAGTTAGTCCTCCTGCCGCGGCGTGGAAATGCCGCGCCAGAAGGCTGATGCTGGATGCGTGAAAGTCGGGGCGATCAAATCATGCCCCGTCAGTAACGACCAAAAGTCGGGATTCTCGGCAACGCGCTTAAAATGGCGCGATGACGCTACTTGATGCCCAGCAGCTCGACGTCGAAAATCAGCGTGGCGTTGGGCGGGATGACGCCGCCGGCGCCGCGTGCGCCGTAGCCGAGTTCCGGCGGAATGATCAGCGTCCGCTTGCCGCCGACCTTCATGCTGGCCACGCCTTCGTCCCAACCGCCGATGACGCGCTTCATGCCGATGGGAAACTCGAAGGGCGCGCCGTGGTCCTTGGAAGAGTCGAATTTCTTGCCCTTTTCGCCGCCCTCGGAGAGCCAGCCCGTGTAGTGCATGACACAGATCTGGCCGGTCTTGGGGCTGTCACCGGTGCCGACAGTCGTGTCGATGATTTTCAGGCCGCTCTCGGTCGTCATGGCTTTTCCTTGCGTTTGGGCTGCTGCCGGAAGGGCGGCAACGAGGGGTACGGCCGCGATCAGGGAGCGGCGGGTCATTGTCATTCTGCTTGGTCCTCGAGGAGGTCGCTTACAACGTTAGCGATAGGAAACAACGGCACAAAGAGGTCTTTCCCTTTAATTCCGCTTTTTAAAAGCGTTACTTTTTGTAACCGGCCTCGCTCAGTACGGCGCGTCGCCGGCCACGATCACGCGGTGCATCAGGCGACGCTCGCCTTCGGGATAGTCGGCGTTGGCCTTGTGCATGGTGGCGCGGTTGTCCCAGATCACGATGTCGCCTTCGCGCCAGACATGGCGATACTGGAAGCGCGGCTCGATCGCGTGCGCGATCAATTCGTCGAGCAACTTGTCGCTCTCGGCGCGCTCCAGCCCGACGACCTGCTCCATGCGGTTGGCGTTGAGATAGAGCGCCTTGCGGCCGGTCTCCGGGTGCGTGCGGACCAGCGGGTGCGTTGCTTCCGGCATCGCCTTCATCTCGTCCTCGGGCCGCTTGGAAACGCGGTTGGTCTGGCGGCTCGACTGGTATTTGTGGACGACCTGCAGCCCGTCGATCCGCGCCTTCATCTCGGGCGAGAGTGCGTCGTAGGCTGCGTGCATGTTGATGAACTGCGTATCGCCGCCGCGGCTTGGCACGACAACGCCGTAGAGCATGGTGAGCGAGCAGGGTTCGCGCATGAAACTGTCGTCGGTGTGCCAGGAGGCGCCGTTGACCAGCTTCTTGCCATCGCCCAGCACGTCGCGGTCCTCGCTCGAGATGATGTTCACCTCGGCGCATTCCTCGGTGCTGGCGAGCTGCTTGCGCAGCATCGGTGTGCCGAAGCGCGCCATGGCGTCACGGAAAGCGGGAGGGGCGAGCTGCTGGCCGCGGATGCAGAGCACAAGATTGTGGTTGAGCTGGTCGCGCAGGGCGGCCTGCGTCGCGGGGTCGGGCAAGCGGTTGAGGTCGATGCCGCCGACGGCGACGGCCATGTGGCCGCCGAGATTTTCGCTGGTGAAGGTCATGAGGTCTGCCTCTCAGAGCGACAGTCTGTTGAAGATGAAGCGCGGCAAGTGACGCACGATCAACATGATGAGCTGCCACAGCGGCGGCGCATAGACGACGAATTTGCGGCGGTCGATGCCCTGCACGATCGTACGCGCGACCTGTTCGGCGGAGGCGAGCTTGCGGCCCTTTGCCTTGTGCTCGGCCGCCATCGGCGTGTCGGTCGGGCCGGGCTTCAGCAGCACGACCGAGACGCCGCTGCCGGCGAAGCGATGGTCGAGACCCTGGGCGTAGCGCTCGATCAGCCCCTTGGAGGCGCCGTAGGTGTAATTGACCTTGCGTCCGCGATCGCCCGCGACCGAGCCGATGATCGCGATCGTGCCGTGGTTGGCCGTGGCGAAGTGCCCGGCAAAAGCCTCGGCGAAGAGCGCCGGCGACACGGCGTTGATCTCGAGCGTCTCGCGGCAGAAGTCGATGTCGGCGCAGAGTTCCTGTTTCGGCATCGCGCCGTGGGCGATCAGCACGATGTCGACCGCGCCCGCATCGGTCGTGGCCTTGGCCACGCGGGCGATGTCCTTGGCATCGACGAAGTCGGCCGTCATGACGGTCACCGTCGAGGCCGGGCCGCGCACCCGCAGGTCGGTCGCGATGCGTTCGGTCCGGGTGGCGTCGCGTGCGACCAGGGTGAGATCCACGGGTCCGCGCTCGACCCACAGGCGGCAGCAGTGTTCGGCGATCGCCGACGTGGCGCCGATGACGACGATCCTGGTCTTTGCGTTCATTGTTTTAGCTTCCCATCAGACGGCGCGACATGGCCGAGCTTATGCCCGGATCGCGGAAGGGAAGAAACTCGCCCAGCCGCGGGTAGCCCGCCTCGAACATCTCCCGCGGCATACGCGCGTCCTTGGCGGGGTAAATGCGGCCGCCGGCCTGGCGCACGATGGCATCGAGCCGCTCGAACAGGCGCAGCGCTCCCGGGCGATTCTGGAAATCGAGGGCGAGCGTGATGCCCGGCGCCACGAAACTGAGCAGGCCGGGCGGCGGGCGGTCGCCGAAAGTCTTGAGCACGGCCAGCACCGAGCCTTCGCCCGCGCGCTGGATGGACTCGAGCATGTCGCGCACCGCCTGCGGGCCGGGGCCCGGAGGGACGACGCATTGATATTGATAGAAGCCCTTGGGCCCGTAGAGCCTGTTCCAGTGCTGGATGCCGTCGAGCGGATAAAGGAAGGGCTCGTAGTGCACGAGGCGCTTGCCGGGATGGCGCGTGCCCAGCGCGTAGTAGGCCCGATTAAGCGACCGGAGCGTCAGGCCGTTCACCAGCGAGATCGGAGGCACGACAGGCATCGCGCGCGCGCGCGAGCGCCACGGCCGGCCGGGGCTGAGAGCGGTCGGGTTGGCGCGCAGGAACAGGCCGCGCACGTCGGCGCCCGAGGTGCAGTCGATCCACGAGACTGTGTGCTCCCAATCGGCAGGCGCCTCGTCGGACAGGCGGAAGAAAGCATCGAGGCCGGTGTAGGGAACCGTCTCGGCTTCGAGCCACGGGCCGGGCGATGGGCGGAGCTGCAGTTCGGCCTGCGCGATCACGCCGGTGAGGCCAAGACCGCCCACGGTCGCGGCAAACCAGTCGGGTTGATGGTCGGGGCCGCAGCCCATCACCGTGCCGTCGGTGCGCACCAGGCGCAGCGTGTGCACATGGTCACCGAACGTGCCGGCGCCGTGGTGGTTCTTGCCATGGACGTCGTTGGCGATCGCGCCGCCCACCGTGACGATCTGGGTGCCCGGCACGACCGGCAAGCTCCAGCCGCGGGGGATCATCAGGCGCTGGATGTCGCGCAACACGACGCCCGCTTCGCAGACCAGCCGGCCGGTCGCAGGATCGAAGGAGATCAGCCGGTCGAGGCCGGCGGTGTTCCAGAGCACGCCGTTCGGGTTGAGGCATTCGTCGCCGTAGCTGCGGCCCATGCCGTAGGCGACGCCGGGCTGGTGCGCGGCCAGCGCGTCGCCGATGCGCTCGCGGTCGGCCAGCTCGACTACGTCGTGCGGCGCGGCCGAGAGGCGGCCCCATGACGAGACCGGTCTCATGCCGTGCCCTGTTTCGGTCCGGGGCCGAAGACATACCGCTTGTCGAGCCGGTACTTGGTCCAATAGCCGATCGCCAGACCGATGAGGCCGCCGAGATAGCGCATGTCCTTGCTCTGGAAGATCTGGTCGAAGCTGAACTCGAAGCCCCAGAAGATCGCCGTCGTGACCACGCCGGTCATCGTGTAGAGGCCGAAGGTCTGGGCATCGTGCAATTTGTCGCGTGCCCGGAAGCGGAAGATGAAGGCCTTGTCGAGCAGGTACTTCACCACCAGCCCGACACCGGTGCCGATGAAGACCGACAGCGCGATCTGGAACGGCCCGTGATAGGCACGGACAGTGAGTTCCTGGGAGCCGATGTTAGTGGCCATCGCGACAAGCGCGAGGGCCGTATAGATGATCGCCAGCCGCATTATTTGGCAGTATAAGCGAGATAGCTGAATGAAACTGCCATTTAATGTCCGATTGCCGGAGCTGCTGCGCCTCGCCCGCCCGAAGCAGTGGATAAAGAACGGCTTCGTGCTGGCGCCGCTGGTCTTTGCCCGCGCGTTCAACGATCCCGTGGCGATAACCCACGCCCTGATCGCCTTCGCCCTGTTTTGCGTGGCCTCCTCGGCGACCTACATCCTGAACGACCTGCGCGACATCGAGCGCGACCGTGCCCATCCGGTGAAGAGCTGGAGCCGGCCTCTCGCCAAGGGGACGGTGAAGCCGCGGACGGCGATCGCGCTGATCGTCATCCTCTATGCGGTGCTGATCGCAGGCGTGCTCTGGTCGCCCAAGACGATGGCCGTGATCGGCTGCTACCTCGTGCTCAACTACGCCTACTCGTTCTGGCTGAAGCATCAGCCGGTGCTCGACATTTTCTCTGTGGCGATCGGCTTCGTGCTGCGCATCTATGCCGGCGCCGTGGCGATCGGCGTGCCGCTGTCGAACTGGATGGCGATCACATCGCTCTGCCTCGCGCTCTACCTCGCGTCGATCAAGCGCCGTCAGGAGCTGGCGACCTCTGGCACCGGCGGCCGCGAAGTGCTGCAACGCTATTCGGTGGCGCTGGTCGATCGCTACGCCGAGATCTCGGCGGTCGGCGCGCTGATCTTCTACAGCCTCTTCGTGATGTCGTCGGGCAACGACCGGCTGGGCTTCACCATCCCCTTGGTGATTTTTGGCCTTTTCCGCTACTGGTACGTCGTCGAGGCGCTGTCCGGCGGTGAGTCGCCGACCGATGTCGCGGTGACCGACAAGCCGCTGATTGCCACGGTCCTGCTGTGGATTGGGGTCTGCCTCTACGCTTTGTCCTAGCGGTGGGGTGACCGGGCAGTTGTCCCGGGGCGTCTTTATTCCGTAATTTTTCCGTCGCGTTTTTGCAGCGCACGACGGCTACGCCTTCACTCATGTTGCGACTCGACAATGTCGTTAAGAGCTTTGGCGCCAAGCGCGCCGTCGATGGAATCTCGCTGACCGTGCCCGCGGGGCAGATGGTCGGCGTGATCGGCCAGTCGGGGTCGGGCAAGTCGACCCTGCTGCGCATGATCAACCGCCTGAACGATCCGAGTTCGGGCAGTATCTACTACGGCGACGTCAATGTGACGGCGCTGAAGGGCCGCGACCTGCGGGCCTGGCGGGCGCGCTGTGCAATGATTTTCCAGCAGTTCAACCTGTCCGGCCGTCTCGACGTGCTGACCAACGTCATGATGGGCCGCGCCTATCACGCGCCGCTCAGTCGCTCGCTGTTCAAGCTGTGGACCGACGAGGAGAAGGCGCTGGGTCTTTCAGCGCTGGAAGGCCTCGACATCGGCCGGCTTGCGGCACAGCGCGCCGACACGCTGTCGGGGGGCCAGCAACAGCGGGTCGCGATCGCCCGCGCGCTGGTCCAGGAGCCCGAGATCATCCTGGCCGACGAGCCGATCGCCTCACTCGATCCGCGCAACACGCAGGTCGTGATGGACGCGCTCCAGCACATCAACCGCCACCTCGGCATGACCGTGATGGTGAACCTCCACAGCCTCGAACTCGCCCGCAAATACTGCGACCGGCTGGTCGGCCTTGCCGGCGGCCGGCTGGTGTTCGACGGCGTGCCGGCCGAGCTCACCGACCGCGTGGCGCGCGACCTCTACGGCCTCGAGTCGGGCGAAGTGCTCGCGCCCGAGGCCAAGCCCAGCTTCCTGCCGGACGGGCTCGCCCTCGCCAATTCCTGATCCTTCATCGTTTCGCAAGCTTACAAGGAGTTCTCCATGTTCAACCGTCGACAGATCCTCGGCACGGCGCTCGCCGCCAGCTCGCTGGCCGTCACCCGTAGTGGCTGGGCCGCCGGCTGGCAGGCCAAGTATCCCGAGCTGGTGATGGGTATCATCCCGGCCGAGAATGCATCGGGCGTCGCCGACCGCTACGCGCCGTTCGTCGAATATCTGTCGAAGACGCTCGGCACCAAGGTCACGCTGCGCATCGCCAACGACTATGCCGCGGTGATCGAAGGCCAGCGCAACGGCTCGATCCACCTCGCGAGCTACGGCCCCGCCTCCTACGCGCGCGCGATCGTCACCGGCGTGAAGACCGAGCCGTTCTGCACCAGCGTCAACGGCGATGGCACGATCGGCTACTATTCGGTGTTCTACGTGCGCGCCGACAGCCCCTACAAGACGATCGAGGATCTCAAGGGCAAGAACCTGGGCCTCGTCGATCCGAACTCGACCTCGGGCAACAACGTGCCGCGCTTCCTCCTGAACAAGCTGAAGATCGTGCCGGACTCCTACTTCGCGCACGTCACCTACACCGGCAGCCACGAGAACGCGATCATCGCGCTGCAGCAGAAGACGGTCGACGTCGCCGCCAACGCGTGGAACTCCGACGATGACTCCAATCTCACGCGCATGGCCAACAAGGGCCTGGCGAAGAAGGACGACTTCCGCATCATCATGAAGTCGGACCTGATCCCGAAAGACCCCTACTGCTACCTGTCCGACATGCCGGCCGACGCCAAGGCCGATATCTGGAAGGCCTTCCAGGAAGTGCCGACCAAGGACAAGGCCGCGTTCGACAAGCTGTCGGACGGCAAGGATAGGGAATTCAAGCAGGTCGACGCCAAGTACTACGAAGGCGTCATCGAGCTGATCAAGTTCATCGATAGCCTGCGCAAGCAGAAGAGTTAGGCAGCCAGCCCGGGAGGCGGCTGACCCCTCGGTCGCCTCCCACTCCTGTGTCGAGCATGGTTGCGCCAGCGTGATTTCACCGATCGCCCAGCTCCCCGAAGTCCAGGTCCGGCCGCTGATCGCGGCCTACGCGGCGCAGGTCCGTGCGCGCCGTCTCCACACACTGCTCATGTTCGCGGTGATGCTGGTGGCCGTCGGCCTGTCGTGCATCGTGGCCGAAGTCTCGCCGTCGCTGTTCTTCGCCAAGATCGGCAACTTCACCGGCTACATCGGCCGGCTGTTCCACCTCGACAGCGGCGCGCTGGTCATCACCGATCCCGTCGAATGGTATTGGGGCTTCCCGCGCTGGGCCCGCCTGCTCGGCGAGACCATCGTGATGGCCTATGTCGGGACCGCGCTCGGTGCGATCGGCGCGTTCTTCCTTGCCTTCCTCGCGGCCGCCAACGTCACGCAGAGCCGCTGGCTGAGCTTCGCGGTCCGCCGCTTCTGCGAATTCTGCCGCACCGTGCCGGGCCTGGTATTCGCCCTGATGTTCGTGATCGCCTTTGGCCTCGGCCCGATGGCGGGCGTGCTGGCGATCGCGATCCATTCGCTGGGCGCGCTGGGCAAGCTCTTCGCCGAGGTCGTCGAGAACATCGACTCGAAGCCGGTCGAAGGCGTGCAGGCGACGGGCGCGCCGTGGCATGTCTCGATGCGCTTCGGTGCGCTGCCGCAGGTCATGTCGAATTTCGTCAGCTACACCCTGCTGCGCTTCGAGATCAACGTGCGCGAGAGCGCCGTGCTGGGCTTCGTCGGCGCCGGCGGCATCGGCATGGACCTGTTCGAGGCGATCCGCAAATTCTACTACTCCGACGTCTCGGCCATCCTGGTGATGATCATCGTGACGGTGGCGGTGATCGACATCTTCACGGGCAAGATCCGGCATCGCCTGATCGGCCTGGTGGAAGGACACTGATGCTGGATCCCGGCCAGATCGACCTTGCCGCGATGCGGGCACGCCATCCCGGCCATTTCGGCGGCGCGCGCCGCGACCGGTCGGTGGTCTACGTCTTCGGTGGTGCGTTCGGGTTGTTGCTGCTCGGGATGGCCTATCTCGGTTTCTTCGATCTCAAGACCCTCTCGGGTGTCGGCAAGCTGTGGGACGTCTTCGTCCTGATGGTTCCGCCCGAGGTCGAAAGCTGGGCGATGTTCCGCCTCTATCTGTCGGGACTGATCGAGACGATTGCGATTGCCCTGCTGGGAACCCTGGTCGCTGCCGTACTGGCGGTGCCGCTCGGACTGCTCGCGGCACGCAACGTCACGACCTCGAGGATGCTGACGTTCCTGACGAGGCGCTCGCTCGACACGATCCGCAGCGTCGACATCCTGATCTGGGCGCTGATCTGGATCGGCGTCGTCGGGCTCGGACCGTTCGCGGGCGTGCTTGCCTTCGCGACCTCCGACATCGGCAGTTTCGGCAAGCTCTTCTCCGAGGCGATCGAAGCAGCGGACCGCAAGCCGGTCGAAGGCATCACCTCCGCCGGCGGCGGACGGGTGCTGGGCGTGCGCTTCGGCCTCTTGCCGGAAGTCTTCCCCGTGCTGGCGAGCCAGATCCTCTATTTCTTCGAATCGAACGTGCGCTTTGCAAGCATCCTGGGGGTGGTCGGTGCGGGCGGTATCGGCCTGCAGCTCTCCGAGGCCATTCGTGTCCTTGAGTTGAAACAAGCCTCGTTCATCATCCTGATGATCCTGGTGACGGTCGCCGTCATCGACTTCGTTTCCACCAAGTTGCGCTTTGCCCTCATCGGCAAGCGCGGTCAGGGTTCCCATTGAGCGAACGTTACGCAGTCTATTACGCACCGCGGGCCGACGAAGGCCTCGCCGTCGCCGCCGGCCAATGGCTCGGCATCAGCCCCGAGGGCGGCCGCCTGCGTCGCCAGCCGCTGCTGTCGGGCTTCACGCCGGAGCGGCTGGCGGAGATCACCGCCGACCCGCGGATGTACGGTTTCCACGGCACGTTGAAGGCGCCGATCGTGCTGGTCGAAGACGCCACCGAGCGCGATTTCGTCGACGCGGTGGGCCGCTTCGCCTCGAGCCTGCAGCCGGTTACGGTGCCCTCGATGACGCTGGCCGAAATCGGCAGCTTCCTGGCCCTCGTACCGGCCGAGCGCTGCACGGCGCTGCAGGACCTGGCCGATCGCTGTGTCGTCGAGTTCGACGAGTTCCGGCGTCCGGCCGACGAGGCCGAGCTGGCGCGCCGGCGCGCCTCGGGTCTGTCGCCGCGCCAGGACGCGCTGCTGCTGCGCTGGGGCTATCCCCATGTGCTGGAGGAGTGGCGCTTCCACCTGACCTTGAGCGGGCGCATCGAAGACGCGGCCGAGCGTGCGGCGGTGCTGGCGATCCTGCGCAAGCGCTTCAGCGGTTTCGTCGATCGGCCACTGCAGGTCCGCGATCTCTGCGTCTTCCGCCAGGGCGCGCCGGGGCGGCCGTTCACGGTGCTGGCCCGCTTCAGGCTCGGCGGCGGACGTCTGGTGAGTACTGAAGTGTGGCGAGCAAGCTGACGAACCGCTGGGCGGCGTCGTCGAGTGCGCCGTCGTTGACGATCGTCACCAGCCGCCGGTCGGTCACGTCATAGGCCTCGCTGCGCTGCAGGCGCTCGGCCGCCGCCTCGGCATCCTCGCGCGCACGGGCGCTCAGCCGTTCCGCCAGCCGCTGCTGCGGCGCGGTGATCAGCACCGGGTGCGTGGCGTCGTCAGTGCCGCCGATCTGCTGGAAGTGCTCGCGCGAGCCGCTGACCACGACCGTCATTCCCGCGCGTCGCCAGGCGTAGATCTCGCGGCCGATGCCGTATTCGTTGCCGTGCGCGCGCCAGTGGAAGGCGAACAGGCCGTGCGTGCGCCGCAGCCCAAACTCCGCCGGGCTGAGTGCCACATGGTTCTCGCCGCCGGCGTCGGCGGCGCGGGTGATGTAGCGATGGGCGAAGATCACCGGCGCATCGTCGGCCAGCAGTTCGCGGGCGCGATTCAACACCGAGTCCTTGCCCGCACCGGACGGGCCCATGACGTAGACCAGCGGTCCGCCGAGGTCAGACAACGCGCTCACCCTCGCGCCACACGGAACGCACCATCGGCGCGCCTTCCATCATGCGCACGCGGACGAGGTCGGCACGCTTTTCGATGGCGATCTCGCCGCGGTCATCGAGGCCCACGGCCCGCGCGGGATTGAAGGAGGCAAAGCGCACGGCCTGCGGCAGCGAGATGCCGGCGCCCGACTGCGGCAGCCGGAAGATGCCTTCCATCAGGCTCGCCGGCACGTAGTCGGACGACAGGATCTCGGCGTTGCCGCCGCGGATCAGGTCGATCGCGGCGATGTTGCCCGAGTGCGATCCGCCCAGCACGACGTTGGGCGCGCCCACCAGCACCGAGAGACCGGCTTCGCGCGAGGCTTCGGCCGCTTCCAGCGTGGTCGGAAATTCGGCGATGGTCATGCCGTTCTGCACCGCCTCGCGCACGTGCTCGCGCGTGGCGTCGTCGTGGCTGGCAATCGGCAGCGCCCGCGCCTGGGCACGCGCCACGATCTCGCTGCGGTGCTTCACGGCGTTCTTCGCATGCAGTGTCATCGACAGGTCGCGGAACACGTCGAACTCGTCGTTGGTCATGCCGTATTTCTTGGTGTGATAGAGCCGCAGCTTCTCCGGATCGACGAACTGGCGCTGGCCGGGCGTGTGGTCGTTGATCGAGATCAGTCCCACGATCGGCAGGTCGATCCAGCGATCGACGCTTTCGACGGCGTCTTCGGCCACGATCTCACAGCGCAGGTGCAGCCGATGCTCGGCGCGGGTCAGGCCGCGGTCGCTGGTGGCGCAGATCGCCTCGATCATGCGCTCCTTGTTCTTCACCCGGTCGGTCTCGCCGCGCACGTCGCCCAGCGCCAGCGAGTCGAACACGGTGGTGATGCCGCCCGCGGCGATCTGTGTATCGTGCGCCATCACCGCCGGCAGGCTCGGCCACTTGACGCCGGGTCGCGGCGCGAAGTGCTTCTCGAGATTGTCGGTATGCAGCTCGACCAGTCCGGGGACGAGGTAGTCGCCCTCGAGATCGATCGCGCCGGGGGCGTCAGAGCGGCCTTCATCGACCGAGACGATGCGGCCGTCGCGGATGACCACGGTGCCGTCGAATTCCGCGTCGAGCGTGACCACGCGGGCGTTGGTGAGGATCGCTTCGATGCTCATGCTTGGGCTCCGGGAAGGGCGACGTTGTGGAGGCGGGTCGCCAGTGCGTCGCGCACGGCGACGTCGTGGAAGATGCCGACGATCGTGGCACCCTGTTCGCGGCGCTGGCGGATCAGGTCGATCACGCCGTCGCGGTTGGCGACGTCGAGCGAGGCGGTGGGCTCGTCGAGCAGCAGGACGGGATAGTCGGCGATCAGCGAGCGCGCGATGTTGACCCGCTGCTGTTCGCCGCCGGAGAAAGTCGCGGGCGGGAGCTGCCACAGCCGCTCGGGGATGCCGAGCAGGCTCAGCAGGAACTGGGCGCGGTCGCGCGCCTGCTCGAGCGTCGCGCCTCGCCTCAGCATGGGTTCGGCCACGACGTCGACGGTGGCGACACGTGGAATCACCCGCAGGAACTGGCTGACGAAGCCCATCGTATGGCGCCGCACATCGAGCGTCGTGCGCGCCTCGGCATTCACCAGCTCGACCCAGGCCTCGCGGTGACGAACACGGATCGAACCGGTTTGCGGGCGATAGTTGCCGTAGAGCGCGCGCAGCAGGGTGCTCTTGCCGGCGCCCGACGGGCCGACCAGCGCCAGGCACTCGCCCGGCGCCACGCTCATTGCCACGTCCTCCAGCACCTTGAGCGCCAGGCCGCCCTGGGCGTGCATGACGAAGGATTTGTTGAGACCGGAAACGCGCAGGACAGGAAGCATCGGCTACACCGGCAAAATGGAAGCGACGAGCATCTGCGTGTAGGCGTGCTGCGGATCGTCGAGCACCTGGTCGGTGAGGCCGTGTTCGACCACCGTGCCACCCTGCATCACCATCAGGCGATGCGTGAGCAGGCGTGCAACACCGAGATCGTGCGTCACCAGCACGGCCGACAGATGAAAGCGGTCGACCAGCCCGCGCAGCAGATCGAGGATGCGCGCCTGCACCGAGACGTCGAGGCCGCCGGTCGGCTCGTCCATGAAGACCAGCCGCGGATTGCTGACGAGGTTGCGCGCGATCTGCAGGCGCTGACGCATGCCGCCGGAGAAGGTTGTCGGCCGGTCGTCGAGGCGACCGAGGTCGAGCTCTACCCGCGTCATCCAGTCGGAAGCGTCCCGTCGGATGTTGCCGTAGTGCCGGCCGCCGATCGCCATCAGCCGCTCGCCGATGTTGGCGCCGGCGCTCACGCCCATGCGCAGGCCGTCACGCGCGTCCTGGTTCACGAAACCCCATTCGGTGCGGGCGAGAAGGCGGCGCCGGGCTTCGGACAGGCCGTGCACATCGACCGTGCCCATCGAGGCGGTCTCGTAGGTGACCGAGCCTTCGTCGGGCTCGAGGCGGCCGGCCAGGCAGTTCAGCAACGTGGTCTTGCCCGAGCCCGATTCGCCCACGATGCCCAGCACTTCGCCGGGCCACAGGTCGAAGCTGACGTCGCGGCACGCGGCACGACCGCCGAAGCGCTTGGTGAGACCGCGGGTAGATAGAAGCGGCGCGCCGTCGCTCATGGCTTGTCCGCCTGTTGCCGTTCCTGGCAATAGTCGGTGTCCGAGCAGACGAACAGGCGCTTGCCGTCGTCATCGACGATCATCTCGTCGAGGAAGCTTTCCTTGGAGCCGCAGAGCGCGCAGCACTCGCTCCAGGTCTCGATCTCGAACGGATGATCGTCGAAGTCGAGACTCTTCACCGGCGTATAGGGCGGCACGGCATAGATGCGCTTCTCGCGCCCGGCGCCGTAGAGCTGCAGGGCGGCGTTGTTGTCGAGCTTCGGGTTGTCGAACTTCGGGATCGGCGACGGGCTCATCATGTAGCGGCCGTTCACCAGCACCGGATAGTTGTAGGCCTTCGAGATGCGGCCGTGACGGGCGATGCTCTCGTAGAGACTGACCTGCATGCCGCCGTATTCGGTGAGGGCGTGCAAGGTGCGCGTTTCGGTCTCGCGTGGCTCCAGCATGCGCAGCGGTTCGGGAATCGGCACCTGGAAGACCAGGATCTGGCCTTCCTTGAGCGGCGTCTCCGGCACGCGATGTCGCGTCTGGATGACCGTCGCCTCCTCCGTGCGCGTCGTCGTGGCGACATCGGCCACCTTGGCGAAGAAGCGGCGGATCGAGACGGCGTTGGTCGTGTCGTCGGCGCCCTGGTCGATCACCTTCAACGTGTCGTCGCGGCCGATGATGGCGGCCGTCACCTGGATGCCGCCGGTGCCCCAGCCGTAGGGCAGCGGCATCTCGCGCCCGCCGAACGGCACCTGATAGCCCGGCACGGCGACCGCCTTCAGGATCGCGCGGCGGATCATCCGCTTGGTCTGCTCGTCGAGGTAGGCGTAATTATAAGCGCTGTCGCTGGAGCTTGTGTCGTGCGTGTCGGGCATGGTCACTCCGCGGCCTGGTCGAGGACCGCTTGCCGGTTCCGTTCCTCGACTTCGTGACGCAGGGTGCGCACGACGACGAGCTCGGACTGGAAGTCGACGTAGTGCGGCAGCTTGAGATGCTGCACGAAGCCCGAGGCCTCGACGCTGTCGGAATGCGACAGCACGAATTCCTCATCCTGCGCGGGCGACGTAATGTTCTCGGAAAGCTCCTCGGCGCGTAGCGCGCGATCGACCAGCGCCATGGCCATCGCCTTGCGTTCGGCGTGGCCGAAGGCCAGGCCATAGCCGCGCGTGAACTGCGGCGGAATGTTATGCGCACCGGCGAACTGGTTGACCATGTCGCATTCGGTGACGTCGATCTCGGCCAGTTCGATCTCGAAGCCGAGTTCTTCGGGCACGAAGGCCACCGGCACCTGGCCGTAGCGGATCTCGCCCACGAAAGGATGGTTGTTGCCGTAGCCGCGCTGCGTCGAGTAGCCCAGCGCCAGCAGGAAGCCTTCGTCGCCGCGCGCCAGGTTCTGCAGGCGCACCGGGCGATCGGCCGGCATCACCAACGGCGTGCGGGTGATGTCCTGCGACGCCTCACCATTTGCGGCCGGCGGCGGTTCGAGCATGCCTTCGCGTTCGAGGATGTCGCCGACGCGGGGCAGTGCCTGCGCTGCATCGACGGGCGCGGTCGGCGCCTCCGGCCGTTCGCCCGCGGCGGCGAGCGAAAAATCGAGCAGGCGATGCGTGTAGTCGTAGGTCGGCCCCAGTACCTGGCCACCCGGCACATCCTTGAAGGTCGACGAGATGCGCCGTTCGGCGACCATCCGCGTCGTATCCAGCGGCTCGGAATCGCCGAAACGCGGCAAGGTCGTGCGATAGGCGCGCAGCAGGAAGATCGCCTCGATCAGGTCGCCGCGGGCCTGCTTGATCGCCAGCGCGGCGAGCGAGCGGTCGTAGCAGGAGCCTTCCGTCATCACGCGGTCGACGGCGAGGCCGAGCTGCTGGTCGATCTGGTCGAGGGTAAGCTCGGCAAGATCGCGCGCGCCGCGGCGCTTGTCGGCGACCAGGTCGAGCGAGTTGGCGATGGCCGTCTCTCCGCCTTTTACCGCGACGTACATGTCAGCTCTCCACGGCAATGCTGCGCGGCAGCGCAAGCAGTTCGGAACCGGCGGCGAAGACGACATCGACGCCACAGGGAAACAGCGCGCGATTGGCGGCCCATTCGGACCAGAAGGAGTCGGGCAAGCCCGCGATCGTGACGGTGGTACTTCCGTTGATGCCAGGACCGCGCAAGGTGCGGCTCGGCCCGCCGCGCAGTGCGGGCACCTGGATCACCACGGTCGCCGAGCGGTCAGGGTAGGGATCGGTCCCGATTGCGAAGCCGTCGAGCATCGGCTGGCGGCTCGGCGTCAGCAGGGCGAAGGTCGCGGCACCCGTGTCGGCCACGATGGGGGCGCCGGTGTGGAAGCGCACGAAGGTGCGCACCTCTTCGGAGTCGAGGTCGGAGGCCAGCCAGAGCGGCGTTTCCCGATCGACGACGGTCAGCACGAAGGCCGTCGCGGCGGCCGACAGCGACCCTGTCATCTCGGCTTCCGCCGGCACGGTGACGATCCGGCCGGGATGGGAGAAGGCCTCGAGCACCGAGCGGAACACGCGCTGCGCATCATGCGACGGATCGGCGAAGCCGGCGGCGAGAGTCGTCATGGTCCGGCCTCGCGGGCGACGGTGAAGAAATCGACCTTGGTGGCGGCGGCGCGAGCTTTCACGAGCTGCCGCCGTGCGTCGGCTTCGTGCGCGAGCGGGGCCACGACCTTGTCTTCGATCGCCTGCTGCCACTCGGTGCGTTGGCCGAGCGCGTCGAGGACGGCCACGATCTCGGCTTGGCGCGGATGGCGACCGCCGACATAGCCGAAACCCAACTCGCCGCTTTCCAGGCGCACCGCGGCTCGCGTGACGGTCATCTCGCCCGCGCAAAACGGTGCGCCGCTGCCGGAGATGCGGCCCTTGACCATCACCAGGCCGATCTCGGGGCGTCTCAGTACGGTGTAGGTGGGCGTCGAGCCGATCTCACCCCACAACGCCTCCAATCGGTCGGTAGGCGCTTTCGCCAATAGCGAAAGCCACCGTTGGCGCCGTGTTTGTGCGTCGGTGTTGGAAACGATCGATGCTGCCATGGGTACGCTCTTGAAGGAGCGCACCATCGGTAGATGAGGTTACCGATCCAAGGGAATCGCGTGAACTTACTGTGACAGCGCCGTCGCCAAACGGGAAAACTCACTGTCGTCTGCCGGTAGGCCGAAGCGCAGCCACGACGGTTCGCGTGGGAAGCTGCGGACATGGATGCCGTGCCGGCCGAGCGCATCGACCAAGGCTGGCGCGTTGGCATGACGGACAAGACGGAACAGGGCCGTGCCGCCTAATAAGGTGCAGCCCGCCCGCGTCAGCAGATCGTCCAGGCGCTTTCCGTCCACCTCGAGACGCGCAGCCGTCCGTGCGAGCCACAAATCATCCGCCAGCGCTCGTCGCCCGATTTCGATTGCGGAGCCGGCGACGGCCCACGGACCCAGCTCATCGCGAAACTGGTTGGCGAATTCCCTCTCGGCGATCGCGATGCCGAGACGCACGCCTGCCAATCCATAGGCCTTGCCGAAGGAGCGCAGGACGATGGCATTCCTTCCGGCAAAGCTCGCTTCGCGCGGATGAAAGTCGATGAAGGCCTCGTCGACAACCAGCAGGCCCTTCACGGCCTGCAAGTCGGAGATCGACGCGAGCCGCCCGGTCGGATTGTTCGGATTGACCACCACGGTCACCTCAGAATCCGTGGGCAGGGTATCGACGACCCTGACATCGTGACCCTGGCGTCGCCACGATACTTCATGTTCTTCGTAGGTCGGCCCAACGATGGCGACGCGCGATACCGGAAACAGACGCGGCAGAAGCTGGATCAGCGCCTGCGTGCCGGGCGCCGCGACGACCATGTGAGGATCGACATTATATCTGCGCGCGGCCGCATCGATCAGTCCCTGCAGTTCACCGTGCGACGGCAGATGGGTCCATGCCTCGGCCGGTAAATCGGGAATCGGATAGGGCACCGGATTGATGCCGGTCGACAGGTCGATCCAGGGCAGCAGCGCGTCAGGGTAACGGCGGCGCACCTCTCCCAGGTCGCCGCCGTGTGCGATCACGTGGGCAACCGGTTTCACGCTCTTGTCTGCCGTGTTAGGCAACGACACATGTCCGTCGAACTCGCCCTCATTGCCGTCGCGCTGGAAGCGATCGTCGGATATCCGGAGCCCGTCTATCGCGCGATCGGCCACCCCGTGACCTGGATCGGGCGGCTCATAGCATGGTGCGATGCCACGTGGAATTCGCCGGACCAGACGGCCGACGAGCGGCGGCTATGGGGCGTGGCGACGCTGGTGCTGTTGCTCGTTGTCTCAGCGATGGTCGGGCGCCTGCTCGAACACCTGCTGCCGATGGTCGTGTGCGCGATCCTCGCCAGTTCACTGCTCGCGCAGCGCAGCCTCTACCGCCATGTCGCCGACGTCGCCGACGCGCTGGAGACCGGTGGGCTGGACGCCGGCCGTACGGCGGTGTCGATGATCGTCGGCCGTGATCCCGAGCGGCTCGACGGGGCGGGCGTCGGCCGTGCAGCGATCGAAAGCCTCGCCGAGAATTTTTCCGACGGCATCGTGGCGCCGTTGTTCTGGCTCGCGGTCGCTGGCCTGCCCGGCGGCATCGCCTACAAGGCGGTCAACACCGCCGACAGCATGATCGGCCACAAGTCGGACAAGTACCTGGAATTCGGCTGGGCCTCGGCGCGTTTCGACGATTTGGTGAACCTGCCGGCGTCGCGGCTGGCTGCGCTCTGGCTGATGGTGGCGGCGGCGTTCGTGCCGGGCGGCTCGCCACAGCGCGCCTGGGCCGCCGTGCGACGCGACGCCAAATTCCACCGCTCGCCCAATGCCGGCTGGCCCGAGGCCGCGATGGCTGGCGCGCTCGGCCTCAAGCTCAACGGCCCGCGCGTCTACGATGGTGAAGTGGTCGACGATCCCTACATGGGCGATGGCCGCAGCGACGTGACGACCGCGGATATCCGTGCCGCGCTCAAACTCTATCGCATCGCCTGTGGTGCACAGATCGCCGTGCTGGCAATCCTCGTGGTGCTCAGCCTGGCGTCGTGAGCACGGGTTCACGGGCCAGCGCCAGCAGGGCGTCGCAATCGATATGCTTTTCCAGATGGTCGGCCAGCAGGTCGAGGGTCGCCTCGACTTCGGCGTCGTAGGACAGCGTCGAGGTCGGCGCGCCGATCTTGTCGAGCCAGTGACGGCGCTGGCGATCGTCGGTCAGAAGACCGTGGATATAGCAGCCGGCAATGCGGCCGGACTCGCTCACCATGCCGTCGGGCTTGCCGGTGCCCAGCCGCAGGAGCGGTCGCGTCGCGCCGGTCGTGCGGCCGATATGGATTTCGTAGCCCTTGAAGGGGACCTTGCCGTCGACGGTCTCGCCCGCGGTCTCGACCAGCACCTTGTCGCCCTCGAGGGCGGTCTCGATCTCGAGCAGACCCAGGCCTTCGACGGAGGAGGGCGGGCCCTCGATCCCGTCGAAGTCGGCAACCTTGCGGCCGAGCATCTGGTAGCCGCCGCAGATGCCCAACACATGGCCGCCGCGCCGCACATGTGCCTGCAGGTCGATGTCCCAGCCGGCGTCACGCAACGAGGCGAGATCGGCGATCGTAGCCTTCGAGCCCGGCAGGATGACCAGCGCGCAGTCGCCGGGGATCGCCTCGCCGTGCCGCACGAAGAGCAGGTCGACGCCGGGTTCGAGCTTCAGCGGATCGAAGTCGTCGAAATTGGCGATGCGCGGATAGGCCAGCACGGCGATCTTCACGCCCTTGCTGCGGCCCTCGATCGTGGGCAGCCCGAGCGCATCCTCGGGCGGCAGCTTGTAGGCATCCGCGAAATACGGCACGAGGCCGAGCGACCTCCAGCCGGTCCGGTCGGCGATCATCCTCATGCCGTCGGCGAACAGCGAGGGATCGCCGCGGAAGCGATTGACGATGAAGCCCGCGATCATGGCCGCATCGGCGGGATCGATCACGGTCTTGGTGCCGACGAGGCTGGCGATCACGCCGCCGCGGTCGATGTCGCCCAGCAGCACGACCGGCACGTTGGCGGCGCGGGCAAAGCCCATGTTGGCGATGTCGGCGGCGCGGAGGTTCACTTCGGACGCGGAGCCTGCGCCCTCGACCAGCACGAGATCGGCCTCGGCGGCCAGCTTGCCGAAGCTCTCGATCACGGCACCCAGCAGCTTGGGCTTCATTGCCTGGTACTCGCGCGCCTTGGCGGTGCCGACGACCTTGCCCTGCACGATGATTTGCGAGCCGGTCTCGCTCTGAGGCTTCAGCAGCACCGGGTTCATGTGCACGCTGAGCGGCACCTTTGCCGCGCGCGCCTGCAATGCCTGCGCGCGGCCGATCTCGCCACCGTCAGCGGTGACGGCCGCGTTGTTCGACATGTTCTGCGGCTTGAACGGCCGGACATTGAGGCCGCGCCGGGTGAAGGCGCGGGCGAGGCCCGCCACGATCATCGACTTGCCCACATCCGAGCCCGTGCCCTGGATCATGATGGCCCTCGTACCCAATTTGAGGGCCATCCCTAGAACTCGATGCCTTCCTGCGCCTTCACGCCTGCCGCGAAGTGATGCTTCACCGGCGTCATCTCGGTGACGAGGTCGGCAGCGTCGAGCATCTCCTGCTTGGCGTTGCGGCCGGTGACCACGATGTGCTGGTCGTGCCGCCGTGCCTTCAAGGCGGCGACCACCTTGGCGATGTCGAGATGGTCGTAGCGTAGCGCGATGTTGAGCTCGTCGAGCACAATGAAGCGGATCGCCGGATCGGCCATCAACGTCTCGGTCACCGCCCACGCCTTCTCGGCCGCGGCGACGTCGCGCGCGCGATCCTGCGTCTCCCAGGTGAAGCCTTCACCCAACGTGTGCCACTGGACCTGATCGCCAAAGCGCTCCGCGGCCGTACGTTCGCCGGATTGCCAGGTGCCCTTGCCGAACTGCACGACACCGCAGCGAAAGCCGCGGCCTAGCGCCCGCATCATCAGGCCAAAGGCCGCCGTCGATTTGCCCTTGCCCTTGCCGGTGTGGACGATCAGCAGGCCTTTTTCGATGGTCTTGGCCGCGACCTCTTTATCTTGTGCGGCCTTGCGGTTGGCCATTTTGGCCTTGTGCCGCGCGTCGTCGTCGTTTGCCGTGGTCATGCAGCCACAATGCTCGGCAAAGCCCTTGTCATCAAGCCGCCCGGCCCCTATCAAGCGGACGACGGTGCCCCTCACGGGGATCAAAAGGGAACGCGGTATAGCCGCGGCTGCCCCCGCAACTGTAGCCGGCGAGCTGAGGGCCACGTGCCACTGGAAGTACCGCAAGGGAAACCGGGAAGGCGGCCCGAGGCGACGACCCGGAAGCCAGGAAACCTGCCGTCACGAGGATTGAACCGATGGCGCGGGGTGGCGCCAAGTGAGGGATGACGTGTCGACACTCTTCGTTTGTGTGACCTGTCGCCGCGAGGGCGATCCGCCGGCAGACGTGCGTCCCGGCGCGCGCCTCTATGCGGCCTTGAAAGACCAGGCGAGCGGCATTGATGTCGTGCCGGTCGAGTGTCTGTCCAATTGCACGCGCTCTTGCAGCACGGCCGTCACCGCGCCCGGCAAGTGGACCTATGTGGTAGGCGATCTCGATCCCGAGAAGAATATCGACGATATCCTGACGTTCGCCCGCGCCCACAAGACCGCGCCAGACGGGCTCGTACCGTGGCGCGAGCGGCCGATCCATGTCCGCCAGCACACCGTCGCCCGCGTGCCACCGATGCGTCTTCCGGAGGAATTGAAATGAGCACTGTCGCGAAAGTCCCGTGCACCATCGTCACCGGGTTCCTCGGTGCCGGAAAGACCACGCTCGTGCGCCACGTGCTCGAGAACGCCGAAGGCCGTCGCCTCGCCGTGATCGTCAATGAGTTCGGCGACGTCGGCATCGACGGCGACATCCTGAAGAGTTGCGGCATCGAGAGCTGCCCGGAGGATGCGATCGTCGAGCTGGCCAACGGCTGCATCTGCTGCACCGTGGCCGACGATTTCGTGCCGGCACTCGAGGCGCTGCTCAACCGGCCCAACCCGCCGGAGCATATCGTGATCGAGACCTCGGGCCTGGCGCTGCCCAAGCCGCTGGTCCAGGCCTTCAACTGGCCCGCGATCGCCTCGCGCGTCACGGTGGATGGCGTGATCGCGGTGGTCGACGGCGCCGCGGTGGCGGCGGGCCGCTTCGCCGACGACCCCGAAGCGTTGGCCAAGCAGCGCGCGGAAGATTCCTCGCTCGACCACGACAATCCGCTCGAGGAAGTGTTCGAGGACCAGCTCCTCTGCGCCGACCTCGTCGTGATGAACAAGGCCGACCTGATGTCCGACGGCGAGCGCAAGGACGTGACTGCCGAAATCAACAAGACCCTGTCGCGCGCCGTGAAGATCGTCGAAGTGCAGAACGGCAAGGTGCCGACGTCGGTGCTGTTGGGGCTGGGTGCTGCGGCCGAAGCCGATCTCGCCAGCCGCCCCTCGCACCACGACGCCGAAGGCGAGCACGATCACGAGGACTTCGAGACCTTCATCGTCGACCTGCCGTTGTTCGACACGCCGCAGCAACTGGTCGACCGCATCAAGAAGATCGCCGAGGTGCACGACGTTCTGCGCGCCAAGGGTTTCGCCGACGTGAAGGGTAAGCCGATGCGCCTCTTGGTCCAGGGTGTGGGCAACCGCATCCAGCATCAGTTCGATCGCGCCTGGAAGTCGGGCGAGCCGCGGCAAGGCCGCCTCGTCGTGATCGGCGAAAAGGGACTCGACCAGGCCGCCATCCGGGCGCTGATCGCCGGCTGATCCTGCATGCATATTCTGGCGACAGAGGTTGCGAGTCTCGACGAGGCCGAGGCGGCCGTCGATCTCGCGCAGTCGCCGGCGGAGATCGTGGTCCTGTCCTTCTCCGACAGCGACCTGTCGGCGCTGGCTGCCGCGTGGCAGCGCGATGCTGATGCGTTGCCGTCGCTGCGGCTCGCGAGCCTGAAGAAGCTGCGCCATCCGATGTCGGTCGACCTTTATGTCGACACGGTCGTCGCCAAGGCCAAGGTGGTGATTGTGCGTTGCCTGGGCGGCCTCGATTACTGGCGCTACGGTCTGGAACGCATCGCCGATGCCGCGCGCGACAACGGCATATTGTTCGCGGCCTTGCCGGGCGACGATCGTCCCGATCCGCGATTGGCGTCCGCCTCGACGATGCCGCGGGAAAAATTGGAGCTGCTCGACCGCTTCTTTCGCGAGGGTGGCGCCGACAATCTCGGCAATGCGCTGCGTCTTGCCGGTGGCCTGCCGTATGCGCCGCCCGTCGCCGTGGGGCCATTCACCGTCATTGGCAATACGGACGACGACCGACCGACCGCGTTGATCGTCGTCTATCGCGCCAACCTGACTGCGGCCGATATGGCGCCGGTTGAGGCGCTGATGAAAGCTCTCGATCGCCAGGGCCTCGCGCCGCTCACTGTCGCTGTCGGCAGTTTGAAGGATCCTGCCATACAAGCACCGCTTGGCGATCTGCTCGCCGCGCGCAAGCCGGCGATCATTCTGAACACCACGGCCTTCTCGGCCATGCGCGAGGACGACACTACGATCCTCGACCAGGCCGATGTGCCAGTGCTGCAGGTCGTTCTGTCAGGCAGCGCGCGCGGGGCGTGGGTAGACTCTTCGCGCGGCCTGTCGCCGTCGGATCTCGCGATGAACGTCGTCCTGCCGGAGATCGACGGACGCCTGCTCACGCGCGCCATCTCCTTCAAGGCCGAGGCGCCGGTCGATCCGCGGCTCGAATTCGCCAGCGTGCGGCATGAGCCGGAGCCCGATCGCGTCGAGTATGTGGCACGTCTGGCGGCCAACTGGGCGCGTCTCGGGTGCACGCCGGCGGCCGAGCGCAAACTCGCGCTCGTCTTGTCCAATTATCCGGCGCGCGGTGGCCGGGCGGGCTATGCCGTCGGCCTCGACACGACCGAGAGCGCGCTGGAAATCCTGCGGCTGCTGCGGTCCGAAGGTTACGACACCGGCACGACCGACTGGCAGGCGGCGGACATTGCGCGCTTGTTGACCGGCGAACTGCCGTGGCTGCGCTGCGGCAAGGTCGTCGTCCTGCTGCAGCCCGATCGCGGCTCGGCCTATCACGACACGCAAGCCGAGCCGCATCCGGACTATGTCGCAGTCTATGCGCGGCTACGCGACGAGGAGAAGATCGACGCGCTGATTCACCTGGGCACGCATGGCACGCTCGAATGGCTGCCGGGCAAGGCGCTGGCCCTGTCGGGCGATTGCTGGCCTGAAAAGGTGCTGGGGCCGATCCCCGTGGTCTATCCCTTCATCGTCAACAATCCCGGCGAGGCCGTGCAGGCCAAGCGCCGGCTCGCCGCCGTGACCATCGGCCACCTGACGCCGCCGCTCAGCGCCGCCGGCCTGCATGGGCCGCTCGGCGAACTGGAAGGGCTCATAGAAGAATTCGCGGCGGCCGACGGTCTCGACCGGCGGCGACTGGGTTTTCTTGAAGACGAGATCGTCGAGCGCGCCTGGTCGTCGGGACTGGCCGACGATTGCGGGCTGGTGAAGGGCGAGACCAATCGCGAGGCGATCGCCAAGCTCGATGCCCAGCTCTGCGACATCAAGGAACTGAGCATCCGCGACGGACTTCATGTGTACGGCCGCGCGCCCGACGAGGCGACTTTGCAGGTTCTGGCGGCGTCAACGAAGGCGGAAGCGGCCGTGCGCGCATCAGCAGGATGCGAGCGCGCGGCGCTTGTGGCTGCTCTTGCCGGACGTCGTGTCGCCCCGGGGCCGGCGGGTGCGCCGACCCGTGGCCGCGCCGACGTGCTGCCCACCGGGCGCAACCTCACGTCTATCGATCCGCGCTCCATTCCGACGCGCACCGCCGCCACCATCGGCGTGCGCGCGGCCGCCGAAGTGGTGCGCCGCTACCTGCAGGACCATGGCGACTATCCGCGCGCGCTCGTGATCGACCTCTGGGCGTCGGCGTCGCTGCGCACTGGCGGCGACGATCTCGCGCAAGCCTTCGCCTATCTCGGCGTGCAGCCGGTGTGGGACAAGAATTCGAGCCGCGTCACCGGCATCGAGGTGATGCCGCTGGCCACGCTCGACCGGCCGCGCATCGACGTGACCCTGCGCATCTCCGGTCTGTTCCGCGACATTTTCGAGAGCCAGATCGCATTGTTCGATCTCGCCGTGCGTCGGGTCGCGGCGCTCGACGAGGAGGAGGCGGACAATCCGTTGGCCGAGGCGGCACGCAAGGGCGCCGATCTCGCCCGCGTGTTCGGTGGTGCCCCCGGCAGCTACGGCGCGCGCGCCGGCGACCTGGCGCTCGATGGTGAGTGGAAGACGCGGGCCGATCTGGGCGAGGCCTATCTTGCGGCCGTCACCCATTCATACGGCGCCACCGAGACGCCGGCGGGCGATGGCTTCCGCGGCCGTGTCTCGGATGCCGACGTGCTGGTGCATCCCCAGGACGATCGTGAGCGCGACCTGCTGGACGGTGATGGCGTGGCCGATTTCGCCGGCGGCTTTGCGGCGGCGGCGGCCCTGCTGGGCAACACGCCGGAGCTCTATCACCTCGACACCAGCCAGCCCGCGGCACCCAAGGCGCGGCTCCTGTCGGAGGAGATTGCACGGGTCGTGCGCGGCCGGCTCACCAATCCGCGCTGGCTGGCTGGCATGCTGGAGCACGGATATCGCGGCGTGGCCGAAATCGCCCAGGGCGTCGATGCGCTCTATGCCTTTTCTGCCACGGCTGAGGCCGTTTCGGGCACTTTGTTCGATGCAACGCATGCTGCCCTGATCGGCGATGAAGCGGTATTGTCCGCCATGGTCCGCAGCAATCCCGCCGCGACGGTCGCCATCGCGCAACGCCTGCGCGATGCGTTGGCGCGCGGCCTCTGGGTGAGCCGCCGCAACTCGGTCGACCATGAACTCGAACGCGCGATCCAGCGGGCCGGGTCATGAGTACCGCCGCGGCGTTCGAAGTGAAGGGCTGGTGCCCGGGCGTGCTGACGCCGATGCCGAGCGGTGACGGGCTGCTGGTGCGGATCCGCCCGTGGGGCGGCGCCTTTACGGCCGCGCAAGCGGCAGGACTGGCCGAGATCGCCATGCGCTTGGGCAACGGCCACATCGATCTGACGCGGCGCGCCAATCTGCAGATCCGTGGCCTGCGCGACGAGGCGCTCGACGACTTGCGCGACGCGCTAGATCGCCTGGGCCTGCTCGATCCCGATGCCGCCACCGAGGCCGCCCGCAATGTCATGGTGGGACCGCTGGCAGGCACCGACGTGCGCGCGCTTGCGGGATCGCTGATCCGCGCCATCGCCTCGGATCGTCGCTTGGCGCTGCCGGCGAAATTCGGCTGGCTGGTGGAGGGCGACGGGCCGCTATCGATTGTCGGCGAGAGGGCAGACGTGGCCTTGTGGGTACGAGGCGACAGCGTGGCGCTGCGGCTGCACGGCGACTGGCTGGGCGTCGTGCCACGCGACCAGGCGATCAAAGCCGCCATCGGCTTGGCGCTGGGGGAGCGGCCATTGCTGTCGGCCATGAACGAATTGCCTGTCGCGGGCGCGCGATGCCTTGGCGCCGTCTCCGGTTTCTTCGGTGTTGGCGCGCCATTCGGTCGTCTCGAAGCAGCACAGTTGCGAACGGTCGCCACGACGCCCGGCATCTCCGAACTGCGCCTGTCGCCGTGGCGCGCGCTCTATCTTGACGCTCAGCCCGCGGATCTTGCCGGCCTGATTGTCGACGAGGCCGATCCGCTGTTGCGCATCGAGGCCTGTCCCGGCGCGCCGGCCTGCAGTTCGAGCACTGTCGACACGCGGCGCGATGCCCGTCGACTGGCCGCGCACGGCTTCGACGGTACGATCCATCTGTCGGGCTGCGCCAAAGGCTGCGCGCGCTCGACACCGGCCGACCTGACCCTGGTGGGTGATCGCGGCCGCTATGGCGTCGTCCATAACGGCACGACGCGCGATCCAATCGAGAAATTCGTTGAGCCCCAATCCCTATGAGCAACCGTACCTACATCCGCGACGGCGCGGAAATCTATCGCCATTCGTTCGCGATCATTCGCGCCGAGGCGGACCTCAAGCAGTTCAACAAGGCCGAGGAGCGGATCGCCGTTCGCATCATCCACGCCTGCGGCATGGTCGAGATCGCCCGCGACATCAAGATGTCGTCGGGTTTCGCCGACAATGCTCGGTGGGCGCTGATCGGCGGCGCGCCGATCCTGTGCGATTCCAAGATGGTCGCCAACGGCATCACGCGCACGCGTCTGCCGGCGGCCAACGAGATCGTCTGCACGCTCGACGATCCCAAGGTGCCCGAGCTGGCCCGCGAGATGGGCAACACGCGTAGTGCCGCGGCGATGGAGCTGTGGCGGAGCAAGCTGGGCGGCGCGGTGGTGGCGATCGGCAATGCACCGACGTCGCTGTTCCATCTCCTCGAGATGCTCGATGCCGGCGCGCCCGCACCGGCCGCCGTGATCGGCCTGCCAGTGGGTTTTGTGGGCGCCGCCGAATCGAAAGAGGCGCTAGCCGTCGACGGCCGCGTGCCGTTCCTGATCGTGAAGGGTCGCAAGGGCGGCAGCGCCATAGCCGTGGCGGCGGTCAACGCGCTCGCGAGCGAGGCCGAGTGACCAGCCTCGATCTCCTGGCCGGCACCGCGAGTGCGGGCACGCTCTATGGCATCGGCGTCGGGCCGGGCGACGTGCGCTATCTCACGTTGCGCGCAGCAGGCCTCGTGCGGGCGGTCGATGTCGTGGCCTTCTTCGCCAAGAAGGGCGCGCAAGGCAACGCGCGCCGCATCGTCTCGCCGTTGCTGGTGGGGCAGGCCGAGCAGCGGCTGGAATATCCCGTGACCGACGAAATGCCGGCCGACAGCGCCGAGTACCACCGCCAGATCGGTGACTTCTATCGCGAGTCGGCCGACCTGCTTGCGGGCCTGCTGCGGCATGGCAAGTCCGTCGGTCTGTTGGCCGAAGGCGATCCGTTCTTCTACGGCTCCTTCATGCATATGTGGCGGAGGCTGGCGGCAGATTTCCCGGTCGAGGTCGTGCCCGGGGTCACCGGCATGTCGGGCTGCTGGACACGCGCCAAGACACCGATCACCTGGGGCGACGACATGCTGGCGGTGCTGCCTGGCACCCTGAGCGAGAGTGCGCTGGTCGAGCGCCTGCGTCTCACCGATGCCGCCGTCATCATGAAAGTCGGGCGTAATCTCGCCAAGGTGCGCCGCGCCGTCGAAGCTGCGGGTCTCCTGTCGCGCGCCGTCTATGTCGAACGCGGCACCATGGAAGATGAACGCATCGTGCCGTTGGCCGACTGTGGTGAGGGCCGCGGCGCCTACTTCGCCATGGTGCTGATCCCGGGCGAGGGGCGGCGCATATGAGCGGCTCCCTGGTCGTGGTCGGCACGGGACCGGGCAAGCCGGAGCTGATGACGCCGGCCACGTCGGCGGCCTTGGCGCGCGCCACCGATCTGGTGGGGTACGGCCCGTACCTCGATCGCGTTCCGGTGCTGCGCGTCGATCAATGCCGTCACGCGTCAGACAATCGCGTCGAGCTCGACCGTGCGCGCCATGCGCTAGAGTTGGCGGCATCTGGCAGGCAGGTGGCTGTCGTGTCGGGTGGCGATCCCGGCGTGTTCGCCATGGCTGCCGCTGTCTTTGAAGCCGTCGAGGCCGGCGATCCGGTATGGCGCTCGCTCGATATCCGGGTCGAACCCGGCGTGACGGCGATGCTGGCGGCGGCAGCCGAAGTCGGCGCGCCGTTGGGCGGCGACTTCTGCGCCATTTCGCTGTCGGACAATCTCAAGACATGGGCCACGATCGAGCGCCGGCTCGTGGCGGCGGCCGAGGCTGATTTCGTGATTGCACTCTACAATCCGGCGTCGAAGGCACGGCCGCACCAGATCGGCCAGGCCTTCGAGCTGCTGCGGACGAAGAAGAAGCAGGAGACGCCGGTGCTATTCATCCGAGCGGCAGGCACGGCTGAGGCCCGGGTCATCAGCACGACACTTGGCAGCGCCGACCCGTCAGTCGTGGATATGCGCACCCTGGTGATCATCGGCGCCAGCACGACCCGTCAGGTCGGGCGCTGGATCTACACGCCGCGTGGTGAACGGAGCGCCTCGTGAGCCAGCCAGTCGATCGCTTCCTGTGCGCTCGCGACCGGATGGCCGATGGCCTTGTCGGGTCGCGCGATCAGGAGCACGCGAATGCCCAGCGTTCGGGCGGCGGCGATCTTTGCGTAGATCGCCGTGCCGCCGGAATTCTTGGAGACCAGAACCTCGATCCTCTCGTCGCGCAGCAACGCGGTCTCGGCGTCGATGGAAAACGGTCCGCGCGCCAGCAGCATGAGAATGTCGGGCGGCAGCACGACGCCTTGCGGCGCGTCGACGGAGCGGCCGAGATAATGATGTTGTGGCGCGGCGGCGAAAGCGCCCAACTCCTGCCGGCCAAGGCTGAGGAACACGCGATGCGGCGCCTCGCCGATCGCCTGGGCCGCGGCCGCAGCACTGGCGACGCTCTGCCAGCGGTCGCCGGGTTGTTCGGTCCACGGCGGACGGACGATCGAGACCAGCGGCACGCCGGCCGCCCTGGTCGCGGCCACGGCGTTGGCAGAGATTTGGTCCGCATAAGGATGCGTCGCATCGACCACCGCCTCGATCTTTTCGGCGCGCAACCACTCGACCATCGCCTCGGCGCCGCCAAAGCCGCCAACGCGCGTGGCGATGGGCTGCGGCCGCGGCGATTTGGTGCGGCCGGCCAGCGACAGGGTAGCGTCGAAGCGCGCATCGCCCGCGATCAGGGCTGCGAGCGCCGAGGCTTCCGTGGTGCCGCCGAGAATGAGAACGCGCATGGCTGAGCGCGCAAACTGCACGGGCACGCGCTGGCTGTCCATCGTCGGCATCGGCGAGGACGGCGTCGCGGGCCTGTCGCCGGTAGCGCGGCAGCTCGTTCAGTCGGCCGAGCTGGTCGTGGGCGGCAAGCGTCACCTCGCTTTGGCGGACAGCCTGATCGGCGGTCGTCGCCTCAGCTGGCCGAGCCCGATCGGCGACGTGGTGCCGGAAATCGATAAATATCGCGGCAAGCCGGTCGTCGTTCTGGCGAGCGGTGATCCGTTCCACTACGGCGTCGGCGACCTGCTGATGCGCTCGGTTTCCGCCGACGAGATGCTCTGCCTGCCGCAGCCGTCGGCGTTCAGCCTCGCGGCGGCGCGGCTCGGCTGGTCGCTGCAGGACGTGTCGCTGGTCAGTGTGCATGGCCGCGCGCTGGAAGGGATCGTGCGTTATCTCCAGCCAGGCGCGCGCATCCTCGCGTTGACGTGGGATGGCGACACGCCGGCCAAGCTGGCGAAATTGCTCGTCGCGCGTGGCATGGGCGCGTCGACGTTGATCGTCTGCGAAGCCATGGGCGGCGCGCGAGAAATGATCTGGCGCACGACGGCGGCGGGCTTCGACCTTTCCGATGTGGCCGCGCTCAATACGATCGGTCTGGAGATCGTGGCATCGTCAGCGGCAACGACCCTCAGCCTCGCGCCCGGTCTCGACGACAGCCTGTTCGAGAACGACGGCCAGCTCACCAAGCGCGAGGTGCGCGCGGTCACGCTGTCGGCGTTGGCGCCCAGGCAGGGTGAGCTCTTGTGGGACATTGGTCTCGGCAGTGGCTCGATCGCCATCGAATGGCTGCTGCGTCATCCGTCGCTGAGAGCGATCGGCTTCGAGGCCGATGCGACGCGCGCCGGTCATGCCGCCCGCAATGCCGCCACACTCGGCACACCGGATCTGCAGATCGTAGCGGGTCGCGCGCCCGAGACCTTCGCCGGTCAGCCGGCGCCGGATGTCGTGTTCATCGGCGGTGGGCTCTCCAATCCCGGTCTGTTCGAGGCAGCGTGGGCGGCCTTGAAGCCGGGCGGTCGTCTCGTGGCCAACGGCGTGTCGCTGGCGACGGAAGCGTGCCTGATCGAGTATTTCACGCGCCACGGCGTCGAGTTGGTGCGGCTGGACGTCTCGCGCGCCGGTAAGGCCGGCAGCGGCAATGTCTTCGTCTGGCGACCGGCGGCGCCGATCGTCCAGTGGCGGGCGAGGAAGCCATGATCGTGGCGGGTGTGGGCAGCCGGCAGGGCACCGAGGCCGACGAACTCGAGAAGGTGGTGCGCATGGCGCTCGACCTGTTCCGGATGCCGGCGGAACGGCTCGAAGTGCTGGCCACCGAGTCGGCAAAGGCGACCGCACCCGCTTTCGTCGAAGCCGCAAGGCGTCTGTCGGTGAAGCTCGTGGCCTGCACGATCGCCGATCTCGATCGCGTGGCAGGGCTGGTGCTGACGCCCTCCAAGCTCGTGCTCGAGACCAAGGGCGTACCGTCGATCGCCGAGGCCTCCGCGCTGGTGGCGGCGGGGCGTAATGCGCGCCTGCTGGGCACAAGGGTCGCGACGGCGGGTGCCACCTGCGCCATCGCCATCGGGGACGGTCCATGACGGTGCATTTCATTGGCGCCGGACCGGGCGCTGCCGATCTCATCACCGTGCGTGGTCGCGACCTGATCGCACGCTGCCCGGTCTGTCTCTATGCCGGCTCTCTGGTGCCGCCAGCACTGCTCGATCACTGCCCGCCCGGTGCGCGCATCGTCGATACCGCACCGATGTCGCTCGAGGAGATCGTGGGCGAATGCCGCCGTGCGACCGACGCCGGCCACGACGTGGCGCGGCTCCATTCGGGCGATCTCTCGATCTGGAGCGCGCTCGGCGAGCAGCTGCGCAAGCTCGAGCAAGCAGGCATTCCCTACACCGTGACGCCCGGCGTGCCGTCGTTCGCGGCAGCGGCCGCGGTGCTCGGCCAGGAACTGACGCTTCCCGAAGTGGCGCAGTCGGTCGTGCTCACCCGCACGTCGGGACGTGCCTCGGCGATGCCGCCGGCCGAGGATCTCAGGGCCTTCGCCGCAACCGGCGCAACGCTGGCCGTGCATCTGTCGATCCACGTGCTCGACAAGGTCGTGGCCGATCTCACGCCGTTCTATGGCGCCGACTGTCCGGTCGCGATCGTCTATCGCGCGACCTGGCCGGACGAGCAGATCGTGCGCGGCACCTTGGCCACGATTGCGGCCGAAATCGCCAAGGCGCCGATCGAGCGCACGGCCTTGATCCTGGTCGGCAAGGTCCTGGGCGCGGGCAACTTCCGCAATAGCGCACTCTACGACGCCGGCTATCAGCGGCGTTTCAGGGGCCGCGCATGAGCCTGCCCGGCTTTCCTCCGATGCCCGACTTTCCGGCGGGCGAGGTCTGGCTCGCGGGTGCAGGGCCGGGCGACCCTCGGCTGCTGACGTTGCTGGCGCTGCACGCGATCTCGGCCGCTGATGATATCGTGCACGACGCGCTCGTCGATGCGCGCGTGCTCACGCTGAAGCGTTCTGATGCCGAGCTGATCCCGGCAGGCAAGCGCGGCGGCCGGCCCTCGCCGCACCAGGACGAGATCAACGGCGTGTTGATCGAGCGTGCCCGTCGCGGTCGTCGCGTGTTGCGCCTGAAGGGCGGCGATCCCTTTGTGTTCGGGCGCGGCTGGGACGAGGCAATCGCGCTCAGCGCTGCGGGTATCCGTTTCCGTGTGATTCCCGGTATCACTTCTGGCTTGGCGGCAACGGCACTCGCCGGCATTCCGGCGACGACACGCGAGACCAACCATGCCGTTGTGCTGGCGGCGGGCCATCGCGCCGAAGACGGACAATCGGCGGCGGATTGGGCGGCCCTCGCCAAACTGGGCCAGCCCATCATCCTTTACATGCCGATGGCGCAGTTGGCCGAGATCGCCCAATCGCTGGAAGAGGGCGGTCTTGCGGCCGACACGCCCGCCGCGCTGATCCAGTCGGCGACGACGGGCAAGGAGCGCGTGGTCGAGAGCCGTCTCGGTACGTTGGCGGCCGACGCGGCCACGTCCGGCATCGGCTCGCCGGCGATCGTCGTGATCGGTGCCGTCGCAGCGCTGCGTCAGCAGTTGCTTGCTTCGATGGTCGGCTGGTCATGACGCGCGGCCTCGTGGTCGCCGCACCGCGCTCGGGTGCGGGCAAGACGACGGTGGCGCTCGGCCTGATGAGAGCCTTCACGCGGCGCGGTCTTGGGGTGCAGCCCTTCAAGTGCGGACCCGACTATATCGACCCGGCGTTTCATCGGGTCGCGACGGGACAGCCAGGCTTCAATCTCGACGGCTGGGCGATGGGCGACGAGACACTGAAAGCCCTTGTCGCCGGTCACACGGCCGACCTCGCGATCGCCGAGGGTGTCATGGGCCTGTTCGATGGCGTGGACGGCCGTGGCGCTACGGCCGACCTGGCCGTGACGCTCGGTTGGCCGGTCGTGCTGGTGCTCGACGTGAAAGGCCAGACCGAGACGGCGGCGGCCATCGCCTCGGGCTGCGCTAGCTATCGTCCGAACCTTGCCATCGCGGGCGTGATCCTCAATCGCGTGGCGAGCGAGCGGCATCTCTATTTGATCGCGCCAGCGTTCGAACGGATCGGCATCAAGCTGTTCGGCGCCTTGTTCAACGATCCGCAGCTCACCTTGCCCGAGCGTCATCTCGGCCTCGTGCAGGCGGGCGAAACCGTCGATATCGAGCAGCGCCTCGACGCCCTCGCGGCAATCATGGCGAAGTCCGTCGATCTCGACGCCATCGCGAAAAGCGCGAGACCGGCGGCGATGGGCAGTCCGACGAACGGCGCCAGCTTCATCGACCCGCCGGGTCAGCGTGTGGCGCTGGCAAGCGACCGCGCTTTCTCTTTCATGTATCCGCACCTGCTCGACCATTGGCGCGCACAGGGCGCGGAGATCCGTCCGTTCTCGCCCCTCGCGGACGAGGCGCCTGCCAGCGATTCGGACGCGGTCTGGTTGCCAGGCGGCTATCCTGAATTGCATGCGGGAACGCTGGCAGCCGCCGATCGTTTTCAGGGCGGCCTGCGAGGGCTCGCGGGTCGAGGCGTGCCGATTCACGGTGAGTGCGGCGGCTACATGGTGCTGGGCCAGGGCCTCGTGGACGCCGGCGGCAAGCGGCATGCGATGATGGGCCTTCTGGCGCTCGAGACCTCGTTCGCCGAGCGTCGACTGCATCTCGGCTATCGCTCGGCACGACTCGGCGCGGACTGCGCGCTCGGATCGGCTGGTGCCGAGATTCTGGGACACGAGTTCCACTACGCGCGTGTCCTGTCGACAGGCGACGACGGTCTGGTCGAATGCCGCGATGCGTCGGGGGAGGTCATCGCCGAGGCCGGATCGCGCCGTGGCTCGGTCAGCGGTACCTTCTTCCACGCGATCAGCAAGGGACGATCATGACAGACGCTAAACCGGTGCCGCCGGTCCATCTGCCGTTCGACGCCACCTTCCGCGCGACGTTCCACGACCTCGTGCTGTGGCGGCGTGATGTGCGGCGCTTCCGCCCCGATCCGGTCGACGAGAAGCTGCTCGACGACCTGATCGAGATCGCCACGCACGCGCCGTCGGTCGGCTTCAGCCAGCCGTGGCGCTTCGTGAAGGTGAAGTCGCCCGAGCGCCGTCGCGCCATCTGGGAGAGCTTCGCCAAGGCGAACGACAAGGCGCTGCAGGGCTACGAGGGCGAGCAGAAGAAAACCTACATGGGCTTGAAGCTCGCGGGCCTCAAGGAAGCGCCGGTCCATCTCGCCGTCTTCTCCGACGAATCGACGCTGACCGGCGCGGGCCTCGGTCGCCAGACCATGCCCGAAACCTTGCGCTATTCAGTAGTCGCGGCCGTGCAGACGATGTGGCTGTCGGCGCGCGCGCAGGGGCTTGGGATGGGATGGGTCTCGATATTCGATCCAGCCGAGGTGACGCGCGCGCTCGACGTGCCGGCCGGCTGGACTCTCGTTGCCTATCTCGATCTCGGCTGGCCGGCCGAAGAGCATCTCGATCCGGAGCTGGAGCGTCATCACTGGGAGACGCGCCACTACACCGGCGACCTGGTGTTCGAGCGCTGATGCGCGAGCTGCTGTCCGCCTATGCGCGCGATCCCGACGCGACCTGGGTGTGCGGCGGCTTCGGCGCCTTGGCCGAGTTTCATTTCGACGAAGGCGAAGAGGTCTCATTCACCGACGGAGCGACGATCGGCGCGGCGACAGCGCGGGGCGCCTTTCGTCTCGACTGCGTGCCGGAGCTGCGTGCCGTCGCCTACGAGACGATGGGCAAGAAGGGCAAGTACTGGGGGCAAGGGCTCGTGCTGTGCTTGCCGGAAAAGCAGGCGTATACCGACGCGCGGACGGTCGTCACCGAACTTGGCGCCGACATCGAGGCGATACGCCCTGGGGATCGTAGCGCAATCCTGTTCGATCTCGGCATCGGCAAATCGCAATCGGATATTTGTGTACGCACCGCCGATCCACGGACGATCGACCTGTTGCGTGGGGCTTGCGGAAAATCGTTTTTCGGGCATGGCCACGATGTGGCGGTGCAAATGCCGGCACTCAGTCCGCACCGCGTCTTCCGCAGCAAGGTGGCGCGTGTCGAAGTCTACCAGCCCATCCCGCCGCCCGACGGCAAGACGCCCGACGGTCCGCACACGCATGTACGACTGAATCTGGTGAAGCATCGGCGCAGCCACGCCGCGACCGTTCCCGTTCCGCAAGGTTGGCTGCCGGTGCTGTGGCTCTTTCCGCCGCATCCGTTGCAGCGCGCGTCCGGCGCCGCGACACCGTTCGACGCTGGCCGTTACCAGGCGTTTCAGGATTTGCTTCGCCGCTTCGGTGATACGGATGCGCTTGTCGGCAAGTCCGCTGCGAGCGAAGCGGACGTGTCCACGCGCGCCGGTCGTCTTGGCTTTCGGATCGCTCAACGACAATCGCAAGTGCGGCAACAGTACGGCGCTTGACGATCTGCAGACGCACTGCCACAAATTCGGCAGTGGTTCCCGCAAGGGATCAAAAGGGAACGCGGTGAATGCCGCGGCTGCCCCCGCAACTGTGAGCGGTGAGCTCTCGATCGACAAGCCACTGGGGCCGCAAGGTCCTGGGAAGGTGATCGAGGGTGACGACCCGCAAGCCAGGAGACCTGCCACGAGCCGCGGTCACGCGCGAACGCATTGGGCGGGGTGTCCTGGTGTAGATCTTGGTCACGTCCTCCGTGTGAGCGGAGGGCGTAGCCGACTATAGTTCGCGGTGACGGATCTTGTGCCGCGAGTCCGTCGTTGTCGATTTCAGTCTTTCCTGCCGCTCCCTGGCGAAGTCTCGATCCGCTTGCGCTCTATGCGTCGGCGATCGACACGTCGGACTATGTCGCGCGCGTGGCGCCGGTCGTGCGCCGCCTTGTGCCGACGATCGGCGCGTTGCTCGATGTCGGCGCCGGGGGCGGCCAGTTGGGCGCCGCCTTGCTGGATGGCGCGCATGACTGGAGCGCCATCGAACCCTCGCCCAGCATGCGGGCGCGCCTCGAGCGACTGCATCGTCCACCGCGCATCGTGCCGTTTGGCTGGGAAGCCGCCGACGTCGCCGCGGGTGCGCACGACACAGTCCTTGCCGCCACCATGCCGGCGCTGTTCGAGCAGCCGGAGATCTTTCTCGAACGGTGCCGGGCGTGGACGCGCCGCTCGGTGGTTTGGGTCGTGCCAGCGCATCAGGGGCCGCGCGGTCTGTGCTTCGCGGGTTGCCTGTCGTCCAAATGGCACGGCGAGGATGAAACGCCGGGCATCGACATCGTCCTGCGCGGCCTGTCCGAGGCCAACCGGCCGCACGCCATTGCCTTCACCGACTGGACCTTCTCCGGCGTCGTGAAGGATATGGCCGTGCTGGCGGCCTATCTGGCCGACCGGTTGGATTGGGCCGAGACCGACGCAAGACGCGCCGAACTCGCCGCACATCTAGCCACGCAGGCGCGGCCCGACGCTGCCGGGATGCGGCTCAATATTCCAAGAAAATCTGCTGTGCTTGTTTGGGGGACTACATGATCAAGTCGCATCTGCGGGCCGGCACGGCGTGCGCCGTCGTGCTCTCTTCCGTCTTCTGGATGAGTCAGGCGTTTGCGCAACAGACCCCGCCTGCGCCAGCGGCGCCGGATACCGCGCAGGCTCCCTCCACCACATCGGCTGGCATCGTGCCCGAGGTCGTCGTGACCGCGACTGGCCGTCCGGAGGAGGTCACCAAGATCGCCGGCACCATCCAGGTGATCGACGGTGACAGGATCACCAAGTCCTCCGCGAAGTCGATCACCGATCTTTTGGCCGAGAATGCCGTCGGATTCCTGAGCGAATGGACCGCCGGCCAGACTTCGCTCAACATCCGAGGCGCGGCGACCGAAGGCCAGGGCCGCGACTTCAAGAGTGAAGTGATGGTGCTGATCAACGGCCATCGCGCCGGCACCGCCAACATTTCCAAGCTGTCCGTTGCCGATGTCGAGCGTATCGAGATCGTGCGGGGACCGTCGTCCGTGGTCTACGGCAGCCAGAACATGGGCGGTGTGGTCAACATCATCCTCAAGACCGGCCGCACCGCGCCCGGCACCTTGCTCGAAGCCAGCACCGGTTCGTGGAACCTGACGCAGGGCAAGGCGCAGACTGGTGGCGTCGACAAGAGCAGCGGCATCGACTGGTACTTCGGCCTCGCCGGCGGCAACCGTCTCAACTACCAGGTGGGTGGCGGCGCCTACGAATCCAACACGGCGTGGACGCGCGAAGGCGGCACCGGTGCGCTGGGCTGGCAGATCGATGCCGACAATCGGGTCGACATGACGGTCCGCACCGACGGCGTCTACGATACCGGCTTCCGCGGTTCGAGCTCGAACATCTATGCCTTCGACACGCGCTACAACCAGTCGATCGACTTCAGCTACAACGGCAAGACCGCGGACGATCGCGGCCACCTTTTCCTGCAGGCCTACTACGTTCAGGATGTAGACGCCCTCAACAACCCGTCGCCGCTCAGCAACCTGAACGCCGTCGCGTCGCGCACGACCATGGATTACAATCGGCGCCAGATCGACATCGAGGGCGTGCGGGTCCAGCCTCGCTACAAGATCACTTCCAGCAACGAGCTGCTGGTGGGCGCCGACTGGGAGCGCGACTGGATCCTTTCGACCCGTACGCGCGCCGGTGGCTCGGCGGTCACCCAGCTCTCGCCCCAGGACAACAACGAGACCGACCAGGTCTTCGCGATCTACGCCGAAGACGCGCAGACGCTCCTCGATGGTCGCTGGACGATCCGCGGCGGCCTGCGCCAGACCTGGGGCACGACGACGCTGCTGGCCACACCGTATGCACCGACCCTCATTCCGGGCAGCACCAACTACCAGGCAACCACCTTCTCGGCAGGCTCGACGTTTCAGGTAAACGACTGGCTGACCGGCAGGCTCGGTGCCTCGAACGGCTTTCGCGCGCCGACAGCGACCGAGCTTGGCTCGAACTTCACGACGACCCCGATCGGCACGACGACGTTCGGCAATCCGAACCTCAGTCCCGAGACCAGCCAGCAGATCGAGATCGGCGGCACGATCACGACGCGTGACGCGCGCCTCGATCTTGCACTTTTCCAGAACATCATCGGCAACCGCATCCAGGCCCAGACGATCTCGTCGTCGGGCGGCGTTGTGGTCCAGCAATACCAGAACAATCCGGGCAACATCGTCGTCCAGGGACTGGAAGTGCAGGGCGAAGCGGACGTGCACCGCATGCTCGGTCTCGCGGTCGATCCGGGAACCCGCTGGAGCGTCTTCACCAACGGCTACTACAATTTCCAGATGACCGACTACGGCGCCAATACGAACATCACCGGGACCAACCAGGCCACCCGCATGTATCAGTACGAAGCCGCGATCGGCACGCGCTACGGCAAGCTCGACGCCGAGATGCCGTGGAACGTGTCGCTGCTTGGCCAGCTGCGGGGCCCGATGTACTATAATACCGAGGAATCGCTGAACCCGATCCTTTTCCCGGGCCAGGTGCGCAACTCTACTGTCTACTACAAGGACGCTTTCTGGGTATTGAACACGCGTGCCGAGATCGAGGTCCGCAAGGGCATGAAGTTCTTCGCGGCGATCAACAATATCTTCGACATCAACAACAGCCCGATCTTCATCGGCCTGCAGCAACAGAACTGCGGCGACAACCAGGTGGCGCAGAACGGCTCGTGCGGCAACTCGATGCCGGGCCGGGAGTTCATCATCGGCGGCCAGATCAGGTTCTAGTGCGTCTTCTGGCGATCGTTCTGGCCTGTCCGATCATCCTGGCCGGCGCGCTCGGCTTCACGCCGGGCGCGCTGGCCGATCCGCTCGTCGTGTACGATGCGCTGGGCCGCGCGGTGAGCTTCCCCGCGCCGCCGCAGCGGATCATCCCGATCTTCGCCTCGAACACGGAGATCGTGACGGCGCTCGGGCTGGCCGATCGCGTCGTCGGCATCGAAGCCTATACGCGTTATCCGAAGGAAGTCCTCGACCGGCCGCTGGTCGGCGGCAGGCTCGGCTTCTCGGTCGATGCCGTGGTCGACCTGCATCCGGATTTCCTGATTGTCACGCCATCGCGCCAGGCAGCCAACCAGCTGATCGATCCGATGGAGCGGCTGGGCATTCCGATCGTCGTCGTCCTGACGCGGAGCGTCGCAGAGATCTTGTCGAACATTCGGCTGGTCGCGCAGATCGCGGGTATCGTGCCTCATGGCGAGGAGGTCGCGACCGCTTTGGAAGCGCGCATGGCGCAGGTGCAGGAGAAGGTTGCAGGACAGTCGAAGCCGTCGGTCGTCATGATCACCGGCCAGCTCGGTAATGGCCTGATGCTGGTAGCGCGTGACGGCAGCTATACGGGCGATGCGATCCTGCAGGCCGGCGGCCGCTTTGCGCTTGGCGGCACGGTCGCCCTGGCGCAGGTCTCGCCCGAGGCGATCCTTCAGGCCGACCCCGACGTGCTGTTGTTCGCGGGCTCGACGCAGGGGTTGAAGGATCTGATCGCCCAGCCGGGTTGGTCCCGGATGCGCGCGGTCACGACTGGACGCGCACGCACGGTCGCGCGGGTCGAGCTGTTGATCCCCGGGCCGCGCACCTTCGACGGGATCGAGCATCTCGCCGAGATCTTCCACCCCGAGGCCTTTGCGAAATGAAAGCCTGGCTCGGTCTTGGCGCGACCTTGCTCGTGGCCATCGGGGTCGCCGCCTGTGCGGGACACGATTGGGCGACGCCGGCCGATCTTCTTCATGCGATCGGCGGCGATCGCGACCTGCGGAGCCGCCTCCTGTTCGAGTGGCGTCTGCCGCGGGTGCTGGCGGCGGCGCTGGTCGGCGGCCTGCTGGGACTGGGCGGCGCGATCTATCAAGGCGTGTTCCGCAATCCGCTGGCCGAGCCGTACCTGCTGGGCTCGGCAGGCGGCGCGGCGCTGGGCGCCACCGTCGCACTGCTGGTACCGCTGGCGGTGCCGCAGTCGATCTTGCTGCCGGTCCTGGCTTTTGCTGGGGCCTGGGGCGCCACGCTCCTGGTGCTGGGGATCGCGCGCATCGCGGGCGCCGTCGATGCGGCGGGCTTGTTGCTGGCCGGCGTCGCGGTTGCCGCGATCCTGGGAGCGCTGCGCTCGTTCCTGATGCTCGCGCTGTCGGACGAGACGGTCAGCCTCCAGGTCGTGTTGAGCTGGGTGCTGGGCGGCGTGCAGACGCCGACCTGGAGCGTGCTGGGATGGCTGGCACTGATGACGCTGGTCTGCCTCGGCATGGCAGCCCTTCTGGCGTCGCGCCTCGACCTCCTGGGGCTGGGTGAGACCATGGCGGCGTCCTTTGGCCTCGACGTGCGGCGATTCGTGGCGCTGGCGGTTCTCGCGGGATCGATCGTGGTGGCATTGGCCGTGGCGTTCGGGGGGCTGGTCGCCTTCGTGGGCCTGGCCGCGCCCCATATCGCGCGCTGGCTGGTCGGCCCGCTGCACCGTCCTTTGCTGCCGGCTTCGGCGCTGGTCGGCGCCATCGTCGTGACCCTGGCCGATGCGATCGCGCGCGCCGTCCTGCCGCCGGCCGAGATTCCACTCGGCCTCGTGACGGCAGTGGCGGGCGGTCCGTTCTTTATCTTCCTGCTGGCGCGCAGGCTTCGCGCATGACCGCGATCGCCGCGGATGCTTTGAAGGTGACGCGCGGCGACGCCACGCTGATCGACAACCTGTCGCTCGCGTTCGGCGAGACGGGATCGGTTGCGTTGATCGGGCCCAATGGCGCGGGCAAGTCGACGTTGCTGAAGGTGCTTGCCGGTCTCGAGGCGCCGCGTGCGGGCTCGGTGCGCGTGGGCACGGGCGACCTCGCGCTGGTGCCCAAGGCGCTGCGGGCCTGCATGATCGGCTTCCTGCCGCAGCACTTCGAGCCGCACTGGGATCTCGCGGTCGGGGACCTCGTGCAGCTGGGCGCCGCGCGCAATCCCGAACTGGCGCCGGATGCCGTGGCGAACATTCTTGCGCGGTTCGAGCTGACGAAGTTGGAACGGCGGCGCTGGTCGACCCTGTCGGGCGGCGAGAGCGCGCGCGTGCTGCTGGCGATGGTGCTGGTCGCCGATCCGTCGATCCTGCTCGCGGACGAGCCGGCGGCGGCGCTCGACATCCGCCATCGACTCGATGTGATCGCCGCTCTTGCCGAGCGCGGCCGCGAACGCCTTTCCGTCGTGGTGGTGCATGACCTCGATCTGGCGTTCCGCTACTTCGAGCGGGTCGTCGTTCTGGTGGGAGGCAAGATCGCGGCCGATGCGCCGGCGGCCGATCTCATTGCCGATCGGCGGCTCGACGAGGCGTTCGGCGTCCGTTTCGAGCGGATCAGGACGGCGGGAGGCTGGTCCCTGCAGGCGTCGAAGGAGACGACGTAGCGGGCGTCATCCGCGTCGCGCGCACGCCGATCGACAGCGCGCGGCAGCCGATGTAGCCCGCGAGGAACGCAGCACCCGCCGCGACCAGATCCGTCGGCACGATGGGATACTCGAGAGTGGCCGAGGTGAAGTCGATCGCCGAAAGAACGACCAGGCCGAGTGCCGCCAGATGGCTGTCGAGCGAGGGCCGCAGCCTCACCATATCACGCATGCGGTCGATCTGCATCGGCAGGGACCAGCCGCGCAGCCTTCCGCAAATTGCGCCCACGAGTCCGGCGCCGATCCACTCGGCATCGTGAAACAGCGAGGCATCGAACACACCGGCCAGCAACACCAGCGCCTGCACCGTGGCGAAGCTCGGTGGCACGGCAAGCCGCCAGACTCGCACACTGTCGCCGCGCGCCTGCGGGACGATCGCCCACAAGCAGGCGAAAGCGAGGAAAACCGTGAGGACGTTGGAGAGGCTGAGAGGAGCGATCATGGGGAGTCAGTCTACGACAAAGTTGTGCAACAGCGGACGCGACTTCTTCACTTGATCGCGAGTTGAAAAACCTTCCGCTGTTGCAGGTGGCCTGCAATGCCGCGTGACCTTCATCGCCTATGCACGACAGCAACGCAATAAATATGCATGTCCCCCATGTTAAATGCATCCTTTCGTTCCCCCGCCGCCGACGCGTAGGGTCCATCGCATGGCAGGTGAAGAGTTGGACGGTCGCGCCTCGTGGAAGGCCGCGTGGATGACCCTGGCGATCCTGTCGGTTTCCTATGGGTCGCCGCTGCTGATCGTCGTCGGCATGCGGACGATGCAGGCCGACCTCGGCACCGAGCGTTCGGTGCTGGCGCTCGCCGGGTCGCTGGTCTGGATCGGCACGGGCGCCGGTGGAATCCTGATGGGCTGGCTCGCGGATCGCATCGGTATCCGCGCCACCATCATCATCGGCGCCTTCATGATCGCGGGTGGATTGGCGCTGTCCTCCGTCGGCACGATCTGGGCGCTCTACGTCGGACACGGCTTGATGATCGGGCTGCTGGGCAATGGCGGCGTCTATCCGCCACTGCTGGTCTACGTCAGTCGCTGGTTCGATCGCCGGCGCGGTGCCGCGATCGCGCTCATCTCTTCCGGCCAGTACGTCGCCGGCGTCGTCTGGCCGTCGCTGTTCGAGCGCGGCATCTCGCACTACGGCTGGCAGGCCATGATGCTGGGATACGCGGCCGTCGTCCTCGTGCTGATCCTGCCCGTCGCCCTGCTGATGAAGCCCGCACCCGGCACCGTCCAGGCCAAGCACGCACCCAAGGTCACGGTGGCGGCCGGTCGTGTTGCCGGTCTTCCGCCCAATGTCGCGCAGGCGCTGATCTGTGTTGCGGGCTTCTGCTGCTGCATCCCGATGGCCGTGCCGGCGGCGCACCTCGTGGCCTTCTGCGGCGACATCGGCATCAAGCCAACCCATGGCGCGGCCATGCTTTCGGTGATGCTGGGCAGTGCCTTCCTCGCGCGTCAGGCGTGGGGCGCATTGGCCGACCGCATCGGCGGCCTGCGCACAGTGATGGTGGGCTCGGCCTGCCAGGCCACGGCGATCGCGTGCTTCCTGCTGACGCAGGACGAAGTCGGCCTGTTCGCCATTGCCGCGATCTTCGGCATGGGCTTCAGCGGCATCATCCCGTCCTACGCGGTGACGATCCGCGACCTCTATCCTGCGAGCCAGGCCTCGTGGCGCATCCCGCTCACCTTGTTCACGGCGATGAGCGGCATGGCCTTCGGCAGCTGGTTCGCCGGCAAGCTCTACGACCATTTCGCCTACTACGCGCCGGCCTTCGGCATCAGCGTCGTGTTCAATATCCTCAACCTGATGATCGTGGGCTTCCTGGTGTTGCGACTGTCCGGCACGCGGCGGACGCCGCAGTGGTCGGCCGTCGCCTGATCGCCCTCACTTCAGGATAAGGACGCTCCGCCGGTTGTCGACCGACCATGCCGAGAAGCGGCCAAGGAAGCTCATGCCGAGCAGCGGCGGCCCGGTGACGTCGGACACGCTGCCGCGCACGTTCTCCAACACCACGTCGCCCAGCCGCAGCGACCTGATGCGGAAGATCGTGGCCTTGTGGCTGGCGCCGTTGGCCATCAGGTAGGTTTCGGGACCGACGATGTCCTCCGGCCGGATGCTGCCGGTGCGCTTCAAATTCTCGAATGTATCGGCGGGCACGCTGACGTCGGCGGCGCCGCTGTCGAGATAGAAGTCGAGCGTCTGCGATCCGTTGATCAGCACAGACACCATGTAGGTGCCGCCGCGCTTCTCGAGCGGCACTTCGCCCGCCATCGCCGCAGGGGCCGCCGTGGCAGAGGCCAGCAGGACGCCGCCGGCCCCGACGAAGTCGCCGTTGCGGAACAGGCCCGTCTGCTGCCGTCCGTCCGCGAGCGTGAAGGTGCCCTGTCCGTCGGGCACGTCGCTACGCAGGGCGCCGACATATTTCCGTCCGTCAGGCCAGGTGTAGGTGCCTTGGCCCTCGGCGCGGCCGTCGTGGAAGTCGCCGACGTAACTCTTGCCGTCGGGCCAGGTGTAGGCCCCGGAGCCGTTGGGCTTGTCGTCCCGGAACGGGCCCGTATAGGTGCGGCCGTCGCGCCAGGTGTAGGTGCCTTGCGTGCGACGATTGTCCTGGAAGGTACCGACGTACTTGTCGCCGTTGGGCAAGATGTAGGTGCCTTGCCCATTGGGCAGTCCGTTGCGGAAGGTGCCGACATATTTGCGGCCGTCCGGCCAGATGTAGGTCCCTTCGCCGCTGCGCAGGCCGTTCTGATAGGCGCCGATATACTGCTCGGTGACCGGAGACGGACTCGTCGACGAACCCGCCGACGCGCAGCCGCCCAGCGTCAGCAACAGGACGGCGACGACGACGCGTGACACGCTAGGCCCGGACGACCTTCAGCTCCTCGGAACGATCCGTCGCGGGCGCCGGCGTACGGCTGAGATCGGCGATCTCGGCGCGCAGCTCGGGCGTCATCTTGACGTCCACCGAGGCCAGCGAATCCTTCAGCTGCTCGACGTTGCGCGCGCCGATGATCGGCGCGGTGACGGCAGGATGGGTGCCGACCCAGGCGATCGCCGTGCTCACCGGATGCAGGCCCTTTTCCTTGCAGAAGGCGGTGTACTTTTCCGCGGCCTCGAACATCCACGAGTCGCCGTAGCGCGCCTCGTACATCTTGTTGGTCTTCAGCCGTCCGGTGGCCTGGCCGAAATACTTGCCCGACAGCAGGCCGGCGGCGGCGGGGCTGTAGGGGATGCAGCCGATGCCGTTGGCGGCCGCCATCGGCAGCAGTTCGACCTCGGCCTGGCGCTTCACCAGATTGTACATCGGCTGGATGACCTGCAGGCGCGACCAGCCGCTGTGCTCCTGGATGTCGATGGCACGCTGCGTCTGCCAGGCCGACCAGTTGCTGACCGCGGGGTAGATCACCTTGCCGGCGCGCACCAGGTCCTCGAGGGCGCGCATCGTCTCGTCGATCGGTGTGACGGTATCGTAGCGGTGCATGAACAGGACATCGATGCGATCGGTCTGCAGGCGCTTCAGGCTGGCCTCGACGGCCTGCACGATGTGACGCCGCGAGCCACCGCGTGCGTTCACGTCGGGGCGGATCGGGTTGAAGCACTTGGTGGTGAAGACGAGATCGTCGCGATGCTCCTTGGCGAGCCGGCCCAGAATCTTCTCGGACTCGCCCTTGTTGTACTCGTTGGCGCAGTCGAAGAAGTTGATGCCGGCGTCGCGCACTGCCTTGTACATGGCCGCGGACGTTGCTTCGTCGGCATCGCCGCCAAAGGACATGGTGCCGAAGCAGAGTTCGGAGACGGAGACGCCGGTACGGCCGAGGAGCTTGGTTTTCATCGGGAAACCCTAGCATGGCCGTGCGGGAATCGGAGCAGTTTTACACTCGTGACGGCACCGCCCGGTTCCTCTACGCTTCGGCAAAAGCAGAAACTGGAGGAAACAAAATGTCCAAGATGTCGATCACGCGCCGCGGCGCGTTGCAGGGCGCTGCCGTGCTGGGTGGCCTCGCCGCGCCGATGCTCAACACCCTCACGGCCCATGCCCAGGGCGCCTTCGACTGGAAGCGCTTCAAGGGACAGAACGTCGAGGTGCTGATGGAGACCGGCCCGCGCGCCGATCTCATGAAGAAATACCAGAAGGAATTCCTCGACCAGACCGGCATCACGCTCGGTATCGAGGTCATTCCCGAGCAGCAGGCGCGCCAGAAAGTGGCGATCGAGCTGAACTCGGGCAAGCCGTCGTTCGACCTCTTCAACTTCGCCTTCCATGTGCAGAAGCGCCAGTTCGAGAAGGCCGGCTGGCTGCACGACCTCACGCCGTGGCTCAAGGACCCGCAGATGATGCCGGCCGAGTACGAGCTCGAGGACATCTCCAAGATGGGCATGGGCTTCTCCACCACGTCGGACGGCAAGGTCAATGCGCTGCCGATCCTGTGCGACTACTTCATGGTCTATTACAACAAGGAGCTGTTCGCGAAGAAGAACGTCACCTTCCCCAAGACCCTCGACGAGATGATGGTCGCCGCGGAGAAGCTGAACGATCCGGCGGCCGGCGTCTCGGGCTTTGTCGGCCGCGGCGTGCGCAATGCCAACGTCGTGCTGTGGACGCAGCTCCTGTCGGGCTGGGGCCAGGAGACGATCAAGGGCACCAAGCTGATCACTGATTCGCCCGACGCCATCGCCTCGGGTGAGTACTACAAGAAGCTGCTCTCCAACTATGGTCCCAAGGGCGTTGTCGGCTTCAACTGGAACGAGGCGCAGGGCCTGTTCATGCAGGGCAAGGCCGCGATGTGGATCGATGCCACGGGCTTCGCGGCACCGGTCGAGGACAAGCAGAAGAGCCGCGTCGTCGGCAAGGTGGGCTACGGTCTGCCGCCGTCCGGCCCCAAGGGCCACGGCTCGGTGACCTTCGGCACCGGCATGGCGATCCCCAAGGCGAGCGCTCACAAGGAAGCAGCCTTCTTCACCATGCTCTGGATGACCGGCCGCGCCATGGCCGGCCGGATGTTGCAGGTCGGCGGCGGCGTGCCGTTCCGGTCGGCGCCGCTCAAGGATCCGGCAATCATCTCCACGCTGAGCATCCCCAAGGAATGGGCCGATTGTGCCAACGGCTGCGCGCCGCTCAGCATGTCGGGCCTGCCGGTGATCGTGCCCGTGACCGAGTTCCGCGACACGCTGGGCACGGCGCTCACCAACATGCTGACCGGCGCCGATCCCGGCGCCGAGCTGAAGCGGGCGACCGCCGAGTTCCAGCCGGTCATCGACAAGAGCGAGCAGGGCTGAGCTGGAGCAAAGGTCGAGGGCGTAACGCATGGCGGGCGGGGACATCGCCGCGGGAGCACGGATAACGGCAACGAAGGCGTCGGGAGAACGGCGCCTTCGTCCCTATCTCATGTTCATCTGGCCGGCGCTGATCGTGAGTTCGGCGCTGATCGTGTTTCCGTGGATCTTCACGATCTGGATGAGCCTGCAGGATTGGCACATCGGCAGCGCCTCGAAGTTCGTGTGGTTCGACAACTACACGAACCTGGCGTCCAACCGCCGCTTCCTCGAAGCGGTCGGCCATACGATGTATTTCACGGTGCTCGCAGTCTTCCTGCCGATGGTGCTCGGCACCTGGGCGGCGCTGGTGTTCCATAAGAAGTTCGCCGGTCGCGGCTTCTATCGCACGCTCTTCATCATGCCGATGATGGCCACACCCGTGGCGGTGTCGCTGATCTGGACGATGATGTTCCATCCGCAGCTCGGCGTGTTGAACTACCTCTTGAGCCTGGTCGGCCTGCCGCCCTCGCAATGGGTATTCTCGCCGGGCACGGTGATCCCGAGCCTGATCCTGGTCGAGATCTGGCTGTGGACGCCGTTCTGTATGATCATTGTGCTGGGTGGCCTCGCCTCGTTGCCGACCGAGCCCTACGAGGCAGCGCTGATCGATGGCGCCAGCCAATGGCAGATGTTCTGGAAGATCACATACCCGCTGGTGCTGCCCTTCCTCGTGGTGGCGCTGATCATGCGTACGATCGACGCGCTCAAGGCTTTCGAGACCATATGGGTCATCTGTAACGGCGGCCCGGGCACCTCGTCGGAGACGATGAACGTCTATCTCTATGCGCAGGCCTTTGCCTACAACCAGGTCGGCACCGCGTCGGCCGTGGTCGTGGTGTTCTTCGCCATTATCGTCGCCCTGTCGCTGGTGCTGCTGTGGGCGCGCCAGAAAGCCAAGTGGAACTGAGCATGGCGCTGAGTTATCGCACCAAGCGCAAACTGCGGAAGGCCTGGGACAAGACGGCGCTCGCTGTGTCGGTCGCCGTGCTGCTGGCGCCGTGCCTGTTCGTCTTCTTCTGGATGATCTCGCTGTCGCTCAAGTACGACATCGACAACACCGCCTGGCCGCCGGTGTTCTGGCCGGATGAGCCGACCTGGGACAATTTCGCCAAGGTGTTCGAAGAAAGCCCGATGTTTCTCTACTTCTGGAACTCGGTGCAGGTCACGGGCTCAGCGACGTTGGTGGCGCTGCTGCTGGGCGTGCCGGCGGGCTATGGCATCGCCAAGGCGAAGGCCAATCGCATGGCGGGCATCCTGCTGCTCAGCCGCATGACGCCCGGCCTGTCGTATCTCATCCCGCTGTTCACGATGTTCCAGGTGCTGGGCCTGATCGGCACGGTATGGCCGATCGCGCTCACCCACATGGTGATCACCTTGCCGATCATCGTGTGGATCATGATCGGCTTCTTCGAGACCCAGCCGCACGAGCTGGAGGAGGCCGCGCGCATCGACGGTGCCAGCCTGTGGCAGGCCTTCCGCTACGTCGCCCTGCCGCTGGCGCGGCCGGGCATCGTGGTCGGCGCGATCCTGGCGTTCATTTCGTCGTGGAACAATTTCATCTTCGGCGCCGTGTTCGCCGGCCGCACCACGCGCACCATGCCGGTCGCGGTCTACAACATGCTGACCTTCGAAAGCTTCGCCTGGGGGCCGCTGGCCGCGGCCGCGATCATCGTCATGCTGCCGGTGATCGTGCTCACGATCGTGATCCAGAAAGAGATCGTTCAGGGCCTGTCGGCTGGTGGCGTGAAGTAACTCAACGCCGGCAAATCGAGGCGCTTCAGCAGGTCCGGCGGCGCCGTCTCCTCGGGCAGGCGTCCGATGCCGATGCGCATGAAGAGGCGACCGAGCCAGGGCCACGAGGTCACGACGCAGATCGGGATCGACAGCACGAGACCGCCCGCCAGCAGCACGAAGAGATAGGGGAGTGCCGCGGGCTGGAAGGCAGCGGCGATGGCCAGGCTGGCGCCACCGAGCAGGGTGTGCGGCCAGAGTTGGCGCGCGGCCACGGACCAGGCGATCGCATGATCGTCGCGCGTCTGGCCAATCCAGCCGACGACGCGGCCAAATGGCAGGCCGGCGAGGAACAGCGTGTGGCAGGCCCAGGCAATCGGTGAGAAGAGCAGGAAGAACACCGTCTCGACCGCGATACTGGCCAGGAAGCGAACCGGTCCGCCGAAGCCGCGCCGCAGCTCGGGCCGCGCCAGCACATCGACGACCGTCGCGATCTTGGCCGAGAACCACATGAACAGGATCAGCGCCAGCAACGCGGTGCCATAGACGGGATCGAGGACGTGCGCCGTCGTCGAGGCGCCGGCAAGCACCAGGGTGCCGAGCAACATCAGTCCGATCCAGGCGGGCGATCCCACGAACATCAACATGGCTAAGAAGAGCTGGAAGCGACTCGTGGGAAGGAGGCCCGGCCGGCAGATGAAGAAGACGTACTGCAACGTGCCCTGCAGCCAGCGCTGGTCGCGGCGCAGGTACTCGATCAGGGTCGGCGGATTCTCTTCCCAGCCGAGATCCTCTTCCGGCAGCACGCGCACCTCGTAGCCGGCGCGCCGCATCAGGGCCGCCTCGATCTGGTCATGGCTGAGGACCGGCCCGCGCAGGATGCCACTGCCCGGCAATGCCGGGATCGCGCAATGCTGCTTGAACGGCGCGATGCGGATGGCGGCGTTATGGCCCCAGTAGGGGCCGCAATCGGCCTGCCACCAGGCGCTGCCGATCGTCCACGAGCGCATGCCGAGACGCATACCGAACTGGAATATCCGCGCGAAGGCGCTGGTCGACGGCAGGCCGATCACCAGCCCCTGCAGGATGCCGAGCGTGGGAGTGTCCTGCAGGACGCCGACCAGCCGCGCGAGGGCCTGGGCAGTAACAAAGCTGTCGGCGTCGAGCGTCACCATGACGTCGTGATCGTCGCCCCAGCGCTCGAGGAAATCGCGGATGTTGCCCGCCTTGAAGCCGGTGTTGGCGTCGCGGCGGCGATAGGTGAGCGCGATGCGGCCCTGCCATTGCTGGCGCAGGGCTTCGAAAGCCTCCTCTTCGGCGGCGGCGATCTCGGGCTGGCTGGTGTCGCTCAGCACGTAGACGTGGAAACGGTCGGCGCTGCCCGATTGCACCAGATCGTCCATGGTGACGCCGAGATTGCGGACGACTCTGTCCGGCGCCTCGTTGCGCACGCACATCACGAGCGCGGTGGAGAGGGTGATGGTCTGCGGTGTATGCCGCCGCGTCGCCTGCGGGATCACGGTGGCGATGGGATCACGACTGAAGCGCATGACAACGAAGCCGATGGCCGCGTTCCAGAAGCCGACCACGACCCAGGGTGTGGTGAGCGCGAACAGCACGAGCAATAGCCCGTCGATCCAGCCAAAGCCTCCCGCCGACAAAGTGAGGGCAGCAAGCACCAGCAGCAGGGCGATCGATGCCGCCACCAGGGCGAAGAACACAAGTCGGCGATGAAAGACGGTCAGGACTGCGCTCCTCGCAGTGCGCATGATAGCGTATTGCATGAACTTCGGGATCAAATCGGCTTGAGCGAGAAGGCGCGCGCCTTGTGGTACGTCGGCGCCGGCCGGGCGGAGATCCGCGACGAGCGCCTTCAGTCGCTCGCTGCGGGGCATGTCCGGGTGCGGGCGCTTCATGGCGCGATCAGCCGGGGCACTGAATCGCTGATCGCCGCCGGCAGGGTGCCGGTCTCGGAGTTCCAGCGCATGCGCGCGCCGTTCATGGCGGGCGCGTTTCCGTTCCCAGTGAAGTACGGCTACGCCACCGTCGGCCTGGTCGAGGAGGCGGCGGTCTTCACGCTCTATCCGCACCAGACGTTGTTCGACGTGCCGGCGGAGGCGGCGATCCCGGTGCCGAGTTCTGTGCCGGCGGCGCGTGCGGTGCTGGCGGCCAACATGGAGACGGCGCTGAACGCCGTGTGGGACGCGGGCGATGGCCCGTTCGGCAAAGTCGCGGTCGTGGGCGCCGGCGTGGTCGGCGCGCTCACGGGCTATCTGTTGCACCGGCTGGCCGGGGCGGATGTCGTCTTGGTCGACGTCAATCCCGCGCGTGCGAAGCTTGCCGCAGCGCTCGGGCTCGCCTTCGCATTACCATCGGAGGCGCCTGGCGACGGCGCGCTGGTCGTCCATGCCAGCGCCAGCGCCGCCGGCCTCGCGACCGCGCTGTCGCTGGCGGGCAACGAGGCGACGGTGCTGGAGTTGAGCTGGTATGGCGATGCCGAGGTGCCAGTCCCGCTGGGGGCTGCGTTCCACAGCCGACGGCTGAAGCTGATCGCCAGCCAGGTCGGGCAGGTGGCGCCGTCGCACCGCCGCGACTGGACCTATCGGCGCCGCCTCGAAAAGGCACTCAGCCTGCTCGACGACGACCGGCTCGATGCGCTGATCGAACCGCCCGTGTCTTTCGAATCCTTGCCTGCCGAACTGCCACGCCTCCTGCGGCCCGGCAGCGCGATCCTCTGCCAACGTATCGATTACTAGGAGAAATGCCGTGCACGCAGTCGAAGTCCGCGACCACATCATGATCGCGCATTCCTTCAAGGGGGCGGTGTTCGGCCCCGCACAGGCGCTGCATGGCGCCACCTTCGTCGTCGATGCGGCCTTCCTGGCCGACACGCTCGACGACAACGGGATCGTGATCGATATCGGCCGCGCGCACGAGGTGCTGAAGGAGATCCTGGGGCCGCTCAACTACAAGAACCTGGACGAGGTGCCCGCGTTCAAGGGCCGCAACACGACGACCGAAGTCCTGACGCGCCACATCCATGACGGGTTGGCGGAGGCGGCGCGCGGCGGCCGCCTCGGTCGCAAGGCCAATGAGCTGAAGGCGATCAAGGTCACGATCTCCGAATCGCACGTCGCGCGGGCCTGGTACGAGGCACCGATCGGGTGAGGCACGTCACCTTCGCGATCCCGGGCGATCTCGAAACGCCGACCGGCGGCTACGGCTACGACCGCCGCATCGTCACCGAACTGCGTCGGCTCGGCTGGCATGTCGACATCGTCGGATTGGGCGAGGGTTTTCCGCGTCCGGACGCGTCGCAGAAAGCTGCTGCACAGGATCGACTCGTGGCGATACCGCAGACGCAGCCACTTGTGATCGACGGTCTCGCGTATGGTGTCCTGCCGGAAGCGGCTGCAGCGCTGCGCGACCGGCCGGTCGTGGCGCTGGTCCATCATCCGCTTGCCTTCGAGACCGGGCTGGCGGCGGACGAGGTCGATCGGTTGCGGATCAGCGAGCGCGCCGCGCTTGCGGTCGCACGCCGGGTCGTCACTACGAGCCGGACGACGGCGGCGATTCTCACCGATGAATTCGCCGTATTACCGTATCGGCTCGACGTCGTGGTCCCCGGCACGGACCGCACGCCTTTCGCCATCGGTAGTGACGGGGCGGTCGTGCAGCTGCTCGCGGTTGGCGCCGTCGTTGCGCGCAAGGGATTCGATCTGCTGGTCGCGGCGCTTGCACCCCTGCAGTCGCTGCCTTGGCGTCTCGTCATTGCGGGCGATCGAAGCCGGGATGCCGACGCGGTGGCACGGCTCGACGCGGCAATCGAGCGACATCGGCTGCACGACCGGATCGAGAGTCTTGGCGCCGTGTCATCCGAGCGCCTGGCCGCGTTGTATGCCCGGGCCGACCTCTTCGTGCTCGCCTCACGCTACGAGGGTTATGGCATGGCCTATGCCGAAGCCATTGCCCACGGATTGCCGGTGATCGGCACGACAGGCGGCGCGATTCCGGAGGTGGTGCCTCCGTCCGCTGGCTACCTCGTGTCACCGGACGATGCCGGCGCTTTGTCTTCGGCGTTGCGCGAAATCATCGGCGACAAGGATCGGCGTCGCGCGATGTCTGCCGGCGCACGGGCCGCCGCGGCGGCGCTGCCGACGTGGGAGGAATCAGGCGCCCGGTTTGCCGAGCTGCTCGGCCGCCTGACCTGACAGGTCGCAGTCGAACAACACCTTGTCGCCCAACGAATGGGCGTGCATCGGCACCCGCAAGGCCTCGCTCATATGGTCGATCGGTGGGAGCGCGAGGCCCGGGATCCCTGATCCCAGGATCACCGGCGCCACGACGACGTGCAGCCGGTCGAGACAACCGGTCGACAGGAAATACGACAAGGTCTTGGCGCCACCTTCGATCAGCACGCGTCGCAGGCCGCGTGCCGCGAGCGCATCGAGGATGGCAGACGGCGCGAAGACGCCGTCCACCTCGGGCAGTCGGATGGCCTCGACACCCTCGGCTGGAGACGGCGCATCCTCGCGCAGGATCACGAGACGGCGAATACCATCGTCGACGAAGGCGCGTGCGGTTGCGGGAAGACTGCCGTTGGGATCGATGACGATCCTTGCGGGGCTCGGTCCTTCGACGTGACGCACCGTGAGCTGCGGATCGTCGGCTCGGACAGTGCCTGCGCCTACGACGACGGCATCGACCACGGCGCGCAGCCGATGCAGATGGGCCAGACCTTCAGAGCCGTTGATGTACTGCGAATGGCCCGACGGCGTGGCGATTCGGCCGTCGAGCGATTGACCGAGCTGTCCCACGACCAGGCAGCGGGTCGTCGACGTGCGGCTCAGTGCACCAAACCGGCTTTCCCACGGTTCCGGCAGGCGCAGCCCGGCGCGAATCCGCCGGGGCACCTCGGCCCAATCGCCGGCCCTCTCTATGAAGGAGTCCTGCATGTGCTTGCGGTAGAGACCTAGGCCAGGTTCTTCTTGAAGTGCGCGACCGTCCGTTCCCACGAGAGCTTGGCGCCCGCTTCCTGGTAGCGGGGCGTCGAGTTGTTGTGGAAGCCATGCTGGGTGCCTGGATAGATGAACATCTCGTACTTGGTGCCGGCGGCCTTCAGCGCGCTTTCGTAGCCGGGCCACATGCCGTCGATCCCGGGATCGTTCTCGGCATAGTTGATCAGCATCGCCGCCTTGATGTCGGCCACCGCCGTGCTCACGGGCGCGGCGCCGTAATAGAGCGCGGCCGCCTGCAGGTCGGGGCCCATCATGACCGCGAGGTAATTGGTCGTGCCACCGCCCCAGCAGAAGCCGGTGGCCGCCAGCTTGCCGGACGACAGCGCATGCGCCTTCAGGAACTTGGCGCCGTTCAGCATGTCGGTGCGCAGCTTGCCCTGGTCGAGCTTGGCCTGCAGCTCGCGGCCGTCATCATCGTTGCCGGGATAGCCGCCGACCGGGAACAGGCCGTCCGGCGCCAGCGCCAGGAAGCCCTCGACGGCGAGGCGGCGCGCCACGTCCTCGATGTAGGGATTGAGGCCGCGGTTCTCGTGGATCACCAGGACCGAGGGGAAGGGTCCCTTGCCGGCGGGCTGCACGAGATAGCCGCGCATCGTGCCCGAGTTGCCGCCGGGCGACGGGTAATTGACGTAGGTCGCCTTGATGCGTTCGTCGGTGAAGGAGATCGTCTGGGCATTGGCGTAGCGCGGCATCAGGGCCTGCGCCATGGCGAGGCCGCCCACGGTGACGACGGCGGCCTGCTTCAGGAAGGAGCGGCGATCGATGCGGCCGTGGCAGTATTCGTCGTACAGGTCGAAGATACGCTGGTCGATCATCACCTCTGGCATGACCTCGGGTGTCTGGTCAGGCATGAGATTGGGTGTCACGTCGGGCATCTCGATCTCCTGTGCGGTGTCCAAGCATGGCATGCTTCTTGGGTAGACTATCAGGTGTCAACCCGGAGGATCATCACGTGGTCGTTAACGCGCTGGAGATAAACGCCGAACGGTTGTGGGACACGCTGGAGAAATCGGCCGAGATCGGGCGTTTTCGTGACGTCGGCCTGCGCCGGCTGGCTCTGTCGGCCGAAGACAAGCAGATGCGCGACCTGTTCATCGATTGGGCCAAGACCGCCGGTTGCACGGTCGAGATCGATCGGCTGGGCAACATCTTCGCGCGGCGTGCGGGCACCGATCCGTCGCTGCCGCCAGTGGCGATCGGCAGTCACCTCGACACGCAGATCTGCGGCGGCCGCTACGACGGCATCCTGGGCGTGCTGTGCGGCCTCGAAGTGGTGCGCTCCCTCAACGACCGCGGTCTCGCGACCAAGCGCGGCATCGAGGTGATCTGCTGGACCAACGAAGAGGGCGGCCGCTTTGCGCCGCCGATGATGGGCTCGATGGCCTTCGCCAAGGTGCTCAGTCTCGAGAGCGTGCTGGCGACGACAGACGATGCGGGCATCACCGTCGAGCAGGCGCTCGACCGGATTGGCTATGCCGGTCCCGCGCCGCTGGGCGAGCGCGCGTTCGACGCCTATCTCGAGCTGCACATCGAGCAGGCGCCGGTGCTCGACCGCGAGGGCTGCGACATCGGCATCGTGATCGGCGGTTACAAGACGCGGGCGCTCAGGATCACGATCAAGGGCGATACCGGCCATGCCGGCGGCACGCCGATGGCGATGCGCAAGAATGCGCTGGTCGGCGCGGGCTATGTGATCGGCGCCGTCAACGACATCGGCCTCGCCTATGCTGCCGACGAGGGACGTACGACGACGACGCGCATCGAGAGCTTTCCCAACCTGCCCGGCACCTACGCCGAGGAGGTCAAGCTGACGCTCGACTATCGCCACATCGACCAGGCGCGGTTCGACGCGATGGGCCGCGACATCGAGGCGGCGATCGCGGCCGCGGCGCAGAAAGCAAATGTCGAGATCGACGTGCAGCAGGGCTGGAGCTGGGGCAGCGAACTGTTCGCACCGGAGTGCATCGATCTCCTGCGCACGACCGCCAAGGAGCTGGGCCTGCCGTATCGCGAGATGCGCAGCCAGGCCGGGCACGATGCCTATGCGGTGGCGACCATGGCGCCGACGGCGATGATCTTCACACCCTGCTTCGAGGGTATCAGCCATAACGTGAAAGAGAACATCGAGCTCGCCCGCTCCGTGCCCGGCGCGAACCTTCTGCTGAACGCCGCCGTCGCCCGCGCCAACCGGTAGGGGTGTGAGACATGAGACGAAACGCGTCTAAGCCTCACGCAATCGGCATCGGAGGTGTCTCACGGCGCTGAGACACCTTGGCTCAGTCGGCCTGGCGTGCGAGTGGCTGCTGGAGGAACGGGTCGGGCGGCTGGGCGAGGCCCATGTTTTCGCGCAAGGTCTTGCCCGGATACTCGGGCGTGCGCAGGCCGCGCCGCTCCAGCTCGGGCACGACCAGCTCGACGAAGGCGCGCAGGCTGCGCGGCTGCACCGGCATCGACAGGATGAAGCCGTCGCAGGCCTTGCCGTGGTACCAGTCCTCCATGAAGTCGACGACTTGTGCTGGCGTGCCCTTGACCATGTTGCCGGCCATCGAGGGCAGGACGCGTTCGTAGGTGCCGCGCACGGAGAGTTTGTCGCGCGCGGCCATGTCGAGCACCGAGCGGCCGATCGCCGTGCCGCCCAGGCTTTCCTTGCGCTGTTGCGGCATCGGCGCGTCGAGCTTCTCGCCCGTGACGTCAAAGCCCACGATCTTGGAGAGGTAGCTGAGGCCGAGCGCCGGCGAGATCAGCGACTGCAGCTCCTCGTAAAGCTCGTCGGCCTCGGCCGTGCTGCGGCCGACGTAGCAGCTGAGGCCCGGCATGATGCAGAGCGCCTCGGGCGGGCGGCCATACTGCGGCATGCGATCCTTGATGTCGGCGTATTCGCGCTGTGCCTCTTCCTTGTTGCTGGCGGTGCCGAACAGGCCTTCGCCGCCGTAGGCCGCGAGGTCCTTGCCGGCGTCGGACTGGCCCGCCATGAACACGACCGGCTGGCCCTGCGGCGTGCGCGCCACGTTGAGTGGGCCCTTCACCTTGAAGTGCTTGCCGCGATGGTTGGTGAGCCGCACCCGCGACGGATCGAGATACTGGCCGGTCTCCTTGTCCTGCACGAAGGCGTCGGTCGCCCAGGAATCCCACAGTGCGCGCACGACATCGAGGCTCTCGCGGGCGCGCTCGTAACGCTCCTCGCGGCCCATGTGCTCGTCGCGGCCGAAGTTCTTGGCGTCCTCGATGTACTGCGTCGTCACCAGGTTCCACGCCGCGCGGCCGCCGCTCAGGTGGTCGAGCGAGGCGAACTTGCGGGCGATCATGAAGGGCTCTTCGTAGCTCGTGGTCGCCGTCGCCACGAAGCCGATGTGTTTGGTGTGCTGCGACAGCGCCGAGAACAGGGTCACCGGCTCGAACACCGAGGGCCGGTCGGACGGGCTGTTGGCCGCGAACAAGGTGGGCTTGTCCATCTGGCGCACGCCATTGCCGTCGGCCAGGAACATCAGGTCGAGCTTGCCGCTTTCGCCGAGCTTGGCGATCTCGATCATGCGTTCGAGACGCATCGCCGTGGATGGGAAGGAATCGGGATGGCGCCAGCCGCCGAGATGGCCGCCCAGCGCGCCGCCGTTGACGCCCAGCACGATCCTGTTGCGCTTGCTCATGCGGCGCCTCGCTCGGCCGCGGCTTGCGTGTTCCAGACGCTGGGCGCATCGGGCAGGCCGAGATGGCCGCGCAGGGTCGTGCTCTCGTATTCCTTGCGGAAGATGCCGCGGCGCTGCAGCTCCGGCACGACGAGGTCGACGAAATCCTTGAGGCCGCGCGGCTGGACCGGTTGCAGGAGGGTGAAGCCGTCGCAGGCCTTGCTGCGCCACCAATCCTCCATCTCGTCGGCGACCTGCGTCGGGGTGCCCTTGAACACCGGGCCGCCGAGCGCCGGCAGGGTGCGTTCGTAGGTTTGGCGCAGGGTGAGATTGTCGCGTTTTGCCATGTCGAGGATGTAGCGGCGCAGGCTGCTGCCGCCCAAGGTTTCCTCGGGCAGGTTGGTCGGCAGCGGGCCGTCGAGCGGCAGCCCGTCGAGGTCGTGCACCAGCATCTTCGACAGGTAATGCACGCCCAGCGCCGGCGAGATCAGCGACTGCAGCTCCTCATAGAACTCCTCGGCCTCGGCGGCGGTGGGAGCGACGTAGATGCTGACGCCCGGCAGGATCTTGAGGTGCTCGGGCGCGCGGCCATAGCGCGCCATGCGGCCCTTGATGTTGGCATAGGCGTCGATGCAGTCCTGCTTGGTGGTGCCGGCGCCGAACAGCCCGTCGGCGTAGCGCGCGGCCAGCTCCATGCCGGGCTCGGACTGTCCGGCCATGAAGACGACAGGACGGCCCTGCGGCGTCTGCGCGATGTTGAGCGGGCCCTTCACCGTGAAGTGCGTGCCCTTGTGATCGATGTGCCGCACGCGTGCCGGATCGAGATACTGGCCGGTCGCCTTGTCCTGCGGGAAGGCGTCCGGCGCCCAGCTGTCCCACAGCTTGGCGACGACTTCGTAGAATTCCTGCGCGCGGGCGTAGCGGTCCTCGCGCGGCTGTTCGGAGCGGCCGAAGTTCAGCGCATCGCCGGCGTTCGAGGCGGTGACGAGGTTCCAGCCGGCGCGGCCCTTGCTGATATGGTCCATCGAGGCGAAACGGCGCGCCACCATGTAGGGCTCGTCGAAGGTGCTGGTCGCGGTGGCGACGACGCCGACGTGCTTGGTCACCATGGCGACGGCGGACAGCAAGGTCGTCGGCTCGAAGAAGGCCGGCCGCGCCGAGGGATGGTTGGCGGCGAACAAGGCCGGGATGTGCATGTCGCGCACGCCGTTGCCGTCGGCCAGGAACACCGCATCGAACTTGCCGCGCTCGGCGATCTGCGACATCTCGACGAAGGCCTCGAGATTCATCACCGGTCTGTCGAACGCGTCTTCATGGCGCCAGCCGCCGAGATGGCCGCCGACCAGATTGGGAATGCAGGCGATTTTCATCATCGGAACGGCTCCTCAAATTTTACGCAGGAGACCCCAGCCAGTGCGGCACGGCGGCCAGCTCCGGCAGGGGGATGTGACAACGGATGGCGTGGCCCGGTCCCGCCTGCTGCAACGGCGGTGCCAGCGTATCGCAGACGGGCCCGAGTTTGCGCGGGCAGCGGGCGGCGAACTTGCATCCCTCCGATGCGGCGGGCGTACCCGTCGCGGGCGGGGCAACCGGCTCGCGACGGTCGCGGCCGATCAACGGCACCGAGGAGAGCAGCAGTTCGGTGTAGGGGTGATAGGGCGGGTGCAGCACATCGTCGACGGGCCCTTCCTCGACGATCGTGCCCTGGTACATGACGGCGATGCGGTCGGCGATGTGGGCGATGACGCCGATGTCGTGGCTGATGAAGAGGTAGGCCACGCCCAACTCGTCGCGCAGGTCGCGCAGCAGGTTGAGGACAGCGGCCTGCACGCTGACGTCGAGCGCGGAGACCGCCTCGTCGCAGACGAGGAAGTCCGGGCGCGAGGCCAGCGCGCGGGCAATGCCGATCCTCTGCTTCTCGCCGCCCGAGAGCTGGTGCGGATAGCGCGCGGCGTAGGCGCGCGGCAGGCGCACGAGGTCGAGCAGGCGGTCGACTTCGGTGGCGACCGCGGGGCCGCGTGCCATATCGAACCAGCGCACGGCGCGGCCCAGGATCATGCCCACGGTCTGGCGCGGGTTGAGCGAGGTGCCGGAATTCTGGAACACGACCTGCGCGCGCCGGCGGAAGTCGCGGCTCGCCTCCGGTTCGACGGGGCCGCCATCGAAATTCAGCGTCCCGTTGCGGGCCGGCAGCAGGCGCAGCATCAGCCGACCGAGCGTGGATTTGCCGCAGCCCGATTCACCCACGAGGCCGACCACCTCGCCGGTATTGATCGAGAGCGACACCTGGTCGACCGCGAGCACGCCCGTCGACTTGCCGAGCATGCGCGCGAGCCATCCACCGCCGCCGAACCGTGCGCTCAGTCCCTCGGCCTCGAGTAACGGCAGCGGTTTGCGCGCGGTCTTTCCTGTTGCGACCGGCGCCGGCTCGACTGGCCATTCCTGGTCCGCGATCTCGTCGACGCGGTGGCAACTCACCTCGTGCAGCTCGCCGCGCAAGGCTTGCGGCTTTTCGCAGCCATCGACGGCGAAGGCGCAGCGCGGGCGGAAGTTGCAGCCGGGATCGGGCCGCGTGAGATCGGGCAGGCCGCCGGGAATGGGGGCGAGGCGGCCGGCGTGCGGACGGTCGGGGCGTGGCAAGGCGGCCAACAATCCTTTGGTATAGGGATGGCGCGGCCGGTGCAGCACGTCGCGGGTCGTGCCCGATTCGGCCAGTCGGCCAGCATAAAGCACCGAGACGCGATCGCAGAGACGGTCGACGATGCCGAGATTGTGGCTGACCAGCAGCATCGAGAGGTTGCGGCGCACCCGCAGCTCGTCGAGCAGCGACAGGATCTGCGCCTCGATCGTGACGTCGAGCGCAGTCGTAGGCTCGTCGAGCAACAGCAGGTCGGGCTCGCTGGCCAGCGCGGTGGCGATGCCGACGCGTTGCTTCATGCCGCCCGAGAGCTGGTGGGCGTAGCTCTTCATCACCTGCGCCGGGCGCGGCACGCCCAGTTCGGCCAAAAGATCGGTGCCGCGCTGCCACGCGGCGCGTGGCTCGGTGCCGAGATGAAGTCGCATCGGTTCGACCAACTGGCTGCCGATGGTGAGCGCGGGATTGAGCGCCGCTGTCGTGTCCTGGAAGACGACGCCGATGCGCCGGCCCCGTAGCGTTGGCGCCTCGCGCAGCAGATCGTGACCGCCGTAGCTCAGGCGTTGCGCGGTGATCTTCGCCGCGGGGCCGAGCAGGCCCAAGAGCGCCAGCACGACGGTCGACTTACCCGAGCCCGATTCGCCCACCAGTCCCAGCACACCGCCGGGCGGGATCGCGAGCGACACGTTGTCGAGTGCCTGCAGCCAGCCGCCGCGCGACGGATAGGCGACCGACAGCGCCTCGATCTTCAGTGCCGCGTCGGTAAGAGTGAGGGCGTCAGGCATGCCCACGCCCTTGCAGATGCGGATCGAGGCGCTCGCGCAATCCTTCGCCCACCAGGTTGACCGACACCAGCAGCACGCAGAGCGAGAGACCGGGCGCGAGACAGACCCACGGCGCTTGCGTCAGGAAATCGCGGCCCTCGGCGATCATCAGGCCCCATTCGCTGGCCGGCGGCTGGGGTCCCAGTCCTAGGAACGACAGCGCCGAGCCCAGCAGGATCGCGAAGGTCACCCTCAGGCCGCATTCGACGATGATCGGCGGCCAGGCGTTGGGCAGGATCTCGTGCCACAGGATCGGCAAGGCGCCTTCGCCGCGCGCGCGGGCGGCCTGCACGAAGTCTTCTTCCAGCAGGCCGAGCGCCACGGCGCGCGTGAGCCGCACCAGGATCGGCACATAGACGAGGCCGACGGCGGCGATGGTCTTGAACAGGCCGGGCGGCGTCACCGCCAGCACCAGCAGGCCCAGCAGCACCGGCGGCAGCGCGATCAGCAGATCGACCGCGCGCATGATCACCTCCTGCACGGCGCCGCGATGGAAGGCGGCGACCAGGCCGAGCGGCACGCCGACGCCCAGGCTGATGGCCATCGCGCCAAAGCCGGTGGCGAGCGAGAGATGCGCGCCGGCCAGGATGCGCGAGAGCACATCGCGCCCGAATTCGTCGGTGCCAAAAGGATGGGCGAGGCTTGGTGGCTGCAGGCGGAAACGCACGGCAAAGAGGGTGGGATCGTAAGGCGTGACCCAGATGCCGACGATCGCGGCCACAACGATGAGCGCCAACAGCGTGCCGCCCAGGACCAGGGTCGAGGGCGCGCGCAAGCGAGGGAGCGTCGCGAGGCTCATGCCGCGGCGCCGCCGACCCGGATGCGCGGGTTGAGCACCGCGTAGAGCACCTCGGCTACGAAGTTGGCGAGCGCATAGATCGCGGTCACGACCATCATGCCGACCTGTAACAAGGGCAGGTCGTGGCGCTCGATGGCGAACACCAGCAGGCGGCCGAGGCCGGGATAGGCGAACACGGTCTCGATCACCACGATCCCGCCGATCAGCAGGCCGGCGTCGATGGCGAGCACGGTGATCGCGGGCAGCAGAGCGTTGGGCAGCGCATGGCGCCACAGTACGCGCCGCTCGGCGAAGCCGCGGGCGCGGGCGGCCAGCACGTAGCGGCTGTCGAGCACCTCGATCATCGAGGACCGCGTGAGCCGCGAGACGTGCGCCACCAGCCCAAACGACAGCACCAGCACCGGCAGCACGAGATGCGCGGCCCAGCTACCGATGCCTTCACTGATCGGCGCATAGCCGGTCGCGGGCAGCAGGTTGAGCCACGAGGCGAAGACCAGCACGCACACGATCGCCCAGAAGAACTCGGGGATCGCGAGCAGGCCGAACTGCGCCAGGGTCAGCACCCGGTCCGATGTCTGGCCACGGTGTGTCGCGGCATAGAGGCCGAGCGAGATGCCGCCCGCCGCCACGATCAGGAAGGCGAAGCCCGCCAGCAGCGCCGAGCGACCGAGCGCCTCGACGATCAGCGCAGCGGCCGGCTTGTTCATCACGATCGACAGGCCGAAGTCGCCGTGCAGCATGCCGTCCAGCCAATGCCAGTACTGCAGCGGCAGCGGGTCCTTGAGACCGAGCTTGAGCTCGAGCTGGGCGACGGCGGCGGGCGTCGCGAATTCGCCCAGGATCGCATAGGCGACATTGCCCGGCAGCAGATGGACGATGCCGAAGATCAGCAGCGACATGCCGAGCAGCACGCCGACAAGTCCGGCGAGCCGTTTCAACACGAACGCTGCAATCGGCATTTATCAGCCGACCGTCGCGGTGCGCAGGTCGAACCAGCGCATCGGATGGGTCTTCACGCCGCCCACGGACTTGCGATAGGCACAGGCGAAGTTGACGGCGTAGGCGAAGAACGAGGCAGGGTTCTTCACCAGCGCTTCCTGCATCTCGATGTAGTTCTTCTTCTGCACCGCCTGGTCGCCGCTCTTACGCGCTTCGTCGAGCGCCTTGTCGACGGTGGCATCGCTATAGTGCCACAGGCGCTCGTTCCAGCTGGCCTTGGTGTGGAGGAACGGGAAGGTGCTGGTGTCGACCGTCGGCCGCGCAAAATAGCCATCGACGTAGAACGCGGCCTTGCCCGTCACCTCGGCACTAAAGGCGGCATAGGGCATGCGTTGCACGGTGATGTCGAAGCCGCCCGGCTTGGCGAGCTGCTGCAGGGTGACGCCCAGCCGCTCGCGCACCGGCCGGCCGACCGGCACGATGATCGCGATCTTTATGCCGTCGGGATGGCCGGCCTCGGCCAGCAGCTTCTTCGCCGCCGCCGGGTTGACCTTCGGCATCGCCGCGTCCTTGGCATAGAAGGAGTGGCTGGGCGGGATCGGGCTGATGGTCTCGACGCCCTGGCCGAACAGGGTGAGCTCGACCACGTCTTTCTTGTCGACGGCGAGATGAAATGCCTGGCGCACCTTCGGGTCGTTGAAGGGCGGGATCAGGTTGTTCATCACCGCGGCGTCCCACGAGGCTGTCGGCACGCTGTCGACCCGGAGGTCGCCGCGCGTCGAGAGCGTCTTCACCTGGTCGAGCGGCAGGTCCCACACCACGTCGATGTCGCCCGCCTGCAGGGCCGCGATCTTGACGCTCATCTCCGGGATGATACGCAACTCCACGCCGTCGAGCTTTGGCAGGCCGGGCTCGAAATATTCGGTGTGCTTGGTGAGCACGAGCCGGTCGCCCGCGGTGTAGCTCACGAACTTGAACGGGCCGGTGCCGATCGGCTTGGTCGCCATGGTGGCCGCGGCGGCGCGCGGCGTGATCTTGACCTGGCGGTCGGTCAGGATGTCGGCGAAGCCGCCGTACGGGATGTTGAGCTTGAAGACGACGGTGTAGGGATCGGCGGCCGACACGTCCTCGACCATGTCGTACTGGCTGCGCGCCGGCGCGGTGACGGCTGGATCGAGCGTGCGCTTGAAGAAGGCCACGACATCGTCGGCCACCATCTCCGAGCCGTCGTGGAACTTCACGCCCTTCCGGAGCTTGAAGGTCCAGGTCTTGATGTCGTCGCTGAAGCTCCAGCTCTCGGCGAGATCGGGCTCGACGACCAGGTCCTCGCGCATGCGGGTGAGGCCGTTGAACGCCAGATTGTCGTAGATGTACTCGTCGCCGATCGTCGTCATCATCGGGTCGAGATTGTTGAGCGACGAGCCGATGGCGATGCGCATCACGTTGCCCGCGGCGCGCGCGGGAGTAATGGCGGCGGCGGTGGTTGCGGCCAGCGTGGAGCCGATCAGGGTCCGGCGGGAAATCTTCATATGTGCCTCTCGAGGTCAGCCGGGATTGGCCAGGTTTTCACGCAAGGTCTTGCCGGCGTACTCCCGGCGCAGCAGGCCGCGGCGCTGCAGTTCGGGCGTCACCATGCGAGCGAACTCTTCGTAAGTCATGGGGAAGACGGTCGGCGGCAACACGAAGCCGTCGCACGCGCCGGACTTGAACCAGTCCTCCATCACGTCGGCGATCATCTCGGGCGTGCCGGCCAGCAGGCCGCGCGGCTTGCGCACCGCCTGGGCGAAGCTGATGCCCTGTGCTTTTGCTACCTGGATCATGCGGTCGCGCGAGCCCTGGATGCCCTGGTTGCCGGCGGCGCGCTCGGCTTCCTCGGGCGTCTCGACGGTGCTGAGGTCGACGCCCAGCAGCTGCGAACCCGAGGCCATCACCAGCTCGGGATCGATCAGGCTGTCGAGGAACTCGGCCTTCTCCTTGGCGATCGACTCGGTCTCGCCGATCACGACCGAGAGTGTCGGCATCACCGCGCATTCGGTCGGATCGCGGCCGGCGGCGCGCAGGCGCTTGTGCATGTCCTCGCGGAAGGCGATGCCGTCGGCCTTGGTGGCGGTCGTACAGAAGATCATGTCGGCCCAGCGCGCCGCGCACTCGCGGCCGCGCGGCGAGGAGCCGGCCTGCAGGATCATCGGCCGACCCTGCGGGCTGCGCGGGATCGACATCGGTCCGCGCGTGCGCACATAGGGCCCGATGTGATCGGCGTAGCGGATCTTGCTGGCGTCGGCGAACACGCCGCTCTTGCGGTCGAGCACCAGCGCGTCCTCGTCCCAGCAGTCCCACAATTTGTAGCAGGCCTCGAGCACATCGTCGGCGCGGGCGTAGCGGTCTTCCTTGGGCGGCACGCCGTCCATGCCGCAGTTGCGCGCCTCGTAGTCGGTGGCCGAGGTCACAACGTTCCACGCCGCGCGGCCTTTGCTCAAGAGGTCGAGCGAGCCCAGGCTGCGGGCGATGTGATAGGGCTGGTGGAAGGTGGTCGAGATCGTGTTGCCGAGGCCCAGGTGCCGGGTCACGCGCGCCATCAGCGGCAGCACGGTCATCGGGTCGAGCAGGCTCGCCTGTCCACCGCGGCCGATATAGTCGGCGTAGGTGTTGCGATAGATGTCGGGAAGACCCAGCCCATCGGCGAAGAAGCCGGCATCGAATCGTGCTTCTTCCAGGCAACGCGCGAGATGCTCGTAGCGCTCGGGCTCCCAGATGTCGTGCAGCGGTGCGGAGGGATGGCGCCAGGCACTCGCATAGCTCGCGGTCGGGCCGGTTTTGAGGTAGGCAGCGAGGTGCATCTTGCGCATGGCGGTGTCCGCTGGTGGCAGCAATATTCATGCCCGGTGGGGCCGTGAGAGTATAAGCAAGGCAAGGGGGAAACGGATGACATTCTCGATCGCGGGGCGGTGTCCCCGGACAGGCATGCTGGGCGCCGTGGTCACGACCTCGTCCATGGCGGTCGGTAGCCGGTGCGTCTGGGCGGAACCGGGTGTCGGCGCCGTCCTGACGCAGCACCGTACCGATCCGCGCCTCGGCCCGAAGATCCTTGCGCGCCTCAAGAAGGGCGAGGCGCCGGACGCTATCGTGGCCGACATCGGCAAGAACGAACCCAATATCGGCTGGCGCCAGCTCGCGGTGATCGCCGCCGATAGCCGCGCCGCCTTCTTCCACGGCGCCAAGATCCTCTCGACCAAAAACGGCAAGGTCGGCCGCGACTGTGTGGCGATCGGCAACATCATCCGCACGACCGATGTGGTCGACGCCATGGTCGCGGCCTTCGAGGGCAGCGAGGATCAGCCGCTCGCCGAACGGCTGATGCGCGGCATCGAGGCGGGCCAGGCGGCCGGTGGCGAGTGGAAGCAGGTGAAGTCGGCGGGACTGCTCGTCGTCGACAAGGAGAACTTCCCGTTCGTCGAGCTCCGGGTCGATCTCGATCCGCAGCCGCTCGTGCAGCTGCGCTACCTCTGGGAAATGTATCAGCCCTCGGCCGAGCTCTACGTCACCCGCGCCGTCGATCCTGACGCGGCGCCGGGAGCGGGCTGAGACGGACCGCGCGCATCCTGCGCGCTCAAGATTGAAGCGGGCTGGAAGCCCGCGGTCCGGTTACTGAGCGGCTTGAGCGGTAACGCCTTGGCGTAGCGCCGCCACGCGCGGCATGACGTGCTGGGCGAAGCGGCGCATCTCCGGCTCGAACGGCTGGTATTGCGTCAGCAAGGTCTCGATGCCGGCGGCGTGGAAAGCCGCGATCCGCTCGGCCACCTGATCGTAGCTGCCAACAAGTCCGGCCGCGGTGCCGCCGTTGGTGCCGACGCGTTCGGACTTGGCCATGGTCTGGCGCATCACGACCTTGGTGTCGGTGTTCTCTTTCACATAGGCCTTGATGTCGGTGTCCTGCCGCGAGAGATCGAGCAGGCGCTGGTAGGCCTTCTCGGCTTCCGCCTCGGTCTCGCGCGCGATCACGAAGGCCGAAAGACCGTAGCGCAGCGGCGGCTTGCCGGGTGGGCGTGGCCGGCGGCGCACGTCGGCGATCAGCGCCTTCACGTCGTCGAGCGGCTGGCCGTTGATGAACCACACGTCGGCCTGCCGGGCGCTCAAGTCACGCGCCGGATCGGACTCGCCGCCGACATAGAGGCGCGGCCGCGGGCGCGCCGCACCGACCGGATGCAGGATGTAGTCGGTGACCTCGAAATACTTGCCCTTGAAGTCGACCCGCTCGCCACGCATCAGCCGCTCGACGATCTCGAGCCACTCCTCGCCATAGGCGTAGCGCTCGTCGTGTTCGCGGAACTCCATGCCGGCGTTCACGATTTCCTTGCGGTTCCAGGCGTTCACGAGGTTCAGCGCCATGCGGCCGTTGCTGATCGCCTCGATCTGCATCGCCATCTTGGCCAGCACCACCGGGTGATAGAGCATCGGCTTGATGGCGGTGATGATCTCGAGGCGGCTGGTCAGCGCCGCGATCGCCGCGGCCGACGTCCAGGCCTCGAGCTGGTCGAGATCCTCCCGATGGGGATTGGCGGTGTGCTGCGCGATCAGCACGCAGTCGTAGCCGAGCGTCTCGGCCTCGAGCATGAGCTTCTTGTTGCGCTCCCACGAGGCGTCGTACGGCTCCTCGGGGTCGTTCAACGCGCCGCGATTGCCGTGGACCAGCGCCCAGATGCCGAAGCGCAGCGGATGCTCCACCGGGGCTACTCCGAGCGGAGCTGCGCCAGGCCGCGGCGCAGCAGCGCGATCGTGTAGCGCTCGCGGGTCTGCTTCTCGGGCGGAGGCGGCCGCTCGCCGGGCTTGGCGAACAGCGCCGCGATCTGCTGCAGCTCCGCCTCGGCCAGCTTGTAGTTGCCGCGCTTCATGTAGCCCAGGGCATGGAAGAGGCACTCCTCCTCCTTCCAGTCGGGCTCGCGCGCCAGATCGTCGAGGTGATGGAGCGCCGAGGCGAAGCGCGCATGGGCCTTCGCCTTGGCCTGGCTGGTGGCTCTGAACATGATATGGGGGGCCGCTTGTTGTTGCGGCCCCATGGTGGGCGCACTGCCGCGTCGCGGCAAGCACCATCGGAGCCCCTGTATCGGGGTGCGACTACCGGGGCAGGACGAACCGAACGCCGGCCCGCGCCAGCCCGCCGCCCAGCCCGACGGCCGAGCCGTCGGCGCGCCAGCAGCCGGTGCCGCTCATCGTGCCGTCGTCATGGAACTGGATGCCGTTCATGCCGCCCGCGACCGTCGGCATGATCTGGAGCTTGTGGCCGCGGGCTTCCAGCCCCAGGCGGATCGCCGGCGGAATGCCGTGCTCGACCTCGACCACCGGTCCCTCGGTCCAGATGCGCGGCGCCTCGACCGCTTCCTGCAGTTCCATGCCGTGGTCGATCAGGTTCAGCAGCGCCTGCAGCACCGAGGGGAAGATCTTGCGGCCGCCCGGCAGGCCCAGCGCATAGCGGATCTTGCCGTCGCGCAGCGCCATGAACGGCGACATCGAGGTGGTGACCCGCTTGCCCGGTGCGATCGAGAGCGCCTTGCCCGGCCGCGGATCGAAGGTGCCCATGTAATCGTTCGGCACCATGCCGATACCCGGCACGATGAAACGCGCGCCAAACAGGCTGTTGATGGTCTGCGTCGTGCACACGACGTTGCCCATGCCGTCGGCGGTGGTGAGATGCGTGGTGTCTGCGCCTTCCTTGATCATCAGGCCGCCGGTCCACTGCCTGGCCTGCGTCATGTCGATCTCGGCGCGGCGCTCGTCGGCATACTTCTTCGAGGTGATGCGCTCGACCGGCACCGTCATGAAGGCGGGATCGCCGCTCGCCTCGCCGCGGTCGGCGAAGGCGATCTTCAGCACCTCGGCCAGCAGGTGCAGCATGTCGACGGTGCCGAAGCCCATCTTCGCCACGTCGTAGGCTTCGAGGATATTCAGCATCTGCGTGATGTGCACGCCCGAGGCGGCGGGCGGTGGAGGCCCGATCAGCTCCCAGCCGCGATACTGGCCGCGGATCGGCGTGCGCTCGATCACCTTGTATTCGGTGAGGTCGCGTTTGGAGACCAGACCGCCGTTCTTCTGCATGCACTCGACGAGAAGATCGCCGAGCGGCCCGCCGTGCAGCGCGCCTTCGCCGTCGCGCGCGATCAGTTCGAGCGCTTCGGCATAATCGGCCTGCACCAGTTTCTCGCCGGCTTTGAGCTGGGTACCGTTTGGCAACAGGCGCTTGGCCGCAAGCTTGTCCTTCAAGAGGTCGGGCGCGGCGCTCTGGATGCAGTCGGAGAGATAGGGCGTGACGGTGAAGCCGCGCGCGGCATGGCGGATCGCGGGCTGCATCACGTCGGCGAGCGACATGGTGCCGTAGGTGCGGAGCGCATGCGCCCAGGCGAGCAGCGAGCCCGGCGTTGCCACGGCCTTGGGGCCGACCGTGTTCTCGCGGCCCTCGACGTCATAGACCTCGGGCGGTGCGCCAGGCACCGGGCGGTACATGTCGGGCTTGCCTGCGAGCGGCACGGCGCTCATGCCGTCGACGACGCGATGGCTGCCGTCGGCCAGGCGGATGTGGCAAGTCGTGCCGCCGATCAGCCCGACCATCATCGGCTCGACGACGGTCAGCGCGAACTGCGTGGCCACCGCCGCGTCGACCGCGTTGCCGCCGCCCGCCAGCATCTCCATGCCCGCGGCCGAGGCCAGCGGATGGTTCGACGCCACCATGCCGCGGCTGCCGTGCGCCGGCTTCTTCTCGCAAGTGAAGAGGGTGCCGGCGCGATCTCGCCAGTTCGCCGCGCTCATGCCGTCACCTGTTCGCTCAGGAACTCGATCGCCGCCTGGGCGCCGCCCTTGCCGTGCGGGATGCCGAGCGCACCCAGTCCCATCTCGACGACGCCCAGCGTGCCGAGCATCATCGGCGCATTGACGTGGCCCATGTGGGCGATGCGGATGGCCTTGCCCGAGAGTTCGCCGATGCCCTGGCCCACGATCACGCCGCATTTCTTGTCGCAATAGGCGCGCAACGCCACCGGATCATGCCCGCCGCCGATCAGCACCGTGGTGACCGTGTTGCTGCGCTCGGCCGGCTCGATGACATTAAAGCCCACCGCCTGGCCTTCCGCCCAGACGCCGACGGCGCGACGTGTCGCTTCCGCCAGCAGGTCATGGCGCCGGAAGACGTTCTCGAGTCCCTCCTCGAACAGCATGTCGATCGCCTGGCGCAGGCCGAACAGCAGGTGTTCGGGCGGCGTGCCGGCATATTTCTGGTAGTGCTGGTCGCCCTCGCGGTCGGTCCAGTCCCAGTAAGGCGTGCGCAGATCGGCCTTTTTGTGCACCTCGCGCGCGCGGTCGTTGGCGACGACGAAGCTCAGCCCCGGCGGCGACATCATGCCCTTCTGCGAGCCCGACATCGCGATGTCGACGCCCCATCGATCCATCTCGAAGCTCATGCAGCCGAGCGACGCTACCGCATCGACCATCAGCAGCGCGTCGTGCCCGGCGGCGCGCATCGCCTTGCCGATCGCCTCGATGTCGTTCACCACGCCCGAGGCGGTGTCGATCTGCGCCACCAGCACGGCCTTGATCGTGCCGGCACTCTTGTTGTCCCTGAGGTCGGCCTTGAGGCGCGCCTCGACCTCGGCGGGCCGCACGGCGCGGCGCATGTCGCCCTTCAGCACCTCGACCTCGACGCCCATGCGGCGCGCGTTGTCGCCCCAGCCGATGGCGAAGCGCCCGCTCTCGAGCACGAGGATCTTGTCGCCCCGCGACAGGACGTTGGTGAGGGCCGCTTCCCAGGCGCCGTGGCCGTTGGAGATATAGATGTAGGCACGGCCCTTGGTGTTGAACACACGGGCGACGTCGCGCAGCAATCCGTCGGTGAGGGCGAGCAGGGGCCCCGAATAGATGTCGACGGCCGGGCGATGCATTGCCCGCAGGACCTCGTCCGGCAAGGTCGTCGGCCCGGGAATCGCCAAGAACTCACGCCCAGCACGCACGCTCATTTTCTTTCCTCCGCGCCCCAGGCGCCTTGTCTGATATTGACCCCGATTATAGGCATCGAGGGCGGAGACGCACCAATTACAGTGCTGCGCCCGATTTCCATCCCTGGGTTCGTGAGGCCATCGACTTGGCTTTGGTCGCGTTTATGCGAATGACCCACGTCGTTAAGGCAAGCGCAATGCTCGCGAGAAAAATCTCCGCCCAATCTGAATAGCCAGCCATCCAGGCAAGAAGCATTTTCGGAACGAAGGCCAAGAGTTGAACAGCGTAGGCCGTTGCTTCAATCACTCGAACGGCCATTAATGAATTCGAATTGGATTGTCGTGCGACGACCCTGGCGATCAGACCCAAAACGAAGAGGGCTATCAGGATGTTGCGTGCCAAATTCACGTCTGCTTGTTGAGAGAGGCGGGCCTGCGGTAGAAAGGAATCGAAGGCAGTCGCCATGATAAGGCTGCCGATCGAACCCAGCATCACGAACGTCGCGATCCGCGACGCGACCAGCCGAAATTGTTCGAGGCTTTCGACGACGAAGCGCATTATAGGAATCGCACGACGTTGTAGAGAATTCCGGCGACAACCGCGGTGCCGACGCAAAACATGAATATCCTGAAGTTCTTGCGGTTGTAGCTCGCAACAGGGACTGCCGGGCTGAAAATCCCCAGCCCTCGTTGACCGGCATTCCATCCTGCCAGAATCATCCGCAGCATGATCACCATGCCGACCAACCACGCCGCGAGCGCGATAGTCACGAAAGCCGACAGCACGGTTCACTCCTCAATGATGAGGTTTCGCCAGTTTGGGCCGGTCATGATGCACGCTGCTACACCAACTCAAGCTTCAGCTTGCGCCCGACAATTGCGGCGGCGCGTTGCAGCGTCGTCAGCGTGACGTTGCCATCTTTCGGATCGAGAACGCGACTGACCTGACTGCGGCTGGTTTTCATGCGTTCGGCCAGGCGTTTGCGCGACAGGTTGCTCGTGCGCATTGCTTCGGCGAGTTGCCAGGCGAGCACCTCCTTGATCGCGACTGCCTCAAACTCCTCGAGCTTACCTTCCTCTTTCAGGAAGCTATCCAAAGTGGTGAGCTTCGTGATGGAGCGGGGGGCTGCTTTCCTTTTTGTCTTCATCGTTATGCTCCTTCAGCCTTCAAATTCTTTTTTGCGCTTACGCGCCAGGTCGAGATCGGCGGCGGGTGTCTTTTGCGTCTTCTTTATAAAACCGTGCAGAACGACTATCGTGTCATCCCGAATGCAGAACAGCGTTCGGGCGATCGTCTTGCTGGGAAGGTCGCTGCGAACTTCCCAAAGTCCTTCGCCCAATGGTCGGCACAGCGGCATTCCGATAGGCCATCGTTACTGGACACGCATGAGGTCCTGGCCGATGGCGCCGCGGTCTCCTTCCTTCAGGCCGCGCAGCCAGTCGCGAATGACTTCGCTGCCGCTTCGCGTGCGATAAAAGACCACCGGAATTTTGCGGGGAGCTCCGCCAGCCATTGTGGCCTATATATAATTCATGGACTATATAAAGTCCATCTCCGGGTGGAGCGAATTACGCAACTAAATATTGCTATAATTGCGTATTTAGCATATTCTGGTTAAATGACTCAGACGCATGCCATTCGATTTCCCTTTGTCGGCGCGCCCATTCGGAACCGCTTCGGCCGCTTGATCTGCGGCGGACCGTTTTCTGGCCGTTTTGCTTCCGTTTCCGACCGTTTCGCTTTTCCAGGAAGTGAGGCGGATCAAGGTGTTCCGCGTCATGGCGGTCCAGCCGCCGTTTATAAACGGCGAAAACGGTCGGGGACCTCGACTCAGGAGACTCATGAGTCTCATGAGGAATCGCCTCGGATGCCGATGGCATGGGCATCCGAGGCCAATCCTCCGGAGGAGGCGTTTTTTTTGAGAGCGGCCGCGTGTCAGTGAAACGTGCGGCCCGAATCGATCACGATGGTCTGGCCGGTCATCGTCCCGGTGCGGCACATGGTGACGACCTGGTCGGCGCAATCGTCCTTGTCGGCGGCCTTGCCGAGCAGCGAGGCCTTCTTGTTCACCTCGACCGCCTCGGGCCGCAGGTTGGCGGTGGCCCGCGTGCCTTCGAGCAGGCCGGGGGCCACGCAGTTCACCAGCACCTCGGGCGCGAGTGCCACGGCCATGCACTTGGTGAGATGGATCAGGCCTGCCTTGGAGACGGCGTAGGCGATCGACGAGCCGGTTGGTCCCAGGCCCGCGACGGAGGAGATGTTGACGATGCGGCCCTGGCCGCCCTTCTTCATCGCCGGCGCCACCGCCTTGGTGAGCAGCATCGGGCCGGTGAGGTTGATGTCGATGATCTTGGTCCATTCCTCGTAGGTGAGGCCGTCGAGGTCCTTGAAGGAGATCGCCTTGTTGTACGCGGCATCGTTGATCAGGATATCGAGACGGCCGAAGCGCTTCACCACGTCATCGACCAGTTTCTGCACGTCCTCGCGCTTGGTGACGTCGCAGGCGAAGGTGGCGGCAGTGACCTGGTATTTCTGCAGGTCCTTGGCGACGCCTTCCGCCTGGTCCTTGCTCCGGGCGTAGACCACGGCGATGTGACAGCCTTGGGCCGCGAGCGCATGACAGATGCGCTGGCCGAGCCCGCCGTTGCCGCCGGTAACGATCGCGACAGTGCCTTTGAGTTCCATGTTTTCCTCCTTTGAGAAGTGTATCGTCTGGACAGCATGAAGTATCGACTGAATCCTCGATGAAGGCCCTCAAATGACACGTCGCCTTCTGCTGGCCGATATCGGCGGCACCTACGCCAGTTTCTCGATCGCGACCGACGACGTCATTGGTCCCACTGTGACGGTCGAGGTGGCGGCCTATCGCTCGCCGGTCGAGGCGATGCACGATGTGCTGTCGCGCGACCCGCAGAAGGGGAAGCTCGACGGCGCGATGCTGTCGGCCGCCGGAACGGTGCAGGGCGGCCAGGTCACCTTGATGAACGGGGCGTGGACGCTCGATGAGGAGGAGGTCGCGCGCGCCTGCAACGTGCCGTGGGTCCGTCTTGTGAACGATCTCGAAGCGGTGGCCTCCGGTCTTGCCCATCTGCCGCATGCGCAGACACGCGCGATCGGGCCCGAGACCGACTTGCCGGGCGCGCCGCAGATCATCCTCTCGCCGGGCACGGGGCTCGGCATGGCCTGCCTCGTTTCGGGGCCGAGCGGCCTCACCGTGGTCACCAGCCAGGGCGGTCACGCGTCGCTGGCCGGCATCGATGCCGAGACCGACCAGATCATCGCCGTGCTGCGGCGCTACAACGAGCATGTCTCGGCCGAGCATGTCCTGTCCGGCGACGGGCTGGTGCGGCTCTACCAGGCAGTGGCGTTGCTCGACGGCACCAGCGTGCCGCAGATCCTGCCGTCCGACGTGACGGCACTGGCCTTCGCCGGGTCCAACAAATGGGCGCGCACCGCTGTCGAGACCTTCTGCGCGCTGCTCGGCGCCGTCGCGGGCGACGTGGCGCTGACCTTCGAGGCGCAGGGCGGCGTCTTCATCGGCGGCGGCATTGCGCCGCGCTTCATCGAGCACCTGTCGCGCTCGCGTTTCCGCCAGTCGTTCGAGGCCAAGGGACGGATGTCATCGTATCTCGCGCGGGTTCCGACGCGGGTCATCATGCATCCCAACCCCGCCGTGTTCGGGCTGATGAACATGGTGAACGAGCGGTTCAGCCTGCCGCGCCGCTCGGGCAAGCGGTGACGGTGGTGGCCGAGCCCGCTTCGACGTCGCCCGCGTCGTCCTCTCCTGTCGCGCCCGGTTCGCTGGGCACTTTCTGGAAGACCGCGCGCGGCTATTGGCTGAGCCCCAGTGGCTGGAGCCTGATCGGCATGCTCGTGGTCTGCGTCGTGCTGCAGCTGTTCGTCCAGTATCGGCTGAACCTGTGGAACCGCGACTTCTTCAATGCGCTTGGCGCGCGCGACGAGGGCCAGATCTGGCGAGAGACGCGCATGCTCATGCTCCTCGTGGCGGCGAGCGTGACGCTCTCGGTCGCCGCGGTCTGGGGCCGCATGACCTTCCAGCGCCTGTGGCGCGACTGGCTGACCAAGCAGTTGATCGACAACTGGCTGGCGGACCAACACTACCAGCGCGTTGGATTCGTGAACGGCCAGCGACAGAACGCCGAGTACCGCATCACCGAAGACGCCCGCATCGCCACCGAAGCGCCGATCGATCTTGCCGTCGGCCTGCTGACGTCGCTGCTGACGGCGGCGACTTTCGTCGCGGTACTGTGGAACGTGGGCGGCGCGCTCAAGCTCGGTCACGGCAGCGGGGCCTTCACCATCCCGGGCTATCTGGTGCTGGGCTCGATCCTCTATGCGACGTGCACGACGCTCGGTGTCGTGATCTTCGCGCGCAACATGGTCGGCGTGATCGAGCGCAAGAACCAGGCGGAGGCGGACTTCAAGTACGTGGTCGCGCGGGTCAATACGCGCACGACGCTGGCACCGCATGCCGAGGACGGCACGATCCTGGGCAATGCCCAGGCCGCCGTGATCTATCAATGGAAGCTGCTGTGCAGCCAGTACATGCGCACGACGCTGGTCTCCAACGGCAACTACCTGCTGGCGCCGATCATCGGCCTGATCCTGTGTACGCCGAACTATGTCGCGGGCCTGATGACCTTGGGCGAGGTGACGCAAGCGGCGGCAGCGTTCGTCGCGGTGCAGGGTGCGTTCAACTGGCTGGTCGACAATTACCCGCGCGCGGCGGAGTGGCTGTCGTCGGCGCACCGGGTCGGCACCTTGCTGGGCTCGCTCGATACGCTGGTCGCCACCGAAGCGGCCGAATCCCAGACCTAGAGAATCTGCGGGTGCGCGCCGCCGTCGATGCCGATGCTTTGGCCCGAGATGTAGCCCGCGTGGGCGCTGCACAGATAGGCACAGAGCCGGCCTACCTCGAGCGGCTCGCCGAAGCGCTTGGCCGGCAACTCGGCGCGGCGCGCGGCCAGCGCTTCGTCGGGCGTGATGCCCTTCTGCTTGGCCTGAAAGGTGAAGTTGCTGATCAGCCGGTCGGTCGCGAAGGGGCCGGGCAGGATGTTGTTGATCGTGACGTTGCGGCCCACGTGCTCGCGCACCAAGGTGCTCACCAGCCCGTGCAGGCCGGCGCGCGCGGCGGCGCTGAGGCCCTGCACGTCGATCGGGTGACGCACGACGCTCGAGGTGATGTTGATCACGCGGCCGAAGCCTCGCGCTGCCATGCCCTCCAGCACCGCGGCCATCATTGCCGCCGGCGCGCGCAGGTTGCCCTCGAGCGCCTTGGCCCAGTCCTCGGCCGTGAAGCTTTTCAGCTTGCCGGGCGAGGGACCGCCCGCGTTGTTCACCAGGATGTCGGGCGCGGGTGCTGCGGCCAGGATAGCGGCGCGCACCTCGGCATCGGCGATGTCGCCCGCGACCGGGACGACGGAGACATTGTGGGTTTGCGCAATTTCCGCAGCTGCTTTCTCCAGCGGCCCGGCGCTGCGGGCGTTCAGCACGAGGCCGACCCCTTCGGCGGCCAGCGCTTCGGCGCAAGCGCGGCCCAAGCCTTTGCTGGCGGCGCAAACGATGGCCGTGCGGCCTCTCAATCCCAGATCCATGGCGACTCTTTCCTTTGACAACAGCCTAGCCGGTCCGTAGCGTAGTTCAAATAAGAACTGTCGTTTCACTAATGGAACAGTGACGATGAGCGCACCGCCCGAGACCATGCTGCTGACGGTATTCCTGCGGCACGACCAGTCGAACAATCTCGACGCGGTCCAGACCAAGCTGAAGGACGCCGGCTGGTGGGACCGCTTCCCGCCCGAAGGGGTGGAGATCGTCTCGTGGACGGTGGCGATGGGCTTCGGCCAAATCGTGACCCTGCGGCTGCCGGCGTCAAAGCTGGCCGAGGTCAATGTCGAGCTCGAACGGTCGGCGTGGGGCGTGTTCCGCACCGAGTGCTATCCCGCCTACGATTTCGTCCCGGTCCGCGAGCGCATCAAGGAACGTGTGCGCCAAGGGGGTAAGTGATGAACCAGCCTTATCTCAATCCGCACCAGGCGCGCGACCGCGAGCCGGACGACTACCAGAACCTGCTGGGCGATGCGATCGAGCGCGCCTTCGCCGCCGGCGTGCACGACTTGGCGGGACTCGTCGGGAAACTGAACGAGGCCGGCGTGCCGTCGCCCAACGGCGCGGGCTGGACGCCCGAGCTGTTCCAGAAAGAGATGAAGCGCCTCGGCGCCTAGAGGACCGACCCATGACAGCGGCAACCACCCAGGCCATCAACACTCTCCTCACCAAGGGCGTGCGGAACATCTGGTACCCGATCTGCCCGTCGCACTTCCTCAGTGAGAAGCCGATCTCGCTGCGTCGCCTTGGCCTCAAGGTCGTGCTGTGGCGCGACGAGAGCGGCACGCCGGTGATGCTCGAGGATCACTGCCCGCATCGCGGCGCGCCGCTGTCGCTCGGTATCGCGATGGGCGACCGTATCGCCTGCGGCTATCACGGTGTGCAGGTGGGCAAGGACGGCACTGTCCTATCAGTGCCGGGTGCACCGGGCAGCAAGCTCGAAGGCAAGAAGTGCGTGAAGTCGTTCCCGACCCAGGAGCGCGCCGGCGTGATCTTCGCCTATGCCGGCGATGCGCTGCATCCCGAGCCGATCGAGCTGCAGTTCCCCGAGCAGCTGACCTCGCCCGAGTTCAGCGCCTTCCTCTGCTACTGCGAATGGGGCGGCGACTATCGCTACGTCTACGACAACGTCATGGACCCGATGCACGGGACCTTCCTGCACAAGCAGTCGCACTCCATGTCGTTCGGCGACACGACCGCGACTTTCCAGATCCGCGACACGTCGACCGGCTTCGTCTTCGAGAAGCAGGGCCAGCGCAACGTCAACTTCGACTGGACCGAGTTCCTCGACACCGGCGTGCACTGGATGCGGCTCGAGATTCCCTATCCCGCGACCGGTGGCCCGGGCGGCAACTTCCACATCATCGGCGCCTATACGCCGATCAGCGACACCTGCGCTGCCGTCTTCCACTGGCGCTGCCGCAAGGTCGAGGGCTGGCAGCGCGACACCTGGCGCTTCCTCTACAAGAACCGCCTCGAGGCGCGGCACTGGAAGGTGCTCGAACAGGATCGCGTGATGCTCGAGCAGTTCGAGCCCGACGCCAACCAGCGCGAGAACCTCTACCAGCACGACATGGGCGTCGCCCGCCTGCGCCGCGCCTTCCGGGTGAAGGCCGAAGCGCAGCTCAAGGCGCTCGAAGCCGCGGGGCAGCCGATCCAATGAGCATCGAGGGCATCGACCGCATCACCTACGGCGTCGACGATCTGGAAGGGTGCAAGCGCTTCTTCCTCGACTGGGGCCTGAAGCTCGTGCGCGGGGACGAAACGGGCCTCGACTTCGAGAGCCTGAACGGCTGCGAGGTCATGGTGCGCAAGTCGGACGATGCCGCGCTCCCGCCGGCCGTCGAGGCCGGTCCAACCCTGCGTGAAGTGATCTGGGGCGTGTCGAGCGAGGCCGATCTGGCTGCGCTCGGTTCCGTGCCCAAGGTCGATCCCACCGGCATCGGGCTGGGTTTCCGCATTTCCCGCAAGCGGCCGGTCACTGTCGAAGGCACGCCGGCCAATGTCTGGGGCCATGCCGCGCGCATCGACACGCCGAGCCCGGTCTACGATCGCGCCGAGCCGGTCGAGGTCGGCCATGTCGTCTTCTTCACCGACAAGCTCGCCGAGATGACCATATTCTACGAGAAGCTCGGCTTCCACGTTTCCGACCGCTATCCCGGCCGCGGCGTGTTTCTGCGCTGCGCGGCGCGCGGCGGGCATCACGATCTCTTCCTGCTGCAGCTGCCCGACGGCAAGCGCGGGCTCAATCATGTGGCCTTCGCCGTGCGCGACCTGCACGAGGTGATCGGTGGCGGTCTCGCCATGGCGCGGCACGGCTGGGATACGCAGATCGGCCCGGGCCGGCATCCGATTTCCTCGGCAATGTTCTGGTACTTCAAGTCGCCGGCCGGCGGGCTGGTCGAGTATTACGCCGACGAGGACGTGCTGACCGAGAAGTGGGTGCCGCGCGACTTCACGCCGAGCCCCGAGATGTTCGCCGAATGGGCGGTGGTCGGTGGCATCGACGGCACCACGCGTCGCCAGAAGCAGGGCGCCTGAGCATGGCTGCCACGACGCGCCTCGAATTCCGCGACGTCACCAAGCGCTTCGCCAACCCACGGCAGGGTGGGTTCGTCGTGGCGGTCGAGGGCGTCAGCCTTGCCATTGCCGACGGCGAGGTCGTGTCGCTGATCGGCCCGTCGGGCTGCGGCAAGAGCACCTTGCTCAACATGGGCTCCGGCCTCGATCCCGCCTCGTCGGGCGAGGTGCGGGTCGATGGCGAGCTGGTCACCAAACCCAACAAGCACGTGGCCTTCATGCTGCAGAAGGACCTGCTGCTGCCATGGCGCACGATCGTCGAGAACGTCGAGCTTGGGCAGGAGATCCAGCGCGTGGCGGGCGGCGAGCGCCGCAAGCGTGCGCTCGACCTGCTGGCCAAGTGCCGGTTGCCCGACTTCGCCCATCACTATCCGCACCAGCTCTCGGGTGGCATGCGCCAGCGCGCGGCGCTTGCGCGTACGCTCGCGGTCGATCCCACGGTGCTGCTGATGGACGAGCCGTTCTCGGCGCTCGACGCGCAGACCAAGATGGTGCTGCAGCAGGATCTCGGCCGCACCCTGGCCGATACCGGCAAGACGGCGCTGCTGATCACGCACGATCTCGTCGAGGCGGTGGCGATGTCGGACCGCATCTTGGTGATGAGCCAGCGGCCGGGCCGCATCATCGAGGAGATCGTGGTCGAGATCTCCGATCGCGACAATCCGATGAGGCGCCGCCAGCATCCGAAGGTGGCGACGTACATCGTGCAATTGATGAACCTGCTGCAGATCGAACAAGCGGCGGCATGAACAGGGGGCTTGGCATGTTGAGACGCATTCTTGTGGGGATCTGCGCGGCGGCGGCACTGATGGCGGGCGGTGTGGCGCCGGCATCGGCCGAGGACGTCACCTATCTCCTGCCGGCACCGATCTCGCTGCCGGCCTTCGGTCCCTTCGTGGTCGCCAAGCAGCGCGGCTACTTCAAGGCCGAGGGACTGGACATCACCTTCCAGGTCGCCAAGGGCGGCGTCGATGTCGCCAAGCAGGTTGGTGCGGGCAACGCTGTTGTCGGCGGCGGCATCGGCGACACGTCGATCATCGTGCGGCCCAACGGCGTGCCGGTGAAGTCGGTCGCGGTGCTGGGCGGCGGCGCGCTGATGCAGCTCGTGCTCGACAAGGACAAGAACCTCCACACGGTGAAGGACCTCAAGGGCAAGACGGTCACCGTGCTGGCCTACCAGGATACGACCTACTTCGCGCTGCTTGGCATGCTGGCGAGCCAGGGCATGAGCAAGGACGACGTCAACGCCCAGGCCGCGGGCCCGGTGAACGTGTGGAAGCTCTTCCTCTCCGGCCAGTCCGACGCCTTTGCCTCCACGCCCGACTGGACCGCGCTGGTCATGGAGGCGAAGAAGAACATCGAGGTGATCCCGTCCGACTCGCTGTTCAAGAGCATGGCGCAGGCGATCATCGTCTCCGACGAGACGATCAAGAAGAACCCGCAGCTCGTGCAGAAGATCGTGACCGCGACGTTGAAGGGCATGAAGGACATCATGGCCGATCCGGCGTCGGCCGCCGCCGACTTCGTGAAGGCGACGCCGGAGCTGGCCGGCAAGGAGGCGTTCGTCACCCTCTCGTTCCAGCTCTACAACAAGTACGTCTATGGCGGGCAGAAGGTGCTGGGCGAGATGGACGAGGCGCGGCTGTCGGCGCTGCAGGACTTCTACGTCAAGGAAGGGCTGATCAAGTCCAAGACGGCGGTGACCGACCTCTACACCAACCAGTTCGTCAAATGAGCCCGTTCATAAAATGAGCAAGACTGGTTCCCTCGCGATGCAGCCGGGCGTCCGCAAGATGATGGCGGGCAGCGCGCTGCTGTTCGTCGCCTTCCTGGCTGCCTGGCAGTGGGGACCGGGCCTGTTCGGCATTCCGGCGTTCATCATCCCGCCGGTCAGCCTGGTGTGGGAGCAGTTCCTGCACATGATGGCGCACGATCACTTGCTCTTTCACACCGGCATCACCGCCATGCAGGTGGGCGTCGGCTTCGTGCTGGGCGTGCTGCTGGGCATCCTGTGCGGCTTTGCGCTCGGCATGTCGCCGTCGGCCGAGTTCGTGCTCTCGCCCTATATCCTGGCGCTGCAGATCGCGCCCAAGGTGGCCTTCGCGCCGCTGTTCATCATCTGGTTCGGCTACACGGTCTATCCGAAGATCCTGGTCTGCGTGCTGATCGTCTTCTTCCCGGTGATGATCAACGTGCTGGGCGCGGTGCGCGCGCTCGATCCCGACATCGTGCGGCTGGCACGCTCTTTCACCGCCAACCGCCTGCAGGTCTTCTGGAAGATCGAGTTTCCGGCGGCCCTGCCGCCGCTGTTCGCGGGCCTGCGCATCGCCGCCACCCTCGCGGTGATCGGCGTGCTGGTGGGCGAGCTGGTCGGCGGCAACATCGGTCTCGGCTACATGCTGGCCTTTGCCGAGGGCGCGGGCGACACAGCGGCGGTCTTCGTCACCATCATCATGCTCACTCTCATTGGCATCGCGCTCTACGGCATCGTCGTCGCCATCGAGGGGCGCGTGCTGCATTACCTGCCGGCGCGCGCCCGGCTCGCCACATGAGCCTCGCCATGAATCTGGAGGGCCGCACCATCGTGATCACCGGCGCCGGCCGCGGCCTCGGCCGCGCCTTCGCTGAGGCCTGTGCGGCGGCCGGAGCGGCCATGATCGTTGTCGCCGACATCAATAGAGAGTGGGGCGAGGCGACTGCGGCAAAGCTCGGCGCGAAGGCCATGTTCGCTTCTGTCGATCTCGGTGACCCGAAGTCGATCGAGGCGTTTGCCGCCAAGATTTCGGCCGAGTGTGGCGCGATCGATGGTCTCGTGAACAACGGCGCGATCGCCACCGGCATCGGCGGCAAAACCTTCGAGGAGATCGACATCGAGACCTGGGACAAGGTCATGGCCGTCAACGTGCGCGGGACCTGGCTGATGACCAAGGCGATGGCGCCGCTGCTGCGCCGCTCCACGGTCGGTGGTCGCATCGTCAACATCGCCTCGGACACCGCCTTGTGGGGCGCGCCGCGCCTGCTGCATTACGTCGGGAGCAAAGGCGCCGTGATCTCGATGACGCGCTCGCTGGCGCGCGAGCTGGGACCGGACAAGATCGCCGTGAACGCCATCGCGCCCGGCCTGGTGGAGGTCGAGGCGACCGAGTACGTGCCCGAGGAGCGCCGGCAGCACTATGTCACCGGCCGCGCCATGCAGCGGCTGCAGCATCCTGACGACGTGACAGGCGCGGTCGTGTTCCTGTTGGGGCAGGGCGCGGGCTTCGTCACCGGCCAGCTGCTGCCCGTCAACGGCGGCTTCGTGTTCAACTGACATGACCGACACCGCCGCACCCTCCGAGAACAGGTACATCGTGCCGGCGCTGGCGCAGGGGCTCGGCATCCTGTCGCTGTTCGGCGGCGAGAACCGCAGCTTCACCGCGCCGGAGATCGCGAAAGCGCTATCGCTACCGCGTACGAAAGTGTTCCGCCTGCTGCAGACCCTGCAGTCGATGGATTACGTGCGCTGTGACGAGGACAAGCGGCATTTCACCCTGGGACCGGCGCTGCTGCGCGGCGGCTTCGAGTATCTCGCCTCGCTCGACATGGTCGAGGTGGCGCAGCCCATCCTGCAGCGGCTGCGCGACGAGACTGGGCTCTCCTCGCACATGGCGATCCGCGACAAGCGCGAGATCGTCTATGTCGCGCGGTTTCCCGCGCGCAGCACGATCGCCAGCAGCGTCAACATCGGCACGCGCTTTCCCGCCCATGCCACGATCATGGGCCGCATGACCATCTTCGAGATGGATGACAAGGAACTGGCCGCGCTGTTCGGCAAGGAGCCGCTCGTGCGCTTCACGCCGCAGACGCCGGTGTCGCTCAAGGCCCTGAAGGCGCTGCTCGCCCAGGACCGCGCGCGCGGCTACGCCGTGAGCCAGGCCTTCTTCGAGGCGGGCGTCAGCGCCATCGCCGCTCCGGTGCGCGACGGCACCGGAAAAGTCGCGGCGGCGATCAACGTCACCGCCGTCAATGCCCATATCGACGAGCAGGCGATGCATGGCGCGCTCAAGGATGCCGTTCTGAACGCAGCCAGCGAGATCTCGCGCTGGCTCGCGCGCAAGAGTTGATTTCGAGTTTCTCTAGAAGGAGGAAGTGACATGCCGGACAATCTGATCAAGTCGAGCTCGCTTGCCGACGATATGCGCGCCCATATGGGCCTCTTCACCGAGAAGACGTTCGACTGGGACGCCTTTCCCGCCTCGCGTCCGTTCCCCGATCTCAGCCGCGCCCAGCTCCGCTATGTCGGCGCCGGTGGCTCGCCCAAGGTCAGCGATCCCTCGACCCTGAAGGCGCAGCACTTCACCTTCAGCCTGGTCAACCAGCCGGTCGGCAAGTTCGCCGCCAGTCACGCGCACGAAGTCGTCGAGCACTTCTTCATCCTGCAGGGCGTGCTGACGGTTGGCACGGTGTGGGGCGATGAGGTGGTCGAGGTGAAGCTTGGACCGAAGGACCTGCTGCTGAACAAGAGCGGCCGCCCGCATGGCTTCCGCAACGACGGCGTCGAGCCGGTGCTGATGCAGATCACGGTCGGCAGCGGCACGCCCGACATGCCGGTCCATGTCTGCCATCCCAAGGACAAGGAACTCGAACTGTCGCGCCGCTTCGGTGCGGGCGGAGCGGAGAAGATCCACCTGTTCTCGCCGGAGAGCACCGACCGTCGCCATCAGGAACTGGGCAAGCACGTGGTGCGCTATCGCGACCGCAAGCCGATCTGGGAGAAGGCGGGCTTTGCGCGCCTGCCGTACGTGGGTGAGGGTGGCGCGCCCGCCGTCGGCTATCGCATGGACATGATCCACCTGCCCAAGGGCGTCGCCGTGCGTCCCTTCGTGCGCGATGTCGAGGACACGTTCTTCGTGCTCGAAGGCACGATCACCGCGGGCTGGGAACAGGACGGCGAGACCGTCGAGCGCCAGCTCGGACCGCGCGACCTGTTGTTCAATCCGGCAGGCCGTCCGCACTACTTCCGTAACGACGGCGTCGTCGATGCGGTCTTCACCATGGCCGTCGGCACCGGCCAGCCCGAGACCGTGACGTTCGAAGCGGCATGAGCATCAGCCATCGAGAGGCGGGCGCCGGGATTTCTAATCGTCCAGCGCTCGTCCTGCTGCACGGTATCGGCTCGGCGGCGCGCGCCTTCGACGACCAGCTTGCTGGCTTGTCGAAGAACCTGCGCGTCGTTGCCTGGGATGCGCCGGGATATGGCGACTCGACGGCGCTGCCGATGGAGGCGCCGGTTGCGGCCGACTATGCCGCAGCGCTTGCGGATTTCCTCGACGCGCAGGGCATCGTGTCGTGCCATCTCGTCGGCCATTCGCTGGGCGCGCTGATGGCCGCCTCGTTCGCGGCCGATCGTCCGGCGCGCATCCTGTCGTTGACCCTGGCCAGCGTGGCCGGCGGCCATGCCAAGCTGCCAGCGGCCGACCGCGAGAAGCAGTTGGCGCAACGCATCGGCGACGTTGCCACGCTCGGCCCACGCGAGATGGCCGAGAAGCGCGGGCCGCGCCTGCTCGGGCCCGAGGCGACGCCGGCCATGATCCGGAGGGTTGTCGACACGATGGCAGCTGTTCGGTCCGATGGTTATGCCCAGGCCGCGCGCATGCTGGCGTCGGGTGACGTCAAGGCCGACATCGCCCGCCTGCCGGCGGAGATGCCGGTGCAATTCCTCTACGGCGACGCCGACGTGATCACGCCGCCCGCCCGCAACGTCGAGATCGCCGCCGTGCGTCCGCAGGCGCCGGTCGTCGTCGTCCCGGGCGCAGGCCACGCGGTCTATCTCGAGAAGCCCGCGATCTTCAATGAAGCCCTGTCCAAGTTCATCGCCAGCGTAAAGTGAGACCTGCCATGAAGCGCCGTACCCTGTTCGCCTTGCCCGTTGTCCTCGCGGCCGGCCGCGCGCTTGCGCAAGGGGCCTATCCCACCAAGCCGATCCATATCGTGGTGACGGTGTCGGCCGGCGGCTCGATCGACACGATCGCGCGCTCGATCGGCGAGGCGCTGTCGCAGAAGACCGGCCAGCCCGTGATCAACGAGAACAAGCCCGGCGCCAACGGCAACATCGCGGCCGCCGCGGTCGCGCGCGCTCCGGCCGACGGCTACACCTTGATGGTCACCGGCGGCAGCACGCTCAACCTCAATCCGTTCCTCTACAAGGAGCTGCCGTTCGATCCGGTGAAGAGCTTTGCCCCGGTCTCGCTGACGGCGCGCACCAACTTCATCCTGGTCGTGAATCCCAAGCTCGGCGTCGATACGGTCGAGGCCTTCGTGGCGCTGGCCAAGGCCAAGCCGAAAACACTGAACTACGGCTCGGCGGGCAGCGGCAGCCTGATCCAGATCGCCACCGAGCTGTTCAACACGGTGGCGGGCGTCGAGACCAACCACGTGCCCTACAAGGGGCTGGCGCCGGCGGTGAACGATCTCCTCGCAGGCCAGATCGACTTCATGTTCGATTCGGCCACGACCATGAGCCACATCCAGGCCGGACGGCTGAAGGCGCTGGCGGTGATCGGTCCCAACCGGCTGCCGGCGCTTCCGCAGATCGAGACCTTGGCCGAGCACGGCATCAAGGGCGTCGAGGTGGCGTCGGGTTGGCACGGCATGTTCGCGCCCGCGGGCACGCCGGCCGACGTCGTTTCGCAATTGAACGCTGCACTGCAGCCCATACTCGCGTCGGCTGATATAAAGCAGCGTATCGTGGCACTGGGCGCGGAGCCGGCGGCCTGTACGCCCGATGAACTGGCCAGGATCCTGGCCACCGACCTCGAGCGCCTGGGACCGATCGTGAAACGCACGGGAGCCAGCCTCGACTGACGAGAGGGAAGCGCAATGAAGCTGGCACGTCGCAAGGTTCTGGCCCTGGCTGCAGGTGCCGCCGTCATGCCGGCTCCCTTCATTGCGCGGGCTGAGCCTATCCGGCCTCTCGCCGAGCGGCTGGCCGAGTATGCCGACACGCTGAGCTTCCAGGATCTCGACGCGGCGACTGTCGAGAGGGTGAAGTCGCACATCGTCGACTCCTTCGCCTGCGCGATCGCGGCCTTCGATGAACCGCCGGTGCGCATCTGTCGCGACCTGGCCCTGGCGTCCAAAGACGGACCGTCGACGGTGCTCGGCACGCACCGTCGTACGATGCCCGACCTGGCGAGCTTCGCGAACGGCGCGGCGATCCGTTACTACGACCTGAACGACGCCTACGCCTCGCCGGTCTTCGGCGCTGTCCATCCGAGCGACCATATCGGCGCCTGCCTGGCGGTTGCGGAAGCGGAGAAGGCGAGTGCCGCCGATGCGATCACCGCGATCGTGCTGGCCTACGAGATCAACTGCCGTCTGATCGATAAGATCGATGCGCTGGGCCACAACTGGGACCCGACGATCTTCAGCCTGCCTGCCGTGGCGCTGGCCACGGGCAAGCTGATGAAGCTGCCGCGCGAGCGCCTGGTGCAGGCGGTCAATCTGGCGCTCAACGACCATATCCCGATGGGCCAGACGCGGACGCAAACCAACTCCGACTGGAAGGGCCTCTCAGACTCCGAAGCCGAGCGCAACGCCGTGTTCGTGACCCAGCTGGCGCGCGCCGGCCTGACGGGGCCCGCGCCGATCTTCGAGGGACGCAAGGGCTTCTTCGAGCTGGTGGCGCCGAAGGCCGACATCAACGTCGCCGACTTCGGCAAGCGCGACGTGCGCTTCCGCATCCACGATTGCGGCGTGAAGGCCTATCCGGCCGTGGTCTATTCCCAGACCGCGATCGTGGCCGGCCTCGAGATGGCCAAGGCGATCGGCAGCGTCGACAAGATCACGGCCCTGCAGATCGGCGCCACCCCGCGCGGCTACGAACAGGCCGGTCGCGACCCCGAGAAGTGGACGCCCAAGAACCGCGACACCGCCGATCACAGCCTGCCGTACCTCACGGCGCGCGCCATGGTCGATGGCGACATCAGTAACGCCAGCTATGCGCCCGAGAAGCTGCACGATCCGAAGATCCTGGCGCTGATGCAGAAGATCACGGTGAAGCCTGAATCGGAGTTCTCCAAGTTCAAGGGCAATGCCCCGCCGACGCGCCTCACCGCGACCCTGACCGACGGCAGCACCGTCACGCGCCAGGTCGACAATATGCCGGGCTTCCCCGGCCTGCCGATGAGCCGCGAGGGTATGAGCGCCAAGTTCCGCAGCAACGTCGCTGGCCGCTGGCCGGCCGTAGAGGTCGATGGCCTGCTGCAGGCGCTGTGGAGCTTCGACCAAGCGAGCGATATCGAGGCGTTCCTGGGGCGGTTTGCTTTAACCGCCTGAGGCCTTGTCCATCCGGCCTCATTTCCTATATGCCTCGCCGACCTGATCCAAAACACACGGGCGGCAAGAATGACCGAGGCTTCCGGCAACGCGCAGACGCACCAGTTCCAGGCGGAAGTCGCCGAACTGCTGAACCTGATGGTGCACTCGGTCTATTCGGAGACCGACGTGTTCCTGCGGGAACTGGCCTCCAACGCGTCGGACGCGCTCGACAAGGTGCGCTACGAGGCGATCTCCAAGCCGGAGCTACTGGCCGGTGAAGAGAAGCTCGCCATCCGCATCATGCCGAACGCCGAGGCCAAGACGCTGACGATTGCCGACACCGGCATCGGCATGGACCGGCAGGAGCTGATCGACAATCTCGGCACGGTCGCGCGATCCGGCACCAAGGCCTTCCTGCAGGGCATCAAGGATGCGAAGGAAGGGCTGGGCCTGATCGGCAAGTTCGGCGTGGGCTTTTATGCCGCCTTCATGGTCGCCGACCGGATCGAGGTGACCAGCCGCCGCGCCGGATCCTCCGAAGCCTGGGTGTGGACCTCGACGGGCGGTGCGGGCTTCGAGATGGCACCGGCCAGCGAAGAGCAGGCCAAGAGGGTGCCGCGCGGCACCGAGATCGTGCTCCATCTCAAGGAGGACGCGGTCAAGTACCTGCAGACCTACGAGATCGAGCGGATCGTCCGCACCTATTCGGACAACATCCTGTTCCCGATCGAGTTGGTCGATGACAAGGGCGAGGCGCGCCAGATCAACTCGGCCAGCGCGCTGTGGCAGCGCTCGAAGTCGGAGCTTAAGCCCGAGGACTACACCCAGGCCTATCGCTCGATCGCCATGGCTTTTGACGATCCCGCGCTCACCCTGCACTACAAGGTCGAGGGCCGGCAGTCCTATGCGGTGCTGCTGTTCGTACCGTCGACGGCACCGTTCGACATGGGCGACACCGCGCGCAAGGGGCGGGTAAAGCTCTACGTCCGCCGCGTCTTCATCACCGACGATGCCGACCTGCTGCCGACCTACCTGCGCTTCGTGCGCGGCGTCGTCGACAGCGAGGACCTGCCGCTCAACCTGTCGCGCGAGATGCTGCAGAACAATCCGCAGGTGGTGCAGATCCGCAATGGCCTGACCACGCGCGTGATCGGTGAGCTGGAGAGCTCGGCCGCCAAGGAACCCGAGACCTATGCCAAGGTCTGGAAGGCTTTCGGTCCGGTGCTGAAGGAAGGCCTGTACGAGGATCACGAGCGCCGCGGCCAGATCCTGGCGCTGGCGCGTTTCTCGACGACGGCGACGGCGGGCGAGGAGCTGCGCTCGCTCAAGGAGTATGTGACCGACTTCAAGTCCAACCAGACGGAGATCTATTACCTGGCGGGCGAGAGCGTCGAGCGGCTGAAATCCAATCCCAAGCTCGAGGCCGCTCGGGCGCGCGGCATCGAGGTACTACTGCTGACCGATCCGATCGACGCCTTCTGGACGACGATGCCGCAGGATTTCGACGGCAAGCCGCTGAAGTCGCTGAGCCAGGGCGACATCGACTTCGGGCTGGTGCCGCTCCTGAACAAGGACGATGCGGCCGACAAACCCGCGTCGGAGGACGAGGCCGCCGTCCTCAAGGGGGTGAAGGACACGCTGGGCGACCAGGTATCCGATGTCCGCGCCTCGCAGCGGCTGACCGAGAGCGCCTCGTGCCTCGTGGCCAATGCCCAGGGCCGCGACCGCGAACTCGAGCGTCTGCTGGCGCGCCAGAGCCGCGGTGCCGGTCCCAAGCCGATCCTCGAGCTCAACATGACGCACGAGCTGGTGCGCGCGCTGGGCAGCGCCCAGCAGGGCGGCCGGGAAGAAGAGATGAAGGATCTCGCGGGCCTGTTGCTGGACCAGGCGCATATCCTGGATGGCGAAGTGCCGGCCGATCCGGCGGGCTTCGCCAAGCGGATGAACACGTTCGTGCTGCGCGGACTGCGCTAACCGTCCCGGAAGGCGGTGGCGTGGGCGGGGGCCCAGCCGAGCTCGACCTCGCTGCCGCGCGCTCCGAGGGCAGCTTCGTTGGCGGGGCGCAGCACGACGCATTCGGTCCCGTCCTTGAGCCGCACCACGTACTTGCGTGACGTGCCGAGGAAGATCACGTCGGTGATCGTGCCGCGTAGGGCAGCCGAAGCGGCCGGCACGACTCGCTCGGGCCGCACGGCGACGGATGCCGAGGCGCCGACGAGGAGACCTTGGGTTGCCCTCGCCTGCAACCGGCCGGCGGGTGTCTCGATCTCGCACCTGCCATCCGACACGGCGAGAACCTTGCCGGACAGGAAGTTCGTGTCGCCGATGAAGCCCGCCACGAAACGTGTGGCCGGCCGGTCGTAGAGTTCTTCCGGAGAACCGATCTGCTCGATGCGCCCCTGGTTGAAGACGGCGATGCGGTCGCTCATGGTGAGCGCTTCTTCCTGGTCGTGCGTGACATAGAGCACCGAGATGCCGCGCTCCTGGTGCACGCGCTTGATCTCGAGCTGCAGCTGCTCGCGCAGCTTGCGATCGAGGGCGCCCAGCGGCTCGTCCATGAGGAGCAGTGCCGGGCGATAGACCATCGCGCGGGCCAGCGCGACCCGCTGCTGCTGGCCGCCTGACAACTGCTTCGGCAACCGGTCACCGTGATCGGGAAGCCCGACCAGTTGCAAGGCCTCGTCGACCAGGCGAAGCGCCTCCGTCTTGCTCACGCCGCGCATTTCGAGCGGGAAGGCGACGTTGCGCCGGACGGTCATATGCGGAAACAGCGCATAATGCTGAAACACCATGCCGATGTCGCGCCGATAGGGCGGCAGCTTTGCCACGGAGGCACCGTTCAGCGTGATCGTGCCGGCATCCGGCTGCTGCAGGCCCGCGACCATCATCAGCGTCGTCGTCTTGCCGGAGCCCGAGGGGCCGAGCAGGGTGAGGAATTCACCGCTGCGCAGGCTGAGGTCGAGCGCATCGACGGCAACCACCGCGTCGTATCGCTTCTGCACGCCGGAGAGTTCGAGGACGTTGGTCATGGGTTGGATCACGCCAGCCGCAGACCGCGGCCGGCGCGCAATGCAAGGTCGGCAATCAGCACCAGCAGCGCGAACCCGAAGCAGACCGTGGCGATGGCCGCGATCGTGGGATCGAAGTCGCCCAGCAGATTCGACCACATCTGCACGGCGACAGGCCGGACGCGGGCCGAACTCACGAACAGCGAGACGATCAGCTCGTCGAACGACAGGATCGCCGCCAGCAGCAGCGAGGACAGCACGGCCGGCAAGATCAATGGGAGCGTGATGCGCCGGAACGCGGTCCACGGCGGCGCGCCCAGGGTCGAGGCCGCCTGTTCGAGCCGCGCATCCTGCACGCGCAGCGCCGAGGCCACGGTCGCCACGACGTAGGGAAGGCTGAGTACGGTGTGGCCGATCACCAGCCCGGTCAGCGTGCCGTTGAGGCCCATACCGCGATAGACGCCGAACAGCGCCGCCGCCGTGATCATGCCGGGCACGACGATGGGCAGCATCAGGCAGGCCATGATAACGGTGGCACCCGGGATGCGGCCGCGCACCAGCGCATAGGCCGCGGCGGTGCCCATCAACGTGGCCAGGATCGACGACGGCACGAGAAGCTTCACGCTCACCAGCAGGGCGTTGGTCCAGGCTGGGGTCGACAGCAGCTGCGCATACCAGCGCAGCGACAGGCCGGGCGGCGGGAACTGCAGGAACGACGCCGAGCTGAAGGAGATGATCACGACGACGACGAGCGGCGCGAGAAGATAGACAGCGACCAGGATGCAGAGCGCGCCGCGCAGCAGCCGCCACGGCGTCATGCCGTCCGCGTTCATCGCGCGATCTCCTTCAGTCCGACGGTGAATTGCAGCAGCGCCAGCAGTGCCGCCGTGGCCGCGAGCAGGACCAGCGACAGCGCACCGGCCACACCCCAATTGCCGAAGGTCGCGATCTGGTCCTGGATGAGTTGCGCGATCATCTGCTGGCGCGCACCGCCCAGCAGCGCCGGGATGATGTAGTAGCCGAGCGTGCTGATGAACACGAGCGTGGCGCCGGTCATCAGGCCGGGCAGGGTGAGCGGGAGATAAACCCGCAGGAAGGCGCGGACCGGTGTCGCGCCCAGCGTCGAGGCTGCCCGCATGTAGGCGGGATCGATGCGCGCCATCGACGAATAGAGCGGGAAGATCACGAACGGCAGAAGCACTTGCACGCATCCCGCCAGCAGCCCGGCCATGTTGTAGAGCAGCGGCAGCGGCTCCTCGGTGAAGCCGAAAGCGATCAGGAAGGAGTTCAGCACGCCATGGCGTTGCAGCAGGATCGCCGTGGCGAAGCTGCGCACCAGCAGGCTGGTCCAGAACGGCACCAGCACGAGGAACACCAGCCAGCGCCGCAGGCGCGGCGAGCCGTGCGCCATCAGATGCGCCACCGGAAAGGCCAGCAACACGGTGATCGGCGTCACGATCGCGCTGATCCACAGCGTGTTGCCCATGACCCGGAGGTAAACCGGCCGTTCCCACAGCAGCACGAAGTTCTGGAAGCCCGGCTGTGGGAAGGTGAAGGCGCGCGACAGCAGCCAGCCGACAGGCAGCAGGAACGCCACCGTCAGCGTCAGCCCGGCGGGCAGGAGCAGCCAGAGTCGCCGGTCGACTGTCGTCACGCGATCTTCCAGGCCGTCCAGCGCTCGGTGAGGTCCTTCAGATGGTCGCGCCAGTAGAGCTGGCTCATCACGAAGCCCTTCTGCAGGTTTTCCGGCGTGGTGCAGAGCCACGGCTCGACCTTCTTGTCGACGTCCTTCACCGCGGCGAGGTTGGTCGGCGAATAGGCGATCAGGTTGGCGACCTTGGTCTGGTTTTCGGCGACCGTCATGGTGTCGATCAGGCGCATCGCGGCATCGCGGTTCTTGCTGCCCTTGGGCACGACCAGATAGTCGACGGCCTGGATGTTCTGCTCCCACGACAGAGCGATCTTGGCGCCCTTCTGCTGGGCGTCATAGACGCGGCCGTTCAGGATGATGCCCATCGTCACCTCGCGGTCGACGAAGAGCTGCTGGCTCTGCGAGTTGGTCGACCAGAACACGGTCTGCGCCTTGATCTGGTCGAGCTTCTTGAAGGCGCGGTCGACGTCGAGTGGATAGAGCTTGTCGGGCGCGACGCCATCGGCCAGCAGCGCGACTTCGAGCGACGCGACCGGCTGGTCGAGCAGGGTGCGCTTGCCGGGGAACTTCTTGAGGTCGAAGAGGTCGGCCCAGGTCGTGGGCGCGCCGTTGGCGTAGGCCGCCGTGCTGTAGCCGAGATTGTACGACCAGACGATGGCGCCCACGCCGTATTCATGGACGAAGCGCGGATCGAGCCGGCCGATGTTCACCAGCTTGGTGTCGATCTTCTCCAGCAGGCCATCCTTGGCCGCGACTTCGAGGAAGCCGCCGGTGACGTCGACCACATCCCAGTCGGGCGTGCCGCTGCCCGCCATGGCGCGGAACTTGGCGACGTTCATCGGCCCGTCCTGCACGACAGTAGCACCGGTCGCCTTGGCGAAGGGCTCGCAGTAGCTCACCTTCTCCGCGTCCTGGTAGGCGCCGCCCCAACTCGCAAACACGACCGTCGTGCCCTTGAGATCGTTGGCGCCTTGGGCGTATGCCGCCAACGGTGTCGCCGCGACACCGGCCATCAAGGTGCGGCGTGTGATCGAAATGCTCATGGTGTTCCCCTCAGATTCTCGCGCAAGGTGCGCCCCGTATATTCAGTCCGGAACAGGCCGCGGCGCTGCAACTCGGGCACGACGCTCCGGCAAAACTGCTCGAACATGCCCGGGAAATTCGTCGGCGCCACCACGAAGCCATCGCACGCGCCCGACTCGAAGATGTCCTGCAAACGATCGGCCACCATCTCGGCGGTGCCGACCAGTTCGCGCCCCTTGCCGCGCTCTGCCGCGACCTGGGTCAGGCTGAGGCCCTGCGCCTTCATCTGCTGCTGCAGCACCTGCTCGGTGCCCTTCATGCCCTGGTTGCCCTGCAGCTCGGAGAGCGACACGCCGTCCTTGAGCTTGGTGATGTCGGCGCCCAGGCCGCTCGAGGTCGCGGCGCGATTGAGCTCCGGGCTGATCAAACTGTCGAGGAAGGCCGCCTTTTCGCGCGCAATCGACTCGGTCTCGCCCAGCACCACCGAGACGCTCGGCAGGACCGCGCATTCTTCCGGCGCGCGTCCCAGCGCCGCCATGCGCGCCTTGAGGTCGGTGTAAAAGGCGATCATCTCGTCCTTGCCGCGCTGGATGGTGAAGACCACCTCGGCCCAGCGCGCGGCGAACTCGCGGCCGCGATCGGAACTGCCGGCCTGCATGATTACCGGCCGGCCCTGCGGGCTGCGTGGGATCGACAGCGGTCCGCGTGTCTTGATCCAGCGGCCCTGGTAATTGGCGTAATGCACCTTCGAGGGATCGGCGAAGATGCCAGCCTTCTTGTCGAGCACGAAGGCGCCTTCATCCCAGCCGTTCCAGAGCGCGAAGCAGGCTTCGAGCACCTCGTCGGCGCGATCGTAGCGCAGCTCGCGCGGCGGCAGCTCGTCGAGGCCGGCGTTGCGCGCCTCTAAGTCGGTCGCGGAAGTCACGACGTTCCAGGCGACGCGGCCCTTGCTCATGACGTCGAGCGACGCCAACCAGCGCGCCAGGTGATAGGCGGAGTGAAAGCTGGTCGAGAGCGTGGCGCCCAGTCCCAGATGGCGCGTCGCGGCCGCCATCACCGGCAGCACGACGGTCGGGTCGAGGAAGGAGATCTGGCCGCCGCCCCGCACATAGGCGTCGTAGCTGTCACCGTGGATGTCGTAGAGGCCGAACAGGTCGGCGAAGAAGCAGCCGTCGAATCGTGCGGCCTCGAGTTCGCGCGCGATCAGCTCGTAGCGGCTGGGCTCGAGGATATCGTGCAGCGTCGACTCCGGATGGCGCCAGCCGCCGGTGTGCATCGCCGTCGGGCCGGTCTTCAGGTAGGCGATCAGATGCATCTGGCGCTTGGCCATCAGTTCAAGGTCTCCAGATACTGGATCATGCGGGCGCGCTGCTTGGCATCCGGGAGCCGGCCGCGGGCGGCGCCGAGATTGTCGATCATATGGTCGGCCTGCTTGGTGCCGGGAATGGCGGCCGTGATCGCAGGATGGCCGAGCACGAACTTGAGGAAGAACTGCGCCCAGCTCGCGCAGTCGAACTCCGACGCCCACTCGGGCAGCTTCTTGCCCAGTGCGGTCCGGAACAACCGGCCGCGGCCGAAGGGCAGCGCCACGAGCACCGCCGTTCCCGAGTCGAGCGCCGCCGGCAGCAGCCGATCCTCGGCCTTGCGATTGTCGATGGCGTAGTCGATCTCGAGGAAATCCGGCTTGGCACGCTTCACGACGGCTTCGACCGCATCGTAGGCGCGCTCGAAGGTTGTGCTGATGCCGGTGTAGCGGCACAGGCCCTGGGCCTTCAGCGCATTGACGCCGCCCATGTCCTGGTCGGCCTTGTTCACATTGTGAAGCTGCAGCAGGTCGACCTTGTCGGTCTGCAGCTGTTGCAGCGCCGCGCGTGTTTCCGCGGCCTCGCCGCCCGGCCGGTACTCCTCGAGCTTGGTCGAGACGAAAGCGCGTGGTCGCAGCTTCGTGGCAGCGAGAATGTCGCCGACCACGATCTGCGCCTGCCCATAGGAGGGCGCGGTGTCGACCAGGGTGGCGCCACCCTCGACGAGCGCGCGGACGACAGCGGTCGGACCCGCACGCTCTTCCGGCTTGGTGCCGACGTTGAACACGACGGCGGTTCCCAGCCCGATCATCGGCAGCGTCTCGCCGTTGCCGTGCGGGATTGGACGCGTCAGCAGCGCGCCCTGTGCCCGGGCGCCCTCGAACGTGAAGAACGGCGACGCGAGCGTGGCGGCGCCCAAGCCGCCGGTCACGCTCCGACGTGAAAGAGAACGCGGCATCGTCCTTACGCGCTCCGGACGAGGCGAAGGGGCGCGCTCTTGCCGCGCACTTCCGCCTCTTCGAAGTCGGCCGCGGTAATCGCGCGGTCGAGCGCGGCGCGCAGTTCCTTGGCGCTCTCCAGGCTCAATTCGACCCCGGCGCGCGCGCCGGGATCGAGGGCGGCGTTGACGAAGTCGAGCGTGATGACGTCGCCCAGCGGCGCATGCCGCGCATGGTCGTAGGCGACCACCGTCTGCGACAGCGGGAACCACGCGTCGCCACGCTTGGCCATGCCTTCGGCGGGCGCGATCTCGATGATCGAGGTGCACATGTCCTCGTCCTCCTACTTCGCCAGATGCTTGCCGAAGAAGGCCCAGACCTTGCCCCAGGCGTCCATGCACTGGTCGATCCGGTACAGCGGCCGGTGCCAGTAGAAGAAGCCGTGGCCGGCGCCGTCGTAGCGATGGAACTCGTAGTTCTTGCCGAGCTTCTTCAATTCGGCCTCGTGCTGGTCGACCTGTTCGGGGCTGGGTGCGCGATCGTCGTTGCCGAAGATGCCGAGCAGCGGGCATGACAGGTCCTTGGTCATGTCGATCGGCGCGACCGGCGTCTTGGCGTTGAGCTCTTCCTTGCCCATCACCACCCTGCCGCCCCAGAGGTCGACGCAGGCATCGATGTCGTTCTTCTGGCAGGCGTAGATATAGGCGTGGCGGCCGCCCGAGCAGGAGCCGATCAGGCCGACCTTGCCGTTGCACTCCTTCTGCGCGCGCACCCACTTCACGGCAGCCTCGGTGTCGCCCACCATCTGGGCATCGGCGACGCCGCCTTCGGCGCGCACCTTGGCGGCCACATCGTCCGGATTGTTCTGGCCGCCCTCGCGTTCGTAGAGGTTATGGCAGATCGCGATATAGCCCGCGTGCGCGAAGCGGCGGGTGGTTTCCATGTAGAAATCGTCCCAGCCCGGCAGATGATGGATCAGCACGACGCCCGGGAACGGGCCGGGACCCGAGGGCTTGGCCACATAGGCGGTGATCGGCGTGCCCTTGGCGTCCTTGAGGGTCACGTTCTCGCAGGTCATGCCTCGGTAGAATGACATCGCAATTCCTCCTGTGGTCGTCCTCAACCATCACATCGCGGCTTTACGCGCAGATGGCCCATGAAACGGGGCTTTTCAGCGTGCTAGATTGTGTGTCTGCGAACAAGGGGTTTGAACCATGAGCAACTCATCCGAATACACACCGCCCAAGGTCTGGGCCTGGAACACGGGCGGCCCGGCCGGCGTCGGCCGCTTCGCCAGCATGAATCGTCCGACCGCGGGCGCACGCCACGAGAAGGAGCTGCCGGTCGGCAAGCATCCGCTCCAGCTCTATTCGCTGGGCACGCCGAACGGCCAGAAGGTCACCATCATGCTCGAAGAGCTGCTGGCGCTCGGTCACAAGGGCGCCGAGTACGACGCCTGGCTGATCAAGATCAACGACAACGACCAGTTTGGCAGCGGCTTCGTCGCCGCCAATCCGAATTCCAAAATTCCGGCGCTGGTCGACCACAGCGGAGCCAAGCCGATCCGCGTCTTCGAGTCGGGTGCGATCCTGGTCTGGCTCGCCGAGAAGTTCGGCGCACTGTTGCCGAAGGACGGTGCCGCGCGCGCGGAGTGCCTGTCCTGGCTGTTCTGGCAGATGGGCAGCGCGCCCTACCTGGGCGGTGGCTTCGGTCACTTCTACGCCTACGCGCCCGTGAAGATCGAATATGCGATCGACCGCTTCACCATGGAGACCAAGCGCCAGCTCGACGTGCTCGACCGGCGGCTGGCCGAGACGCCCTACCTGGGCGGCGATGAGTACACGATCGCCGATATCGCCGTGTGGCCGTGGTACGGCGGCCTCGCCAAGGGCCTGCTGTACGGCGGTGGCGAATTCCTCGCGGTGCACGAGTACAAGAACGTCGTGAAGTGGGCCGACAAGATCGGCGCCCGTCCCGCCGTGAAGCGTGGCCGCATCGTAAATCGCCTCCAGGGCGATCCCGCGCAGCAGCTCCACGAGCGCCACGACGCCAGCGACTTCGACCTCAAGACGCAGGACAAGGTGGCCCCCAAGGCCTAGTAGCGGTTACCGCAACCTTCCATTAAAGAAATGGAAAAATAATGGGCGGCCCCCAGATTTAGGGTTGGGGCCGCCAGCGGTGTCAGGGTTGCTGGACGATCCATAGAGCAACGCGTAATATTGCACTATTCGCAATATTTGTCAATGGCCGATATACTGAATGCCTGACGGTCAGTCCTCGCTCACACGTCAGTTGGCGGCTTTCGCCGCACAGCTGACGCTCGCAGATTTGTCCGAACCGGTCCGGCTGCACGTGAAGCTGCATCTCCTCGATACGATCGGCTGCGGCATCGCCGGCGCGGGATCCGATCTTGGCCGGCGCGCGCTCGCCGTTCTCGATCTCGAGCATCGTGACGGGCCCTGTCCGGTACTCGGCGCCGGACGCCGATACGGCCCGGCAGCCGCGGCCTTCGCCAATGCTGTCGCCATGAATGCGCTCGACTTCGACGACGGCCACGAGGTCGACGGCAAGGGCATGGGGCATCCCTCGGCCAGCCTGATGGCTGCCGCGCTGAGCGCGCCCTTCATGCGGACGGTGAGCGGTCCGGCTTTCCTCACCGCACTCGTGGCCGCGTACGAAGTGAATGCGAGATTGATCGAGGCGGTGCAGCCGACGATCGAGCGCTTTCGCCAGGTCTATGGCGTCTGCCAGCATCAGGGGATCGGCTCCGCGATTGCCTATGGGCGGCAGCTGGATCTCGCCGCACCGGCCCTCGAGAACGCGATCGGCTTTGCCGCGACCTTCGCCAACGTCCCCAGCCTGCGGAAGTACAATTGGGAGCGGCGTCCGCTGGTGTCCTTCAAGGATTTCAACGGTCCGGCCGCCGAGTCGGGCGTGCGGGCGGTCCAGTTCGATGCCGCGGGCCTCGATGGTGCGCGCGACGTGCTGGACGGCGAAAGCGGCTTCTGGCGCATGATCGGCTCGGACCGGTTCGACGCCGCCGGGCTGGTCGCCGGCCTCGGCGGCACGTGGCGCCTGCTGTCGGGCAGCTTCAAGCCCTATGCCGCCTGCCGCTGGATGCATACGGCGATGGAAGCGTTCGATGCGCTTCTTGCGGAGCACGCGATCGCACCCGAGGAAATCTCCGCCGTGACCCTCCATACCTCTGCCGGCCTCGCGCGCGATTTCATGGATCGGCGCCCGACGACGATGGTCGATGCGCAGTTCAGCTTTCCGTTCGCCTTCGCCGCCTTGGCCTATCGGCTCATACCGGCGGCAAGTTGGTATGTGTCCGAAGCCTTCGCGCGAGATGACCTGAAGGCGTTTGCCGACCGGGTCCACGCAGTGATCGATCCGGAAGTCGATGCGATGATGAGCGGACCGGCTCGGCGGCCCGCGGGCCGGGTCACGATCGAGGCCCGCAACGTCCGGTTCAATTCGCCGCTCATTCATTATCCGCGCGGCTCGACTGAACGTCCAATGACGTCGGCGGAGGTCGAGGCCAAGTTCCGGCTCAATGCCGCGCCTGTTCTTGGCGCGGGCCGAACCGACCAGCTGCTGAACGAGATGATGTGCCTCGAAAAGACTCCCGACGTCGCTTCCGCATTCAGAGGCCTCTAGAGCGCGGCGGTCTCGACGTCGCCGGCCACCGGCTGACCGTCGAGCACACGCGCCAGCCTGCTGTCGTCGCGTTCGCCCACCCAGCGCGCGACGACCATCGTGGCCATCGCATTGCCGAGGATGTTGGTCACGGTGCGGATGGGATCGGAGAAACGGTCGACGCTCAGCGCCAGTACGAGACCTGCCATCGGGATCTCCGGCATCAGCAGGAGCGACGAGGCCAGGACCACCATGCCCGCGCCCGCGACGCCCGCGATGCCCTTCGACGTCAGCAGGAAGATGCCGATCATCGTGAGCTGGTCCCAGAACGACAGGTGCACATCGAACGCCTGGGCGATGAACAGCGAAGTGATGGTGAGGTAGATCGAGCCGCCGTCGAGGTTGAACGAATAGCCCGTGGGCAGCACGAAGCCCGAGACCTGGCCGGAGCACCCGGCATGCTCGGTCTTGGCGAGCAGGCGCGGCAGCACCGTCTCGCCGGACGCCGTCGCGAACGCCAGCACGATCTCCTCGCGCAGGTACCCGGCGAACTTCCAGAAACTGAAGCCGCTGATCCGCGCAATGATCGTGAAGACGACGGCGATGAAGACGATGCAGGCGAAGTAGATGGAGACCACCAGCTTGGCCAGTGACGCCAGGGTGCCGATCCCGTAGTTGCCGACCATGAAGGCCATGGCGCCGGCCACGGCGAGCGGTGCCACCTTCATGATGAAGCCGATGATCGCGAAGAAGATCCGCTCGACGTTCTCCAGCGCGGCGATCGCCTGCGCCTTGTGCTGGGTGCCGAGGCGCGTGATGCCGAAGCCGATGAACAGGGCCAGCACCAGGACCTGCAGGATATTGTTGTCGAGGAAGGGGCCGACCGGATTGGCGGGCAGGATGCCCAGGAGGAAATCGACGACGCCGCGATGCTGCTGGGCCTGCGAGGTGAAGGTCGCGACCGAGGTCATGTTCACCGAGGCGGCGTTCATGTGCAGTCCCGCGCCCGGCTGGGCGACGTTGCCGACCAACGCGCCCCAGGCAAAGGCGAGGCTGGTCACGACCTCGAAGTAGATCAGCGAGACCAGCGCCAGGCGTCCGATCTTGCGGATGTCGCCCAGCCGCGCAATGCCGAGCGCCACCGTCACGAAGATGATGATGCCGACGACCATGCGGACCAGCTTGAGGAAGGCCGCGGGCAGGGCGTTCAGGCCGACACCCGCTTTGGGAAACGCCAGGCCGATGACCACGCCGACGATCATGGCGAGCAGCATGAGAAAGAGCATGCTTCGATAGAACGGCTGCTTCGCGCCGGCGTCGGTCATTGTCGTCATTTTTGTTTCCCCCACTTGCCCGGCATTATGGCAGCGGTGCCGGCGGTGGGAAGAATTCTCGCGGGTCGGGCGCCACTCCGACTGACCATGTTTGCTACCTACGCACCGTGAGGTCCTGGTCGCTAGCTGACGGATTTCCGCTCTTGGGTCTTTTCCTCCCCTCGGCTCCCGTGCGTTGAGCTGCGTGTCTGCATTCCACGCCGCCGCGAGTGATTTATGTTACACGCTAAATCAGGCCGCAAATGTGGAAAACACCGACAGCGGGAGCCGGTCTTCGAACAGCTCCGTCCGTCCTGGCGGGCGGAACCAGCCGTCCTTGTTGACCGACAATTGGTCGGGCAGGCGGGGGACCATCACCCAGATCGCGTCGTCGCCGAGGCGGCGGGAGAAGGCCACGACACTGTCGGGTCCGTCGATCGGCTCGTAGCTGCCCTTCTCGAAAAGCGCCGGCCGCGCGCGGCGCAGGCCGAGCAGCCGGTGCGTGACGAGCTGCTTGATACGGCCGTCGCGCCATGACGACAGCGCCGTTGCGAGGTCCGTCGTGCCGAGGCTCTTGCCGCGCGCCGCAAAATCCACCGGCCGGCGGTTGTCCGGGTCGACCAGGCTGAAATCCCAGTACTCGCAGCCCTGATAGAGGTCGGGCATACCGGGCACGGTGAGCTTGAGGGCGAGTTGGGCCAGGCCGTTCGCCGCGCCGGCCGGCGCGATCTCTTCGATAAAGGCGATGATGTCGGTGAGCAGCGCAAGATGCTTGTCGTTGGCCAGGAGATCGAGAACAGCCGTGCGCGCGACTTTCTCGTAGGCCTCGTTCGGCTGCGCCCAGTCGCTGCGCAGCTTGGCCTCGCGCAGCGCCTTCTCTTGCCAGCCGATCACGCGTTGGGCGAAAGCTTCGCGGCCCGGCCTATCCTCTAACGTCAGGTCGAGCGGCCAGGCGCCGACGATCGTCTGCAGCAGCATCGCCGCATCGGCGGCGTGAAGCGGCGCGAGGCGTCCCACCCAATCCCACAGACGCAGGCTCCAGGGGCCCGCCTTCGCGCTCAACACGGCAAGGCGTGCGCGCATGTCTTCGCCGCGCTTGTGGTCGTGCGTCGCGGTGGCGAGCATGGCATTCGGCATGGTCGCAAGGCGTTGGCGCATCTCGGCGTGAAAGGCGTCGGGCGTGCTGGCGAAACGGTGCGGATCGAAGCCCACGTCGTTGCGCGAGAGCAGGCGGCCATAGCGATAGAAGCCCGTGTCCTCGACGGACTTGGCGGCGATCGGCGAACTCAACTGCTGGAAGCGCCGCAGCGGCTCGGCGGACAGGGATTTGTCCTGGAACCAGCGGTGCAGCAGATCGACCAGCCAGCCATCGGAGGCGAGGCCGGTCTTCTTGGCGCCAGCGATGGCCTTTGACAGGAAGGGCTCGTCCGCCGCCGGCCGTTCGTTCGCCGTCGCATAGGTCCGGTAGACGGGGAAATGGACCAGCAACTCGGTGACGACGCGGCGCAAGGCCGGGCGGCTCACCTCCGCCATAGGCGCATGCGCGGCAAACGCTTTGACGCAGGCCTCGAGTTGCGCGCCGAAGCTGCGGGCGAGGATCTCGCGGCGGGCGGCTTGTTCCTCGATCTCGAAATCGGCGGGGCGGCCGGTGAGCTCGGCCCAGGCCGTGGCCAGCGGGGCGGCCGCGGCAGGATCGTGCTGCACGGCGCTCACCTGATCCATGAAATCGTAGCCGGTGGTGCCGTCGCACTGCCAATCGAGGGCGAGGGTCTCGCCGCCCAGCAGGATCTTCTCGACCACCAGGTAACTCTCGCCGATGCGCGCGCGCAGTTTGCGGCAATAGCCGGCGGGATCGGCAAGACCGTCGATGTGATCTACGCGAAGGCCGTCGATGACGCCTTCGGCATGCAGACGCAGGATGGTCGCGTGCACCGCCTCGAACGCCTCGTCCTCCTCCATGCGCAAGCAGACGAGTTCGTTGATATCGAAGAAGCGCCGCCAGTTGATGCGGTCGCCGGCCGTGCGCCACCAGCCGAGGCGATAGGCGCCCGGCTTGGGAAGGCCAAGCTTGTCGATCTCGCCGGCCGCCTGAGCTTCGTCGGCGGGCTGCGTGAGCCACGGCAGGAAGACCTTGTCGTCAGCCTCCCAGTCGATGTTGAAGAAGCGCGCGTAGCGGCTGCCACGTCCGTGGGCCAACACGTCCATCCACCAGGCATTCTCGGGCGAGGCGGCCATGTGGTTGGGCACGATGTCGACGATCAGCGCCATGTCGCGCCGCTTCAGGGCTTCAACCAGACGCTTCAACCCGTCCTCGCCGCCCAGCTCCGCATTGACCCGCGTGGGATCGACGACGTCATAGCCATGCAGCGAGCCCTTGCGCGCTGTCGTGATCGGCGAGGCGTAGAGGTGGCTGATACCCAGCTCGGCGAAATAGGCCACCAGTTTTTCGGCATCGGCGAAAGTGAAGTCCTTGTGGAACTGCAGCCGCTGGGTGGCGCGCGGAGTCACGAGCGGCGCTCGCGCAAGGCTTTCAGCCGCCGTGCCGCATCGGGCTGCTGCAGAAGCTCGTCGGACGGCAGATCGAAGCGGCGGCGCCAGTTGGGATGCTCGTCGATCGTGCCGGGCACATTGGGTTGCTCGGTCGTGCCGACGATGTCTTCGAGAGCGACCAGCGCGAGCGGCGTCGGCGTTGCGGCAACGAAGGCCACGGCGGCATCGACGGCAGATGTTGGTTGGTCGGCGGGCGGCAGGGGACCTTCCGCAACGCCCGCGTTGCCAAAGGCATCCCACAGGGCCAGCCGGTCGGTCTCCGACGCGGTCTTCCACCAACCGGCGACAGTCGGCAGGTCGTGCGTCGTGGTCATGGCAACCGCCTCGCCGCGCCATTTCGCGGGCGGCAGGAAGCGGGTGCCGTCACGCTGGAACCACAGGACATCCATGCCGGCCAGTCCGGCCTTGCGGCACCGGCGCCGGAAGTCGGGCGAAACGGTGCCGAGATCCTCGCCGATGACGATGGCCTTGTGGCGGTGCGATTCGAGCGCCAGCAGGCGCAGGAGATCGTCGAGTGGATAGGAGACGTAGGCGCCTTCCGAGGCCGCCGCGCCGTCCGGGATCAGCCAGAGCCGCATCAGCCCCATCGCGTGGTCGATGCGCACGCCGCCAGCATGACGCAGCGCCGCGCGCAGGGTGGCGATGAAGGGCTCGAAGCCGCTGGCGAGCAGGCCGTGCGGCGAGAAAGTGGTGAGGCCCCAGTCCTGTCCCTTCGGATTGAATATGTCGGGGGGTGCGCCAATCTTGAGACCATTCAGCACGTCCTGCGGCCGCGTCGCCGCCTCGCTGCCACTGCGATCGATGCCGACGGCGAGATCGGTGATCAAGCCGATCTTCATGCCCGCCGCGCGAGCCCGCGCCTGGGCGGCGGCAAAGGCACGCGCGGCCACCCATTGCAGGAAGAGATGATAGCGGATGGAGTCGGGCGAGCTGTCCTGCGCGGCCTCGAAGCGCGCATGTCCGGCGAGGCGTTCGCCGCCTTCCACGACAAAGGCGTCGAAGTCGGCGAGCAGCGTTGGATCGGTCAGAGTGTCGAAGAGATGTCGCAGTACCGCGAACTTCGCCGCCGATGCGCGCGGCCAGTCGATCAGGCCGGGCTCGGACCCACCGGCGGCTTGCACTCTGTCCGTGCCGAACACCGCCGCCGGATCCGCCAGCAGCGGATTGAGGAACAGGCGACTCGATGGCGAGTAGGGCCCATAGCGCTCGGGCGCCGAAGGAAACAGCGCGTGGGCGGGACTGAGGGTTACGGCGTCCGCGCCCTCTCGCGCGGCGGCTTCCGCCAGTGCGGCGAGGGCGCCAGTGTCGCCGATGCCACCATCGCCATCGCGGCGCAGCGAATAGAGTTGCGCCATCAGGCCCCAGAGCTTCTTGTCGGGCGCGATATCGTCGACAGTCACGCAGCGTTTGGGCGCGACCGCGAGTCCCGTCTCGCGATCGCCGTAGCGCAGCCGGTGGTAACCGGGGATACGGATCGCGGGGACGGCCATGCCGTGCGCAAGCTGGCGCAGCTTCACCGGCGCAATGGAGCCGTCTTCCAAGGCCAGTTCGGCGGCGACGACGCGATCGATATCGTTCAAGGGCGTCGGCAGGCCCACCGTGGTCGTGATCAGGGGCGGCGGTTGGCTCGTCGTTGCGTCGGGCAGGTCGAGCGCCGTCAAAATGGCCTTGAGCGAATCGACCGAGACGCGCTTGGCTTCGCCGCCGGCGTCGGTCCAATCCACCGCGATGCCCGCGCGTCGGGCCAGGCTGCGGATGGCGTCGTCGTTCATGTGGGGACTTCGAGGAAAGCAAGCGTGCTGAAGCCGGGCAGCATGCCGGGGACCACCGCGCCGTCGGTCGCGAAGATCGGCATGCCCTGGGGCAAGGTCGCTTCACAGACGTCGCGTCCGAGATTGGTGAGGATCGTGAGCGTGGCGCCGTCGCCCAGGCGCCAGCTGGCCCGCACGGCCGCCGGCCCGATCGCGACAGCCTCGATCGAACGCGTGCCCTTCAGGCGCGGCATGAGCAGGAGCTTTCGCGCCTGCAGGAGCTTGCGATGGAAGTCCTCGCTCTCGACCTTGGGCTTGAAGCGGCTGTTGTCGAAGGTCTCGACCGCATTGGGGTCGGGGATTTCCTTGCCGTCGAAGCCCTTGAAGCCCGCGAACTCGCGCCGGCGCCCGTCACGCACCGCGATGGCCAGATCTCCGGTGTAGTCGGTGAAGAACTGGAACGGCGTGCGGCTCATATCCTCCTCGCCCATGAAGAGGAGCGGAATGCTGGGGCTGAGCAGCAGCAGCGCCGTCGCCGCGCGCAGGGCCTGAGGATCGGCCAGGGTCGTAAGTCGGTCGCCGAGCGGCCGGTTGCCGATCTGGTCGTGATTCTGCAGGAACAGCACGAACGACGTGGGCGGCAGGTCGTCGCTCTTGGTGCCGCGTGCCGCGCCCTGGCGATAGGGCGACGGATCGCCCTGATAGACGAAGCCGGAAGAGAGGCAGCGCGCCAGCTTATCGGCGGCGTGTGCGGCGTAGTCGCTGTAGTAACCGTCGTGCTCGCCGGTCAGCAGGGCGTGCAGCACATGGTGGCCATCGTCGTTCCACTGCGCGTCGAAGCCTTGACGAAGGTGATGTGCGGCGTTGTCGTCGTTCTCCAGCACCAGATGGATCTGCCGGCTGGGATCGACCTTGGCCCGGACCTCGGTTGCCAGTTCGCCCAGGAAGGTCTCGTCGGCGATGGCGTGCACGGCATCGAAGCGCAGACCGTCAAAGCGATAGTCGTTCAGCCAGTAAAGCGCATTCTCGACGAAGAACTGGCGCACTGGCTTTTGGCGGAAATCGATTGCCGAGCCCCAAGGCGTCTTGATGTCGTCGCGGAAGAATTGCGGGGCGTAGAGGCCGAGGTAATTTCCTTCTGGTCCGAAGTGATTATAGACCACGTCGAGGAACACCATCAGTCCGCGCTCGTGCGCCTCGTCGATCAAGGTGCGCAGCTCGTCGGGCGTGCCGTAGGCGCCGTCCGGTGCATAGGGCAGCACGCCGTCGTAGCCCCAGTTGTGCTTGCCGAAGAATTCGTTGATCGGCATCAACTCGATCGCGGTGACACCCAGGTCGGCCAGGCGGTTGAGTTCGGCGCGCACGCCGGCGAAGCCGCCGAAACTTCCGACGTGAAGTTCGTACAGCACCGTCTCGTGCCATGGCCGCCCACGCCACTTGGTCTGCCGCCACTCGAAAGCCTTCGGATCGACCACGACGCTCGGGCCGTGCACGTCGTCGGCCTGTGCGCGCGAGGCCGGATCGGGCACTTTTTCGCCGGAGCCCAGTTTGTAGAAATATTTGTCGCCCGGCGCACAATCGACCTCGGCCTCGAACCAGCCGTCCGGCTGCGACGTCATCGGAAATAACGCGCCGCCGTTAAGTTCCAGCTCGACTGTCTGCTGCGCCGGCGCCCACAGGCGAAAGCGCGCGCGATTGTTGCCGAGATAGGCCGCGCCAAATCCGCTCATGATTTCCCCTTGAGGATGCTTTCGGTCAACACGACGCTGTTTGCCCGGACAAAGACCTCGCCTTCGACATCGCGTTCCGGCGCCGCCGGATCCGCGGAATCGATCAGCAGGCGCATCGGCAGGTGTGGCTCGAGAAGCTTGAAGTTGTGGTCGTCGTGGGTCGAATTGAAGAAGGTGGTCAGGATGGTGACCGAGCCGTCCTCGTCGTTCCTGGCGGCGCGACGCAGCGCCAGCAGGCGGCCTTGCGGGTTGTTCCAGTCATCCGGCGACAGGATCAGCCCGCGCTCGTCGAACCACACGATGTCGAGGACGCCGGGCGCCGGTTCATCCTTGCCGTGCAGGAAGCGAGCACAGCGCAGGATCGAATGACGATGGCGCAAGGCGGCGAGGCGGCCGACGAAGGTCGACAGCATCTGCGCATCGTCCCTCTCAGCCATGTCCCAATCGAGCCACGACGTCTCGTTGTCCTGACAATAGGCGTTGTTGTTGCCGTTCTGCGTGCGGCCGAACTCGTCGCCGCTCAGCAGCATCGGCGTGCCCTGCGCCGTGAAGAGGGTCGCCAGCATGGCGCGCTGGAGCTTGCGGCGCTTGTCGAGGATCGCGGGATCTTCGCTCGGACCTTCGGCGCCCCAGTTCGCCGAGTTGTTGTCGTTCGTGCCGTCCTTGTTGTCCTCGCCGTTGGCCTCGTTGTGCTTCTCGGCGTAACTCACCGTGTCGACCAGGGTGAAGCCGTCGTGGCAGGCGGCGAAGTTCACCGACGCCCAGGGCCTGCGGCCGCGATGGTCGAACAGGTCGGACGAGGCCGCGAGGCGCGCGGCGAAGTCGGAGCGTGTGTTGTCGTCGGCTCGCCAGAAGTGGCGCACGCCGTCGCGGAAGCGATCGTTCCACTCCGCCCAGCCCGGCGGATGCTGGCCAAGCTGATAGCCGCCGGGACCCGGGTCCCACGGTTCGGAGATCAGTTTCACCCGCGACAGCACAGGGTCTTGGCGCACCGCATCGAAGAATCCCGATCCCGGATCGAAGCCGTTACCCTCGCGGCCCAAGGTGACGCCGAGGTCGAAACGGAAGCCGTCGATATGGAATTCTTCGACCCAGTAGCGCAACGAATCCATGACCATCTGCAACACGCGCGGATGGGAAAGGTTCAGCGTGTTTCCGGTGCCGGTGTCGTTGATGTAGTGGCGGGGACTGTCGGGCACGAGCCGGTAGTAGCTCGCATTGTCGAGGCCGCGGAACGACAGCGTCGGTCCCAATTCGCTGCCTTCGGCGGTGTGATTGTAAACGACGTCGAGGATCACCTCGATGCCGGCGGCATGGAGGCGGCGCACCGCGACCTTCATCTCGTCCTGCGACTTGTCGGCCAGATAACGCGGCTCGATGGCGAAGAAGCTGAGCGTATTGTAGCCCCAGTAGTTGCGCAGGCTCTTCTCGAGCAGGTGACGGTCCTGCACGAAGGCATGGATCGGCATCAGCTCGATCGCCGTGATGCCGAGCCGGCGGAGATGGTCGATCATCGCGGGATCGGCAAGCGCTGCAAAGGTGCCGCGTTCGTTGGCGCGCAGATCGGGCCGGAGATGGGTCAGGCCCTTGACGTGCGCCTCGTAGATGATCGTGTCGGACCAAGGAATGTTGGGCGGACGGTCGTCAGCCCAGTTGAAGGTATCGCTGGTGACGACAGCCTTGAGCATGCCGGGTGCGCTGTCTCGGCGATCGAACGACAGGTCGGCGCGCGGCGAGTTCACGCGATAGCCGAACATCGCCTCCGACGCCCGCAAGTCGCCCGCCGTCGCGCGCGCATAGGGATCGAGCAACAGCTTGTGCTGGTTGAAGCGATGGCCGCGTGGTGGATCGTAGGGGCCGTAGGCACGGTAGCCGTAGATCAAGCCGGTGCGGCCGCCGGGCAGGTAGCCATGCCAGACCTCGTCGGTCTGCTCGGGCAGGGTGAGGCGCTTCACCTCGCGCCGGCCCTGGGGATCGAACAGGCAGAGGTCGATGCGGGTGGCGTTGGCCGAGAAGACGGCGAAGTTGGTGCCGAGACCGTCCCAGGTCGCGCCCAACGGATAGGGCGCCCCGGGGGCGAGGCGGTCCGGATGGACTCCCATCGGTTAGGTCTCGGCTCGCAGCATGATGGTGGATAGCGGCGGCAGGGTGAGTTCGATCGACTGCTGCTCGCCGTGCGCCGGCTGCTGGCTCGACTGCACGACGCCCTGATTGCCCATGTTGCTGCCGCCGTAGAATTGCGAGTCGGTGTTGGCGATCTCTTTCCACGCGCCGTGATGAGGCACGCCGACGCGGTAGTTATGATGGGGGGTGGGCGTCATGTTGCAGACAACGAGGACCGGTGCCGCATCGTTGCCGCCGCTACGCAGGTAGCAGAAGACGGAGTTGGCGCGATCGTCGCCCACGATCCAACGGAAGCCGCTCGGTTCGGTGTCGCGCTCGTGCAGGGCAGGCTCGGCGCGGTAGAGCCGATTGAGGTCGCGCAGCAGGCGCTGGATGCCGGCATGGGCGGGATCGCCCAGCAGGTGCCAGTCGATCTGACTGTCGTGGTTCCACTCGCGCTCCTGGGCGATCTCGCAGCCCATGAACAGGAGCTTCTTGCCGGGATGGGTCCACATGAACCCGAGGTAGGCGCGCAGGTTGGCGAACTTCTGCCAACGGTCGCCCGGCATCTTGGCGAGCAGCGAGCCTTTGCCGTGCACGACTTCGTCGTGCGAGATCGGCAGGATGAAACGCTCCGAGAAAGCGTAGAGCAGGCCGAAGGTAATCTCGTCGTGATGCCAGGCCCGATGGATCGGATCGTGCTCGATGTACTGGAGCGAGTCGTGCATCCAGCCCATGTTCCATTTGTAAGAGAAGCCGAGGCCGCGGTTGGAAACTGGCTGGGTGACGCCCGGCCAGGCCGTCGATTCCTCGGCGATCACCATTGCGCCCGGGCAGCGCTCGGTCACCACGGCGTTCAGATGCTGCAGGAAGCCCACGGCCTCGAGATTCTCTCGGCCGCCATGGATGTTGGGGACCCAGTCGTTGGCCGGGCGGCTGTAGTCGCGATAGAGCATCGAGGCGACCGCATCGACGCGCAGCGCATCGATGTGGAAATGCTCCAGCCAATAGAGCGCACTCGCGATCAGGAAGCCCTGAACCTCGCGCCGACCGAAATTATAGATGAAGGTGTTCCAGTCGCGATGAAAGCCTTCGCGCGGGTCGAGATTTTCGTACAGCGCAGTCCCGTCGAAGCGGGCGAGCCCGTGGCTGTCGGTCGGGAAGTGAGCTGGCACCCAGTCAAGGATCAGGCCGATGCCCGCGGCATGCAGGCGATCGACGAAGCGGGCGAAGCCGTCGGGAGACCCGAACCGCGCCGTCGGCGCGAACATGCCGAGTGGCTGGTAGCCCCACGAGCCGCCGAACGGATGTTCGGTGATGGGCAGCAATTCCAGATGGGTGAAGCCCATGTCGACGACATAGGGGATCAGCTTCTCCGCGACGCTGTCCCATGACAGGCCGCCGTCGAGCTGCATCCATGAGCCGAGGTGCACCTCGTAGATCGAGATCGCCGCGTCGGGGGCGTGGCGCTTGGCGCGCGAGGACATCCAGTCGGCATCGCTCCAGACCAGTGGTTCAGGCGAGGGTACGATCGAGGCGGTATGCGGCGGCTTCTCGCTCTGTTGCGCGACCGGATCGGCCTTCTGCGGCAGGCGCTCGCCATTGCGGCCGACGATGTCGAACTTGTAGTGGGCGCCGGCGCCGAGGCGCGGCACGAAGATCTCCCAGACGCCCGACGGATAGCGCAGTCGCATCGGATGTCGCCGCGTGTCCCAGGCATTGAAGTCGCCGACCACCGCGACACGGCTCGCGTTGGGCGCCCAAACGGCGAAGGTTACGCCCGTGACGCCATCGACCATCGCCGGATTGGCGCCCAGCGCTTGGGCCATTTCGAAATGGCGCCCTTCATTGAACAGATGCAGGTCGAGATCGCCCAACCGCGGCTCGAAGGAATAAGGATCTTCCGTCTCTTGAATCGCACCGGGCCAGGCGATCTGTAGGAGATAGGGTGAGCGGTCGGCGATCGGTCCCTCGAACAGGCCCTCGGATGTCGATTTGGCCAGCGTGCCCAGACGTACGCGATCCTTGCGGCGCAGGATGTCGACGGACTCGGCGCCGGGCAGGAAGGCGCGGATGACGCGGCCCTCCGGTGTCTCCTGCGGACCGAGCACCTTGAAAGGATCTCCGTGGCGCGCATAGGCCAGCGCATCGGCTTCTTCGCGCACGAGGGTCTGGCGTGCGGTGGCGGGCGGTGTCATGCCGAGCCTCCCTTGGAGATGATGTGGCTGACGAGGCGGTGCAGCCCCTGCAGTGGGATCGAGAGCCAGGCCGGCCGGTTCGAGGCCTCGTAGATCACCTCGTAGGCGGCCTTCTCGATCAGGAAGAAGTCGAGCAGCTCCTCGCTCTTCAGCCCGGCCAGTTCGGAGACGCCGGCGTAATAGGCGTCGAGGAACGCCTTGCTGGCGCCGTCGCGCAGGCGCGAGACGAAGCGGCTGCGCACGTCTTCCGGCAAGGTGGCGCTGGCCAGGCTCTTGGGATCGAGGGTCGTGGCAACGGCATAATCGAACGAGCGCAAGAGGCCCGCCACGTCGCGCAAGGGGCTGGCCTTGCCACGCCGCTCGGCGAGTGGCCGGCCGGGTTCGCCTTCGAAGTCGATGATGTAGGCATCACCGGTGGCCACCAGCACCTGGCCGAGATGGAAGTCGCCATGAATGCGCGTCATCAATGCGCCCAGGGCGGCTGCCTGCAGCCGGTCCATCTCGGCGGAGAGCGTCTCGCGCTGGGCCAGCAACTGCTCGGCGATCGTGTCGTCGCCGTCGTTGGTCTTCGTGCGGTTGGCGATCAGGTCGAAGGCCTGTGTGAGCAGCGCATCGGTGCGTTCGCGCCAGCGGGCGACGTCAGCCTTCGTCGCAACCTGGGGCTTGAACGCCTCGTCGTCGGTGGGACGTGCCAGAACCACATGCATGGCCGCGAGCTGCCGGCCGATGGTCGCCGCGAAGTCCTTGTAGTCCTCCACGTCGTCGGCGCGCGACTGGGCGGCCGCTTCGTGGATGCCGAGATGATCGAGCGCGCGCTTGAACTGGTTGAGCGTCCAGGTCCAGGCGTCACCCTGATTGCGGATGAAGCTCTGCGCCACGGCCAGCGAATGCTGCTGCCCCTCGGCATCGACCCGTACGACTTCGCCCAGCAGCAGCGGCGAGTTCATGTAGCCATGCGCCGTCAGGTAACGGCCCATCTCCGCTTCCGGATGATCGCCTGCCGTGACTTTGCGGAAGATCTTGAGCATCACGGCATCGTCGACGATCAGGGAGCTGTTCGATTGCTCGGCGGTCAGCCACATCACCGGCGCGTCCGGCTTGCGACGGAGCGACTCCTCCATCTCCGGCGTCGGCTTGAACAGGATCTGGCCTTCCGGCGTATCGATGGTGGCGGCGTCGGCCAACAGAGTCGTCATCTGCTGGGCGAAGGCCGGCAGCGCGAAGGCATCCGTCAACAGGCCGACCCGGCGACCACGACGCACGCGGGCGAGGGCCAGCTGGCCGGGGAGGGCACCGGAAGACTCATCTTCCCAGATGATCGACAGCGGCAAAAGCCAACGCGTGGCGGCGCCGCCGCTCGTCGTTTCGACCTCGGCCAACAAGAGCTCGCGATCGCCGCCCGGGAGGCGTGCCGTATAGGCGAGGTGCGCTGTATCGAGCTTGTCGCTCTTGGCGGAAAACCAGCGGCGCTTGGTGAGGTAGGCCGGCAGGGTGTCGCGGTTGAGCAACGGGTCGGCCGACAGCTTGAGACCGTCGCCGAGCGTGTCGCGCAATACGAGGGTCACGTAATCAGGCATCGGCTCGGGCGCGGGTGTGTGCCATGACGGGGCGTCGCTTTCCTTGGCGAGGATGAACCAATAAAATCCGAAGGGCGGCAGGGTGAGCAGATACGTGAGCTGACCGACCGGCGGGAACAGCGAGCCACCGTTCAGCTCGATCGGCACGCGCCCGGCGAACTCCGACAGGTCGAGCTCCACGGCTTGCGGCGTGCGCGAGACGTTGGCCACGCAGAGGAGCGCTTCGCCTTCATGCTCGCGCAGATAGGCGAGCACCTTGCGATTCCTCGGATACAGGAAGCGCAGCGTGCCGCGACCGAAGGCTGCATGCGTGCGGCGCACCGAGAGCATGCGGCGCGTCCAGTGCAGCAGCGAATAGGGATCGCGTGAGGCGGCCTCGACGTTCACCGTCTCGTAGCCGTAGAGCGGGTCCATGATCGTGGGCAAGGTCAGCGCATTGAAGTCGGCGCGCGAGAAGCCGCCATTGCGATCGGGCGCCCATTGCATCGGCGTGCGCACGCCATCGCGGTCGCCGAGGCGGATGTTGTCGCCCATGCCGATCTCGTCGCCATAGTAGATCACGGGCGTGCCTGGCATCGACAGCAGCAGGCAGTTCAGCAGTTCGATGCGGCGGCGGTCGCGCTCGAGCAGCGGCGCCAGACGCCGGCGGATGCCGAGGTTGATGCGCGCGCGCCGGTCGGTGGCATACGTTTGCCAGAGATAGTCGCGCTCGGAGTCGGTCACCATTTCGAGGGTGAGCTCGTCGTGGTTGCGCAGGAAGATCGCCCATTGGCAGGCGTCGGGGATCTGCGGCGTCTGGCGCATGATGTCGGTGATCGGGAAGCGATCCTCGCGCGCCAATGCCATGTACATGCGCGGCATCAACGGGAAATGGAAGGCCATGTGGCATTCGTCGCCCTGGCCGAAATAGTCCTTGGTGTCCTCGGGCCACTGATTGGCCTCGGCCAGCAGCATGCGGTCGGGATAAGACCTGTCCAGCTCGGCGCGGATGCGCTTCAGGATGACATGGGTCTCGGGCAAGTTCTCGTTGTTGGTGCCCTCGCGTTCGACGAGATAGGGCACGGCGTCGAGCCGCAAGCCGTCGATGCCGAGGTCGAGCCAGAAGCGCATCACGCTCAGCACGGCTTCCATCACCTTCGGATTGTCGAAGTTGAGGTCGGGCTGATGGGAATAGAAGCGATGCCAGTAGAAGGCATTGGCGACAGGATCCCACGTCCAGTTCGAACGCTCCGTATCGACGAAGATGATGCGCGTGCCCTGGTACTTCTGGTCGGTGTCGGACCAGACGTAGAAGTCGCGGAGCGCCGAGCCGGGCTTGGCGCGGCGGGCGCGCTGGAACCACGGATGCTGGTCGGACGTGTGGTTGATGACCAGTTCGGTGATCACGCGCAGGCCGCGCTTGTGGGCGGCGGCAATGAAGCGTTTCACATCTGCCATGGTGCCGTACTCGGGATGGACCGAGCGGTAGTCGCTGATGTCGTAGCCGTCATCGAGCCGCGGCGACGGATAGAAGGGCAGCAGCCAGAGCGTGTTGACGCCGAGGTCGGCGATGTAATCGAGCTTCGAGATCAGGCCGGGAAAGTCGCCGATGCCATCGTCGTTGGAATCGAAGAACGACTTCACATGGACCTGGTAGATGATCGCGTCCTTGTACCAGAGGGCCTGGTCGGCCGACTTGACGATCTGGGCAGCGAATTCGGGGGTAGGGGCGTTCATGCCGTGCTCCACAGTCGCCACAGCGCAAAAGGCGCCGATGAAGGATCAAGTCGTAGCCATTGCCGCTTGCCGCCCAGAGTGAAGCGCCGTCCGGTCATCAGGTCCTCGGCTTCGAGCGAGCCGTGGTCCGGCAGCTTCCAGTGCCAGAGCGGGATCTCGAAGCTCGTCTCCTGCGCATGGTGCGGATCGAGGCTCAGCACCGTGAAGATCATGTCGTCGTGGCCGGGCGCGGTCTTGCCGTAGGCGATGACCTGGTCGTTGCTCGAGTTATAGAAAGAGACGCCGAGATGGCTATGCAACGCTGGATGCGCCTTGCGGATGCGGTTGAGTGCGGTGATCTCGCCCACGATGTTGCCAGGCGCGTTGAAGTCGCGGATGCGGATCTCGTATTTTTCCGAATCGAGATATTCCTCACGTCCGGGAAGGGCAGCCGCTTCGCAGATCTCGAAGCCGGAGTAGACGCCCCACAGGCCCGACAGTGTCGCGGCAAGCACGGCGCGGATCACGAACCCGGCGCGCCCGGAGCCTTGCAGGTAGTAGGGGTTGATGTCGGGCGTGTTGACGAAGAAATTCGGCCGGAAGAACTCGGCGACATCCGTGGTCGAGAGCTCGGTGAGATAGTCCGTCAGCTCCTGCTTGGTGTTGCGCCAGGTGAAGTAGCTGTAGGATTGCGAGAAGCCGACCTTGGCAAGGCGATACATCATTTTTGGCCGGGTGAAGGCTTCCGCCAGGAACATTGCGTCAGGATAGCGGCCGCGAATGTCGGCGATCATCCAGTGCCAGAAGGGCAGAGGCTTGGTGTGCGGATTGTCGACGCGGAAGATGCGCACGCCTTCCTTGGCCCAGAACAGCACGACGTCGCGCAGCGCGGCCCATAGGTCGGGAATCGCGCCCTCGGCGTAGAAGTCGACGTTCACGATGTCTTCATACTTCTTGGGAGGATTCTCGGCGTGCTTGATCGTCCCGTCCGGTCGATGGCGGAACCAGTCCGGATGTTCCTTGAGCCACGGATGGTCGGGCGAGCACTGGATGGCGAAGTCGATGGCGATCTCGAGACCATTGTCGCGCGCCACCGCCACCAGGCGCCGGAAGTCGTCGAGCGTGCCGAGCTGCGGGTGTAGCGCCTCGTGTCCGCCCTCGTCGCTGCCGATGGCGTAGGCGCTGCCCACATCGTCCGGTGTCGGCGTCAGCGTGTTGTTGCGGCCTTTGCGATGGCTTCGGCCGATCGGATGGATTGGTGGGAAGTAGAGCACGTCGAAGCCCATGTCGCGCACGCGCGGCAAGGTGCCGATCACGTCGGTGAAGGTGCCGTGCCGCTTGGGATCGTCGGTGATCGAGCGCGGAAAGAGTTCGTACCAGCTTGCGAAGCCGGCCTGGGTGCGTTCGACGTCGAGCAGGAGCGCAGGCTCGTGACGCACGGTGAAGGAGCGATACACGCCCGATTCCACCAGTGCTTTCTCTTCCGCCGTCTCGACCGAGACATCGACGCCTGCCGACTTCTTAAGCTCGAGCGCATGGCGCACGGTAGCCAACTCGTCTAGCGCGGCCTCGACGGTGAAGGTCCAACGTCCCACACGGCTCGGCGTCATCGTGGCCTGCCAGCGATCGTTGCCGATATGCTTCATCGGCTCCTGACGCCAGTCCGCCTCATCGAGCGGCTTCCACTGCAGATCGACGGCCAGCACGTCATGCCCGTCCATGTAGACGTCGGCTTCCACCGTGACGGATTGGCCGATGCAGCGCTTGGCGGCGAAGCGGCCGCCATCGACCCGGGGCGTGATGTTGTCGATCACGATGCGCGGTGCCTTGGTGGCATTGCGCAAGGCCAGGGTGCGTTGCCGGCCGGGATCGACGATCGCGGGTGCGGGCTCCTCGGTTGTGATGTCGACGTCGTCCGGTGTGATGGAAATGACAGTCTCCATGCCGCGGCGAATTCGGGTGATCTTGCTGCCAGGGCCCGTAAGAGCGAGCAGAGTGCGGCCGCTCGACGCGAGCCGGTCGACCATGACATTGGCTTCCGTGATGTCGGCGTCGAGGTCGCCCTTGGCATTACGGGAGGCCTCCGGCAGGTCGTGGACGCTGGTGAAGCGTGGATCGAGCCGTCGTCGCGAACCGAATTCAAAGCCCATGGGCACCAGCAAACCATCGCCGGTGGCTGCCGCGATCTTGAGTATCCGCCGGCTATGCGCGAGGCCGCGTTCGGCCAACCGCTCGCCGAAGGGCGCTTCCACGGGCGCGATGACCGGCGCGATCCGCCGCAACGCCTCGTGCTCCTCGACGTACCAGCTGGCCTTGCCATCCCACCACGGCGTCGAGGCAAAGACGCCGTCGAGACCGACATCAGCCAGTCGTGTCAGGCGCTCGCGCGAGATACCGGGCGTCCAGGCCAGGAAGGCGAGATGGGGAACGGCGCGCCTGATCTCGCCCAGGACGCGTGGCGGTACCTGATCGATTCCCAGCAGGCGAAAGCCGGTCGCACCGCTCTGTCCCAATTTTTCGAGATGGTCGATCCAGAAGCGCGTCAGGAGTGTTTCCGCACCGCCGTCATATCGGAGGGTGACGGCCAGCGCGGTGTCCTGCCTCGGATCCACAATCGTGCCATCGGTCGAGGAAGGATGTGTTGGCAGGGATCGTGCAAGCGGACCGTCTGCGGCCACACGATCGAGAACGACGTCTAGGAGAAGGGCGAGCCCGTGTTCTTTACAAAGAGCGCTCGCGGCCTCGACGGTACGATCGGAACCTTCGACCTCGGCGGCGAGAAAGACATTTCCCGTCGGACCGGGAGAGAATACGGGGGGAATGCAAAGATGATCGAAGCCCAGCGCCTGCGCACGATGAAGATGCGGCCTCCATCCGGCGACAGGTCCAGCGAGTCGCGACTCCATGTAGTAAATTTTTCGCGAAAGAGCGGTCGCCCCGCCTGTGCCTCGCCACTCCATAGGGACAAAAGCCGTTTCACGCCAAATGGTTGCGCCATCGACGGTGAAAAGCCGGAGTTCGCGATTTTGTCGCGCAACCTTGTCGTCGTTTGAACATTGTTGGGATCATGAAGGCCTTGTCCGTGCTCGAACGAAAGCAGTTCATCCTCCGCGAAGTCTCGCTTCTCCGTGAAATTGCCAAAGGCGCGTCACGACGCGGGCGGATGTCACGAATGCGCAATGATCGCGCCCATAGACCGTCCGGTGAGGTCAGCTCTGCGCATCCGAAAGACGCGGAACTTGCGATAGGCCTGCTCGCCGCCGAATAGTCGTGCAGCGGTAATGTCGCGCTGAAAGAGCGTTGATCCGCTGCATCGGATCGATACAAACAGTCATGGATGTTTCCGACGGCCTGCCGTTGCCGCAGCGCTATTGGGCGATGCTTACCGTCACCCTCGCTGTCACCATGGCGGTGCTGGACGGCACCATCGCCAATGTCGCCTTGCCGACGATTGCGGTCGATGTGCGGGCCACTCCCGCCGACTCCGTCTGGGTCGTCAATGCCTACCAGCTGGCGGTGACGATCTCGCTGCTGCCGCTCGCATCGCTCGGCGAGAATTTTGGTTATCGCCGCGTATACAAAGTGGGCTTGGCCGTATTCGCATTGGGGTCTCTTGGCTGTGCACTATCGGACGCTCTGTCGACATTGATCCTTGCGCGCATCCTGCAAGGCTTCGGGGCGGCCGGCATCATGAGCGTCAATGGCGCGCTGATCCGCTACATCTATCCGCGCGACCAGCTGGGGCGCGGCATCGGACTGAACGCGTTGGTCGTCGCCACCTCCTCGGCGCTTGGGCCTACTGTCGCCTCCGCCATCCTCTCGGTGGCCGCGTGGCCTTGGCTGTTCGCGGTGAATGTGCCGATCGGTATCGTGGCCTTTACGGTCGCGCTGCGGTCGCTACCGGTGAATCCGCGCACGGTGCATCCGTTCGACTTTGCCAGTGCCGGGCTCAGCGCACTGACCTTCGGCTTGCTCGTCATCGGCGTCGATGGGCTGGGCCATGGCGATGGCCGGTGGGTGCAGGCGGGCGAGCTCGCCGTGGCTTTCGTCGCTGGCGTGCTGCTGGTCCGCCGTCAGTTGACGCTTGCCTCGCCGCTGTTGCCGGTCGATCTGCTGCGCCTACCGGTGTTCGGCCTGTCGATCGGAACGTCGGTCTGTTCGTTTGCCGCCCAGACGCTGGCCTTCGTGTCGCTGCCCTTCTACTTCCACGGCGTGCTCGGTCGCGATGCGGTGGCGACCGGGCTGCTGATGACGCCATGGCCCCTGGCCACGGCGGTGATCGCACCGATCGCCGGCCGCCTGGCCGACCGACATCCCTCGGGCCTTCTGTGCGGCATCGGATTGCTGGTGCTTTCCGTTGGGCTGGCGACGCTGGCCGCCCTGCCGGACCATCCCGAGACAATCGACATCGTCTGGCGAATGACGGTCTGCGGCATAGGATTTGGATTCTTTCAGGCCCCCAACAGCCGCACGATCATCTCTTCCGCGCCGCGCGAGCGCAGCGGCGGTGCCAGCGGCATGCTGTCGACGGCCCGGTTGCTCGGCCAGACCATGGGGGCGGCGGTGGTATCGCTCTTCTTCGGCCTCTATCCCGCGCACAGCAGCACCTTGGCCGTCGGAACGGCCGCGGGCATGGCGGCGATCGCCGCGACTGTGAGTTTCCGGCGGCTGCGCCACCAGAGGCGGCCCATTTGATTGCGAAAGGCCAATGGCGGAAGATTTGGTCCCGTTCGCGAGAGTACAATGACGATGCTGACCGCCAGCCTGCCGATGTACAATCTGCCCGAGATGCGGCCCCGGAATGCGGCCTTCTGGGAAGCCCTCGCCGACGAGGTGCGGCGCGACGGCCGGTCGGACCTGCCCACTGAACTGACCTTCACGCGCGGTCCCGTGCCCGACAAGATCGGCGACGAGGTCCTGTTCTCCCAGACCTGTGGCTACCCGCTGCAAACCATCTACAGCGGTCAGTATCGGTTGCTCGGCGTGCCGACCTATGACGCGCCGGGCTGTGGCGAGGCCACCCATTCCGCCTTCATCCTCGTGCGCAAGGATTCCCGCTTCGAGAAGCCGGAAGATCTGAGGGGCGCGACCTTTGCGCTCAACAGCCTTCACTCCAACTCGGGGATGAACCTGCCGCGGCTCCTCTTCGCCCGGCTCGCCGGAGGGAAGCCCTTCTTCGGGTCCGTCGTCGAGACCGGCACGCATCCCAACAGCATCGCGCGCGTGGCGTCGGGCGAGCTGGACGCCGCCTCGATCGACTGCCTGACCTATGTCTTCTTCCAGGACCATCGTCCCGAGGTCGTCGACTCGCTGCGTGTGATCGGCCAGACGCCGGATAGTCCGGCGATCCCCTTCGTCACGTCGATCGCGACTCCGGTCGAGGAGGCCGCGCGCCTGCAAGCCGCGTTGTTGCGCCTGGCCGCTGACCCGGCCCGCCGCCCCGTGCTCGAAGGCCTGCGGCTGCGCAACATTTCGATGCCGGACCCGGCGGCCTATGCCGGGCTGCTCGATTACGAGCGGCAGGCCGCGGCACTCGGCTATCCGGAGCTCGCGTGATGGATCGCTTCAACCTCGGCGGCCACACACGCAAGGTCCGCACGTCGTCGTCGGAAGCGCAGCGCTGGTTCGATCTCGGCCTCAACTGGTGCTTCGGCTTCAACCAGGAAGAGGGCGTGAAGTGCTTCCGCAAGGCGCTCGAGTTCGATCCGGACTGCGTCATGGCGCATTGGGGCATCGCCTACGGCTCGGGGCCTTTCTACAATCTCACCTGGCGCGACTTCGGCAAGGCCGAGGCGGATCGCTTCGCCAAGGTCGCGTTCGAGCATCTCCAGATCGCGCTGGGACTGACGGAGGGCGCCGAGGATGCGGAGCGGCACCTGGTCGAGGCGCTGGCCAAGCGCTTCCAGCAGCCGCACGGCGTGGCACCCGAGCAATTCGACAAGTGGGACGACGACTACGCCGCCGCGATGCGGCGCGTGCACCGGCTCTTTCCCGACGATCACGACATCATGGCGCTGCTGGTCGAGGCGCTGATCACGCGCACACCGCGCCGTCTGTGGGACATGAAGACCGGGCTGCCGGGCCGCAACGCCGATACCCTCGAAGCGGTGGCGCTCATCGAGCGTTCGATTGCGATGACCGATGCGGCGGGCCAGCGTCCGCATCTCGCGATCCTGCACTTGCATATCCATACGATGGAGATGTCGAACCATCCCGAGACTGCGATGGCGTCGGCCGATCGCCTCGTCAATCTGTCGCCGGATGCCGGGCACATGAACCACATGCCGGGCCATATCTACGCGCTGTGCGGCGACTACGAGAAGGCCAAGATCGTGAGCGAGCGCTCGATCGAGGCCGACGATATGTATGCCGACTATGCGGGCTCGTATAATTTCTACGTCACGGCGCGCGGCCACGACCTGCACCTGATGATCCACACCTGCATGTTCCTGGGGCAATACTTTCCCGCGCTCGCGGCGGCGGACAAGATCCGCAAGATCATGACGCACGACATCCTCACCATGAAGGATCGTCCCAAGCTCGTGATGACCACCGAGGCCTACTACGGGATGCGGACGCATGTGCAGGTCCGGTTCGGGCGCTGGCAGGAGATCATCGATCAGCCGCCGCCCGGCGATCCGGCGATCTTCAGGGTCACGACACCCATGCATCACTATGCGCGCGGCATCGCGTTCGCGACGCTCAAGGATCCTGCCTCCGCCGACCGCGAGCGCGTGCTCTTCCGCGAGGCAGTGGCGCGCATGCCGCCAGAGCAGAAATTCCTCGGCAACTTCGCGCGCAATACGCTGGGCGTCGGCGAGGCCATGCTCGACGGCGAGGTCGAATATCACCGGGGCAACTACGAGCAGGCCTATGCCCATTTGCGCGAGGCGGTGCATCGCGACGACAATCTCTTCTACACCGAGCCGTGGGCCTGGATGCATCCGCCGCGCCATGCGCTGGCCGCCCTGTTGATGGAGCAGGGCCATTACGAGGAAGCGGAGACCGTCTATCGCGACGATCTGGGCCTGAGCAACCGCATCCAGCGCACCACCCAGCATCCCGACAACGTCTGGTCGCTGCATGGGCTGGTCGAATGCCTGCAACGGCGTGGCGAGACGCAGGAACTGCCGGTCTTCCAGGCCAAGCTTGCAACGGCCTTGGCCAAGGTCGACGTACCGATCACCTCGTCCTGCATGTGCAGGACGAAGGTCTACCAACCCAAAGATTGCTGCGCGTCCTGACAGCAAAACACGATCCGCATGTCCGCCGGCTGATGCTCTTCTTCGCCACGGTCTACGTGGTGGAAGGGATCGGGCAGGGCCGCGTCGGCATCCTCTACCAGCCGATCAACCACTACCTGAAGGAGATCGGGTGGACGCCGCTCGAGGTCACCGCCTATCTCGCGCTCTTCAATTTCGCCTGGGTGATCAAGCCCGCCTACGGGCTCCTGTCGGATTTCGTCCCGCTGTTCGGCCTGCGCCGCAAGAGCTACCTGATCGTGGCCAGCGTTCTCGCCGCCGCGTCTTATGCCTGGGTGGCCCGGCTGAGCGCGCCGGCCGAGTTCGCGCCGCTGCTCGTGTTCACCTCCTACGCGATGGCCATGGCCAGCACGTTGTGCGGCGCCCTGCTGGCAGAGAACGGCCAGCGCTTCGGCTTGAGCGGTGCCTTCGTGAACCAGCAGTGGCTGTGGTTCTACATCGCCGTCATGGCAAGCTCGCTCGCGGGCGGCGAACTCGTGCAGCATCTGACGGCTTTGGGAAGCCTGCAGGCCGCCGCTGCAATCGCGGCCGTCGCGCCGGTGGCGATGTTGCTGGCGACCGTGTACCTGCTCGACGAGGAGCGGATCCCGATCAACCGCACGGAAATGCTGCGGACGCTCAAGGGCACGGTCGCGGCGCTGACGTCGCGGCGGCTGTATCTCGTGGCCGCGTTCCTCTTTCTGTACACGTTCGCGCCAGGGTTCGGCACGCCGCTCTACTATCACATGACGGATGAACTGAAGTTCTCGCAATCCTACATCGGGATCCTGGGCTCGATCGCCTCGGCCGGATGGATCGTGGGGGCGCTCTGGCACCGTTGGTTCCTCGCGACGATGAGTACGAAGAGCCAGCTCTATCTCAGCATTGTCCTGGGCACGCTGTCGGCGGCCTCGTTCCTGCTGCTGCACGGCGAGGTCTCGGCGGCGATCGTGAATTTCGCCAACGGCGTCGCGCTGATGATCGGCACGATTTCCACGCTGACGCTCGCGGCAGATCATTGCCCCAGCCGCGCCGAAGGGTTCGCCTTCGCCGGGTTGATGTCGATCATGAACTTGGCGGACGTCTTCTCCGCCAACGTGGGCGCATTTCTCTACGAGAAAGTCTTCGATAACCAATTGGCGCCGCTCATCGTCGTTTCCGCGGCATCGACCGCCGTGGCCTTTGTCCTGGTTCCTCTTTTGCGGCTCGACGGGAGGAAGGCGACTGGACGTCCCGCGTGAAGAGCGCTTAGCTGGTGCATGCTGCGGGCTCTGCAAGACCATCTTCATCAGGCGTGGGAGAGCCTTGGGCCCACGTTGAAAATCGTAGAGCCGGTGCGGTTCTCGGCCGATCAGTGGTCGCTCATCGAACGCCTGCACGAGAGTTTCAACGATCGTGAAGCGCATACCCACCTGCCGCTGCCGATCGCGCGTTTCCGCAACGCAGCAAGCAACGCAATCTTCGAATACGCGCGACGGTTCAACGAGGTCCAGACCGAGTACGTCAACGACCGTTGGCTCGCGGAGAAGTCCGATCCGATGGCGGCGTATATGCGTCTCTACAATGACGACGTCGATCGGATGATGGGCGTGCTCGTGCCGTCAGCGCGCTATCGCAAGGGACACTATGCCTATGGCAAGTTCATGGTTCCCCAGCCGCACGGGCTGCATACCGATCACAGTGCGGAAGATCCGAAGGCCGGGGGAGAGCCGATCTGCATTGCCAGGATCGAGACGCTGGGGACCCACTATGTCGCCGGCGACTACAGGGCGCAGGAGGCCACAACGCAGAGCATGCTCAGGGCCCTGAGATATTGGATCACCGTCCCCGAAGGTACGCCGGAAGATGTCTTTATTGAGCTGCTGAAACGAGGGACGCTCAAGACCATTCCGGTGAACCATGTCGTGCTGATGGTGGCTGGAAACGGTGCGGCGAACGCCCAGATCACGCAGCATATCGCCGCCATGCCGCCCGCCAGCGGAATGCATTCGGCGTTCTTCCAGCGGCAGTATAGACTCGCGTAGAATCGCCTCGGGAGAGGAAACATCGTGGCCAGCCGGAATTCGTTCAAGTTCGTCATGCTGCCGCCGCAGAGCGACATTACCCGCGGCTGGGCCAAGCGTCTGGGCGAAGAAGTGCCAGAGGCCCGCGTGGTCGTGGCCGAAGACGCCGACACCGCCGCACGCGAGATCGTCGATGCGGAAGCAGCCTTCGGTGCGCTCGGCAAGGAGCTGCTGTCGAAGGCCAAGAACCTGCGCTGGCTGCAGGCGCCCTTTGCCGCGCCGCCGGCTGGTTTCTACTACCCGGAGCTGATCGGCCATTCCGTGAGCGTGACGAACTTCCGCGAGATCTATAACGATCACATCGGCGCACACATCATGGCCTTCGTGCTGGCGTTCGCTCGCGGACTGCACGCGTTCATCCCACAGCAACTGCGCCGTGAATGGAAAAAGAGCCCGCTGGAGGCGGGCGACGTCGTGCATCTGCCCGAAGCGACGGCGCTGATCGTCGGCCTGGGCGGCATCGGCGCCGAAGCCGCGCGCCTGCTCTCGGCGTTCGGCGTGACCGTGCTGGCGACCGATGCGCGCCGCACCGATGTGCCCGCCGGGGTGACCGAGATGCATCCGGCGGCGGCGCTGGACGAGCTGCTGCCGCGGGCGGACTTCGTGATCCTGACGGTGCCGCACACGCCGGCCACCGAAGGCTTCTTCAATCGCGCCCGCTTCCAGCGCATGAAGAGATCGGCCTTCTTCATCAACATCGGCCGAGGCATGACGACGAAGCTCGACGACCTGGTCGCGGCGCTGAAGGCGGGTGCGATCGCGGGCGCCGCGCTCGATGTCTATGAGATCGAGCCTCTGCCCAGCGACCATCCGCTGTGGACGCTGCCCAACGTGCTGATGACGCCGCATATGGCGGGACATGGGCCCTATCTCGATGATCGCCGGTTCGGCATCATGGCAGACAACTGCCGCGCCTTCGCTGCCGGACAACCGCTCCGCAACCCCGTCGACAAGTCTTCCTGGTTCTGACTACGCTTTGGAGAGTTTCAATGCCGTTCTATCAACGCGGTGACGTTCGCATTCGCTACGAGGAGACCGGCTCCGGCTTCCCGTTGCTGGTGACTCCGGGCGGTGGATTGAACTCGCGGGTCGCCAACTGGCCGAACGCCGTGATCAACGCGATGGAAGAGTTCAAGAACGACTTCCGTTGTATCACCATGGACCAGCGCAATGCCAATGCGCCCGCCGAGTCGACAGGTCCGGTGCCGACCGAGAATGCCTGGGACGCCTTCGCCGACGACCAGCTCGGGCTGATGGATCATCTCGGTATCAAGCAGTTCTTCTACATGGGCTACTGCATCGGCGGCTGCTTCGCGGGCAAGCTTCTGCAGCGTGCGCCGGAGCGCGTCGTCGCTGCCGTCTTCTGCCAGACCGTGGGCCACCGGCCCGAGGATCCCGGCGTCATGATGCGCCACAGCACGGACAACTGGCTTGCGGGCTTCAAGGCAAAGAATCCCGGCGTGTCGGCGGAGACAATCGACAAGTATCTGCACAATCTTTTCGGCGTGCAGCCCGACTTTCTTTACAGTGTGCCGCGCGACTTCATTGCCAAGTGCACGAAGCCGATCCTGGTCCTGCCGGACGATACCTCGTCACATCCGCTGCAGAGCTCGATCGACGTCGCCTCGCTGGCGCCCAATGCGGAGATCACGGTCTTCCCGTGGCGCGATCCGCCGGAGCTGAAGGCGCGCACGATCAATAAAGTGCGCACGTTCCTCAAGTCTCACCTGCCGAAGTGAGGTCAGCATGTCCCAGCTACAATACGAAGAGCTGCATCCCGAATTCGGCGCGAGCATCCGCGGCGTCGATGTCAGCAAGCCGCTCACGCCTGAGCTGACGAAGGAAATCAACGCCGCGGTCGACCGCTATTCGTTCGTCTGCTTCCCCGACCAGTCGATGGACGACGACCGCCAACTCGCGCTCACGCGCCAGTTGGGCAATCCGGAACCCAGCCACACCAGTGTCGGCAAAACGGAATATTTCGGCACCATCGGCAACGTCCAGAAGGACGGCACGGTGCTGGGCAGCACGCACAAGAAGACGATCTTCCTGACCGGCAACAACATGTGGCACTCGGATGCCTCGTTCAAACCGGTGCCGGCCTTCCTCTCGATCATGTGCGCCTACGAAACGCCGGCCGAAGGCGGCGTCACGATGTTCGTCTCGCTGCGCGCCGCCTACGATCGGCTATCGCCCGCGCGCAAGGCAGAGCTCGATCCCCTGATTACGATCCACGATTACGTCTTCTCGCGTTCGAAGGTGGCACCGGACGCCGTGTCGCCGGAGATCGCAGCCTCGCTGCCGCCGGTACGCCAGCGGCTCGTCCGGACGAATCCGGCGACCGGAGCGAAGAACCTGTTCCTGGGCTCCCATGTGCGGGAGATCGAGGGCATGAGCCCGGCCGCCGGCCGTGCCCTGATCGACGGACTGACCGAAGAGGCGATCCAACCCGAGCACATCTACGGCCACGCCTGGCAACCGGGCGACGTGGTTCTCTGGGACAATCGCTGCCTGCTCCACGCCGGCGCTGCCTACGACGCCGATCGCTTCCGCCGCTACATGCGCCAGACCCGTGTCAGCGGCGCGTGCTCGACCCTGGAAGAGGCGGCCTAGCTGCGGTCGAAGCCGGCGTTGGAGCGCAGGAGTTCGCGCGTGTAGTCGTGCGTCACCTGGCTCTTCGCCATCGCCGTCGCGGTGGTGATCTCGACCAGCCGGCCGGCGCTCATCACGCCGATACGCTCGCAGAGATGGGCGATGACCGCGAGATCGTGGCTGACCATCAGGAGCGTCAGCCCGCGCTCGCGGCGCAGGCGAGCGAGCAGGTTGAGGATTTCCGCCTGTACCGACACGTCGAGGGCGCTGGTCGGCTCGTCGAGCAGCAGGATTCGCGGTTCGAGAATCAGCGCGCGGGCGATGGCCACGCGCTGGCGCTGGCCGCCCGACAGTTGGTGAGGATACCGATAGCGATGTTCGCGGCCGAGACCGACCTCGGTGAGCGCCTGGACGATGCGCGCCTCGCCGCGGTCGAGCCGGTGGATGGCGACCGGCAACGCCAGGATCTGGTCCACCGTCTGGTTCGGATGGAGCGAGCCGTAAGGATCCTGGAAGACCATCTGGGTCGTCTTGCGCTGGGCCGTGGTGCGGCGCCGGTCGACGCGGACGCCGGCCAGCGCGATCTCGCCCTTCGCATGCGGGATCAGTCCGGCGACGGCGCGCAGCACGGTGGATTTGCCCGAGCCCGACTCGCCTACCAGGCCGACCGCCTCGCCTTCGGGCACGGAAAGCGTGAAGTCATGGACGGCGATTACGGCGCGCGTGCCGGTGCCGTAGGCGATGGTGACGTTATCGAGCCCGATCATGCGAGGTCTGCCATCCAGGCGGGATCGCGCTGCAACTGCGGCAGCTCCGGTCGTCGATGGCCGAGTTGGGGCAGGGCGGCGAGCAGGCCGCGTGTGTAGGGATGCTTTGCCTCGGACAGCTTCCCGGCCTCGCACGTCTCCAGCACCTGGCCGGCATACATCACCAGCACGCGGTCGCAGAACGAGGAGACCAGGTGCAGGTTGTGGCTGACCAGCAGCAAGCCCATGCCGCGGCTTCGGACCAGCTCGTCCATGATCGACAGGACCTGCGTCTGTACGGTGACGTCCAGCGCGGAGGTGGGTTCGTCGGCGATCAGGATCTCGGGGCCCGCGATCAGCATCATCGCGATCATCACGCGCTGGCCCATGCCGCCGGAGACCTGGTGCGGGTACATGGTGTAGACGCGCTCGGGGTCGCGGATCTGCACGGCTTCCAGCATCTCCAGCGCCGCGCGTTTGGCGTCGCGCTTGTTGCTGCGCAGATGGGTGCGGTGGGTCTCGGCGATCTGCTGGCCGACGGTCATCACCGGATCGAGCGAATATTTCGGATCCTGCAGCACCATGGCGATGCGCTTGCCGCGTAGCCTGCGGAAGCCGCTCTCGGAGAGACTGCGTAGATCGGTATCGCCCAGCCGCAATTCGTCCGCCGCGATACGGCCCGGATGGCCGACGAGGCCCATGATGGCGCGGCCCGTCGTCGATTTGCCCGAGCCGCTTTCGCCCACGATGCCCAGGCGCTCGCGGCCCAGAGTAAAACTCACGTTGCGCACGGCGCGAACGTCACCGTCGTCGCCGGGATAGGTGACGCTGAGGTTGCGGACAGTGAGCAGCGGCTCGGTCATGACCGTGAATCGCCCGCGTCGCGCAAGCCGTCGCCCAACAGGTTGAAGCCCAGGCTGACGATGAAGATGGCGAGGCCCGGGATGGTTGCGACCCACCATTGGTCGAGCAGCACCTGCCGGCCGGAGGAGACCATCGCACCCCATTCCGGTGCCGGCGGCTGCGCGCCGAGGCCAAGGAAGCCCAGCCCCGCGGCGGTGAGGATGATGCCGGCCATGTCCAGGGTCAGGCGGATGATCACACTGGACAGGCAGAGCGGCACGATCTGCGTGGCGATGATGCGGAGCGCCGAAGCGCCCTGAAGCTCGGCGGCCTGGATGAACTCCGCGCGCCGTCGCGTCATTGTCTCGGCGCGGGCGAGGCGCGCGTAGGGCGGCCAGGCGGTGAGCGCGATGGCGATCACGGCGTTCTCGATGCCCGGACCGAGGGCGGCTGCAAAGGCCAGCGCCAGCACGAGGCGTGGGAAGGCGAGGAAAATGTCGGTGAGGCGCATCAGCACCTTGTCGACGATGCCGCCGAAATAGCCGGCGGGCAGGCCGATGGCGAGGCCGACCGGCACAACGATCAGCGCCACCATGGCCACGATGGTGAGCGTGATGCGCGAGCCGAAGACCACGCGGGCGAAGATATCCCGCCCCAGCTCATCAGTGCCAAAGAGGTGCTGCCAGCTCACCGGCTGCAGGCGGTTCCCCAAGTCCTGCAAGGTGGTCGCCTGTCGATCGGCGATTAGCGGGGCAAAGACCGCCATCAGCACCAGCAGCAACACGATGCCGAGCCCCGTCATCGCGAGCTTGTTGCGGCGGAAGCCGAGCCACGCACGGAACCAGCGGCCGCAGCGCGCCTGCATGCGGCTGGCGGGCGCTGGATCCAACAGCCAGGTGCGAGCCGCCGTCATTGATCCCTCGCGCGCGGATCGACCAGCGGATAGACCAGATCGGAGAGCATGTTCAGCGTGATGAAGACCACGCCCACCAGCACCGTGCCGCCCAGCACGGCATTGAGATCGGCGTTGAACAGGGAATTCTTCACGTAGAGGCCGAGCCCTGGCCAGGCGAACACGGTCTCGGTGAGCACGGCGCCCTCGAGCAGGCCGCCGAAGGTGAGGGCGATGACGGTCACGAGCTGGACCCAGACGTTGCCCAGCGCATGCACCCAGACGACCCTCCACGGCGAGAGACCCTTGGCCAAGGTCGCCAGCACATACTCCTGCCGCAACTGGCTCAGCATGAAGCTGCGCGTCATGCGCGCGATGTAGGCCAACGACAGGTAGCCGAGGATCGATGCGGGCAGCAGCAGGTGCGAGACCGCGTTCCAGAAGACGTCGTATTCACCGACCAGCAGACTGTCGATCGTGATCATGCCGGTGACCGGGCTCACGATGTCGTCGTAGGTGACGTCCAGCCGGCCCGGTCCGCCGACCCAGCCGAGCACGGCGTAGAACAGCAACAGCCCGACGAGGCCCAGCCAAAACACCGGCATCGAATAGCCGAGCAGGGACAGCAGCCGAATCGCCTGGTCCTGCCAGCGGCCGCGATGGGTCGCGGCCACCACGCCCATCGGGATGCCCACGACCACGCCGATGAATAGCGCGGGCAGCGCTAGTTCCAGCGTGGCAGGAAACACCTGCAGCAAGTCCTGCAGCACGGGATGCGAGGTGATGACGGAGCTGCCGAAATCGCCGTGCACCACCTTCAACAGGTAGCGCCAATATTGCACCGGGAGCGGCAGGTCGAGCCCGATCTCGGTCCGCACGCGCGCGTAGGTCTCGGGCGAGGCCTTGTCGCCGACGATAGCCAGTACCGGATCGATCGGGATGACCCGACCGATGAAGAAGGTAACGCAGGTGAGCCCGAGGAAGGTGAGCCCTACCGACGCGAGGCTGCTCACCGACCGATGGGCCAGGCTCCTGACACTCAACGAGTTACGACTTCCGGATGTTGCGGAAGTAGCTCAGGTCGCCGGAGATGCCGGGATTGTAGCCGGTCGTCGTCGCGCGGCGCGCCACCTGGATGTTGTTCTGGAACATGAAGATGAACGGACCTTCGTCCGTCACCTTTTTCTGCAGCACGGCGTATTGCTCGGCGCGCTTGGTCGTGTCGAGCTCGCGGGCCGCCGCCAGCATGTCCTTGGTGATGTCGGGGATGAACCACCTGTTGCGCCACGCGATCGGCTTGATCTTCGGATTGTCCGAATTGTCGTCGTTGTGCACGAAGCTGTCGGCGTTGGTGTGCGGGTCGAAATAGTCCGGCCCCCAGGACAGCATGGCGATCTGGTGCGTGCGGGCGCGGTACTGGCCGATCACCGCCTTCAGCTCCATCGGCTCGATCGACACCTTGATGCCGGCCTGGCCCATGGTCTGCTGCACCGATTGAGAGATCTCGGTCCACGGCGAGACGTTGGGCGCGGCCATCTTCACTGCGAAGCCGTCCGGGAAGCCGGCTTCCGCCAGCAGCGCCTTGGCCTTGGCCACGTCGAGCTTGTAGGGCGTGAGCGGAATGGCGCCGAAGAAGCCGATCGGCAGGAAGCTCTGCTGGACGAAGAAGCGGCCGGCCAGGAAGCTCTTCGCCATGCCGTCGTAGTCGACCAGCATCTTCATCGCCTGGCGCACCTTGGGATTGGCCAGCGGCTCGTAGCCCAGGTTCAGGCCCATGTAGAAAGTGTTGGCCGCTTTGAAGGACTCGACCTTGATGTCCGGATTGTTCGCCAACGGCCTGATTTGGTCCGGCGTCAGGTCGCGCGCGAAGTCGGCGTCGGCCTTCTCCAGCAACAGGCGTTGTGAGGCAGGCTCAGGCACGTGACGAATGACGACGCGCTTCATTCCGGGAGGGCCCAGGCGGAAGTTGGGATTGGCTTCCAGGGTGACGCTCTCATTGGCCTTCCACGAGACCAGCCGGAACGCGCCGGACGCGGCCGAGTTGGTCTTCAGCCAGCCGTTGCCGAAGTCACCGTTCGACTCGTGCGATAGCACCACCTTCTTCTCCACCACCGAAGCCACGATGGAGGTCATCAGGCTCAGCACCAGGGAGGGGGCGAGATCGGCGGTGATCTTGGCCGTCAGCGTGTCGCCACTCGCCTTCACCAGATCCTTGACGGTGTCCTTCGTCCAGCCGAGCTGAGTGATGAGGAAGGCGGGCGTCTTGGCGATCATGACGACACGATGCAGGGAGAATTCCGCGTCCTCCGCCGTCACCGGCGCGCCCGAGTGGAACTTGAGGTTCGGTCGGATCTTGAAGGTGAAGCTCTTGCCGTCCGCCGACACGGTCCAGGATTCGGCCACGCCGCCGACCAGCTTGCTCAGATCCTCTGCCTCGAAGCGCAGCAGCCGGTCGTAGACGTTCGTGACGACCTCGCCGCCTGAGATCTCGTAGCTCTCGCCGGGGTCGAGCGAGATGAGATCGTCGATCTGCTTCGCAAAGACGGCGGTGTCCTTCGGCACGGCGGCATCGGCGATGCGCGTCCAGGTGGCGAACGGCGCGGCAGCTGTTCCCGCCAGCAACAGGCGCCTGGTCATCTCGGTCATGGCGAGCATCCTCTCGGTTCAAGTCGGGGCCAGTATGCCGCATGGGGGCTGTAAGGCGATAGGGGAGGGTACGGCAAGGCACGGAGCAACGCCCGGTCGCAGCGCCCGTTGAATCTGGACACCCACAAGGAGGAAATCATGAAGTCGATGGCACTCGCATTGATGATCTTGGGCGTCTCCGGCGGCCAAGCAGAACGCGACGCAGGCGCAGACCCATTCGAAGTCCGCGCGTGAACACTCGGACGAAGCTCACAAGCAAAGCCACGCCAAGTAGTCGCTGCCCATAGCAGCCCGTCTTCTCTCTCCCGAATTTCGCCCGCGGGCTGTTGGCCCCGGGCGATTTTTTTGCTCCCCGCAGGAATTGCTTGTCATCGATGTCGGGTCTTTAATCAGGCCACATCGAAGGCGAGAACATCTGGAGGGGCGCTTGGCCAACAGTAGCATTACCGTGACGCCGATCGCCGGTTCGCTCGGCGCGGAAGTCACCGGTGTCGACGTGCGTACCATGGACAACCACGGTTGGGCGCAGGTCCATCAGGCGTTCCTCGATCACAAGGTGATCGCGATCCGGGACCAGAACCTGTCGCCACAGGAAATGATGGATCTCGGCGCACGCTTCGGCGAGCCCAACCACTATCCTTTCGTGAAGGGCATGGATGGCTTCCCGTTCCTGTTCGAGGTCGTCAAGGAGCCGTCGGAGAAGCGGAACTTCGGCGGCGAGTGGCATTCCGACACGACCTATACGAAGACCCCGCCGCTCGCGACCCTGCTCTATGCGCTGGAGACGCCCGAGCGCGGCGGCGATACGCTCTATTGCGACATGGTCGCGGCCTACGAGAGCCTATCGGATCGCCTGAAGGAGATGCTGGGCACGCTGAAGGGCGTGAACAGTGCGGGCCTGAAACATCTCGGCGGCCGCAAGGCGCATCACGCGGCGGTCGGCGGCATGAAGATCACCGGCACCGAGGACGCCGACTCCTTCGAGGCGGTGCATCCGATCGTGCGCACGATCGACGAGACCGGCCAGAAGGCGCTCTATTGCAGCCGCGGCCATACGATCGCCTTCGAGGGCATGACGCCCGAGGAGAGCAAGCCGATGATCGACTGGCTGCAGGCGCATGCGACGCGGCCCGAATTCACCTGCCGGGTCCACTGGAAGCCCGGCACGATCACGATCTGGGACAACCGGCGCACGATGCACAACGCCATCAACGACTATCACGGCATGCGCCGTCACATGCGGCGCCTGACGTCGGGACCTACCAATCCGGCCTGACTTTAGCCTTCCATGATCCAGTCGGCGCCCGACGCCTTGGCGATTTCCTTGACCTTGGCGAGCAGGTTGGGGCCGACGGGAATGCCCGTCTTCATGCGCGCCGCCGCCGTGCGGCGCTCGGGATCGCCCGCGACCTGAACCGGTTTGGCCGGGTCGGCCGGCCGCGTCTCGCGCAGCGTGTCGCAGAATGCCGCGACGTCGGCCTGGAAGTCGGCGGTGTCCCGGAACATGCCGGGATCCATCGCAAGGAAGAAGTGGCCGATGTCGATCGCGCCCGGCCGCGTGTTGCGGGTCGGATCGGTCACCATCATGCCGCCCGACAGCGCCGAACTCAGGATGTTGACCATGGCGCCGAGACCGTAGCCTTTGTGGCTGCTACCCTCGGATGTGCCGCCGAGCGGCGTCATGAAGCCACCCTTGCTGACCTCGAGCGGGTCGGTGCTGGGCAGCCCGTCCTTGGTCACCAGCCAGCCGGGCGGTGTCTGCAGCTTCTCGTTCGCCTTGTTGCGGATCTTGCCGGCAGCCACCGTCGTCGTCGCCATGTCGAGCAGGAACGGCTGGCCCGGCTTGCCCGGAGCGGCGAAGGCGATCGGATCGGTGCCGAGGCGGGCCTGCGCGCCATTGGTCGGCGCCACCTGGATGCCGCTCGCGGATGTCGTCGCCATGCCGATCAGCCCGGCCTCGACCGCCTGCAGCACATAGAAGCCGCAGGCGCCGAAGTGACCCGAGTTGCGCACGGCCGCCACGGCGATGCCGGTCTTCTTTGCCTTTTCGACGACGATCTCCATGGCGCGCCGGCCATTGGGATGGCCGAGGCCGCCGCCGCCGTCGATCAGCACCGATACCGGCGTCTCCTTCACGATCTTCGGTTCGGCGCGCACGTCGAGCTTGTTGTTGCGGCGGCGCTCGTCATAGGGCGGCACCATCGAGATGCCGTGCGTGTCGATGCCGTGCAGGTCGGCCCAGCTCATGATCTCGGCGGTGCCGGCCGCCGTCTTCTTCGGCATGCCCCAGGCCTCGAGGATCAGTTCGAGCTGCTTGCGGTGGGTTTCGTAGGACGCGGGCATGTTTTTCTCCTGAGCGGCCGATGCCCGAGTATGCTCTCCTGGAAGCGGACAGGAGAGTGCGATGAGTTATGGTCTTTCGCGGCGCGGCTTCGGTGCGGGTGCGCTCGGCGCGGGCCTGATGCTCGGCACCGGTCGCGCGCCGGCGCTTGCCCAAGGCACCAGGCGCGACCTCCGCGTCGGCGTCTTCGGCGGCGAGTTCGGCAATCTCAGCCCGGTCATTCGCATGGACATCCAGGGCAGCCTGGTCATGTACAACGTGTTCGACGGGTTGATCCGGATCAACTTCAAGGATCACAAGGTCGAGCCCGGCATGGCGCTCGACTGGACCAATCCCGACCCTCTGACCTGGCGCCTCAAGATCCGCGAAGGCGTGAAGTGGCAGAAGGGCTATGGCGAGTTCACCGCCGAGGACGTGGCCTACACCTTCAATTATCACATGGAGTCAAAGAGCTCCTACATGGGCAACTCGTTGTTCGCCGTCGACACGGTGAAGGCTGACGGCAAATACGTCGTCGAGATCAAGACCAAGCTGCCGTTCGGCGCCTTCCCCGGCGTCAGCATGGGCGGTGCGGGCACGATGATCTCGATGAAGGCGCACAAGGAGATGGGCAACCAGGCCTACAGCGCGATGCCCGTCGGCAACGGTCCGTTCCAGATCGAGAGCAAGAAGGGCACCGAGATCGTCCTCGTGAAAAACCCGGATTACTGGCGCCCAGGCTTTCCCAAGCTCGACCGCCTCGTCTATCGCGCCATTCCCGATTCCACCACGCGCCTGCAAGCCCTGCAGAAGGGCGAGCTCGACTTCGTGACCCACCCCGATCCGAAAGACATGACGGCGCTGCGCAAGGACGGGAAGTTCACGATCAACTCCACGCCGGGTTGGGAGTGGGACTACCAGCAGTTCAATCTCAAGACCAAGCCGGACGCTCCCTGGCAGAACAAGCTCGTGCGCCAGGCGATCTCCTATGCGATCGACCGCGAAGCCATCGTCAACGAGATCTACTACGGCGAAGGCAGCGTCACCGACAACCAGATCCCCGCCGGCTTCATGGGGCACCGCACGCCGCTGGTGAAGTATCCCAAGAACGGCGACCTGAAGAAGGCCAAGGAGCTGATGGCCCAGGCCGGGGTGAAGGGCTACGAGGTCGAGGTCATCACCTCCGACAAAGACTGGCTGCGCAAGGAGCTGGAACTGGTTGCTGCGATGGTGAGCCAGATCGGCATCACCTACAAAATCAAGAATCTCGACATGGGCGGCTTCAACAATCTCTGGCTCAACCAGAAATTCGACCAGCATCTGGAGGACGTCACGATCGTGGCGCCGGATCCCGATGCCTGCTCCTGGTGGTTTCTGCACAGCAAGGGCACGGCGTCGGCGTACAACTCGCCGGCGATGGATGCTCTGCTGGACGGGGCGCGCAGCGAGCTCGACCCCACGAAGCGCGAGCAGATGTACCACAAGATCGTCGACACCACGCTCGAGGAGTGCCCGACGATCTATCACTGCAACACGAACAACATCCAGATCTACGACAAGAGGCTGGTCGGCTTTGATCCGACGCCGCAGGAATACACCGAGAAGATGGAGACCGTTTCCTGGACCTAGATCCTGTCAGGTCATTCTACGTTCTGGCGGCGGCCACTGCCTTCATCAGCGCCTCGACGCGCTTTGGATCGACGGGATTCCACCACACGCCGTCCTTCTTCAGCCACTGACCGACGATCGCCCCTTCGGCGATGGCGAAGAGGGAAGGCACCTGCTCGGCGCTGAGGCCCGAGCCCACGATTACCGGCAGGTTGGTGCCCGCCTTCACCTCTTCGATTTCCTTCGGCTGCGTCGGCGAGCCCGTCCGTGTTCCGCTGGCGATCAGCACGTCGGCGTCGAACCACTCCGCATCTGTTGCCTGTTCGGAGACGGTGCGGTCGGCGGTGATCGCGTGGGCGCCGAACTTCACGTGCACGTCGGCGAAGATCCTGACGCTCTGGGCGCCGATCGCGGCACGGTAGCGCATTGCGCGCGGCGCCGGTCCATCGAGCAGGCCTTCGTTGGCCACATAGGCATTCACCCATTGGTTGGCGCGCACCCAGGACGCTCCCACCGCCTTGGCAACGGCAAGGGCAGGGATCACACCATTGGCGACACAGGTGATGCCGATCGGCAGGTCGACCGCCCCGCGCACGGCGAGGCAGGCGGCGGTGAGCCCGGCCACGGTCTCCGGCCCGATATCGTCGGGACGCGAGAACGGCAGGTCGCTGGCATTCTCGACGATGATGCCGTCGATGCCGCCCGCCGAGAGAGTCCGCGCGTCGATGACGGCTGCCTCGTAGATGTCGCGGACGGGACTGCCGTCATAGCGCGGTGCGCCGGGCAGCGGCTTCAGATGAATGACTCCGATCACAGGCTTGGGCTTGGGGAACAGCTCCGTCAAAGCGTTGGCCTTGGGCGGGAGAACACGTGGCGCTGAGGGCAAAGAGGGGGGCATGGTCATCCGATCATTTTAGCGACGTCATCGCGGGTCGGAAACGACGCCTGGGCGCCCAGCCGCCCGCAGCTCAGGCTGGCGGCGGTCACGGCGAGGCGCAGCGCTTCGTCCGGGGCGGTGCCACGCAGACGCTCGGCGACGATCCATCCGGCGAGACAGTCGCCGGCGCCTGTTGTGTCGACGATCGGAAGCGACGACGGCGGCACAACTGAATGGACGCCGAAGTCGCCATGCCAGACCGCTCCCTTGGGCCCGAGAGTCAGGATCACGGATTTCGCCCCCAACCGTCGCAAGCGGTCGACGACACCCGCACCCAGTTGATCGGCGGCGCGGGCGTTACAGAAAACGACGTCGGCTCCCGCGATGTGGGGAGCGAGTGCATCGATGCTCTCTCGAAAAGTGACGGGCTCGAGATCGATGGAAAAAGGCAGGCGCGCCTGCCGAGCGCGCTCGATCAGGACGCGGGCGGCGTCCGGCTCGTAGATCGCCGTGTGCAGCCAGGCGAAGCGGTCGAGCCGGATCTGCTCCACGGCCTGTCGCGAGGGGTACATGGAAACGCCTGGGTAGAGCAGCAGCCGTTTCTCACCCGCACCATCGACGACGATCATGGCACGGCAGAGCATGCCCTCCGTCGCTTCGATATCGAGTTCGAGACCCATGCCACGGAGCAGCGCCGGCACGGCCTGGCTCGCGATATCGGTGCCGACCGTGGCGAGGAGCGTGGCCTGCTGGCCAGCACGCCGGGCGGCGACGGCTGCGTTGCTCACCACGCCACCGGTCGCTTCGGCAAAGGAGGTCATGCGGACTTTCTCGTCGGCGGCGGGGACGTGCGTCACCCCCATCGTGGCATCGAGGCTGATATCGCCGGCAAACAGGGCCACGCCGCTCATCGTCGTGGGACCCTTCTCGCTTTCAGAACTCCAGCAGGTTGTCGCGCAGGTGCCTGTGGGCGTAGACCTTGCGGGTCAGGCCGCGACGCTGCAACTCGGGCACCAGCCCGTCGCAGATCTCCATCACGCCGCGACGGTCGATCGGCGTGTCGGAGAACAGGAAGCCGTCGCCGCCCACCTCCTGCATGACGTCCTGCATGACGCCCGCCACGTGATCGGGCGTGCCGGTGTAGTCGAGGCTGCCCTTGCTGGCGTAGGTGCGCACGATCTCGCGCAAAGGCTTGCCGAGCCACCGGGCCAGCGAGGATTGGTGGCCATTGGTGGTCAGGGTCATCGGCAGCGGCTCGTCCATATCGAACTTGGAGAAGTCGATGCCGGTCAGCCGCGACATTCCGGAGAGCTGCATGTCGACGTACTTCATCGAGTCTTCCTGCTGCAGCCGGCGTCGCTCGATCGCCGCCTCCATGGTCGTGTCGACGATCGGTGAGCACAGGAACAGGAGCTTGATGTCGTCGGGATTGCGCCCGGCGGCGACGGCATTGCTGCGTACCTCCTCGCGATAGGCCTTCATCTTCGAGATGTTGCTGCCTTCGGTGATGATGGTGTCGGCCCACTTCGACGCGAACTTCTTGCCCGCAGCCGAGCCACCGGCCTGCACGATCGGCACCCTTCCCTGGGGCGAGCGCGGCGCATTGATCGGCCCGCGCACCTTGAAGTATTTGCCCTCGTGGTTGATGGCGCGAACTTTCTTGCCGTCGGCGAACATCGGGATCGTGGGATCGAGCACCACCGCGTCTTCGTCCCAGGCTTCCCATAGCCGGGTGACGACATCGGCGAACTCGTCGGCCACCTCGTAGCGTTCGTCATGCGGACGATGCTTGTCCTTGCCGTAGTTCTGCGCGGTGCCGTCGTTGCTGCCGGTGACGCAGTTCCAACCGATGCGACCTTCGGTGACGTGGTCCAGCGAATTGACGAGGCGCGCGAGCAGGTACGGCGGATACTCCGAGATGGAGAGCGTCGGCACGAGGCCGAGGTGCGTCGTGGCCTGCGCCAGGTACGGCACGAGCACCGGCGGGTCGAGTTTCGGCGTGCCCTGTGCGTATTGCAGATAAGTGTCGTGGTTGCCCTTGTAGGTATAGGGCACGTTCGAGGAGTCCTCGATGATCATGTAGTCCATGCACGCGCGCTCCATCCCCTTGGCAAGGTCGATGAAGATGTCGGGCATCATCCAGCGCTGGACGTCGGAAGCACTGCCGGCCCACAGGGAGCGCCAGTTCTTGGAAGCGAAACTCTGGCCGAGAAACCAGGAGAGATGAAAAGGTTTGGTCATGGCGCGATACTGAGCAATTGCCGGGCCATCGACATTAGCCAAATTCGGCACCCAGCCTTGCAGTTGCCGGTCTATCCGAACGGCCAGACGCAATTGGCTGGCGAAGACTTGCGAAGCGCGCGACTTAAAACTCGATCCATCATCACATATTGCTGCGTGCAATGTCTGGCCTTGTTCAACCGCACATGCCAGTGTGGAGACGAGACCAACACGTCTTTCCAAATCGAGATTCGACCATGACCCAGCCCGTCACGCCTGCTTTCGCCATTCTCGTCTCGGGCGATGTGATCGTGGATCACCACATCTATGAAGGTGAACGCGGGAGGCCGACGACCGAACAGCAGCGCGGCGTCCGCGACCGGCACGAATTGGGCGGTGCCGCTCTTGTGCAGAAGACGCTCAAGTGCCTGCTCGACCAGGCGGGCGAGGACTCATGGAGCAGCCATCTCGGTATTCAAACGCCGGGGCTCGACGAAAATCCGTGTGGTCATCACGCCTATGCCACCTGGGAGCCTGTGGGGCGGTCGGGCGAGGACGATAAAGCCAAGGTTTGGCGTACCAATCTCATCATGGGGTACGGGCATGAGGAAGGGCGGACCTCTTCGCCTTGCACGGAGCACGCCCCAAAGCCGCTGCCGGATCTGCCGCCGCCGGATATCCTGGTGCTCGAAGATGCCGGATCGGAGTTTCGGCTGCTCGCCCAGAAATCCGGCTGGCTTTTGCCTTCCGCGGACACGAAGCCGCCGGAGTGGATCCTTCTCAAGATGTCGCGGCCCATCGCCCAGGGTGACTTGTGGCATGAGTTGGTCGAGCGCTTTGCCGATCGGCTGATCTGTCTGGTTTCGGCCGATGAACTGCGCCAGGAATGCGTCGGCATCAGTCAGGGACTGAGCTGGGAGCGGACGGTCGAGGAGGTGCGTGACGGCCTCTCCCGCAATCCGCTTCTCGCGAGTCTCAATCGCTGTCGGCACCTTATCGTGAGCTTCGCTGCCGACGGCGCGCTATGGGTCGATCGTTCCGACAGGAAGGCGCCGCGTGCCACGCTCTCCTTCGATGGCGGTGGCGCCGAAGGCGAATGGGGCGCTCGAGCTAACGGAAAGGTGATGGGATATTCCGCGCCGAAGATGGCCGCGCTCGCTCTTAGCCTGGCGCGCCATCTGAAGGCCGAGAAGGTCGGCGGAGCGCTGCCAGTACTCGACCTTGCCCCGGCGATCGAGGCGGGCCTCTCTGCGGCGCGGAATCTGTTCGACCTCGGTCACGGACAGCTCGGGGAAACGTTGCCGACGGATTATCCGGCCGCGCGCCTGGCGGCGGAAATCCTCAAGCCCACATCGGCCTTCGCCCGTGCCATCATTCCCTGGGACCGGCCAACTCGCCCGGTATCCGGCGCGGCGTCCTGGACGATCGTCGAATCGTCGCAGCGGCCGCTTGGCTCTACGTCGAGGCCTTCTCTTGTCGGTCTCGCCCGGCAAGTCGTGTTGGAAGGCCGGCCGGCCCTGAAGCGCCTTCCCCACGCGGTATTTGGCGAACTCGTAACCGCCGACCGTACCGAGATCGAGACCCTTCGCACTTTCAAGCGCCTGATCCTCGGCTATCACGACGAGAAGAAGGCGAAGAAGCCCCTCTCGCTCGGCGTCTTCGGGCCGCCGGGCGCGGGAAAGTCGTTCGGCGTCAAGCAGATCGCCAACGAGGTCCTCGGGAAGGATGCCTGGCTGGAATTCAACCTGTCGCAATTCGCGGGACCGGCCGATCTCATGGGCGCGTTTCACCAGGTCCGCGATCTTGTCCTGTCGGGTAAGACGCCCGCCGTGTTCTGGGACGAGTTCGATTCGCGCGGCTATTTCTGGCTGCAATATCTCCTGGCGCCGATGCAGGATGGCCGCTTCCAGGAAGGCCAGCTCAATCATGCCATCGGCAAATGCGTATTCATCTTCGCCGGTGGCACCAGCCACACATTCGAGGCTTTTGGTCCTCTGGAAAACGGCAGTACTCCCGAGGAGAAGGAAGCCTGGCAGGATTTCCGGCTGTGCAAAGGGCCTGATTTCCACAGCCGGCTCGACGCTTACTACGATGTCGCCGGTCCGAACCAACGCAAGATACCGCGATCCGAGACACCCGATGGGGACGATGTCTGTCATCCTCTTCGACGGGCGTTGCTGATCCGCAGCGTGCTCAAGTGTGGTGACGCCGATCGTCTGGATTTCGACTCTGATCTGCTCGATGCGTTGTTGCTGGTGCCATGGTACAAGCACGGTTCACGCTCTCTGGAGAAGCTGGTCTCGCCGCTCAAGCCTGTCGGAGGGGGCCCGATCCGACGCTCGTTGCTGCCAACGGCCGCCCAACTGGGCATGCATGTGAAGCTCGATGATTTCGCGGCCATCCTCAATCGCAACCTGGGTTTCAAGATGTCCGCAATGATCGAAATCCTCGCAGAGGGTATCCACGAGACCTGGCGCACGCTTGCGGCAACCGAGGGCTGGAAGATGCAGCCACACTTCGACAAGCCTTATGCCGGGCTCGCCGAGATCGACAAGGAGGACAACCGTGCGGCGGCCCGGCGAATCCCGGAGGTCCTGGCGCTGGCCGGTTTGGGGATCGAGGGTGAGAAGCAAGCTCAGTCGGACGACGCCCCCTCCGAGACCGATATCCGCAGTCACCTCGAGCATCACATGGAGCGGCTTGCCGAGGCCGAGCACGACGGATGGATGGATCAGCGTCTTCGCAATGGCTGGCACTGTGGAACCCCGCGTGATGACGCAAGGAAGATCCACCCGCTGCTCATTCCCTATTCGCGCCTTCCCGACAAGGAGAAGGGCAAGGATCGCAATTCGGTGCGCCACTTCCCGGACATGGTTGCACGGGCAGGGTACCGGATCGTCTGGCTGAAGGGCTGACCGGGCGGGAGTGTGCGGCGGCGGCCGTCGTGCCTCGCCGCTATTGGAAGGTATCGGCCTCGCTGGCGGTGGGCGCAGTCCACCACGAACCTTTCTCTAGGGGAATTTGGTGGGTCGCCTCTTTCAGAACGGGGAATTTTTGATCCCGGAACAGGGAATTTCTGGCGCGGAACAGAGATTTCTGTGGTCAGGAGGCGTACCTGTTCACAGCCTTCCCGCATTTGGGAAGTATCGTTGGTCCGAACACCGCGTAGCCTCACGTCACCTCTGCTCGTGGGGGCACTGCTTCCCTCTCGTTCAAATAGGATTCGCCGTTCTACCGAGAGGACAACATGAAAAGTGGAAAACCTACCAAGACGCCAGAGGAGCTCGGTGCGGAAATCAACAAGCGGCTGCCCGAGGCGGGCCATCGCTTCGCCGTGGGCAAGCCGCGGGTTGTGCGAAGCGCCTTCGCAACGGGGCGGAATTGGGACCTCGAAATGCCGGCCGGTCTTTCGACTCGCGATCGAGACGTGCTCATCACGATGGTACGGCGGGTCGGCAATGAGTTTGACTGTGAGTGGCAGCCTCGCCGACGCCAGGCGAGGGTCGCCAGACCGAAGACGCAATGATCAGTATTAACGGATCCTGGCAGCCATATGAAATCGACTGAAGAAGCTTTGGAAGAACTCGGCTGGCGTGCCTTTTTTGGCGAGCAGGTTTCGGTTGAGGAAGCGCTGCAATGCCATCCCGTACGGGTTATGGCCGTTCATCGTGGTAAGATCGATGTCGTCGGTGCTGGGTCGCAGCACCTGATTGCACCCTATATTCCCGGTGCCCAACCCTCGGACGATCATCCAACAGTCGGCGATTGGCTGCTTATCGACAAGGTCATGCTGCAGCCGACACGCGTCCTTCGTCGGCTGAACCTGTTCAAACGGCGTGCACCGGCCGATGCACGCAAGGAGCAGATGATCGCCGCGAACGTCGATACGCTCTTTATCGTCGCCTCCTGCAACCAGGATTTCAGCGTCGCGCGGCTGGAACGCTATCTGGTGCTGGCGCGTGAGGTGGGGGTGAACCCGGTCGTGGTTCTCACCAAGGCCGATCTGACGGACACCTCGGATGCTTTCGCGGCGGCGGCACGCGCGATCGACTCCGGATTGCGGGTCGAAATCGTCAACAGCCGTGACCCCGCCAGCGTATCGTGCCTCGCTGCATGGTGCGGCAAAGGCCAAACCGTCGCGCTTCTCGGTTCCTCAGGCGTCGGCAAATCGACGCTCGTGAACACGTTGCGCGGTTCAGACGACATCGCCACCCAGCCGATCCGCGCCACCGACGGCACAGGGCGCCACACAACCACAGGCCGGGAAATGCATCGGCTTAAGGGAGGGGGCTGGCTGCTCGACACGCCCGGGATGCGAGAGTTGCAACTGGCCGACGCGGCCACCGGAATCGCGGAGGTCTTCGACGACATTCTCCTGGTGGCGCAGGACTGTCGCTTCTCGGACTGCGCGCATGGGCGCGAACCCGGCTGCGCCGTTCAAGCTGCGATCTCCGGAGGCACGCTAACATCGGAGCGTGTTGATCGCTGGCGCCGGCTTTCGGCAGAGGACGGCGTCGACGCCGCGTTCTCCACGAAGCGCCGCCGATAACACGATCAAACAAGGTGGTACCCCGGGGGCCGTGATCTTCGATCCCATCTCATTTGCGATGCATGCTCGCCCGGAGAGAAAGTTCCCGTGCTCGCTGGCGGTGGGCGCAGTCCACCACGAACCTTTCTCCACGGTAATTCCCTGCTAACAGGGAAAATAACAGGGAATTCCGATCGGCCGCCGCTGACGGCCTCCAATCAGGAACACGAAAGCATGCCGCGATTTTCGGTGGGCTGGAAGTACTCGACCTAGAGGATCGCGCCAATCAAGGCGATGCCGGCACCGGTACACCCACGTTGTCGGCCGGCATTTCGTCACCCCTCTCGCGCCCCTTGGAATGCTGCAACCTCTCGAAGCTGCCGGCAATAAACAAAGGGCAAAATTTACACGTCGATTGGTCAGTTTTATGGACGTGCAAAGACTACCGAGGATCAACCGGGCATGGCAGTCTCGGTTTTGGCCGGGGGTGACGGTCGAGTTCGCGTTCAATGTGGGGGCAGGCATGGCGCGCGCGGCGGTCTGGAAATCGCGACCGGTGTTCATCACCAGCATGTTCCTCGACATGCAGGCCGAGCGCAGTTACCTGCGTACGCAGGTGTTCCCGGCGCTGGGAGAGTGGCTGCGGACCAAGCGCCTGCCTCTGGAATGGATTGACCTGCGCCATGGCGTCGCCAAGTCGGGCGTCGGGGGCGAGGCCGCGCGGTGAAGATCTTCCTGAGCTACGGCCACGAGGCCCACAACCAGCCGATCGTCGATCGCATCGAGCGCGACCTGATCGCCGCCGGCTACGACGTCTGGCGCGACAGGTCGGCGATCAAGGCCGGCGAGGACTGGCGCCGTAGCATCGTCGACGGCCTGAAGGACTCTGACTGGACCCTGGGCTTCCTCTCCCGCCATTCCGTGCGCGATCCCGGTGTCTGCCTCGATGAGCTCGGCCTGGCTTTGCACGAGAAAGGCGGCGCGATCGCCACCGTTCTGCTCGACGCCGAGGTGATGGAGGCGCCGCCCGCCCTGGTGAGCCACATCCACTGGCTCGACATGCACGACTGGGCCCGGCACCAGGCGGCCGGACCAGAGGCGTTTGAGCGCTGGTACCGGCCCAAGTTGAAGGAGCTGCTCGACCTGCTCGCCAGCCCGCAGGCGCAGCGCTTCGCCGCCGAGATCGAGGAGCTGCAAGGCCGCCTCGCGCCGGCGTCGCAGAGCGCCGACATCGTCAAGCTGATCGACGGCTTCGTTGGCCGTGAGTGGCTGCAGGAGAAGCTCGCCGACTGGCAGGACTCGGCCCGTCACTCGCGCCTGTTTTGGCTGAGCGGCGGCGCTGGCTCGGGCAAGAGCGCTTTTGCCGCCTGGCTGGCCCACCACCGCAGGGTCCATGTCCTCGGCATCAATCTCTGTCTCTACAACGACGATGTCCGCCGCGACGCCGGCCGCGTGCTGCGTACGCTCGCCTTCCAGATGGCGACCCGGCTGCCCGATTACCGCCGGCTTCTGGTCGACCGGCTGAGGCGGGAAGACCGCGAGGAGGTACAGCGCAGAAGCCCGGCCTCGCTCTTTTCCTGGTTGCTGATCGAGCCATTGGCGGCCGCCATCGACGGAGGCCGGCGCGAGAACCGTTTCGCGGTCGTGATCGATGGCCTCGACGAGACGGTGCGCGATGGGCGTAGCGAACTGGTCGAGATTCTGGCGGCCCATGCGGCAAAGCTCCCCGGCTGGATTGCCCTGGTCGTGACTAGCCGGCCGGAAGAGCCCATCCTTCGCCAGTTCGCCGGCCTTGTTCCCGTGCACATAGAAGCGGAATCGGCGGAGAATCTCGAAGATGCGCGCATTTATGTCCGTGGATGGCTGGCGACTCAGGACTTGCCGCGCGACAAGGCTGAATCTCTGCTTAAACGCATTCTCGCCGCGTCCGAGGGTAACTTTCTCTATCTGCGCATGCTGGGGCAGGCGATCACGGAGGGAACGCTTCCACTCGAAGCGCCGGAGGACTTTCCGCAGGGCCTTGTCGGTCTCTACGAGCGCTGGTTCCGGCGGCATTTTCCCAATCGGGGAGACTATGAGCGCTACGTGCCGCTGCTCGAAGTCCTTGCCGCAGCCGAGCATCCCGTGCCGGAGCCATGGCTCAGGAAGCTCTTCGGCTGGTCGATCCGTGACGAAGCTCTGATCTACGAAGGCCTTCCAAGCCTGTTCGAGCACCGCCCGGCGGGTGTTACGCTCTTCCACAAGAGCCTGCGCGACTGGTTGCTCAATCGCAGGAAGGCCGGCACTTTCGTGATCGATCGAGCCGCGGGAACTCGGCTCCTCGCCGACGGGCTGTGGAACGCCTTCCTGGAACGGACGAGCGAGCACGATTTCAGTGCGCTCGATCCATTCTGCCTCGCCGAATTGCCGCTCCAGATGATGCGGCTGCGGGACGCCGACCTTCATCGTCTGTCGGCGCTGCGCCCCTGGGCAGCGATTCAGCTGGGCCTTTCAAGCGTCGCGGAGTCATGTGCGGCGGCCTATGCTTGGCAGGACGCCCTTGCCTGGTGGAAAATGGTCGCGCTCCTCGCCGGCGCCATCGGCGAAGAGGGGCGGCCCGCCGAAGCCCATGCGTGCGTCGAGGCCGGCGACATTCATGTCACCCTTGGCGATAGCTCTGCAGCGCTGAAGAGTTTCCGCGACGGGCTCGCCATTGCCGAGCGGCTGGCGACGGCGGACCCCGGCAATGCCGGCTGGCAGCGCGACCTGTCGGTGTCGTACAACAATTTCGGCGACGTGCTGGTGGCGCAGGGCTATCTGCCGGAGGCGCTGAAGAGTTTCCGCGACGGGCTCGCCATTGCCGAGCGGCTGGCGACGGCGGACCCCGGCAATGCCGGCTGGCAGCGCGACCTGTCGGTGTCGTACGACAGGATCGGCAACGTGCTGG
>CAIKZO010000069.1 GCA_903832005.1 Enhydrobacter aerosaccus | reverse complement strand
GGGGTGGCCGACTTCAAATCGGAATCGGTGGCCGGCTTGGATCGGAACAGGTGGCCGACTTCAAATCGGAATCGGTGGCCGACTTGCGCCGGAATCCGCAGCTTACCCAATGTGGAAAATTGACGGACCTAACGGTTGAGCACTTTCTTGAGGTGAGCAACATAATGTTGCCCGTGAACGCTCAGCTAAGAAAAATAAGAGTCAGCTATGTTGCTCCTTCAACGATATCGCAGATTCCTTTTTTTCCTGGCCTTTCCAATATTTGGATACAGGGCTACGAACTGCCGGCAGACGAACTAGATCTTTCAAATGTGAGTGAATTGGAAACCCTGGTTATCAGCATTCCCAAACAGATTAGACTGAGATTACCCGTGTCACTCAAGAATTTGACTATTTTCGGTTCGGCGCGGGTTAGCATTACCAACGCCGCAAACCTCGTGAACATGAGAAACTTGTCGTTGCGCGACCTGGGCGCGCTTGACCATTCCGATGAGGTTTTGACGTTGCCAGCGCTGAGTCACGTCATGCTTGATGACAAAACGCGAGAAGCGATCGGTCGCATTCCTAGCCAATGGGCGAAGAAGCAATAGTCCTGCAGCACTGACTCCAACGTTTGTACAATTCCACTCGTACTGGGATGCGCAGCAACGCATTTCCCAACAAAAATAGAGTGTGCCCGCACGCCGAAGCGCTGATCCAGCTGGCCTTGCCGTCCTGCCAGATGAACGGCGAGTGGGTGGCCGGCGACAAGTAGAGCGCCGGGCGGGCTCCGCAATATATCCTTGACATATATTGCGATAATCGCCATATTGGATTTCTGACAGAACTCCGCATGTGCGCCCTTCGCCCTCCCGCTCCCGTTTAATTCCCGTTTATTTAACGGGAGCCGCCACGCGGTGGTTGGCATTGGACGTCCGAGGCTGCCGGCGCGATGATTTTTTTCGAACGTCGATGCGCCCTGCTGCAACGGGCCGGACGATGAGGGGAAACACCATGATGCACTTCAAGAGCGCGGCGATTGCCGCCACGGCTCTGCTGATCTCCGTCTCCGCACTGGCCCAACAGCCGGTCCAGGTCAGCAAGCCCGAGGAAGTCGGCTTCTCGTCGGAGCGGCTCACGCGGATCGACAAGGCCTTCCAGGCCTATGTCGACAAGGATCTGCTGCCCGGCGCCGTCGTGATGATCGCGCGCAAGGGCAAGGTCGCCTACTTCAAGTCCTTCGGCTTCCAGGACCGCGAGCAGAAGGTCCCGATGAAGCTCGATTCGATCTTCCGGCTGGCCTCGATGACCAAGCCGATCGTGAGCGTTGGCGCGATGATGCTGGCGGAGGAAGGCAAGATCGACATCGGCGCGCCGGTGTCGGTGTACCTGCCCGAGTTCAAGGACCTGCAGGTCCGCACCGAAAAGGTCGATCCCGCGACCGGCAACAAGGACGTCGTGATGGAGCCGCAGAAGCGGCCGATGACCGTGCAGGACCTGATGCGCCACACGTCGGGGCTGGTCTATGCACCGCCGATCGGCAGCGGTCCGGTCTCCGACGCCTATGCCGAGGCGAACGTGGGCGACCGCAACACGACCCTGGCCGAGATGGTCACCAAGATGTCGAAGCTGCCGCTCGCCCACCAGCCGGGCGAGGTCTGGGAATACAGCATGGCGGTCGACGTGCTCGGCCGGGTGATCGAGGTCGGCTCCGGCATGGAGCTCGACCGCTACATCGAGGAGCGCATCACCAAACCGCTCGGCATGAGTTCGACCGGCTTCTATGTCGGCGCGAAGGACGGCGCCCGCATCGCCCAACCGCAGGCCGACAAGGCGACCGGCCAGCGCCCGGCGATCTTCGATCCGCTGCAGAAGCCCAAGCGCTTTTCGGGCGGCGGCGGCATGGTCGCCACCGCGGCCGACTATCTCCGCTTTGCCGAGATGATGCGCCATGGCGGTGTGCAGGGCACGACGCGCCTGCTGGCGCCGTCGAGCGTCACGCTGATGACCGCCAATGCGCTGAAACCCGGCATCGGCTACGCCAGCTTCCTGCCGCGCATGGCCGACATCGGCCCGACACCGGAGATGGGCCAGGGCTTTGGCCTGGGCTTCGCGGTGCGGACCGAGACCGGCGAGAATCCCCTGCCCGGCTCGGTCGGCTCCTACTATTGGACCGGCGCCTACGGCACGACGTTCTACGTCGATCCCAGGCAGGAGATGGTCGTGATCATGATGATCCAGGCACCCGGCGCGAACGCGCGTTACCGCCGCGAGGCGCGCTACCTCGCCTATCAGGCGCTAACGGCGCCGAACTGAGGGCAGGCGCTGACGACGCCGAACTGAGTTTAGAGCACCGGCTCCATGCCGGCGGCCTTCATGCGGGCTTCCCACGCCTTCTGGTGGGAGGCCACGCGGGCGGCCAGCTCCTCCGCCGTCGAGGTCTCGATCTCGAGGCCGAGCGGCCGCACGTCGTCCTGGACCGCGCCGTCGCCGATCGCCAGCGACAGCTTCTTGTTCAGGTCGGCGATGATCGCGGGCGGTGTCGCGGGCGGCGCGAAGAAAGCGAACCATTCGTCCATGTCGAGCTTCGGATAGCCGAGCTCGGCCGACGTCGGGATGTCGCGCGCCACCGCGAGGCGCCGCGCGCCGGTCGTCATCAGGATGCGGATGCGACCGCCACGATGGGCGGGCAGCAGCGAGGTGACGGTGTTGACGGTGGCGGGAATGCGTCCCTGCTCCAGGTCGGACACGGCGGCAACCGGGCCGCGATAGCTGACGGGCTGCAGGGTCTCGCCGGTCGCCTGCGACAGCAGCGCGTTCAGCACGCGGACGAAGGCGAGGTTGGACGAGACGGCGATCTTGCGGCGCTGCGCGTCGCCGTCCTTCAGCCACTGAAGGTAATCCTCGAACTTGGTGATGCCGAGGCTGCGCGAGATGGCGAAGGCGATCGAGAAATTACCGACCAGCATCACCGGCGCAATGTCCTTGGCCGGATCGAAGGGAAAGTCCTTGGTCGCCAGTCGCGACACGAGAGAGGTCGACGACAGGAGCGCGAGCTGAGAGCCGTCGGGCGGCGCCTTCTTGATCACTTCGCCCGGCATCCCACCGAAGGAGCCCGGCCGGTTCTCCACCGTGATGTGGCGGCTCAAGCGCCGCTCGAGTTGGGTGGCGATCGTGCGCGCCGTCAGGTCGGCGCCGCCTCCGGGCTCGAAGCCCACGAAGATGCGCATCGACTTGTTGGGCAACGCCCCTTGCGCGCGCGCGAGTACCGGTATGATCGCGGGCGCGGCCAGAGCACCCAGGGCAATCAGGGACCGACGCTTCATGCCGCTAGTGTTCTCTTATTTTGGGCAAAGCGACAGAGGAATTATCAAGACAGCCGAATTGACTTCACAGCGGGTGATTTCGGGACCCGGAACTGATAGCGGCGTCAGCGTTGCGGTTTGGCCCGGCTGGCATAGGGGTTCTTCGCCTTGCGCATGTTGAGCCGGATCGGCACGCCCGGCATGCCGAAGTCGTCGCGCAGGCGATTGGTGAGGTAGCGGATGTAGTCCTTGCCCAACTCGTCGGCCTGGCTGGCCGACAGGATGAAGGTCGGCGGCCGGGTCTTGATCTGGCTCATGAAGCGCAGCCGGATGCGCCGGCCCTTGGACAGCGGAGGCGGATGAAGCACTTCCATCTCACGCAGCCAGCGATTGAGCTGGGGCGTCGGGATGCGCTTGTTCCAGATGTCGTAGGTCTCCATGACCTTCGGCATCAGCCGTTCGACGCCGCGCCCGTTGAGCGCGGAAAAGCCCACGATCGGCACGTCCTTGACCTGGGCGAAGGAGGCTTCCAGCCGGTCGTTGAGCTTGCGCCAGGCCTTGCTCGCGCCCGAACGGTCTTCGGTCAGAAGGTCGGTCTTGTTGACCGCGATCACCAGCGCCCGCCCCTCGTCGATCACGCGGCCGGCTACGGTGAGATCCTGCTTCTCCAGCATGTCGCCGGCATCGAGCACGACCACGACGACGTCGGCCAGGCGAATGGCATTGAGCGTGTCGGCGACCGACATGGATTCCAGGCGATGGTCGATGCGGCTGCGGCGGCGCATGCCGGCGGTGTCGATCAGCCGGATCTTGCGGCCGCGCCACTGCCATTCGACGCGGATCGAATCGCGGGTGATGCCTGCCTCGGGCCCGGTCAGCACGCGCTCCTCGCCGACCAGCCGGTTGAGCAAGGTCGACTTGCCGACGTTGGGGCGGCCGACGATCGCCAGCATCAGCGGCCGCTTGGCGGCAGCGGCGGCGGCGGCCTCGGCGTGCTTCTCCTTGGTCTCGGAGGGAAGCCCCTCTTCGTCCTCGTCATCCTCTTCTTCGGGCTCGACGGCGGGGATCAGCTTGGCCATCGCCTCGTGCAGGTCGCTCAAGCCCTCGCCATGCTCGGCCGAGACGGGGATCGGCTGGCCGAAGCCCAGCGCGTGCGCCTCGGCCAGGCCATTCTGGCCGGCCTTGCCCTCGCACTTGTTGGCGACGACGATCACCTTGTCATGGCGCTTGCGCAGCCAGCTCGCGAAGGCCTCGTCGAGCGGCAGCACGCCGGCGCGGGCGTCGATCAGGAAGAGCACGGCATCGACCGTGTCGACGGCGCGCTCGGTGAAGACGCGCATGCGCCCTTCCAGCCGGGCCACGTCCGCGGTCTCCCAGCCGGCAGTGTCGAGCAGGTCGAAGCGCAGGTCGCCCAGTTGCGCGGGACTGACGCGCACGTCGCGCGTCACACCCGGCGTGTCGTCGACGATCGCGTGGCGCTTGCCTACCAGCCGATTGAAGAGCGTCGACTTGCCGACATTGGGCCGCCCAACGATGGCGACCCGGGGAACGTCATCACCGGAGGACAATGAGTTCGCCACTGTCGGTCAGGACATAGATCGTCCGATTGGACACCACCGGCGCCAGCCGGACCGGCGCCTTCATGTCGACCTTGCCCATGATCTCGCCGGTGTAGGGCGAGATGGCGAGCAACTCGCCGGTCGTACCGGCGACCAGCAGGCGATCGCCCGCCAGCACCGGACCGCCCCACAGGATCGGCTTGGTGCGCTTGGTATCCATGTACTGGGTGAGCGGTGTCGCCCATTTGACCTTGCCGGTGTCGCGGCTCAGCGCCGCCACGTCGGCGCTGCCGGTGACCACGAAGACGAACTCGCCGGCCGCCCATGGCGTCTGGTTGCCGCCGATCGAGCGATCCCAACGGTGCTGGCCGGTCAACAGGTCGAAGGCGCTGATCTGGCCCGCCGAGCCCATTGCATAGACGACGCCGCGATCGATCACGGGGCGGCCGCGGATGTCGGCCAGGTTGCCGAAGGCGCGCAGTTCGCCGCGATTGGTGCCAACCAGCGACTCGTTCCAGACGGTGCGGCCGTTGTCGAGGCGCAGGCACACGAGCTCGCCCGAGGTGAACGGCGCCACGACATAGTCTTGCGAGCCGGCCGGGCTGTTGCCGCCGACATAGCCTGCGACTTCGGAGAGGCCGGAGAACGACCACAGGTCCGAGCCGTCGACCGCGGCCATGGCATGTAGCTTGTTGTCGATCGAGGTCGAGAAGACGCGGTCGCCGAACACCAGCGGCGCACCGCGGATCGGTGCGCTGACGCCCGAGTGCCACACTTCCTCGCCGGTCGCGGGATCGAGCGAGAAGACCTCGGCGAAGCCGGTCGTCACGAACAGCCGGCCGCCGTACCAGGCGAGACCGCCGCCGAACTCGTCGGCGTCGCGGCCCTTCTCGGGCTTCAGGGTCACACTCCACAAGACCTTGCCGGTTTCGGCTTCGAAGGCCGACACGGTGCTCTCGGCGTCCTTGGTGAAGACCTTGCCGTCGGCAATCACCGGCGGCGTCGTCAGGATGCGGGTCGAGGTCGAACCCTTGCCGATGTTGGCGGTCCAGATGACCTGCGGGCTGTCGCCGATCGACAGGTGCTGCATGGCGTAGTTGGCGAAGCCGCCCGACTGCGGCCACGAATCGTTGACCACCGGCGACGGCAGGATCACCGCCACGCTCTGCGTGTCCTTGTCCGGCTCGAGCTCGCCGCGATCGGCGAACACGGAGATGCGCTCGCCCTCGAGCGGGACCTTCTTCTTGTCGAAGATGCTGCAGCCACTCAGCGCCAGCGCCAGGGAGACGGCGGCAACGACGATCCGGAAGTTCATCTACTTCGCCTCCGCCGGAGCGGGATAGAGCGTGAGCATCGCCGCGGTGCGCTGGGTGATGCCGGCAGGTGCGGTGGCGTCCTTGCTGATCTCTTCCCAGATGGCGCGGGCGCCCTTGATGTCGCCCTTCTTCGCCAGCGCGATCGCCTGCAGTTCGCGGGCGCTCATACGGAACGGCCGGTCGAGCGCCGTCATGCCTTCGAGCTGGCTCGACATCGCGTCGAGCTTGCCGATGTCGACACTCTTGTAGCCTGCAATCGCCAGCGCGAGGTCGGACATCTCGGGCGTGAGCTTGGGCGCGAGCGCGATCAGGGCCGAGATCTGCTGCTCAGGTGTATCGAGGAGCTGGGCCGCGGCCAGGGCCGCCAGCGAACGATAGGGCTCCGGCGCGCTGGTCGCCTGCTGTTCGAGCTCGGTGCGGGCGGCCTTCTGATCGGATCCGATCTTGGCGATCGAGGCCGAATAGACGGCGCCGGCAGCGGCGCGGCGGCTGGTGTCGTACTGGCGCCAGCCCACGAGGGCGACCACGACCACGATCAGCAGCACGGCGCCGGCCACGACGAACGTGCCCCAGCGGTTCCACCACGCCTTCATGTCGTCCTGGCGGACGGCGTCGTCGATTTCTTGAAAAGCGGCCTGCTCGGACACGCGTCACCTAGCGATTGGTCGGGGGATTATTACGAAATATCAACGGCTTCAGGGGCGGTTTCTAGCCGCGTACGCAGGGTTTGGCAAACCGTGACGGTTCTGCAACAATTCACGCCAACGACATGAATCGAACCGTGTCCGCATGAATAATTTGTACCGCCTGCCCGACCGCAAGGCCGCGCGTCGGATCGTCTCGTTCGACCGCCGGGAACTCGGCCGGCTTTTGAACCTCTACAGTATGCGGGTGGCGTCGGGAGAGTGGCGCGACTACGCCATCGATTTCCGGCCGGGCATGGCGATCTTCTCGATCTTCCGCCATGCCGCCGAGCAGCCGCTCTATGCCATCGCCAAGGTGCCGGGCGGCAAGCCAGCGACCTACATGATCTATAACGGGCCGCGACAGCTGGCGCATGGCGACGATCTGGAAGACGTCCTGCGGGTCTTCGACCGCAAGCTCAAGCTGCTGTCGAGCTAGCCGAAAAGCCTACTTGATGCCGCCGGGCGCGGTCGCGGCGCCGATGCCGGCACCCACCGCCGTGCCAATCAGGGCCGAACCGATCAGCGGGAAGCCAGCAAGGGCACCCACCGCGAGGCCTGCGCCGGCGCCGATGCCGGCGCCCGTGGCAGCGCGCTGGCCCCAAGTATCGCCGCAAGCGGACACGGAAAGAGCGAGCGGGACGAGTAAAAGGCTAAGGATCTTGGTCTTCATGGCAACCTCGAGGGCAAGGTAAGGAATTGTTATTGGCCCGAAAGGGCTTGTGCCTCAACCTTCAGGTAATTCGCCAAAGACGTCAAGATGATCGTTTAACTGATTGATATTAAATCACAATAATATCACAGAACCTCTGAAAGCATCGTGGCTATTTGAAGGCCGCCGCGTAGAGCTCGGGCTTGAAACCCACCAGCAGCTTGCCACCGCCCAGATCGAGCACCGGCCGTTTGATCATCGACGGTTGGGCCACCATCAGGGCAATGGCCTTCTTCTCGGTCAGGCCCGTCTTGTCACCGTCAGGCAGCTTGCGGAAGGTCGTGCCGGCGCGATTGAGCAGCGTCTCCCAGCCTACCTTCTTCGCCCAGCCTTCGAGCCGCGGCGCATCGATGCCGGCGGTCTTGTAGTCGTAGAACGCGTAGGCGGCACTCTGACTGTCCAACCAGGCGCGCGCCTTCTTCATCGTGTCGCAGTTCTTGATTCCGTAGATCGTGGCAGCCATCCGGCGACATTACCGCATTTTCGCCCCGGCAACCCGCCGTTCGCGGGGGGCGTTTTATCCAGACCTTGGCTCAACATGCAGAGGATCCCATGACGAAGACCCTGAAGACGACTGCCATTGCCATCGCCCTCGCCGGCTCAACGGCGCTCGGCATGGCGACAGCGTATGCCGCCGACACCGTCGTGACCTTCGACCCGGGCACCGTGCAGTACGGCTACACCGACGGGTACTGGTCGCGCGACCATGTCTGGCACAGCTGGGACAACCCGAAGTACGTCGAGACCTATCGCGCCCGTCCCGGCGCCGTTTATCACGAGTGGCGTCACGACCGGGACCCCGACATGGGTTGGGTCGAAATCCATCGCTAACGACAAGATTCTGACGACAGCATTCGCCGCAGTATGTGGCGAAGTCGCCGGCGGTCTGCGCTCCTCTTCCCCTGAGAGCGCCGGCCGCCGGCGATTGTCGTTTCAGCTCTTGAAGTATTCCGGCCGGCTGATGTCGGCGATCAGGCCGATCTCGACCGGTTTCCAGCCCAGCCATTGCTGCGTGAGCGCGCTCGAAACAGCGCTGTCCATGCCGGCGAAACGCGCCATCATCCCGAAGTGCTCGGAAATCTGCTCAGGCGAGATCGACTTTACCGGCAGCTTCAGGTGACGGCCGAGGATCTCGGCAATGTCACGCATCCGCACACCCTCGTCTCCCACGGCATGGAAGCTGGTCTCGCCCTTGCCCTTCTCCAACGCCAGCCGATAGAGCCGCGCCACATCCAGCCGATGCGCGCCCGACCAGCGGTTGCCGCCATCGCCGACATAGGCCGACACACCCTTATCCTTCGCGATCGCGAGCAGCCAGTTCAACAGACCGCATTTGCCCTCGCCGCCATGCACCTGCGGCAAGCGCACCGCCATGGCGCGCACGCCGCGCGCGGCAAAGGCAAGGCCTGCGGTCTCGGAGACGCGCGGCATGCCGGGCGTGACGGCATCTTCTTCCGTGGCGAGCCGCCCCGGCGCCACCAGCAAGGTGCCGGACGTGACGATGAACGGCTTGTTCGATCCGGCCAGCGCTTCACCCATGGCGTCGATCGCACGCTTGTCGATCTGCCCGGTCTCCGCGAACTTCGAGAAGTCGTGGATGAAGGCGAGATGGATCGTGCCGTCGGTTGCCTTGGCGCCGGCGCGCAGGCTGTCGAGATCCTCGAGCGAGCCGCGATGAACCTCGGCGCCCAGCTTCTCAAGCGCGGCGGCATTCTCGTCGGAGCGCGCGAGGCCCAGCACCGTATGGCCGTTGGCGATCAATTCCCTGGTGGTGGCAGTACCGATAAATCCGGCGGCGCCGGTGATGAAAACGCGCATGACAAACACTCCCTGTTCGGACGGGCGGGATATTGCTACGCTCTCCATCCAGGTAAAGTAGTGAGATTATACAGGTATAATTGTTAACCGGATGACCGACGCCAATTCCCTCGGGACCTACCTGAAAGACCGCCGCGCCCGGCTCGATCCAACGGCCTTCGGCTTCGCACTGACGCGCCGGCGCACGCCGGGACTGCGCCGCGAGGAAGTGGCGCAGCGCGCGAATGTGAGCGCCACCTGGTACACGTGGCTCGAACAGGGCCGCGGCGGCGCCCCCTCCGCCGATGTGCTGGACCGCATCGCCCGCGCCATGATGCTGACCGACGTCGAGCGCGAGCATCTGTTCCTGCTGGGCCTCGGCCGGCCACCGGAAGTCCGCTATCGCGCGCCCGACGGGATCACGCCGCGCCTGCAGCACCTGCTCGACGCTCTCGATCACAGCCCTGCTTTCATCCGCACGGCGACTTGGGACGTGATCGCCTGGAACAAGGCGGCCGCCACCGTGCTGACCGACTACAGCAAGCTACCCGAGGGGCAACGCAATGTGCTGCGCCTGATGTTCCGCGACTCGTCCGTGCGCGCGGCCCAGACGAATTGGAAGAACGTCGCGCGCTATGTGGTGGCGTCGTTCCGCGCGGATGTGGCGCGTGCCGGCGCCTCACGCAACGTCCAATCTCTGGTCGACGAACTCTGCGCCACCAGCGCCGAGTTCGCCGCGATGTGGGCCGACAACGATGTGCAGACCCATGGCGATGGGCTGAAGACCCTTCATCATCCGATCGCCGGGAAACTCTCGATGGAGTTCTCGGGCTTCGCGGTCGATGGCCGGCCCGATCTCATGATGGTGATCTACAATCCCGCGACACCCGAGGACGCGGACAAGATCCGCGCGCTGCTCAAGCCTCCGGCTAAACAGAAACGCCGCTGATCCTCAGCTACTCGGGCGCCTGATCGAGGATCGCCTGCAGCGTCTTGGCGCCATGTGCTCCCGGCGGCGGCGACTTGCCGGTCTCCGCGATCCGGCGCTTCTGCGCCTCCTCCCAATGCTTGCCGTCGAAGAAGCCCTTGGGCTCCAGTGTCGCGCCGTCGATACCGTCGAGGCAGCGGGCATTGACGCTCAGCCGATGAGGGTTGGCGCGCGGGATGTAGAAGGCATGCATGCCACAGTGCGAGCAGAAGGTGTGCTGCGCCACGCCGGTGCCGAACGTGTAGGACTTGAGCGCCGTCTTGCCGTGCAACAGCTGGAACTGGGAAAGCGCGCACCCCAGATGAACGATCCCCTTCTTGGTGCAGATCGAACAGTTGCAGTGGGACAGGAGATCGAGATCGAGTTCGGCGCGAAACCGCACTTGCCCGCAATGGCATCCGCCTTCACGCGTTTCGAGCATGGTCACCTCCTGTAGACGTCGACGGTGACACAGCCGCCCGCGCGGCGGCAAGATATACTCGCGCGTCAACGCAACAGGGAGGCAACAGATGCCCGGCACCGTCCGTCTTCACCGCGTGCTCAGCACGACGCCGGAGAAGATCTACCGCGCCTTCCTCGAACCCGACGCGATGGCCAAGTGGCTGCCGCCGAACGGCTTCGCCTGCACGGTGCACCACATGGACGCGAAGGTGGGCGGCACGTTCAAGATGACGTTCCGTAACTTCACGACCGACGACGGCCATTCGTTCGGCGGCGAGTATGTCGAGCTCGTGCCCAACGAACGCCTGAGCTACACGGACAAGTTCGACGATCCCAACTTGCCGGGCACGATGACCGTCACGGTCACGCTGAAGAAGGTCATGGTCGGCACCGAGATGAACGTGGTGCAGGACGGCATCCCGGACGCGATTCCGGTCGAGGCCTGTTACCTCGGCTGGCAGCAGTCGCTGGAGAACCTGGCGAAGCTGGTGGAGCCGGATATCAAGCAATGACGGAAGTCACGACCAACGACCTGACTTCCGACGCCTCATCTGGCTGATGCCGGCAGCCTTCGCGCCGCACATCGTCGAGGAATGCGTCGGCGGCGACCGGCCTGGGCTTCCTGCTGATCGCCTTCGTGATCTGGCAGGGCCTCTTTCACTTCAGGACTTGAGGCGGATCTCGCTCTCGATGGCGATCAGGTCCTTTTCCAGCAACTGCACTTCATTGAGATAGATCGCCGGGCTTTCGACGAGCGAGCCGACGATGCGGTGGGCATGGTGGGCCGCGTCCTTGACCAGCGTGTCCATTTCCGCGCCGAAGCCGGTCGGCACCGTCAGCGGCGTCACGTTGGGCTTCAGCTCTGCGATCAGGGCCAGCTTCTTGTCCATCATCATCGTATTGCCAAGCGTGTCCTGGCAAAGGCTATGGATCTTGCGGACTGCGCCGTCGAATTCGCCGAGCGTCATTGGATCTCTCCGTCAAGGAATCTCACGACCCCTGTTACGCTCGGCGAGGCTTGGGGTTCCCTCCCCTTTAGAACATCTCTGGCGTGATCACGTTCTGCGGCCGCGGGCCGAGCAGCGCCGCGCGCATGGTCTCCGCTGCCTTGAGCCGCGTGTCGTCCCAGGCCTCGGGCGTGAAGTAGGCGGAATGCGGCGTAATGATCAGCCTGCCCTCGCACCACGGCTCGCGCGCGCGATAGGCCCGCAGCAGCTCGGGGATCGGCTCGACCGGTGGCTCGACCGGCAGCACGTCGAGACCGACGCCCGCGAGATGCCCGCGCTTCAGCAGCTCGGCCACCGCATCGACATCGACGATCGGGCCACGCGCGGTATTCACCAGCACGCCGCCCTTGGGCATGCGCTCCAGCATGGGACGCGAGATCATCCCGCGCGTTTCGGGCGTAAGCGGCGCGTGGATCGACAGCGTGTCGGTCTGCTCCATCAGCGCCTCGAGCGAGTGCACGCGCTCGACGCCGACGCCCAGTTCGGTGCCGTTCGGCATGTAGGGATCGTAAACGACGACGCGGAAATTGAACGCCTTCGCCCGTATCGCCGCCGCCGTGCCGATGCGACCGAGGCCGACGATGCCAAAAGTTTGCACGCCGTTGCGCTTCAGGAGCGGGTCGCGGATGTATGCCCATGGTGCCGCCTGCGGCCGTCGCTGCGCCTCGAGATGCAGCACGATGCCCCGGCGTAGCGACAGCGCGAGCGCCAGCGCGTGGTCGGCCACCTCGGTGGTGCCGTAGTCCGGCACGTTGCAGACCATCACCTTGCGCGCGGCCGCGGCCACGCGATCGACCTTGTCGTAGCCCACGCCCATGCGCACGACACAGGCGAGATTGGGAAAGCGCGCGATCTGGTCGGCAGGCACCGCATGCCGCATCACCATCAGCCCGTCGACGTCGAGGCAATCCTTGTCCTCGAGCTGCGCCAGGCTGGAAACGCTCTTCCACACCACGCGCACATCGGGCCCGAACACCTCGCGTTCGACCTTATCGTTGTCATAGAGCTTCTCGGCATACAGAACTGTCTTGGTCATCGTTTCCTCCAGTGACGCATCCTAGCAGGTGAAGAAGGCGTCGAGCCCCGACTTCTTGCGCCGCTTCGGACCGGTCCACAGCACGCCGGGATAGCCCTTCAACGGCTTTAGCGGTTCGCCGCGATAGGCCCACTCTGGCGAGTCCTCCAAGGAGACGTGATACAGCGGCTCACGGCCGGTGCCGCTCTCGAACAGCGCGCGCGGCAGGTTGACCATCTTCGGCGAGCGCTTGCGCTCGTAGGTGACCGGCGTACCGCAGGTGGCGCAGAAACTGCGCACATCGCCCGCCTCGTCCGTGTAGCGCGTGATCGCCTTCGCCCCCTTTGCAATGCGAAAGCGGCTGCGCCAGCTCCCGACATAGGTCGCGTAGGCGGCGCCGTGCGCGTGGCGGCTTTTGTCGCAGTGATCGTGCCAGGCCCAACGTGCGGGAACGCCGATTTCAATCAGGATTTTGCCGCACTGGCAGCGGCCTTTTGCCATTCCTTTTTCCGCCATTTGATTGCCTTTCCCCCACGCCAATGCAACAAGACAGGCCATAATCTGAGACTAACGCGCGCACGGAGTTGGAAGCATGTCTGATCTCGAAATCGTCTGGACCAAAGTCGACGAAGCCCCCGGTCTGGCCACCTTCTCCCTGCTCCCGATCGTGTCGGCCTTCGTCGCGACGGCCGGCGTGAAGGTACGGTTGGCGGACATCTCGCTGACCGGCCGCATCATCGCCAACTTCCCCGACAAGTTGAAGCCCGAGCAGAAGATCCCCGACGAGCTGGCCGAACTTGGCAAGCTGGCGATGAAGCCGGAAGCCAACATCATCAAGCTGCCCAACATCTCCGCCTCGATCCCGCAGCTCAAGGCCGCGATCAAGGAGTTGCAGGGCAAGGGCTACGACGTCCCGAACTATCCCGACAGCGACGCGACGCCGGCCGACAAGGAAATCCGCGCCCGCTACGGCAAGGTGCTGGGCAGCGCCGTCAATCCGGTGCTGCGCGAGGGCAACTCCGACCGCCGCGCCGCCGGCGCCGTGAAGCAGTACGCCCGCAAGCATCCGCACAAGATGGGTGCCTGGAGCAAGGACTCGAAGACACACGTGGCCTACATGACGGGCGGCGATTTCTACGGCTCGGAGGTCGCCACGACGATGGCGGCGCCGACGAACGCCCGCATCGAGATGGTCGCCAAGGATGGCACGACGACCGTGCTGAAGCCGAAGATTCCGCTCAAGGCCGGCGAGATCATCGACTGCTCGGTGATGAGCGCCAAGAAACTGGAGGCCTTCTTCGCCGCCCAGATCGAGGCCGCCAAGAAAGACGGCACTCTGTTCTCGCTGCACGTCAAAACGACCATGATGAAGATCTCCGATCCCATCATCTTCGGCCATTGCGTGTCGGTGTTCTTCGCCGACGTGTTTGCCAAGCACGGCGCGACGCTGAAGAAGCTGGGCGTCGATCCCGACAACGGCGTCGGCGACATGATGACCCGCATCGAGACGCTGCCGGACGCCGAGAAGGCCGCGATCAAGGCAGACATCCAGGCCGAGTATGCCAAGCGCCCCGGCCTCGCCATGGTCAACTCGGACCGCGGCATCACCAACCTCCACGTGCCGAGCGACGTGATCATCGACGCCTCGATGCCGGCGATGATCCGCGAGTCGGGCAAGATGTGGGGCCCCGACGGCAAGCTGCACGACGTGATCGCAGCGATCCCCGATCGCTGCTACTCGACCTTGTTCCAGGCCACCATCGATGACTGCAAGGCGCACGGCGCCTTCGACCCGCAGACGATGGGCTCGGTGCCGAACGTCGGCCTGATGGCCCAGCAAGCCGAAGAGTACGGCTCGCACGACAAGACGTTCGAGCCCACGACGGATGGAACGATCCGCGTGGTCGCCGAGGACGGCAAGGTCCTCATGGAACAGAAGGTCGAGGCCGGCGACGTCTTCCGCATGTGCCAGGTCAAGGACGAGCCGATCCAGGACTGGGTCAAGCTCGGCGTCCGCCGCGCACGCCTTACCAACACGCCGGCGGTGTTCTGGCTCGACGCCAAGCGCGCGCATGATGCGGAGTTGATCAAGAAGGTCGAGACCTACCTCAAGAAAGAGGACACCAAGGGCCTCGACATCCGCATCCTGGCGCCGGTCGAGGCGATCAAGTTCTCGCTCGAGCGCATCCGCAAGGGTCAGGACACGATCTCCGTCACGGGCAACGTGCTGCGCGACTACCTGACCGACCTCTTCCCGATCATGGAGCTGGGCACCTCGGCCAAGATGCTGTCGATCGTTCCGCTACTGCAGGGTGGCGGCCTGTTCGAGACCGGCGCCGGCGGTTCGGCGCCCAAGCACGTCGAGCAGTTCCAGCACGAAGGCTACCTGCGCTGGGACTCGCTGGGCGAATTCCTGGCATTGGGCGCGTCGCTGGAACATCTGGCGCAGCAGACCGGCAACGAGGATGTGAAGGTCCTGGCCGAGACGCTCGACGAGGCCAACGGCAAGATCCTCGACGACAACCGCTCGCCCGCCCGCAAGGTCGGCGAACTGGACAATCGCGGCAGCCATTTCTATCTGGCCAAGTATTGGGCGGAGGCGCTGGCGCGGCGCGACAACAGCACGGCGCTCTCGGCCCGCTTCAAGCCGCTGGCGGAAGCGCTGGCCGCCAACGAGGCCAAGATCGATGCCGAACTGATAGCCGCTCAAGGCAAGCCGGTGGACACGGGCGGCTACTATCTGCCCGACACCGCCAAGACGTCGGCCGGCATGCGGCCGAGCAAGACGTTGAACGAGGCACTCGCCAAGCTCTGACGCGTGCTCGAAGGCTGGATCACGCGTGACGCCAGTGCGCCGCTGCAACCGCTGCGGCCGCTGGCGTTCACGAAGTCGGCGCTGCACGACAGCCTTCCCACGATCGAGGTCGACGACTCCAAGACCTTTCAGCCGATCGAAGGCTTCGGATTCTCCCTGACGGGCGGCAGCGCGTACCTGCTGTCCGGACTTCCGCCGGCAGCGCGCGCCGACTTGCTGAAGGAGCTGTTCGCCCCGACGCCCGAGGCGCTCGGCCTCAGTTGCCTGCGCCTCAGCATTGGCGCCTCCGACCTCGGCCGCAAGGACTTCAGCTATTGGCATGTGCGGCGCGGGACCGTCGATCCGGATCTCGCCCTCTTCGACCTGCACGCCGGCGACCGCGAAGTCGTGCCGATGCTGCAGGAGATCCTCACGGTAAACCCGGACATCAAGATCATCGCCGCCCCCTGGTCGGCGCCGCCGTGGATGAAGAGCAACGGCAGCTACATCGGAGGACATCTTCGGCAGGATTGTTACCTCGCCTACGCGCGCTATTTCGCGCGATACGTCGAAGCGATGCGCGAGCACGGCATCCATGTCAGCGCCGTGTCGCCGCAGAACGAGCCACAGAATCCGCGCAACGAACCCAGCATGGTAATGAGCGCCGTCGAGCAGGCGGACTTCATCAAGAATCATCTCGGCCCGGCGCTGCGCAAGAGCGCGCCCGACACCGAAATCCTGTGCTGGGACCACAATTGCGACGGCATCGACTTCCCGCTGGCGGTGCTCGCCGACGAAGAGGCGCGCGCATACATAAGCGGTGTCGCCTGGCATCTTTACAACGGCACGCCCGACGCGATGTCCTACGTGCACGATCAGTACCCGGCACAGAAGGTCTACTTCACCGAGCAGTGGGTCTCCGCGCGCGAGGACTTCATGACGCCGCTGCGCTGGCACACCCGCAACGTGATCGTGGGGGCGCTGCGCAACGGCAGCCGCACCGCGATGGAATGGAACCTCGCCTCCGACCCCGAGCACTCGCTGCACTCAAAACTGGGGGCGGTCGGCGCGCTGGGCGGCATCACCATTGGCCCCCAAATTGTACGCAACGTGGGCTACTACCTGATGGCGCACTCGGCGAAATACATCCGGCCGGGCTCGACACGCATACATTCCACCGAGCCCGAGCGGCTGCTCAACGTCGCGTGCCTCACGCCCGACAAGCAGCTGGTGATGGTCGTCCTGAACGACAGCACCGAAGCCAAGCGCTTTGCCATCCGACACAACGGCGCCAGCGTCCCGATGGAGCTGAACGCAGGTGACGTCGCGACGCTGCGCTGGAACGCGGCGACAACTACTGCAGGCTCTCCAGCAGCGTCCGCGCAGACCTGAGATCGGCCGTGTCCCGCCCCTCGGTGAACTGGTCGTAAGCCGGCTTCAAGACTTCCAGCGCTTCAACCGGTCGCCCTTGATCGCGCAACAGGCGAGCCAAGCCGTCTGCCGCCCGCAACTCCCACGACCGGGCGCCTTGCCTGCGCGCCTCACCAAGCGCCTCCTGGAAGCACATCCGCGCCTCACGCGTCGCGCCGGGTTGGTCCTTCTGCAGGAGGAGCACGCCGTTGATTCGGCGCAGCTCGGGACTGACCCAGCGTTCGCCGGTTCGATTGGCGCGATCGATGGCCTCGGCGATCACGGCCAGCCCATCGTCCACCCGGCCGAAGCGTCCCATCGCGCTTGCCAGTTCACCCTGGAAGGTGAGCACCCTGAAGCCCTGATTGCCGATGCCGAGGTCGTCGAAGCCTGCCCTAATGAGGTCGGCCCCGTCGCCGATGTTGCCGCGCTGGATGGCGAGCATGCCCTGATGACACCGGCTCCAGGCCTGCCAGAGCGACAAGGCGTTCTTCGTCGTGTGATAGCGCAGCAACTCGACATAGTGCTGGGCGAGGTCGAGGTCTCCGCTCCACAGCGCGACAGGACATGCCGCCATGGCAAGCGCGTGACACAGCGACAACCCATGGCCGGCGGCCTCCGCCTGCTCGACGGCGCGCTCCGCCGTCCGCCTCGCCTGTTCCGGATGGCCTTGCAGCCACAAGATGCGCGCCAGGAACGCCAGCGCCGCCGGGCGCTGGTCGAGTTGAAAGCGGATGATGCTCGCACTCGCCTGTTCCGCCGACGCAGCGGCGACGGCCTGTTCGAGATAACGGCGCGACTCCACCAGGTTTCCCAGATAATGGTTCGTGACCCCCATCATCCGCTTGCCGACGATCCGGTCCGTCGGCGTGGCGGCAATGGCGGAAAACTGCTCGGCATACGCCAGCGGGTTGTCGTGCTCCAGGATCCACAATCCCGAAAGGGCTCGCAGCTGGTGATCGGTGTCGCCGAGCGTGCGCGCAAGGTTCAGGGCACGTTCCCAGGAGACTTTCGCCAGGGCCGGAAGGCCGGTCGCCGCCGATGCGCCGAAAGCAGAGGCGCCGAACGCAGCGTGCAGCTTCATCTCGCGACGCGCATCCACGATCCCCGTCGCGGAAAGATGCTCGAGGGCCCGTTCGACGTGCTGGCGGCACTCGTCGAGCGATGACAAATGCATCCACAACGGTATGGTCGCGGCCGTCAGCGCGATTCCGATCGACACATCTCCGTCGGCGCAAAAGGCCCATTGCAGCGCCACGCGCACATTGTCGGCGCGCCCTGCATGGGCGGTACGCAGTTCGTCAGTGGGGCGTGATTCCCAGTCAGCTTCGATCCGCTCGAAGAGATCGCGATAGTACTCCGCATGGCGGCGCGCCACCGACGCGAGCTCTCCACTTTCCTCGAGCTTCTCCCGCAAGTAGACCCGCGTGGTCTCGAGCAGCCGGTAGGAGGTGACGAACTCCCGGGACTCCGCGACCACGAGCGACTTTTCGACCGCGTCCGCCAGCAGCTCGACCGAGTTCGCGATCGCCGCGATTTCCCTGGCATCCTTCAGGTCGAAGGATCCCGCAAAGATGGCAAGGCGCGGGAGGAAGACATGTTCGGACTCGGAGAGGAGCTCGTAACTCCAATCGAGGGTCGCCCGCAGCGTCCTGTGCCGTGGCAGGGCCGTCCGCCGGTGGCTGGTCAGCAATCTGAAGCGATCTTCCAGGCCCGCCACGATCGATTGGATGCCCAGCGTCGCGGCCCGGGCCGCGGCAAATTCGATTGCCAGTGGAATGCCGTCGAGACGCCGGCAAATGGCGGTCACCGCGGGCAGGGTTGTCGCATTGAGCCGAAAGCGGTCGTCCAGCGCCTGTATCCGGGTGACGAAGAGCTCCACGGCACTGCTGGCAGGCGCTGCCTCGTCTTCGTCCTGGTCCCGCTCGGAGACGGCAAGCGGGGGGACACGGAACACGTGCTCGCCGGCAATCCTCATCACTTCCCGGCTCGTCACCAGGAGAGAGGCGTTCGGACACCGCCGGATGATCGCGTCGGCGAGATCGGCCACCGCGGTGATCATGTGCTCGCAATTGTCGAGCACCACGAGGAGCCTCGCCCTGCCGATGATGTTCGCCACGTCATCTGGTGTGCCCCCCTTGGCGCTGCTGCCCAATCCGAGAGCGGCAACCACCGTCGACGGCAGAAGGTCGGGGTTCGACAGCGCGCCAAGTTCGACGAGGCAAACGCCGCCCTCGAACTCATCGGTCAAGGCACGCGCGAGGGCCAGCGCCAGCGCCGTCTTGCCGATGCCGCCGGAGCCGGTCAGCGTCACCACGCGAAAGGCGGAGACGAGGTTGCGGAGCTTTGCCAGCGCGGCCGTCCGGCCGATCAGTTCCGTTATCGAGCTCGGCAGTCCGCTGGCAACGGACAACTCGGGCTCGCGCACCGGCTCCGTGAAGCCCGGTTCCACCTGCAGCTCGTTGTCCGGCATGGTCTTCCAGCGACCGATCAGCCGATAGCCACGGCCGCTGGAGTTCGTGAGAAGGGTCCGGTCCGGTCCTAGCGCCTTGCGGATCGCGTGGATATGGACCCGCAGCGTGTTTTCCTCGACGACGATGCCCTGCCAGACGTGCGCCAGCAGTTCGTCCTTGCTGACGAACTGCCCCGCGCGCTCCGCCAGCCGCTCGATGATCTCGAACGCGCGCGAGCCGATCGGGATGGGACGCCCATGAGCGCGCAACTGCCGCCGATCGCCGTCGACTTCCCAGGATCCGTCCTCGTAAACGAAAAGAGCTAGCACTTCAGCCTCATACGCGCCTGTCGTCGCCCCACCCCGGCTGCGGATAGACGAGGTCCGCCTCCGCTGTTTCCACGGGCAGCACGACGGTGGGTTTGCGCTTCAGGTTCTGAAGCGCGGCCACCTTGAAGCCGATGTTCTGTCCTTTCGCGTCGAACTGGATCGCCTCGCCGACCATCACGTGCTCGTCGAGCTTCAGCCGGCGCAACGCTTCCATCAACGCCTCCGGCTTCGCCGTGCCGGCCGCGAGCCGCGCTTGCGCGGCGATCAGCACCGCCTCGAAGGTGAAGGCTGCCTCGAGATCGAATTGCTCGTTGGCAAAGCGCGCGGCGTGATGGCTTTCGAGCGACCGGGTCATCCGCGACTTTGGGTTCATCCACGGCTCGATCGCCAGCAGGAACTCGCTGTACTTACCCAACGACCGGATGAAATCGCGCTCGTAGGTGCCGGGCCCGCCGGTGTTGATGACCACGGGCTCCCAGCGCTGCTTCACCAGCTCGCGGATCAGCGTCCGGCCGTCGTTCAGGCGGCAGATCGGCATCAACAGCTCGGCCTTGGTGGCCTTGGCCTTGGCGATCTCGTTCGACAGATCGAGCGCCGCCGGATCGTAGGTGATCGTGTCGACGATCGTGTACGGCATGTCGAACCTGGCGAACGTCGCCTTGAATCCGCTGGTCATGGCCGCACCGAACGTGTCGTTGGCGGCCACGATCACCGCGGTCTTGGGCGCGCTGCCCGCCACCCGGAAGATTTCCTTCTGCATCGCAAAGCCTTGCGAGAGAAGCATCGGCGCCGTCGGGCAGTTGCGGACGACGAACTTGTAGCCGGACTCGGTGATGGCCGGCGACGCGGAGATGTTCACGACCAGCGGCACGCCGCGCCGCTCGGCAACCTGGGCCACCGCGATCGTCTGGCTCGATTCCACCGCGCCCACGAGAAGCTGCGCGCCCGCGTCGATCGCCTTTTCGGCCCGCACCCGTGCGGTGTCCGGTTTGGACTCGGTGTCGAAGGCGGTGATCTCCACTCGCACCGGAATCTTCAAGTCCGCGAACACGTCGTTGGCGACATCGGCGCCGCGCTTGCAGGCCTGCCCGCTCTGCGCCAGGAAGCCGGTCAGCGGCAGCAACAAGCCCACGTTGAGCACCTGCGCCGACTGCGCGCGAAGCCGACGGCTCTGCAGGGAAACGCCGGCCAGGGCAGCGCCCGCGATGGCGTGCCCGGTCAGTCGTCTTCTCGTGATCCCGCGGTGCCGGCTCATTCCCCGCTTTATAGGCCCTGCTAGCCCCCGGGGTGAAGCCCCGGCGCTTCCTGGCCCGTTCGCTCGACGTATTCGGTATAGCCGCCGCCGTACTGGTGCACACCCTCGGGAGTCAGCTCGAGCACGCGATTGGAAAGTGCCGCCAGGAAGTGGCGGTCATGCGAGACGAACAGCATCGTGCCCTCGAACTCCGCCAGCGCCGTGACCAGCATCTCCTTTGTCGCCATGTCGAGATGGTTGGTCGGCTCGTCGAGCACCAGGAAGTTCGGCGGATCGTAGAGCATCTTGGCCATCACCAGCCGCGCCTTCTCGCCGCCCGACAGCACGCGGCACGGCTTCTCGACGTCGTCGCCGGAAAAGCCGAAGCAGCCGGCCAGCGACTTCAGCGCGCCCGTGCCCGCCTGCGGGAACGACGCATCGAGCGATTCGAACACCGTGTCCTCGCCGTCGAGCAGGTCCATCGAGTGCTGCGCGAAGTAGCCCATCTTCACGGCCGCACCGAGAGCCACGCTGCCCTTGTCCGGCTCGGTCTCGCCCGCCACCAGCTTCAGCAACGTCGACTTGCCCGCCCCGTTGGCGCCCAGCACGCACCAGCGCTCTTGGCGCCGCATGCGCAGATCGAGGCCCGCATAGATCGACTGCGTGCCGTAACCCTTGTGCACGTCCTTGAAGCTCACCACGTCGTCGCCCGAGCGCGGCGGCGAGCGGAACTCGAACTGCACCGACTGGCGGCGCCGCGGCGGCTCGACCTTCTCGATCTTGTCGAGCTTTTTCACCCGGCTCTGCACCTGGGCCGCGTGCGAGGCTCGCGCCTTGAAGCGTTCGATGAACTTCAGCTCCTTGGACAGCATCGCCTGCTGGCGATCGTACTGCGCCTGGCGCTGCTTCTCGCCCAGCGCCCGCTGCTCGTCGAAGAAATCGAGGTCGCCCGAATAAGTGATCAACTGGCCGCCGTCGATCTCCACGACTTTGCCGATGATGCGGTTCATGAACTCGCGATCGTGCGACGTCATCAGCAACGCGCCGTCGTACTTCTTCAGGAAGTCTTCCAGCCAGATCAGGCTCTCGAGATCGAGATGGTTGGAGGGCTCGTCGAGCAGCATGCCGTCGGGCCGCATCAGCAGGATGCGCGCCAGCGCAACCCTCATCTTCCAGCCGCCGGACAGCAGGCCGACGTCGCCATCCATGCGCTCCTGGCTGAAGCTCAAACCGGCGAGCACCTCGCGCGCCCGCGCCTCGAGCGCATAGCCGTCCAGCTCCTGGAAGCGCCCCTGTACCTCGCCATAGCGCTCGATCATCGCGTCCATCTTGTCCGCCTGGTCGGGATCGCCCATCGCCGCCTCGAGCGCCGCCATCTCGGTCGCGAGCGCGCTCACCGGCCCGACGCCGTCCATCACCGCGGCGACCGCGCTCATGCCCGACATCTCGCCCACGTCCTGGCTGAAGTAGCCGATGGTCATGCCGGCCTCGATCGTCACCTGACCGTCATCCGGTGGCTCGGTGCCGGCGATCATGCGGAAGATCGTGGTCTTGCCGGCGCCATTGGGCCCGACCAGGCCCACCTTCTCGCCTTTCTGGAGGCCCATCGACGCGTCGATGAACAGGATCTGGTGGCCGTTCTGCTTGCTGATGTTGTCGAGACGAATCATGGGGCCGGTACATAGTGACGCCGCAGCCGCTCGTCGAGGCGACAATTTGCGCTCAAATCCCACCTCTCCGCCCGCGTCTTCGCGGGGGGAGAGGGAGGGGCCCATCGCGAAGCGATGGGAGGGTGAGGTGGGCCACCGCCCTGTCCTCACGCACATCGCGCGCGTATCGCGCACCACCTCACCTCCCCGTTGCTGCGCAACGGGTCCCTTCCTCTCCCCCGCTGCGCGGCGGAGAGGACCTCTAACGTTAATCGATGGACAGTTAACCTTGTGGTTTAGTATACCCACGTCATGATCACCCGCACCTTCAACGCCCCGGCGGCCCGCGTCTTCGCCGCCTGGACGAACCCCGCCCTCATGAAGCAATGGTGGGCGCCGCCCTCTGCCGGCATCACCTTCGTGTCCTGCGAGATCGATGCCCGGACGGGCGGCAAGTACCGCTTCGTGTTCAGCCATCCCGAGGCGAAGCAGCCGATGGCGTTCTTCGGCCATTACATCGAGGTGGCACCGAACGCCCGCCTCGTCTGGACGAATGACGAGGAAAGCGGCAACGGCGCCGTCACCACGGTCACGTTCGAGGAACGCGACGGCAAAACCCGGCTCACCGTCACCGACACGACGGGCGCCCCCGACATGTCCGACGAACAGTTCGCGCAACTCGACGCGCTTCTCGCCAAGTAAAGGAACCGACAAATGTCCAAAGTCAGAGTCGCCGGCTTCTGCGTCTCCCTCGACGGCTTCGGCGCGGGAGCCGACCAGAGCCTGGACAATCCGCTGGGCGTGAACGGGCCGGACATGTTCCAGTGGTTCTTCCCGACCAGGTTCTTCTGCGAGATGATCGGCAAGGGCGGCGGCGAAACCGGTCCCGACAACGACTTCGGCACGCGCGCCATGACAGGCTTCGGCGCCTTCATCATGGGCCGCAACATGTTCGGCCCCGTGCGCGGTCCTTGGCCAGACGATAGTTGGAAGGGCTGGTGGGGCCCGAACCCGCCCTATCACGCGCCGACCTTCGTGCTGACGCATCACCCGCGCCCGCCGATCGAGATGGAGGGTGGCACAACCTTTCATTTCGTTGCCGACGGCATCGAGAGCGCGCTGAAACAGGCACGCGCGGCGGCCGGCACGAAGGACATCAAGATCGCGGGCGGTGTCGCGACGGTGAAGCAGTACATCCAGGCCGGCCACGTCGATGAGATCCACCTTGCGATGGCGCCGGTGGCGATCGGCCGGGGCGAAGCACTGTTCAGCGGCATCGATCTGCGCGCTTTGGGATACAAGACCGTCGAGCATGTGCCGACGGCACGCGCCACGCACATCGTGCTGGCGAAATAAAGGCGCTGTGCGCGCGTGACACGTCACACGGGCGTGAAAGACATTCGCTTTATGCATTCTCATTATACGCCACCTTCGCTGGCGCATTGCGTATCGATGATGCACTGCACCCGCGGCACCGATACCGGTGTCGAAGGAGCATCAACGATGAACAAACTATCCCTTCTTTGTGCAGGTGTCCTGCTGCTGTCCGGCTCCGCCGCGATGGCGCAGTCCAGCGCCCTCACCGTGAGCGACGCGCGTGGCGGTGCCAACGGACCCGCGTTGCAGGTCGGTGGCGATCCCAACGTCGCCGACAACGTCAAGGGCGCGACGAGCTCGAGCAGCATGCTGATGTACAGGCTGAAGCAGGAAAGTGCCGGCGGGACCGCCCGCACCACCAGCACCACGCGCTAGTCGACACTCCGCGCTGAAGGTTGGGAGCCCGCCGTCGAATGGCGGCGGGTTCTTTCCTCCGTCTGCAGAGGGGGTAGCGGGGTAGCGCTAACTGCGCTAACCGCCGGCCAAAGGAGCGGATTGACCTCCCACCGGCGCCGTCGAGGGCCGCCCTTGGCCGAACCGCTGGCCACCACCTCCCGCAACACCCCCGCCGCCTCGAGCCGCGCCAGCACCTCTTCAGCGCCGTCGGCATCGACCGACTGGCACAGCGCCTCGCGCCGCACCTCCTCGCGCGAGACCTGGGGCGCCCGCACCCGCTTCAGCCAGCGCACCACGCGGCGCGCCGTCTGATCCCCCGCCCGGCCAGCGTTGCGATCGAACACGGCCAACGCCTGCGGCAGGTAATAATCCGCCCAGAGCGCGTACGCGGCCTCGATGTGCGCGGTGCCGACCGGCAGATATTCCAGCTCGGTCTCCGCCCATTCCATCAGCGAGAGCACGCCCGCCAGCCGCACCACCGTCGCCACGCCGCGGCCGATCCATTCGGCGGCCACCTCTCCAGCTCCCGAGTCGGCCGCCTCCTCCGCACGCTGCGCGATCTCCGGCATCAGGGCTTCCAGCCGCCGCGCGCCCTCGTCAGAGAGCGGCACGGTGCAGGGCGCCTCGCGATGGCCCGCGAGCAAGGCGATCTTCTGCAGCAGCGCCACGAGGCCCGCGTCGTCCGCCTCCGTGTCGGCGAGCGACGGCACGGCGCCGCGCCCGGGCCAGACATAGAGGAAGCGCGAGGCGAGCGCGCTGTCCCCGAAAGCGGCGCCGGGCGACAGCGCACCCGCGATGCCGACCGCGAAACACTCTTTCGGCCAGCCGCCGATCATGGCGGTTTCCGCGCTCCAGCCGGCGAGCCAGGCCGGCCGCTCCGCCCGCCGGCGCGCCTCCGCCATCCAATCGCCCAGCTCCGAGCGCCACAGCAGCACGCCCTGCGCGCGGTGGCCCACCAGCCTGCCGACCAGATCGAGCCCGCCATCGACCGGCAGCGCCGGCCCCATGCCCTCGCCGCTCTCCTCGTCGGCGGGGCCAACCGCGTCCAGCAGCGCCCGCACCCGCACGAAGGCCGCCGACCGGCCGCTCGACGGCCCGCCGACCAGCGCCTGCCAGAGCAGCAGCGGCTCGTGCCAGTGCGGCACGACCTCGATCCGGATGCCCGCGCCGGCCACCCCCGCCACGCCGCCCAGCAGGCCGTGCGCGAGATAGTCGGCCGAGCCGAAGACGCGGGACGAGGCGTCGAGCCAGGTGCGCCAGCGGCCGGAGATCAGGTGGATCGGGAAGGCCGCCGTGGGCGTGGGGCGGGCGTCGCCGAGGAGGCTGGGGTCGAGGGACGGCCAGTCGGTGGCCGGTTGGGGGAGATTGTTCAATTCGTCCAGGGGCATGGCTATATCCGCAATATACAATATTGCGGATATAGCATCTACAAGAACAGATGTCGAACTCGATTTCAGATAATTTCGCTGCGGAACAAGCTCTCTTTTGGTTGTGTACAAGACTCTAACACCACCTCTGGATAATGCCGCACGCCCTTTGCTCTCGAACGATGATACAATTGGGAAATATGGATACTTTCAACTTAGACGTTCGCCAGCTTGCCCGGATCGAAGCCGTCCACCGCGGCTTTCTCTATCAACATCTTTATGTGGCCGAGTGCTTGTTTCATGCACCCAGCGCCGGCGTAACGCACGTCGTTGTTGAGAATGATGAAGATGTTGAACTCGTCTACCCTGACAGGAGAATCTACGCGCAAATCAAAATGCGCGGATCTAGTCTAATTTTCAGCGACATCGATGGCGCGTTGACGCGCTTCGATGCAATCAGGACCGAACACGTCGAAGGCCGACGAGGCGGCGCATGCCAATTCGCTATTGTGTCAAATAGCTTTCCTGGCCCGGAGCTATCTAAGCAGATAAAAGGCCAAGCTTGGCCGTCAGACGTGATGATTCTTTACCCAAGCCAGAGCACGACGGACGACGGGCTCCCCGAGCCGTCCAAGACCATCGCAGACGCCTTCAATGCGTGCCGGTCAGCTGCGGAAACCCTGCCCTTCTCCGTCTTGGCTCCCGAGACACTCGTTTGGAAGCTAGCTGGCCGCATCACGGCGGCGGCAGCAGGCATCGAACCAAATTCGAAGCACAACTTCGCGACAGCAGATCTACCAGCGCTTTTTGAACAGCTTGTCATTCAGCTGCAGGATTTTCCCGCACCGCCGCTTCGATATCGCCCACAGAACAACGAACCAGCTCTCGTTAGCACGCAGCGCGTGCGACTAGTGGTGGGCTTTTCAGGAGCCGGGAAGACTTCTTGGGTTTCTCAAACCGCACTACATACATCAGATCGGCTGGCTTATTACGACATTGCCGAAATCTCCGGTCCAGCCCTCGCCAGTGCTGTGGCTCGCGAGCTAGCAGCTCGGATTTTTGGAGCGCGCGGCGGCAAGCTGGGGAAAATATTATTGCCGGGCGCGAGCGGCACCGAAATATTGTTCGCAATTGGTCGGCACCTCGCTGAGGACAAGCTCACAGTTACCGTGGTGTTGGACAACGCGCACCGCGTCAGCGCCAGCGACTTAGTTGCGCTAGTCGGAGCCTCAGAACACTTGCGTTTCGTGCTTCTCGCTCAGCCAGGCGCCACCATAGCGCGCATCGAGGCAACGCTCGGCGTGAAGGCTGAGCCGCTGCTAGGATGGTCCAATGACACGGCTGCCGCTGAGGGATCGTCACTCGGATGCCGCGGTAACTTTTCAGATTATGAGCACCTGCTGAAACTAACAGGCGGTTTGCCGCTCTACGTCCAGAACGCACTTAAGATCGCGGCGGAAGGCTACAAGGGTGCCGTCGACCGGCTTTGCGTCGCGCTCGAAGACCGTACGCATATCGTCGAGACTGCACAGGAACTCATCCTCTCCGACGTATTCGAGACTTTCAGTGAGACTGAGCGTCACGCCGTCGCTGCCCTCAGTATCAGCGATGTTCCCCTCACTCAGAGCGAAGCTAGCGATGTGTTGAAGCACACCTACTGCCTTGAGCCACCCGAATCAGCCGCGGCATTCAGGCGGCTTCGCTCAAGCTGCGGATTCCGGCGCAAGTCGGCCACCGATTCCGATTTGAAGTCGGCCACCTGTTCCGATCCAAGCCGGCCACCGATTCCGATTTGAAGTCGGCCACCCCCGGGGTGGCGGGCGCTCGATCTCTGGTTGAACCGCATAGG